>JBJDYL010000123.1:0-51236 GCA_051867285.1 Faecousia sp. | reverse complement strand
GGGCAGCATCCATCACAACCTGTAGTTTTCCGCAAGCCGGATTCAGGGCGATGACTCCAGATTCCAGCCTTGAAGTTTTCACCAGCGCATCGATCAAGCTTTGGAGCTTCCTTGTCTGCCCCTCCAGCGCGTCCACGCAGTAGCGGCTTTCCGACCGCAGGGGTTGCTCCGACAGAAGCTGGGTGTACAGCAGGATGTTTGCAATGGGCATTTTGGTCTGGTGGGAAATGTCCCCGATGAGGGCTTTTAGCTTGTCCTTTTCCGCGGCTACATTCCTGGCGGAAACCGTGGACGCCGCAAGGTAGTGGGCAAGCTTGCTTTCCAGTGCGGAGAGCATGGTTTCGTCAAAACTGGCCTCCGTAAAATTTCCCTGCATGGCGATGTCCAGCATCCGGTTCAGATTTTCCAGAATCCGTCGGGTGCGCCGGCGATACCATAATACAACTCCACCCACAAGCAAAATGGAGGACGCTAGGATTGCGTAGGTCATATCACTTCACCGCCCAGGTGTACCCGATGCCGTACACCGTTTTCAAATATTTGGGACTGGAAGGCGTGTCCTCCAGTTTGTCCCGCAGCCGTTTGACGGTGACGGACAGGGCATTTTCGTCCACGTATTCCGCACCGTCCGTCCAGATGCGATCCACCAGCGTAGCGCGGGACAGGGTTTGCCCCCGGTTTTCCACCAGAATCCGCAGCAGCTTCTGTTCCGTCTTGCTCAGTTCAATGCTCTGCCCATCTTTGTGGAACTCCATCCGGTCAAAGTCAAACTGGAACCTGTCAATCTCAATGCAGGATGTTTTCGTGGACATTCTCCGCCGCAGCTGGGCGTTCACCCTTGCCCGGAGAATTGCCAGAGAAAAAGGCTTTGTGATGTAATCGTCCGCCCCAGATTCCAAGCCCGTGACAACATCCATTTCCATATCGTTAGCAGTCAGCAGAATCACGGGCACATCGCTTGTTTTCCGAACCCGCTCCAATAGCTGCAGACCGCTGCCGTCGGGCAAATTGATATCCAGAATCAGCAGATCATAGCTATTTTGCGCAAGCGCGTTCTGTGCCTGCGCCAGCGTGCAGCACAGCTGTGTCTGCACCGAGGGGCTTTGCAGCGCCAGACGAATGCCGCTGCCCAGAGTGATATCATCTTCCAACAGGAGTATCTTCTGCATACAGGCACCTTCTTTCGTTTTCTACATCATAGCACAGGAAAATGAGAATGTCGATGCTGCCGATTCTTAAGTCTTTCTTATCCTCTGGAATGCAAATAAAAAAGCGATTCCCACATGTACCAAATTTGGTACAATAGTGGCAAGCAGTGTCTGGGTGCTACCCAGCCGGATTTTGCTTGTTGGGGCGAATCCCCAATCCCCAAGATCAGCGCTGCGTGCTGGCTGCGCATTTTTCAAATGCTGATGGTATACCTTTGATCACTGCATAAATCCGGCACACTCTCACTCGCTGGCAGAGTGCTTTCCCCAGGCAGCTGAAAGCGCGCCTTGACATCTTTTAGATTTCTATGTTTAATGAACATATGTTCAATTATAAGATGCAAGAAACACAAATCAGTGTTTTGGAAAAAGTACATTGTGTGATATTGATTATACGAATTGCACATTCCGTGTTATTTTCTATTGACTTTATTGCACGCGTGCAATATAATATGAATCAATATAAGAAGGAGGATGTAATTATGGCAGGTTTGATTCCGGAACGGGAGACCATGGAAGTGGAATTCAAAAGTGATCTGAAGAAGCTGAGCGATTCTGATTTAGTGGATGCCGTGGTTGCTTTCGCAAATACCAACGGCGGTGATCTGTACTTGGGCGTAGAAGATGACGGTACGGTAACTGGATTGCACGAACAGCATCAGGATATTACACAGCTCTCCGCATTTATTGCAAACCGTACCATTCCGCCCATCTCCACGCGTCTGGAAATCCTCCCAATGGAGAAGCCCGTTCTGGTGATTCATGTTCCCAGAAGTCGAACGGTTGTAGCTTCCTCCAACGGAAAACTGCAGCGCCGCAGACTGAAAGCAGACGGAACCCCGGAGAATATTCCCATGTATCCCTACGAGATCAGCTCCAGACTCAGTGAACTGTCCTTACTGGATTTCTCTGCCCAGCCGGTTCCCAATGCAACTTATCAGGATCTGGATCCTCTGGAACGGGAGCGCCTTCGCAAAATCATCCGTACCTACAATGGAGAAAGGGCCCTTCTGGAATTGCCGGATGAGGATCTGGACAAGGCATTGCAGCTGGTGGTCACAGTAGGAGAGGAACTGATTCCCACCTATACCGGAATCCTGCTGCTGGGAAAGTGTGACCGTCTGAGAGAACTGATGCCAACTGCTGAATCCGCTTTTATTATGATGCAGGGTTCTTCCGTCACAGCAAATGAGTCGTTCTTCCTACCCCTGCTGGCTGCGGCGGAGAAGATGATCGATTTTGTATCCGCGCGAAATCCGGAGCGCGAGATGGAAATGGGATTGTTCCGAATTTCCATTCCGGAATTTGATCACCGTGCAGTGCGGGAGGCAATCGTCAATGCCTTTGCCCACCGGGATTATACCCGCCTTGGCAGAGTGCTCCTGAAAATGGATGCCGACGGCCTCACCATCAGCAATCCTGGCGGTTTCATTGAAGGAGTCACCTTCCGCAACATTCTGAATGTAGAACCACACGGCAGAAACCCTGTTCTGGCAGACGCTCTGAAACGAATCGGTCTTGCTGAGCGTTCCGGTCGTGGCGTGGATCGGATTTTTGAAGGCTCTCTGCGGTTCGGACGGGATTTGCCGGACTATTCTGAGAGCACACCAACGACCGTAAAGCTGTTTATTCCCAGAGGGTTGCCAGACGAGCACATCATCTCCCTCATTACTGAGGAGCAGCAGCGCACCGGTGAAGCGATGCCTGTCAATTCTCTGTTGGTGCTGAATGCGCTGAAGCAGAATCGGAGAATGTCTCTGAATGAAATTTTGGATGTCTGCAACATTCCCGAGGCGAAACTGAAAGCTACTCTGGAACGGCTCCATGAAGCGGGACTGGTGGAAGCAATTGGCAACGGAAAAGGCCGTGCCTATGTGCTCAGTGCAAAATCCTACAAGAATCCTGTCCAGTATGTCCGACAGACGGATATCGACGCACTGAGATACAAAGAACTCATTATGAAGTTGGCAAAGACAAAGCGAGTGATCACGCGCAAAGATGTAGTTGAACTTCTTCATGTTTCCGGGCCGCAGGCGTATCGCCTGTTGAAAAAACTGGAAGACGAGGGCAGTCTCCGCTGTGAAGGCACAACCAGGAACGCACAGTACCATATCGTATAGGGAGAAAACTATGAACGCAGTTATTTACGCACGATACTCTTCTGACAATCAGCGTGAAGAATCCATTGAGGGTCAGCTGCGGGAGTGTTTGGCTTACGCACAGAAAAACAATCTCACGATTGTGAATCAATATATTGACCGCGCCTTCTCTGCCAGAACCGATGACCGTCCCGCATTCCGGCAGATGATCCGGGAAAGCGAGAAAAAAGCATTTTCGGTCGTTCTTGTCTGGAAGCTGGATCGTTTTTCTAGAGACCGCTATGACAGTGCCTACTATAAACACCAGTTAAAGAAAAATGGTGTTCGGGTGATATCTGCTACAGAGAATATCTCCGATGGCCCGGAAGGCATTATACTGGAATCCATGCTGGAAGGCATGGCTGAGTATTACTCCGCAGAGCTAGCGGTAAAGGTGCGCAGAGGTCAGCAGGAAAACGCCTTGAAGTGCAGAAGTAATGGTGGTACCCTTGCTCTGGGTTATCGAGTAGGAAAGGACAGAACCTATGAAATTGACCCCGAAAAGGTACCGATTGTTCAGGAGATATTCTCCCGATATGACAGTGGTGAATCCATGCAGGTAATTGCGGATTCTCTGAATGAACGGGGTCTCCGAAATCAGCTCAACCATCCCTTCCGGATTGCTGCATTGGGCAAGACACTTCGGAACGGAAAGTATATCGGAGAGTATCACTACGACGATACCGTAATTCCCGGAGGAATCCCTCAGATTATCGACCCGGTGCTGTTTGATCGGGTTCAGAAAAGGATGGACTTGAACAAGAAGGCCTCCGCCAGAGGAAAAGCGGCAGAGGAATATCTGCTGACGACGAAACTGTTTTGCGGACACTGCGGTGCACTGATGGCAGGAGAAAGTGGAACAAGCAAAACCGGCGCAATTCACTGCTACTACAAGTGTGGAAACAGCAAGCGACACAAGGGGTGCAGTTCAAAGGCTGTGAGAAAGCACTGGATTGAAAGCATCGTGGTGGAAACAACCGTTGCCAGGGTATTCCGGGAAGAAGAAATCTCCCGCATTGCGGATGCGATTCTGGTTCTCCAGCAGCAGGATGATCCTACCCTTCCGGCGTTGGAAGCAGAATTAAAGGATTGTGAGAAAAAACTCCAGAATCTGATGGATGCTATTCTTGCAGGCATTCACACCAGTTCCACGAAATCCATGCTGGAGGAGCTGGAATCCCAGAGAGAACAGCTTCAGCTTTCCATCCTGCAAGCAAAGCTCCGCCGCCCGGTCTATACCAGAGAAATGATTATCCGCTGGATCAATCAGTTCAAAAATGGCAATATGGAGGACATGACTTACCGAAAGCGCATCATCGATATTTTCGTGAATGCAGTGTATGTCTATGAGGACAAGCTGGTGTTCACCTATAATTTCCGGGACGGAAACGAAACCGTCAGTCTTGCCGATATCGAGTTGGCATTGGGTTCCCATAGTTCGGATATATCGGATTCTACTTCACCAGGAAAGCACATACCCATTCGGGTATGTGCTTTCTTGCCGTCGGAGATTCGAACAATTAAATGGGCCAGTCCGGTGACGCGGCGCCCCCTCCTTTCGGGATTCACAATAACAAACAGATACCCCGGCATTCCTTTCAGAATGCCGGGGTGTAGTTCTTCGCTTTATTCCTCGGGGCTGAACTCATCCTTGCCCACGCCGCACAGGTCGCAGGCGAAATCCTCGGGCAGGTCTTCCCACTTTACACCAGTCTCATCCTCATCATAAACCCAGCCGCACAGATTGCATACGTACTTCATTTGTATAGCCTCCTAAAGCAAATTGTCGGCCGGCCCGGTTTCCTGTTGAAATACCCGCCGGCCAATGCTATGAGTATACAGAATACCCATGCAAATATCAAGTATTTTTGCAAATAATTCTTATTTTTATTTCATTTTTTTGGCTCTCCACCGGCCACACATGAGATGCCCAGGAGATACCTGACCGGGCGGCGGCTTTCTCCCACAAAAACCGCTGGAAATGTTAATAACATTTTAAGGATTCTTCCTCTTTCTTCTTAAGAAGTTTGATGCTATAATGGGTTCCAGAATGAGAAAGAGGAGCGATGCGCCGTGTACAACGTCCTGATTTGTGACGATCAGCCGGATATTGTCAATGCACTGAAAATTTATCTGGCACCGGAGGGCTACCAACTGTTTGAGGCCTTTACCGGCCAGGAAGCGCTGGAGATTGTCCGGGAAAACGATATCCACCTGATTTTGCTGGATGTCATGATGCCGGTGATGGACGGAATTACCGCCACTTCCAAAATCCGGGAATTTTCCAACGCGCCGATTATTCTGCTCACTGCCAAGTCCGAAACGGAGGACAAGGTGCTGGGTCTGAATGTGGGCGCAGACGATTACATCACCAAGCCTTTTGTCCCGGTGGAGGTGCTGGCGCGGGTTCGCTCCCAGCTTCGCCGGTATTCCCGGCTGGGAAGCCGTCCGGAGCCATCCTCCGGCAACCTGACCGTGGGCGGCGTCACGCTGGATGACCGCACCAAGTCCGTCACCGTGGAGGGCGAAAGCGTGGCGCTGACCCCCACGGAATATGCCATTCTGCACCTGCTTATGGCAAACCCTGGCAAGGTGTTCTCCACCAAGTGCCTGTATGAGTCTGTCTGGCAGGAAACAGCCCTGGGCAGTGAAGGCGCAGTGGCAGTGCATATCCGGCATCTGCGGGAGAAAATTGAGATCAATCCCTCGGAGCCCCGCTACCTGAAGGTAGTCTGGGGACAGGGATATAAGATGGAGGGCGATCAGAAGTGAAAAATCATATTGTCTTCAAGTTCATCGCGATTATGCTGTGCGCCCTGTGCATTCTGGGAATGGCCGGGGGAATTACCGCCATTTTCGCCCTGTCGGAGATGGACCTGTACAACAAGACCGTGGACGAATATCTGGCGCAGCAGGTGAGAAACGACGCCCAGATCTATGCCAATGAAGTGGCGCTGATCTATTCCAGCAAAATTCTGGGCGGCTGCTCCGATGACATGGTTCGGGCGCAGGTTGGGGACGCGGACTGGTTTTACCGGGAGTATCCCGATCATGGCTACACCATCACGGATGCAGAGGGCAATGTACTAAGCAGCTACAATGCGGACTTTGCCCAGATCGGAACCGCCTATACCTTCCCCATCAGCGGAAAGTATATGTATCTGGTGGACACCCTGTCAGATTCCCAGACGGAACTGGAAGTGAACTTTTCCCGGTCGGTGGTGGAGGGGGAAACCTACCTCTATGACGCCATCCAGCCTCTGGGCAGCGCGGTATACGAAATTTCCATCGGCTACCCCGATGGTGCCGCCAGCTATGGCAGTGACAGCAGCATTGGTTTCGTGTTCAAGGACGAATCCGGCAGAGTGGTCTACCGGGGCTTTGAGCCGGGTATGGATGTGGATACCAACGCGCTGAACTATTTCCGGTGTGCGGATGCCAATGGGGATGTCATTTACGAAATCTCCGCGCCGGACGCCGTAGGACTGCTGACCACCGATGAAAACGGCTGCATGGTGTTCACCAGCAACCCGGTGGAAGTGGAAGAAACGGTTCCGGAAACCACGGCGGAAACGGTTCCCGAAACCACCGCTGCGGAAACCGTCCCGGAGACGGAAACCACAGCTACAGACGAAACCGGCAGCCCCATTGAAGCAACTTCCGCCGCTGCAGAAACCGCTGCCGCGGAGGAGACGGTTCCCTCCAGCGCCTCCGCCGTTCCCGAGGGGACGGGAGAAGCTGCCGATGGGACGCAAGCGGCAGCCGAGTCCACGGAGGCTCCCACCACGGAGGCTCCCACCACGGAGGCCACTGTGGAACCCACAGTTCCTCCCACTACCGTCCCGGTGGAGACGGTGCCGGATATCCCGGTGACCGAGCCGGTGATGATTGACAACAAGCCCCTAAGCAGCTATCAGATCAACCGGATCGGTTACTATGACAGCGCCGCCGGTGAGGATGTGACCGCGCAATACGTCTACGTTCCCATGCCGGAGATGACGGTGACGCTGTATGTGAATGGTACCCGGGAAAATGACGCTGCCATGTGGAATGTGGTACGGATTATTCGCGACTCCCGGCAGATCCTGCTGCCCATGGTAGGCGTGTGCCTGCTGGTGCTGGCGGTCACGGCAGTGTACCTGTGCAGCGCTGCCGGATGCCGCCCCGGTGTTCCGGAAGTGCGCGCCGGCGGTCTGAACCGGATTCCGCTGGATCTGTATCTGGTGGGCGGCGGCTGCCTGATTGCGATGTTCCTGGCAGGCGGCGCGGCTTCGGCACGGTATCTGGTGCGCAGCGACCTGATCACCGGCTGCGGCCTGGGAATTCTGGCAGCATATCTTGCCTGTCTGGTATTCGTGGGCTTCTGCTACACGGTGGTAGCGCAGATGAAAACCCCCGGCGGTTTCTGGTGGCGCAACACCCTGTGCGGCTATGTGCTGCGCCTGTGCGTCCGGTTTGGTAAGTGGCTGGAGGGCTTCCTCAGCGTCAAGGTACTGCCCTGGCTGGTTCGCGCGGGCAAGAAGCTGTGGAGCGTGACCTGTGCGCTGGCAAGGCGGCTGGAAAAAATCGTCAATCGCTTCCTTGCCTATCTGCCGCTGGTGTGGCAGTGGCTGCTGGCAGGCGGACTCATGGTGATTTTGATTTTTGCCAGCGACGGAAGCCTGTGGAGCTTTGTTCTGTGGCTGCTGTTGGTTCTCTACGGCGCCTATTGCTTCGGGAACCTGCTGGACAGCGCCAGCCGCATGAGCAAGGGCGATCTGGATATTAAGGTCAACGACAGGCATATGGTGGGCGCCTTCCGGCAGTTCGCCGAGAGCCTGAACAATCTGGCGGATGTGGCGGTAGTCGCCGCCCGGAAGCAGCTGAAGTCCGAGCGAATGAAAACGGAACTGATTACCAACGTATCCCATGATATTAAGACCCCCCTCACCTCCATCATCAATTATGTGGATCTGCTGCAAAAGGCGCAGACCGAGGAAGAACGGCAGCAGTATCTGGAGGTTCTGGACCGGCAGTCCCAAAGGCTGAAAAAGCTCATTGACGATCTGATGGACATGAGCAAGGCAAGCACCGGCAATATGAGCGTGGACATCACCCGGGTGGATGCCGTGGAATCCGTGAATCAGGCGCTGGGCGAATTTGCCGACAAGCTGGACAAAGCCATGCTCAGTCCCGTATTCCGGCATGACGCGGACATGGTTCCCATGATGGCCGATGGACGGCTGGTGTGGCGGATTCTGAGTAACCTTTTAAGCAACGCCGTGAAGTACGCCCTGCCCGGCACCCGGCTGTACATTGATCTGGCGCAGCTGGAGGGAAAGGTGATCCTGTCGGTGAAGAACATCTCCCGGGAGGAGTTGAACATCGGTGCCGACGAGCTGCTGGAGCGGTTTGTCCGGGGCGACGACTCCCGGAACACCGAAGGCAGCGGTCTGGGACTGAATATCGCCAAGAGTCTGATGGAGCTGCAAAAAGGCGAATTGCAGCTGCTGGTGGACGGCGATTTGTTTAAGGTCACCCTGATTTTCCCCGGAGCATGATACAAATTACCCCCGGAGCGTCCGCGCTCCGGGGGATACTGCATCGAATTGAAGGTTGCTATTTCGCGGCAAGGCCGCTATAATGTAGGGAAAAACCCAATCAAGGAGGAGCCTGTATGCTCGAAATTTTATTCGGTTTTCTCCACAGCGTGCTGTTCAAGAACCTGTGCGCCGCTGTGGTGATTCTGGTCATCGGCATTCTTGTCATCCGCATCGTCATGAAACTGATCGCGTCGTCTCTGGAAAAATCCCGGCTGGAAAAGGCCGCTCACAGCCTGATTACCTCGCTGGCCAAGGCAGCAATGTACATTCTGCTGTTTTTAATCGCAGCGTCCGCGCTGGGCATCGACGTATCCAGCATTGTTGCGCTGGCCAGCGTGCTGACTCTGGCGCTTTCTCTGGCGCTGCAGAATATGGTGTCCAACATCATCGGCGGCTTCACCATTCTGTACACCCACCCCTTCCATTCCGGGGACTATGTGGAGATCGCCGGTCAGGGCGGCACCGTCCGGGAAATTAACATGACCTACACCGTGCTGGCAACCCCGGATAACCGGGTGGTATCCATCCCCAACAGCGCGGTGGTGGCGGCGCAGATCGTGAATTTCTCCGCCGCGGACAGCCGCCGGGTGGAGCTGACCGCCTCCGCTTCCTACGGTGCGCCTACCCAGAAGGTGCTGGACGCGCTGGTGCTGGCAGGCACCGTGGACAACGTGCTGCTGGAGCCCGCGCCTGCCGCCGTGATAACCGGTTATGGCGACAGCGCCATCAGCTACAGCCTGCGGCTGTGGGTGAAGCCCGAGGACTACTGGGATGTGTATTTCCTGGTGAACCAGCGGATCAAGGATATTTTTGACCAGCAGGGCATCGAAATGACCTATCCCCATCTGAACGTGCATCTGAATCCGTAAACGCTGCCGGCGTTGTTCCATCGGGAACAACGCCGGTTTTTATAACTGTCGGCCTTTTTCCGCGTAGGTCAGGGTGGCGTCAAACATTCCCCGGGCCACGTCCTTCTCCACCAGGAGCACAGCGTTCATGATCAGCTCCAGGTCGTCGTCCTCCCAATCCAGCTGGAATCGCTCGCACAGATGTTCCCGGGCGGTCCAGAAATCCTGGTACGCCTGGGCGTAGGCTGTGCCCTCCCGGGAGATATTCTCTGCCCAGGGCACCCGATAGGCTTCCGACAGATAGCCCAGCACGGAATCCCGGATTGTTTCATAGTCAGTCATAGTATCACCCTCCGAATAAGAAACGGTTGTATACAAAGAATATAATGTAATCGTAGTTTTGTCAACGAAAAAAGTATACGATGTATACAAGAGGTGATTGCGTTGAAGAAAACAGAAGCCGTGACATATCGTACGGACGCACATACAAAAGCGCTGCTGATGAAGATTGCTGCCGAAAAGAAGTGGAGCATTTCCCAGCTTTCCGAGGAAATTATCAAAGAGTGGCTTCAGGAGAAGCACCCGGAGCTGCTGTCGGAGGAATGAAAAACGCACCGGCGCCGCCCCGCAAAGGGCAGCGCCGGTGTTTTCTTATGTTTTCCGAATGAACTTTTCATGGCAGCGGGGGCAGGTAATGGAAATCTTGCCCTTGCCCCGGGGAACCCGCACCATCTGGCGGCATTTGGGGCAGTCGAAGTAGCGGTTCTGCCGATCCTTCAGCCGGTTGAGAATCTGCAGAAACTTTCGGTTCTCCTGATATCGCTTGTAGGTATTCCGGGACAGGCTGCGGAAAATTGCCCAGATCATCAGTCCGTAGCTCAGCACAAAAAACAGCAGGTTCAGCGGTGTAGACCGGAAAAAGACCGACAGCAGGCTCGCTGCCAGGCCCACACATAGTATCACCATATTCAGCCGGTCTGTGCCGTAACGCCCCGCCATAAAGCTGCGCAGTCCCGCAGAAAGCCGCGCGGAAAACTGCCGTAACCAACCGCCAATGCCATTCATAAATAATCACCTTTGCCAAGAGTATTGCGTTGTCTAATATTATATTGCAAAACAGACAGAATGCAACACAACACAGGGAAAATTTACGGATTGTTTAAGATTTCCTTAAGCGGAATTATCCCCTTGGCGAATGGGGAAAAATATGATATACTGTGTCGAAAGCATACCTTTGAAAGGGGGCGGAAATGATGGGCTTTCTGAAGCTGCCGGAAAAACAAGAAGCGTTGGATGACTACCCCGACGAGCAGATTATGCTGGACGCCCTGCGTTCCCGCACCCGCAGACGTGTCCGCCCGGAACTGATTATGGGCATCATCGCCCTGCTGGCAGCCGGACTGCTGGCTGCGGTGATTGCTGTCAGTCTGCCCTATATGACCATGGACGAGGATCCGGAATCCTTGAAGGATTTCCACGCGCAGGCAGTGGAGACGCAGCCAACGCAGGCAACCATTCTGGAACCAACCATTTCGGAAACGGAACCGGAAAACCCCACCATTCCCCCGGACCGCAATCCCTATAACCGCTATGACTTCCAGTACAACCGGCACAATTACCTGCTGCTGCAAAATGTGGACAGCTACCCTGGCGTGGATGTGTCTGCCCATCAGGGCGCCATTGACTGGGACGCGGTAAAACGCTCCGGCATCGAATTTGCCATCATTCGTCTGGGCTACCGGGGCTACGGCAGCGGCAAGCTGGTGGAGGACGAATACGCCCGACAAAATTTGCAGCAGGCCAAGGCCGCCGGACTGAAAATCGGCGCATACTTCTTCTCTCAGGCGCTGAACATCAAGGAAACCGACGAGGAAATCCAGTTTATGCTGAATATTCTGGCTGAGACGAATCTGGATATGCCCGTGATTCTGGACTGGGAAATCCCTGCCGACGACGCCCGGACAAAAAACATGGACGCCCGCACCCTGACGGATATTCAGCTCCACTTCTGCGGACAGATGCGGAAAATGGGCTATCAGCCTATGATTTACTTCAACTGGCATCAGTCGGAGAAGCTGTACTATCTAAGCGAGCTGGAGGAATACCCCTTCTGGCTGGCGCTGTATCAGGATCGGATGACCTACCCCTGGAAGGTGGAAATGTGGCAGTGGACCAGCAGCGGAAGCGTCCCCGGCATCAGCGGGAACGTGGATATCAACGTGTACATGCCCCATTAAACGACAACGCCGCCCGGCTAAGCCGGGCGGCATTTTTGCGGTTATCCCAGGCAGCTACCGCAGGGGGAGTACCCCGCGTCGATGGCAGCCTGATACGAATCGAATTCCACCATATTTTTCTCAGCCGGCAGGTTGGCACAGTCCTGGGTGTGGAACTTTTTGGAGTTCTTATTGCCGATAAACACCGTTGCCTCGGCAGGCTCGGCATTTTCCGGATTGGCGGACTGGTTGCCCCAGGTGAAGGTGACTTCCTTGCCGTCGGAAACGGCCTGAATGGTGCCCAGCTCATCGGTACGCAAAATGACTACCCCCGCCTGCTTCAGCCGGGACATAGGCTCCTTATGGGGATGACCGTAGGAATTGTCCTTGCCCAGACTGATGACACCGTATTCCGGACTGACCTCATTCAGGAAGCGGTAGCCGGTGGAGGTATTGGAGCAGTGGTGCCCCACCTTCAGCACATCGGCTTTCCAGTCCACTTTCCCTTCCCAGTAGTCCAGCATATCGTTTTCCGCGTCCGTCTCCATATCGCCCGTGAACAGGAACGAGGTTGCGCCGTAGTCAACGCGCAGCACAATGGAGGTATCGTTGGTCTCGGCGTAGGATTTTACCGGTCCCAGCACTGTGATGGTAGCCTCCCCCAGGGAGAACTGATCCCCAGGCGCAGGGATGGTGATTTCCAGTCCCTGCTGGTCGGTATAGTACACGAACTTGTCAAAAATATTGGAGGAATAGGTTTTGGTGGGGGCGTACACCGCTTTGGTGGGATACACCGCCAGCACCGCGGGCAAACCGCCCACATGATCTTCATGGGCGTGGGTGCACACCACGGCTGCCAGTTCCTTTACGCCCTGCTGCTCCAGGAAGGACACCACCAGCTGGCTGTCGTCCCGGTTGCCGCCGTCGATCATCATGTATTCCCCGCCGCATTCCAGCAGGGCGCAGTCCGCCTGCCCAACATCGATGAACTGCACGGTCAGTCCGTCTCCGGATACACCGGTTTCGGCCGGCAGAATCTGAACCTCCACGCAGCCGCTGAGCAGCAGCCCAAGGGCCAGAATCAGCGCCAGAATCTTCTTTTTCATGCTTGTTTCACCAGCCCTTCATTATTTTTCGCTTTTTTCTGCTGGTTCAGCCAGATGTCCATGACAAACCGGTGGGGCACCAGCTTCACCGCAAATACCTGCAGCTTCACAGGCAGACCGTGAATGGAGCAATCCTTGCGGGTGTGATACAGGTCGTGCAGGCCGGTTTTCACCACGTCCGCCGCTTCATACAGCCGGTCAAAATGCCGCACTTCCCCGTCGCCGTTGGTTTGGAAAGCATGGCGGAAGAATTCGGTTTTCACCCAGCCGGGATTCATAGCCATGACCCGGATGCCCTTGGGCTTCAGCTCCCGGTTCATCGCCCGGCTGTAGCTGAGCACAAATGCCTTGGTGGCGCCGTAGGTGGTGATGTAAGGCACCGGCTGGAAGGCGGACAGGCTGTCCAACTCCAGAATGTGGCTGCCCGGGCGCATATAGGGAATGCACAGCCGGGTCATCACCAGCAGCGCTTTGCAGTTCAGGTCGATCATGCGGCAGTCGTCCGCAAGGTCAACCTTGTGGTAAGCGCCGAATTTACCGAAGCCCGCCGCGTTGACCAGCAGCCGGATGTCTGGCTGCTCCGCTTCCAGCAGCGCCCGGATGGCGTCGAAGCTTTCCGGTTTGAGCAGATCCAGCACAATGGGGCGAACGGGAACCGCAGCTTCCGTTTTCAGCGCTTCCAGCGCCTCCTGCCGCCGGGCAACCGCCCAGATTTCCTCCACCTGCACATACTCCGGCAGCTGCCGGACAAATTCCCGTCCCATTCCGGAGCTGGCTCCGGTGACAATGGCAATTCTCATTTTTGATCCTCCTTCATTTCCGCAGCGCAGGCCAGCAGCGCATTTTTCTCATTGGGCAGCCGCTCCTCCACCACCTGCTCCAGCAGGGCGTTGAGACATGCGCCGATTTCTCTCCCCTGAAAGCCCATGGCGATCAGGTCGTCCCCCTTCACCGCCAAATCCTTCAGACTCAGGCAGGCATCCTCCCAGCGCAGCTGCTCCAGAAGCTCCCGAACCTGGGAAAACAATTCCTGCCCATCGTCCTCGCCGGTGCCCTTGCTGCCCATGTCCGCTTTCTGAAGGGCAAACAGCGCGTCCACCATGGGAAAGCCCAGCCGGGACACCTGACGGCGCAGAAGCTTCCGGTCCGGCTGAAGCCGGGTCATGTGCTTTCCGATCAGCGTTACCGCCGTTTCCCGCAGAGCAGCGGGGGCTTTCAGCCGGCGCAGAACATCCTCTGCAATTCGGGCGCTTTCTTTGGCGTGACCGTAAAAATGCCCACGCCCGGCTGCGTCCCGGGTAAAGGTCGTCACCTTGCCGGTGTCGTGAAGCAGCGCCGCCCACCGCAGGGGCAGCTGGGCAGGCACCCCCTCCACCACATGGGCGGTGTGAGTGAACAGGTCATAAGCATGGTGGGGGCTGTGCTGGTCAAAGCCGATCATGGGAGCCAGCTCCGGAATCACCGCTGCCAGAATGGGCGCAAACCGAGTCAGATCCTCCGCCCTTGCCACCAGCAGAAGTTTACATAATTCATCATACACCCGCTCCCGGGCGAGATTTTCCATGAGCTGCGCCTGAGAAAGCATGGCTTCCCTGGTTGTTTCTTCCGGCACCAGCCCAAAGCGGGCGGCAAAACGAACGCCCCGGAGAATCCGCAGGGAATCCTCCCGGAATCGGGCTTCCGGCTCCCCGACCGCCCGAAGAATATGGTTTTTTAAGTCCTCCCGCCCGCCGAAGGGGTCGGCAAAGCCCCGGGTGGGGGAATAGGCCATGGCGTTGACGGTATAATCCCGGCGGGCCAGATCCCCTTCCACGTCCGGCACAAACTTCACCCAGTCCGGGTGCCGGTTGTCCCGGTAACCGCCCTCGGTGCGGAAGGTGGTGATTTCCACCGGCCCGCCCTCCGTAATCACGGTAACAGTGCCATGCTTTTCCCCTGCCAGCACCAGGCGGTAATTCCGAAAGACTTCCTCCGTCTGCGAAGGCATTGCGCTGGTGCACAGATCATAGTCGTGGGGCGTCAGCCCCAGACAGGCGTCCCGGACGCAGCCGCCCACGGCGTAGGCGGCATAACCTGCGTTCTCCAGCGCGGTAATACAGAGTTTTATGGGTTCGGGCAGATACATTCTTTCACGCTGCTTTCTTGATCTCTTTCACTCCCCGGCTGCACAAGTTGGTCAGCGCCCACAAGGCGCACAGCAGGTACAGCATTTGGGTTTTGGGGTGGTTGGGCATGGCTGCTGCCGTGCCCAGGAAGCCTGCCGCCAGCGCGGTAAACCGCTGCATCCGGCGCTTTCCCAGCCCCACGGCAAAGGCGGCAGTGTAGTAGGCGAACAGGGTCATGGTCATAGCACCCAGCAGATCAAACAGGTAGCTTTGCAGCTGCGGCTGCCCGCTCCAGTTCCGATAGTTATCCACCATGTGCACCAGCCAGAACAGGCAGGGCGCCAGCTGGGCCAGGAAATGGGGTTTCCTTCTTCGCCAGCTGCAAAACGCCGTCCACAGCAGGCACAGCGCCGCCACTGCGCCGGAAATCTTCCACAGTGCTCCCAGCACACCGGACATTTCCGCCGGATACCGCAGCACCGTCCAACCAATGCCCACTGCGCCTGCCAGCTGCCCCAGGGCGGAAATGGCTGTGCTATAGGTCCCGCACCACTTTTTTCTGACAGCAGCGGCGAAAAACAGTATTGACAGCGCCGCCAGCGCATACACACACCACGCCAGCGCGGTGCCGGTCCTCAGCAGCCCCGTGCCGTCCACCGCCGTGCGGTACAGCAGCCGGCGCAGGCATTGGCACAGCAGCCCCAAAAGAAAGGCAAGCAGCGGCAGATAATTCGTTCGCTTCACGGCGCATTCCTCCATCCATTTGAATCTCAGAGATATATGCTGCATTATACCAGTTGATTGTCCCAATTTCCAGCCCTTTGTGAAAAAACTCTTTGTGGAGTATTTCGCCTTGTTTTGCCGAAAAAAACAGAGTATAATACCCGTATCTATTTGGATCGGAGGAATTTTATGCTGCTGAAAACCATCGCCGGTTTGTCGCTGCTGCTGTCCGCCGTGCTGTTTGCCTGCATGGGCTTAAGCGTGTGGACACTGCCGCTGCTGTTTGCCGGCATCTATCTGGTACTTGCCCTGATCGCCCTTCTCTTTTTGTGGGTGGTATGTGCCCTGGTGGATCTGAGCAAGCCCCAGGAAGTAGACAGCAAATTCTACCGCGCCGTGATGCACATCTATATTGAAGCGCTGATCAGCCTGGTTATGGTGCGGCTGCACACGAAGGGCCTGGAGAACACCCCGAAGGACGGACGTTTCCTGGTGGTGTGCAATCACCTGTTCATCGCCGACCCGGGCATCGTGCTCCACTGCTTCCGGAAGAGCCAGCTTGCCTTTCTGACCAAGAAAGAAAACTACGATCTGCCCATTATCGGCAAGTTCATGCACAAAATTCTCTGCCAGCCCATCGACCGGGAGAATGACCGGCAGTCCCTGAAATCCATCCTCAAATGCATTCAGCTCATCAAGGAGGACAAGGTTTCCGTGTGCGCCTTCCCCGAGGGCTACACCAGCAAGGACGGCAAACTCCATCCCTTCCGACCCGGGGTATTCAAGATCGCGCAAAAAACCAATGTGCCCATTGTGGTATGCACCATTCAGAACACCCGGCAGATTTTCAAAAATCTCCGGCACCTGCACCATACCGACGTGGAACTGCATCTGGTGGAGGTCATCCCGCCGGAACGCTATGCAGGCATGAACACCGTGGCCCTGAGCGACATGGTTTACGAGAAAATGATCGCCGATCTGGGAGAAAGCTTCCGCTATGTGGAACCCGACCCGGCATAACCGGGGAATTACTACTTGATTTACAGGAATATCCCCTGTATAATAGACGTTCAAGACAAAAATAACCAGAAAAATTTGGAGGAAATACCATGAAGAACAGCGAAAAGACTCTGGACATGATCGTTAACCTCTGCAAAAACCGGGGCTACGTCTATGCCGGCTCCGAAATCTACGGCGGTCTGGCCAACTCCTGGGACTACGGCCCTCTGGGCGTGGAGTTCAAGAACAACGTGAAGAAGGCCTGGCTGAAGAAGTTCGTGCAGGAATCCGACTATAACGTAGGCCTGGACGCCGCCATTCTCATGAACCCCACCACCTGGGTCACCACCGGCCATGTCGGCTCCTTCTCCGATCCGCTGGTGGACTGCAAGGGCTGCGGCTCCCGGGAGCGTGCAGACAAGCTGATCGAGGCTTCCCCCTCCGGCAAGGGCGTGAACGTGGACGCCATGAACTTTGACGAGATGGACGCCTTCATCGCCGAGCATGAGGATGTGGTCTGCCCCCAGTGCGGCAAGCACCATTTCACCGCCATCCGGAAGTTCAACCTGATGTTCAAGACCCAGATCGGCGTCACCGAGGACACCGCTTCTACCTGCTATCTCCGTCCCGAAACTGCCCAGGGCATTTTTGTGAACTTCGCCAACATCCAGCGCACCACCCGGAAGAAGCTGCCCTTCGGCGTCTGCCAGGTGGGCAAGGCCTTCCGCAACGAGATCACTCCGGGCAACTTCACCTTCCGTACCCGGGAATTTGAGCAGATGGAGTGCGAATTCTTCTGCCAGCCCGGCACCGATCTGGAGTGGTTCGCCTACTGGAAGGACTTCTGCAAGAACTGGCTGATCTCTCTGGGCATCAAGGAAGATTCCCTGCGGCTGCGGGATCATGAGCCTGCGGAGCTGGCCTTCTATTCCCGTGCCACCACCGATATCGAGTACCAGTTCCCCTTCGGCTCCGGCTGGGGCGAGCTGTGGGGCATTGCCGACCGCACCAACTACGACCTGGGCCGCCATCAGGAGGCTTCCGGCAAGAGCCTGGAGTACTACGATCAGGAAAAGAACGAGCACTACATTCCCTACGTCATCGAGCCTTCTCTGGGCTGCGACCGGGTCGCGCTGGCCTTCCTGTGTGAGGCCTACGACGAGGAGCAGGTGGGCGTTGACAAGAAGGGCAACCCCGACATCCGCACCGTGCTGCACCTGCATCCCTACCTCGCCCCCTTCAAGGCTGCTGTGCTGCCCCTTTCCAAGAAGCTCAGCCCCAAGGCCGAGGAAATCTACAAGATGCTCAAGAAGGACTTCATGGTGGACTTCGACGATTCCGGTTCCATCGGCAAGCGTTACCGCCGGGAGGACGAAATCGGCACGCCTCTGTGCATCACCGTGGACTTCCAGACCGTGGGCGACGAGAACACCCCTGCCGACAACTGCGTCACCGTCCGTGACCGGGACACTATGGAGCAGGTTCGGATTCCCATCAGCGAGCTGAAGGAGTACATCGCCAAAAAGTGCGACTTCTAATGCGGCGAGTTGCCGCTGACAGTGCGTGCGCAAGGTGGTCTGTAATCGTTACACCATTGGGTATGCTCGGTATCCCAGCGAAATAGTAACAAAGCCCGGTGCATTTGCATCGGGCTTTGCATATCCGCCCCTTCCGGCGCATAGGCTGAAAAAGCAAAGGAGGGAGCGCCATGGCCGAGGAGCATTTGCCCCACAAGCTCCAGATGAACGAACGCAGAAGCCTGACCATGACCGGCGTGACGGAGGTGGTCAGCTTTGACGAAAGCACCGTGGTTCTGCAGACCTCGCTGGGGATCCTCATTGTTCAGGGGCAGCAGCTCCAGCTGAAAAATCTGTCCCTGGACGGCGGGCAGGTGGCAGTGGAGGGGTCAATCAGCGCCCTTACCTACGAAGAGCCCCGGCAGAGCGGCTGGCGGAGATTGTTCCGGTGACTCCGGCAGTGGCGGCATACCGCATGGCCTGCGCCCTGGCGCTGGGCGCGGCGCTGGGGGTAGCTTACGGCCTTCTGCGGCCTCTGCGCCCCCGGCACACCCTGCTGGCGGACGGGATCTTTCTGGCGGCGGCAGGCTGGGTGTGGATTTATCTCAGCTTCGGAATCTGCGCCGGGGACATTCGCGCGGGCTACGGCTTCGGTCTGCTGGCAGGAGGCTTCTTCTGGGAAAGCACTGTGGGACGGTGGCTTCGTCCCGTTTTTACCGGATTCTGGAAAGGATTGGAAAAATTACTCCGGCTGCTGTGCCTGCCGGTGAAAAATTTTTTAGATTTTGCAAAAATTTTGTTTGCATCTGTGAAAAAATGGGTTACAATAGTAAAAACCCATATTCAGCAGCGCCGTGTGCGGCGCAGAGGTAATACCCATGAAAGAATTCAAAACCGGAAAGGTCAAAGTAAGGCTGCGCTCCGCGCCCAACGCGCTGAAAATCGCGCTGATCGCGCTGATCATCTTCTCCATCGCCGCGCTGGTGGCCCTGCGGTGGGTGCACAACGGGATTCAGGCGCAGACCCTGCTCAAGCAGGAGCAGGCCGCAGCCATGGAAGGCGCCAACGCCGATCTGCAGGAAAAGATCAACAGCATCGGCTCCGTAAAGAGCATTCAGCAGATCGCTCAGGATGAGCTGGGACTTGCTGACCCGGATACCGTCCTGATTCATCCGGACTAACCCGTCATTCAGGCAAGAAAAATGCCATCACATATGGAGGAAGCAGAGCATATATGGAGTTAACCGTAGGAGCAGTGGTAGAGGGCAAAGTCAAGTCCATCACCAATTTTGGCGCGTTCGTCTCCCTGCCGGACAATAAAACCGGCATGGTACATATCTCAGAGGTGGCCAACGCATACGTCAGCGACATCCGCCAGCATCTGACGGAGGGACAGGACGTGAAGGTCATGGTCATCGGTACCGACAACGGGAAAATCAACCTGTCCATCAAGCGTCTGGAGCCCAAGCCCCAACGCGACGCCGGGAAACCGGCATTTCGGGGCGGGAATTCTGCGCCCCGCCGGGAGGGTGGTTTCCAGAATTGGGAGGGCAGCCGCCCCCAGCAGCAGCGCACCCCCGTTCAGCCTGCCGCGCCCAAAACGGCGGATCAGCTGTTTGAGGAAAAGCTGAAGGCCTTTATGACGGAATCCGACAGCAAGCTCTCCGGCATCAAGCAATATGCCGACCACCGCAGCCGCCCCAGAAGACGGGGATAAGAATTTGCAAACGGTAGTAGTAACCGGCGGCTCCCGGGGGATCGGCGCAGCCGTGGTAGCGCGATTTGCCGCCCGGGGGGATCGGGTGTACTTTCTGTACGAGAAAAATCACGAAGCCGCCCGAGCCGTGGCAGAGAGAACCGGCGCAGTGCCCATTTGCTGCGACGTTGCCGACGCTGCGGCAGTAAAAGAGGCCTTTGCGCAAATTCCGGAAGTGGATATCCTGGTGTGCAATGCCGGGATCTGCTGGTACGGTCTGCTGTCCACCATGCCGGAGGACGCGTGGGACAGGCTGTTCCATGTGAATGTCAAGGGCATTTATCACTGCATAAACGCCGCCATGCCCCTGTTTCTGCAAAAGCACCGGGGCAGCGTGGTCACTGTGTCCAGCATGTGGGGGCAGGTGGGCGCATCCTGCGAGGCGGCGTATTCCGCCACCAAGGGCGCGGTGATCGCCCTGACCAAAGCCCTTGCCAAGGAACTGGGCCCCAGCGGAATCCGAGTCAACTGCGTGGCTCCCGGGGTAATTCTGACGGATATGTGCGCCAATGTGGACCCTCAGGTACTGGCGGAGCTGGCGGAGGAAGCCCCTGTTGGACGGAACGGCAAGGCGGAGGACGTAGCAAAAGCTGTGGAATATCTGGCGGACGCGGAATTCGTCACAGGACAGATTCTGGGCGTCAGCGGCGGATTGGTTATGTAAATCACATAGGAGGAAATTTTCCATGAAAGTGTCCATTGCTTGTGATCATGGCGCGTTGGCGCTGAAAAACAAGATGATCTCCCATCTGGAGGCGAAGGGTTACGAGGTAAAGGATTTCGGCACCTACACCAGCGACAGCTGCGACTACCCCGACTTTGCCGCCGCCGCTGCCCGGGCTGTCGCCAGCGGCGAGTGCGAGAAGGGCATCGTGCTGTGCACCACCGGTATTGGCATGTCCATTGCCGCCAACAAGATTCAGGGCATTCGCTGCGCTCTGCTCAGTGACTTGCTCTCTGCCAAGCTGACCCGGCAGCACAACGATACCAACATGATGGCGCTGGGGGCTGGCGTCGTGGGTGAGAGTCTGGCTCTGGAGATTCTGGATACCTGGCTTTCCACCGAGTTCAGCGGGGCAGAACGGCATCAGCGCCGAATCGGTAAGGTCATGGCTCTGGAAAAGTAAAGCGAATTTCACAAAAGCCGTTCCGCAGACTCTGTGGAACGGTTTTTTATATGCGGAAGCCTCACTTTCAATTCCAACGAACGCAGGAACATAAAAAGCATTATGGATCTTTTTTCATAGTGAATCATTCCGTAAAACCCGTCTTGCTGCAACCATGGCGGCAAAATCCCGAAAAATCAGCCGTGTCAAAGGATCCTTGCTTGCCTTTCCGGTAAGGGCAGGATATACTTTTTCCTGAAAGGAAGTGGTTTCATGCGGGATATTGGCAAGAACATCCGCCAGCTGCGTGAGGAAGCAGGCCTGACCCAGGAAGCATTTGCAGAAAAACTATTCGTCACGCGCCAGACCGTATCCAATTATGAAAACGGGCGCACCCGTCCGGATCTGGATATGCTTACCACCATTGCCGAGGTGCTTCATGCAGATGTAACGCATATTCTGTATGGCATTCCCACGCCGCCAAACAGGAAACGCCTGATTCGCCAGCTTGTGACGGGTGGTATCATTTCCACTCTGCTCATTTTCGCCCTTGCTGTTTTAACACCGGTTGCCCAGGACTTTGCCCGCAGAAGTCTTCTCCTTACCTTTCTTCAGTTGCTGCAGCTCGTCCTGGCCCCATCCGCATTCCTTGTACTTGGCTGGACGCTGATGCAACTCGCCGTCCTTATGGGGGTCAAGCCGCCGCAAAAGCGCTGGTGCAGAACCGTAAAAAGAATTCTGCTGCTGATTTTGCTTTTACTGGCTCTGGTCGTCGCTCCCTTTTTGATTTGGCAGATATGGTGCGCATGGCAGGTTCTGAAATACGGAGAAGTTCAGTCCTCCTTCCCGTTTATTCCGGTTTACGGTCACATTCTGTTTCTGATGCTCAGAATCACAAAAGAATATGTTACGACCCTGTTCGCCTGCCTGCCATACGGTGCGGCAATCCGCTATTTCGGCTTTTATACTGAGATCCAATAAAGATGGTATCAGTACAGGAAACCTGCAAGGCAGTTGGATGGAGATACCCAAAAAAGAGGGAGCGGAAAGTTCCGCTCCCTCTTACTGTCCCTGTTATTCGGTAAAGGTGAATCTTACCATATTCCCTCTGCCGTCGCCGGTGGTGATAACCACATCGCCGTCGGCATTTTTGCCCGTGTCCATGACCGGATATTGGGCGTTTTCTGCCACGTAGGCCTCGGGGCTTTCTGCTTCGATTTCCAGAAATTCCTTCTTCGCACGTCTCTGACCGCCGCAGGGGTTGATGGTTTCCACCAGAACTTCATATTCTGTCATCTTTAACCTCCATAACAAACATGGCGGAGGAAAGCCTCCGCCATGCATTGACTTGTTCGGGATTGCTTAAAGTGCCGCTCCAGCAGGCCCTTGGGCGTCTGGCCATAAGACACGTTCAGCCCTTGGGCTTAATGGCCTTGTGGTAGTAGGCGTAGGTGCAGGGTGCGCCCTTCCCCAGAACCTTACTCTCGGTGACCTCGCCGATGAACATCATGTGACTGCCCAGGTCAATTTTGTGCTTCACCTCGGCGGAGAACATGGCGTTAACGTTTTCGGTCAGGTAGAGGAGGCCATTGTGGCTGCGCTCCACAGCGGTAAAGTCAGCAAACTTGTCCACATCCCGGCCGGACTGCATTCCGAAATGGCGGATGGTCTCAAAGGGCACGTCCTGCGTCAGCACATTGACATTGAACTTCCCGGTTTTTTCGATCAGCTCCCGGGTCAGGTTGCCCATCTGGGCGGAAATGGCGATCCGGGTGGGATTCGCGCCAACCTGAACGGCAGTGTTCACGATACAGCCGTTGTCCTTTTCCCCATCCTTCGCGGTGAGCACAAACAGACCGTAGGTCAGATTGCGCAGCGCCGCAGGGTCTTCCGCAGGTTTCTCCTGCTTACCGAAAGTAGCGCTCCAGCAGGCCCTTCAGAGCCTTGCCATGACGGGCCTCGTCGCGGGCCATCTCGTGGACGGTATCGTGAATGGCGTCCAGGCCGTTCTTCTTGGCGACAGTGGCCAGATCGACCTTGCCGGCGGTAGCGCCGAACTCGCAGTCAACACGCCATGCCAGGTTGTCCTTGGTGGTGGCCTTCATGTTGGGCTCCAGATCCTCGCCCAGCAGCTCTGCGAACTTGGCAGCGTGCTCAGCTTCCTCGTAAGCAGCCTTCTCCCAGTACAGGCCGATCTCGGGATAGCCCTCGCGATGGGCGATACGAGCCATGCACAGATACATACCAACCTCGCTGCACTCGCCGGTGAAGTTAGCCATCAGCTGCTCGAAGATGAACTTCTTGTCTTCCTCGGAGATGTCGGGGTTATTCTTCACGGTCTTGGCATAGATGCCGTACTCGTGCTCAGCAGCCAGCTTGCCCTCTTCCATGACCTTGAACTTGGAGCCGGGAACCTTGCAGACAGGGCACTTGAAATCTTCGGGGATGGACTCGCCTTCGTAGACGTAACCGCAAACGGGGCAGACATACTTCTTCATATTGTTTTCCTCCATAAAATAAATTTTTTCAGGGTTTCCTTACTTGCTTGCGCATTTGCCGCACAGACCGGTGAAGGTCAGACGGCAGTTCTGAATCTGGCAGCCGGAGGATTTCTCCGCCTCCTCATTCAGGCTTTGGGGAATTTCCACCTGAGGCAGATCTATGACTGCGTCACAGCTGCTGCAGATGAAATGCACATGGGGCGCCGTAATGGCATCGAACCGTTCTACACCCCGGACAGTGGCAACGCTGGACACCAGTCCCTGGCTCTTAAAGCGGGCCAGATTCCGGTATACCGTCGCCAGAGAGATGTCCGGATGCTCTGGCTTGAGCATTTCGTACACCATTTCCGCCGAAGGGTGGCAGTGGGTTCTTTGCAGGCAGGCGAGGATGGCGTTGCGCTTTTTGAATTGCTTCGCGGCAGCTTCCATAGACACCTCCTGTTTAATTTGCGATTGATTCTTATTTACAAATTGAGTATAGCACAGCCGTGCAGATTTGTCAAGATGTAAATGAGAATTGTTTGCATACTCTTTTACACAGCAGCTTCCTTAACGACGGCAACGCCGTCCACCAGATTGGCCATTTCCAGGGTTCCTTCCACGGCCATCTGACGCTCCATCAGGTCGGTGAGGATGACCATGCCGTCCTTGCACTCAATGCGCATGACGTTTTTCATCATCACCGTCTCAGGCGTCAGGGTATTCTTATAGACAGTAGAAAGGCACATAACAAAGTCTCCTTTTATTCGTGCTCCATGCTGGTGAGCACCACGCTCAGACGCATATTGCCCTTCTCAAAGTCGGACACAGCGGCCATGACCTGCTCGTAAGCGGTGTGGTTGCCAGCCTTGTCCAGCTGGGTAGCCAGATCCGCCAGTTCCTTGGCGTGGGCGGCGTTGTGACCAACCATGTACTTCATCAGCGCCATCAGCTCCTCCATGGGAGTGTGCTCGCACTGGGTCTGGCAGCTGCCGCATTCGCCGGCGCACGCATGGCTGTGATTGTGCTCCTGGGCATCGGCATGGAGGTGGTCATGATCGTGGGGATGCTCATGATCATGGGTGTGGGTGTGGGTATGCTCGTGGGTGTGGGCGACACCGTCGTGGGTATGCTCATGGGTATGGGCGTGCTCGTGCTCATGCTCGTGGGGCACACCGGCGTGGTCGTGATGAACGTGCATAGGAAAAAACCTCCTTATAATTTTTCTTCTATTATAGTCCCGGGAAAGCACGATGTCAAAACATTTATTTTCCCGGAAAAATCCCCCTCCGGGGCTTGCGCACCGGGTTTGCGCAGTGTATAATACACTTTACTATGATAAAGGAGGCGAAGGGTATGTCCGAATATCACGAGCATGATCACGAACAGGAGCATTGCCACGATCATGAGCATGACCACGCCTACCTCCATGCCCATGGCATTGCCCATTCCCATGGTCACGTCCACGAGAATCAGAAGGCGGTGATCAATCGCCTGTCCCGGGCCATCGGACATCTGGAGAAGGTGAAGCGGATGGTGGAGGAGGGACACGACTGCTCCGAAGTTCTGATTCAGCTGGCGGCGGTGCGCTCTGCGCTGGACAATACCGGCAAGGTCATTTTAAAGGATCATATGCGGCACTGCATGGTGGACGCCGTCGCGGCGGGAGATACCGAGGCAATCGACGATCTGTGCCAGGCCATTGATAAGTTTATGAAATAAGGTTTGTTTGAACCGGCGCTGGTTTCAGCGCCGGTTTTGTTATACCCCGGCACCGCCAAAAAATCTTCCCAAAGATATAAACAAGCCTTTAATTTTTCTTGAATTCTCCCGTTAGGACTGGAAGTTTTCAATCTGTTGTGGTATACTGTGCGCAAGTATATGATGCCAGAGTTTGCGAAAAGGTTGAAACGGAGAGAAAACTATGCTGGAATTATTGGCTCCCGCCGGATCCATGGAAGCCCTGCGGGCGGCGGTGCAGAATGGCGCCAACGCCGTTTATCTGGGTGTGGGCAATTTGAATGCCCGCCAGAGCGCAAAAAACTTCACCCCGCAGACCCTTGTGGACGCGGTAAAATACTGCCACATCCGGGGCGTTGAGGTGCATTTGACGCTGAACACCCTGGTTTCCGACCGGGAAATGAAGGAAGCGGCGGAACTGATCCGCCATGCGGCGCTGAATAATATCGATGCGTTTATTGTGCAGGATCTGGGCGTAGTGCAGCTGTGCCGCCAGATTGCGCCCCATATCCCCATCCATGGCTCCACCCAGATGACGGTTCACTCCCTGCCGGGAGTGCAGCTTTGCGCTGCCATGGGCCTAAAGCGGGTGGTGCTGAGCCGGGAGCTGAGCCGGGAGGAAATCCGGTACATCTGTGCCCAGTCCCCCATTGAAATTGAAGTGTTTGTCCACGGTGCGCTGTGTATGTGCTACAGCGGACAGTGCTATCTCTCCTCCGCCATCGGCGGACGTTCCGGCAACCGGGGGCGCTGCGCCCAGCCCTGCCGCCAGAGCTACGGCTACACCCACTGGGAGGAAAAATATCCCCTGAGTCTGAAAGATAACTGCCTGGTGCAC
This sequence comes from Faecousia sp., assembly GCA_051867285.1. GTDB lineage: Bacteria > Bacillota > Clostridia > Oscillospirales > Oscillospiraceae > Faecousia. The sequence continues at coordinate 24,874 of JBJDYL010000123.1, read as the reverse complement.
TATCTGGAAGAGCTGGAAGCCATGGGTGTGGTTTCGGTAAAGCTGGAAGGCCGGATGAAAAAGCCGGAATACGTCGCCACCGTCACTGCCGTCTATCGTAAGGCCATGGACGAAAAGCAGGTCACCCGCCCCATGATGGAGGCGCTGATGACCGCCTTCAACCGCCAGGGCTTCACCGATGGCTACTACACCAGCCGGGTGGATCGGAAAATGTTCGGCGTCCGGCAGGACACCCGGGACGATCCCCAGTGGCTTCAGGCTGCCCGGCAGTCCTTTGAAGCCGGAGAAACGCAACTGGTGGATCTGAAATTCCGGGCAGTCGTCACCGTGGACGGCAGCTCGCTCACGGTTACCGACCCGGAGGGGCGCACCTGCACGGTGCCCGGCCCCCGTCCGGAGCTGGCGCGGAATCTTCCCCTCTCCGGGGAAATGCTCGCCCAGCGGATTGCAAAAACCGGCGGCACGCCCTATCGCTGCGTGGAAGTGCGCACCCGGGTGGATCCGGGCCTGATCATCTCTGCCGCCGCCATCAATGCCATGCGCCGGGATGCGCTGAACCAGCTTACCGCCCTGCGTGCCCGCCGGGAGGAGCATCCCATCCGGCAGCCCAAGCCGGTGCCGGATTACAAGGGGCCTAAGGATCTGCCCGGCCTGACCGTTCAGGTCACCACCCGGGAGCAGCTGACTCCGGAGCTATTGAACTCCGAAACCGCCATGCTCTATGTGCCGCTGCACATTCTGACAGCGGACGCCGCCATGACGGCCCGTCTGGTGCAGCGGGGACGGCTGGCGGTTGCCCTGCCGCGCATCGTCCACGACGGAGAAATGCCCAAGCTGAAACGGGAGCTTGCCACTCTGCGGGAGCTGGGGGTTAAGAATGCGCTGGTGGGCAATCTGGGTCTGCTGGGGCCTGCCCGGGAAGCGGGCATGCGGATTCACGGCGACTTCGGCCTGAATATCTATAATTCTGCCTCCATGAACGTGCTGCGTTCTTTGGAGCTGACCTCCGCCACGGTGAGTTTTGAGATGACCATGCCCCAGATCCGGGATCTGAGCAAGGCGGTCAACGCCGAAATCATCGCTTACGGACGGCTGCCGCTGATGGTGACCGAGCACTGCCTCATCCGAAACCGCACCGGCGAGTGCACCTGCCATTTGGGCGCAACCAAGCTGACGGACAAAACCGGCGCAGAATTCCCCATCATCAAGGATGGCGACAGCTGCCGCAGCGTGCTGCTCAACGGCAAGAAGCTGAGCTGGCTGGATCGTCAGGACGATCTGGCAAAGCTGGGTGTCTGGGCGGTGCGGCTGTGCTTCACCACGGAAAACGCCCGGGAAGTTAACCGGGTGCTGGCAGACTACCTGAACCCTGAGCCCTTCGACCCCGGCGCCTGCACCAGAGGATTGTACTTACGCGGGGTGGAATAAGCAGCCTTCCCACCTGGGAAGTCTTAGAAGAAAGGAAACACTATGCAACTGATTTTAGCTTCCGGTTCCCCCCGGAGGAAGGAATTGCTTGGGCTGTTCGGCATCCCCTTTGTGATCCGGGCAGCAGATATCGACGAAACCATGGACGAAAGCAAGCCGCCCTTTGACGAGGTGGCCCGGGTCAGCCGGCTGAAGGCACAGGCGGTTTCCTGCCAGCCGGAGGACGTGGTGATTGCGGCGGATACCATCGTGGTCTGCGGCGGGAAGGTGCTGGGCAAGCCTCACAGCCCGGAGGAAGCCGCTGCCATGCTGCGGCTTTTGTCCGGACGGGATCATCAGGTGATGACCGGCTGCACGGTAGCGCGGGGCGAAGCGGTGCGTACCTTTACGGAGGTCACGGATCTGCATTTCCGTCCCCTGCGGCAGGCGGAAATCGAACGGTATGTTGCCAGCGGCGAGCCGATGGATAAGGCGGGCGCCTACGGGATTCAGGGCGGTGCAGCGCTGTTCTGTGAAAAAATCGTGGGCGATTACTACAATGTCATGGGCCTGCCCGTATGCCGCCTGGGTCAGGTGCTTAAGGATATGGCTCCGGAAATCATGGAGGAGGCTTTATGAGAAACCTGTTCAGTACCAAAGTCAAGGTGATTCTGGTGTTGGCGGCGCTGCTGACGGTGGGTCTTGCCATTGCCAGCGGCATTACCAATACCACCATCGTAGATCTGGCAGTAAAAGGCGCGCTGGCGCCCTTCCGGGCGGTGGCTACCACCCTGACCACTACGGCGGAAAAATACTATGGGTATATGTTCCGCTATGAGGCGCTGGCGGCGGAAAACGAAGTGCTGAAAAAGCAGATTGCCGAAATGGAGGATACTGCCCGTCAGGCGGAATCGGTTGCCCGTGAAAACCAGCGTCTGCGCAAGGGAATGAAGCTGCAGGAGACTCACGAGGACTATGTTCTGGTGGACGCCTATATTATCGGCTGGAACTCCAGTGACTGGGAAAATACCCTGACCATCAACCGGGGCACCAATTCCGGCATTCAGAAGAATATGTGCGCCATTACGGAAAACGGCGAAGTGGTGGGCCTGGTGACAGAGGTGGGCATCAACTATGCCGAGGTTACCACAATTCTGGACTCCACCCTGGAAATTTCCGGTACTATTGCCTCCTCTGGCTATAACGGCATGGTTAAGGGCGGCTATATCAGCGGCCATGAGACGCTGCTGCAAATGAACTATCTGCCCTCCGCCGCCATCATCCGCAACAAGGAGCAGGTGGTGACCTCCGGTTCCACCGTGTATCCCCGAGGCCTGATTATGGGCAACATCGTGGACGCGGGCTTTGAGGAAACCGGCATCGCAAAGTACGCCCTGCTGGACCCGGCGGCAGAAATCAGTGCCCTGGAGCAGATTTTCATTATCACGCAGTATACAACAGAGGTGCAGGCGCCTGCAGCATCCGCCCCTGCATCCGGGGCAACGGAATCGACCCAGCCGTCCACCGTGCCGGAGACTTCTCCCGACGGCGGCTTCGGTTAAGGAGCGTACCATGGCTGATAAGAAGAGAAGACGCCCTGCGAGGCGTGCGCCCAAAACCCGCACTCTGACGGAGATGTTCCGCCAGCGGAAAAATAAGCGCGTAAACGAGTTCAAGCCCGACGCCCAGACCGCCACCTGGTTCAAAACCCGGCGGCTCACCCGGCTTCAGCGGCTGCGGCTGGCAAAATGGGGGCTGTACGTTCTGATTATTGTGATGAGTCTGGTAGTGCAGGATGTGGTCATGAGCCAGGTTCGCCTCTTCGGCGCGACCACGGATCTGCCTGTGGTGGCCATTCTGCTGATCACCGTCATCGAGGGCACCGATGTGGGCAGCCTTTTTGTGCTGATCGCGTCCACCCTGTACTACTATTCCGGAACCGCGCCGGGAGCATACTGCATCGGTCTGCTCACCGGTTTGGGAATCGTCGCTACCATGCTGCGGCAGCTATACTGGCACCGCAGCCGGGGTTCCCTGACGCTGTGCGCCGCGCTGGCGCTGACGCTGTACGAGCTGGGACTGTTCGTGGTTGGCCTGGGCTACGGCCTGACCTACTGGGGACGGCTGCCTGTATTTCTCCTTACCGCGCTTTACAGCTGCCTTGTGATGATTCCAATGTATTCCCTGGTCTATAAGACCGGCCTGATTGGAGGTAACACATGGAAAGAATAAGCCGCTTTCGGGCAGGATTGTTTCTGGGCTTGTTTGCCTTTATTCTGCTGCTGTTTTCCATGAAGCTGTTCAAGCTTCAGATCATTGAGACGAAGGGTGATACCGACAACACCCAGGTCTACAGTACCATTACCACCGTCCGTGCTGCCCGGGGCGATATCCTGGACCGCAACGGTAACGTGCTGGTGGGTAACCGGGCTTCCTACAACCTGGTGTTCAACCACTACGTTACCAAGTCCAATCCCAACTGCAACGAAGCGCTGTACAACCTGGTGCAGAAGTGCAAAGAACTGGGCATTACTTACACGGATCATTTTCCCGTCTCTGCCAACCGGCCTTTTGTGTATACTCTGACCGAGTTCAACACTTCCTGGCAGAACTACTTCCAGCTGTTCATGGTGGACCGTGGTCTGGACTCTGATATCACCGCGCCGCTGCTGGTGGAGAAGATGCGCACGCGCTATGAAATTCCCGACGAATGGTCCGACGAAGATGCCCGGGCGGTGATCGGATTCCGGTACGAATTTGACCTGCGCGGCATTACCAATCTGCCCACCTACACCTTCCTGGAGGACGTGACCGACCAGCAGCTTTCCGCCATTTTGGAGCTGAACACTCCGGGTCTGAACGTAGAAGCCTCCACGGTTCGGGAATACCACACCAAGTATGCCGCCCACATTCTGGGTTATCTTGGCGGTATGAACAGCGACCAGTGGGAGGAATACAAAAAGCAGGACTACTCCATGGACGCCAAGGTGGGTCAGACCGGCTTTGAGCTGGCGTTTGAGGAATACCTCCACGGCATCGACGGCACCCGCTACGACGAGGTTAACAAAGACGGCGCAACCACCAAGTCCTACTACACCAAGGAACCTGTCGCCGGAAACAGCGTGGAAACCACCATCGACATCAAGATTCAGGAGGTGGCGGAGAAAGCGCTGGAGGACGTGATGCTGAACATCACCAACCCGGAAATTAACAAGGCAACCGGTGACAACACCGGCCTGGATGCCGAAGGCGCAGCGGTGATCGTGATGGAGTGCCAGACCGGCAAAATTCTTGCCTGCGCCAGTTACCCCACCTTTAACCTGGCCACCATGTACGAGGACTGGGCGGAAATTGAAGCGAATCCCCTGAAGCCCTTCTTCAACCGTGCCTTTGGCGCGGAGTATCCTCCCGGCTCCACCTTCAAGATGTGCACCCTGATCTCCGCCATGGAGCATCGGAACAAATACGGTGAATTCATTCTCCCCTACGGTACCACCATCGTGGATAAGGGCGTGTACGATGTGTACGAAGGCTTCTACCCCACGTGTCTGGCCTGGACCTCCGGCCACTTCACCCACGGCGAGCTGGACGGTTCCATGGCGCTGTGTTACTCCTGCAACTACTTCTTCTACCAGTTGGGCGACCTGAACAACGAGCAGAACATGGTGGAAACCTGCGAGGATCTGGGTCTGGGCGTACCCACCGGCATTGAGCTGGTGGAGAAAACCGGCCGGATGAACACCTCGGAGGTCAAGCGGCAAATCTACGGCTCCGGCGTTAACGGCAACTTCTCCGCAGGCGACCGAATCCTGGGCGCCATCGGTCAGGGTGAAAACCGCTTCACCCCGCTGCAGCTGTGCGTCTACGCTTCCACCCTTGCCAACAAGGGCACCCGGATGAAGGCCACCTTCCTGAGCCGGGTGGTGTCCTCGGACTACCGTACCCTGATCAAGGAAAACCAGCCGGAAATCGCCAACCAGATTGAGATGGCCTCCACTACCATCGAGACTTACTGGAACGGTATGCGTTACGTCGTCACCAAACCCGGCGGAACGGCCGACGCCTACTTCGGCGGCCCGGACGACCTGTACCCCGACCGCTGGGCGCTGTCCGATGAGGTTGTGGTCTACGCCAAAACCGGCACCGCAGAGCACGCCTCTCTGGGTTCCGACCACGGTGCGTTTATCTGCTTTGCCCACCGCAAGGGCGAAACCCAGCCGGATATTGCGCTGGCAATCTACGGTGAAAAGGCTGCCCACGGTTCCTCTCTGGCACCCGTGGCGGAGCAGATTCTGCTTGCCTACTACGAAATGGATGCAGCCAGCGAAGTGACCGCCTTTGAGAACCAGACCGGCTAATCCGATGGATCTTTCTGCATAATACAGCGCGCCAAACCCGGATTCGGGTTTGGCGCGATTTTTCTGCTTTATTGACCGCCGTGGCGGTACTTATAATCCCAGTCCAGGTCAAACAGCTTATTTCCCTGCTCCATGGGACAGCCGGTATACAGGTCGTCTGCCAGCTCCCGCAGGGTCTCCGCCGGTTCCAGGCACTCGATATAGAATTCCGGCAGGGCTTCCTCCCCCATCCGAAGTCCCAGAATCGCTCCCACGATGGCGCCGACTGCGGCACTGCGCCCGGAGTGGTTCACCGACACGATCATCGCCCGGTCAAAATCGTCCTGGCAGATCAGGCAAGTGTATATAGCGCCTGCCAGCACCTGCGCCGCATTGTCGCAGCCCAGCTGCTCCATAACCTCCACCGGGCGGGCGTCGGGCGCCTGGGCATAGGTGATGGCATGGCGCACCAGTGTGGCGATGTCAAAGGCCTGGGAGTATTGATGTCCAAATTGCTCCTTCATCGCCTCCACTGCGGCAAGAAACACTTTCTTCAGCGGCGCATCGGGATGGTGCAGGAGCAGGCCAATGATGTGGGTCAGTACTGCACCAGACAGGAACGCCGTGGGGCTGCCATGGGTCAGCGCCACAGACTCCGCTCCCAGCCGGGCCACTTCCCGCCAATCCATCCGATCCTTGTGAAAAAACAGCCCGACGCCGATGGCGGCGGTCAGCCCGGCGGGGCCGGCGTAGTTGTTTACAGGATTTTCCAGCGTACAGGGAATTTCCCGGCTCAGGGTATCCAGCATCCGGGTGTCCATGCAGTGCCGGCGGCACAGGTCGGGTCTGCGCAGCAGCCAGCAGTAGCACCGGGCGGGACGTCCCCAGGAGCGCTGGGAAGCAGCCCATTCCCGGCTGCTCATTTCCACATATTTGATGTAGGGCGCCATCTTGCCGGTGAGCTGGCCACGGGTCAGACCGAACAGCAGGCCGTTGCAGGTGAAGGCGGCAAGCTGGGTATAGGAGGTGACGTCGGCATAGCCGTTGACCAGGTCATAGCCCAGCAATCCATTGGGACCGTAATCCTCCCGGATTTCCTGCCAGCTGCGGTTGTCCACTGTATAGCCCATGGCGTCGCCCACTGCCATTCCCAGCAGGCACCCCCGATAAGCCGATTGCCGGATTGCCATCGCGCCTCCTCCTTTCATAATCTACGGTTTTTTTCATTATACCCTTCGCGCTGCAAAAAGGCAAGGGGCAGTTCGCAAGTTTACATAATCTTTCCGACAGCCTCCAGTGCCTTTTCCAGAGCATCCTCCCGGATGCCGGAATAGTTGACCACCAGGCAGCGCTGGTCGCCCCGGGAATCGTGGTAAAATTCACTCAGCGCCTGCACCCGGATCCCCGCCCGGGCCAGCTGGGCGGTAAGGTCGGCGTCAGATAGGGGCGTATCCACCTTCAGCAGAAAGTGGAGTCCTGCATCCTGCTCCAGAATGGTGAGTTTTTCCGCGAAGGGACAGCGATGCAGCAAGGAAATCACGGCATTACGCCGGTTTTTATAGGATTTTCGCATCCGATTGATATGCTTTTCAAAATACCCCCGGCTTAAAAACCTCGCCAGCGTGTACTGTTCAAAGGAGGGGACAGTGCAGCTGTAAAAGCCCAGCCGGCGCTGAAACTGCTCCATCAGCGCGGGGGGAAGCACCATGTAGCTGATACGGATGGAGGGAGCAAGGGTTTTTGAGAAGGTATTCATATAGATCACCCGCCCGCTGCCGTCCAGCGCCTGCATGGCGGGCATGGGGTGGGTGTCAAAGCGGAACTCGGAGTCGTAATCGTCCTCGATAATCCACCGGCTGTCCCCTGCCCAGTCCAGCAGCGCCAGGCGCCTGCTCACCGGCGTCACCAGCCCAGTGGGATAATGGTGGGATGGAGAAAAATGGAGCACGTCCGCATCCGCCAGCGCCGTAGGGATAACCCCCTGCTCGTCCATGGGGGCGCTGACGCAGGTCACGCCGCCGGCAGCGTAGATTCTGCGGATTTTTCCGTAGCCGGGCTCCTCCACGGCGTAGGTTTTGTCCCGCCCCAGAAGCTGAATCAGCAGATTATACAGAAAGTCCGTTCCGGCGCCGATGAGGATATTTTCCGAATCCACCCGCATTCCCCGGAAGTCCGCCAGATGCCCGGCAATGGCCTGCCGCAGCTCCGGCACGCCCCGGTTGGGCAGCGGGCGCAGCAGGGTCTGCCCGTAGTCCAGCATAACCTCCCGCTGCAGTTTCATCCACACGGAAAAAGGAAACTGCTCTGTGCCGTTGGCGGTCAGATCCAGCAGCCAGGATTGCCGGGGCGTATCCGGAGGGGCTTCTGTTTCCGGCTCCCGGGCAGCCGGACGCTCCACAGCCTCCACAAAATAGCCCACCTTTTCCTCCGAGCGCAAATAGCCCTCAGACAAGAGCTGGTTGTAGGCGGTTTCCACAGTGATTTTGCTGACCTCCAGGTTTTGGGCCAACGCCCGCTTGGAGGGCAGCTTTTCCCCGGGTTTCAGCTTCCCGGAGAGAATGTCCCCACGGATGCAGCGGTACAGTGCCTCGTAAAGGGGTACGCCGGGAGATTTTTTCAGTTCGTAGGTTACCATAACATTCCCCCGTCAGCGCGTTGGGAAGCCGTTTTCCCGATCCCACAGCACCAGCAAGCTTCCGTTCTCCACGGAAATTTCCGCTTCCCCACCGGTAAAATGGTTGCTGACCCCCAGCGGGAAGCCGCTGGTCAGCGTACCGTTTTCCAGCGTGTAAAACAGCCCCCGCTCCGTGACGCCTGTGGCGTCCGCACCCAGACAAAACACGGAAATCGTCCCGTCCGTGCCTGCGGGGAAAGAAATTTTGCCGTTTTTTACCACCGTTGCAATGGTGCGATTTCCTACCAGATAGCCTGTTGCCCCGTGGTCGACCAGAAATTGCAGGGTCTGGAAGTTGGCCACGGTATGATCCAAGCGGGGGCCGTCCAGTCCGCCGTAGATCAGGAACTCCCGATGCCCCCGCTGCAAGCCTAATCGAACCGCCAGCATGGCATCAGTGTCGTCCTTCTCCACCGGGAATATGTTTGCGCCCTCCGGAGTAAAGCCCAGAGAGTCAAAATCCCCGATGACCGCATCGGGGGTAATCCCCAGCGACTGGGTATGCCGCAGTCCGCCGTCGGCAGCAATCACCCAGGCATCCTCCGCCAGAGGTCGGGCCAGACGGTCAAATTCCGCCGCACAGAAAATTACGCACTCTCCCACAGCAAAGCCCCCTTCCTGATATTTTCCCCATTGTATCACATTCTTTCGGAAAGGGGAAGCGGCAAACCGCCGGAATATTCCCGCAGTACCGGCATAGCCTGTCTTAGGGAAGCTCTGAGGAAATCGACAAGAGCTGGCGGCAAAAGATACGCCGCTCAGCCGCAGATGATGGATTCAGAGGTTCCCAAGAGGAGGGATGGTATGAGGAAACGGGATCTTCTGATTCTGCTGCTGGCACTGGCTGTAGCGGTTACGGTCACCATCAGCGTTTTCGCCGGGAGCGCGTTGGAAACCGGCTCCTGGGGGTTAAGCTTCCGGCAGGAGGGCATGCCGCCCATCGGCAACGCGGGAAAAGACCAGCTTGCCCGGTATGACGCGGCGTACATTGGAAATACCGATGAAAAGGTGCTGTATCTGACCTTTGACGCCGGATACGAAAACGGCTGCACCGCCCAGATTCTGGACGTTCTGAAGGCCAACGACGTACCTGCGGCCTTTTTTCTGGTGGGCAATTACATCGAGAAAAACCCGGATCTGGTACGGCGGATGGTGCAGGAGGGACACACCGTGGGCAATCACACCATGCACCACTACGACATGAGCAAGCTGTCCGACAAAGCGGCCTTTTCCAAAGAGCTTACCGGTCTGGAAGAACTCTATAGGCAAACCGTCGGGGCGGAAATGCCCAAATATTACCGCCCGCCCCAGGGCATTTACAGCGAGGAAAACCTGAAAATGGCTCAGGAATTGGGGTACAAAACGGTCTTCTGGAGCCTTGCCTATGTGGACTGGAACAACGATTCCCAGCCCACGCCGGAGCAGGCTTTCGCCAAGCTGCTGCCCCGTACCCACAATGGAGCGGTGGTGCTGCTCCACTCCACCTCCAAAACCAACGCCCAGATTTTGAACGAGCTTCTGGGCAAATGGAAGGCAGAGGGCTACCGGTTCGGGACAGTGGAGGAATTGTTTGGGAACGCAGACGCAATGCGCTAAAGCAGAATTTAATTGACAATTGAAAATTGACAGTTGACAATTATTGTGTCCCTGCGGGACGATTCAAAAGAGATGTATTGCGTTGATATCCGGATTTTGAATCCATCCCGAAGGGATACCACAGTTGTCAATTGTCAACGAAAGCACAATATATCCTCCTTCATTTGCAAAAAAGTCATTGCGCCGGAAAGCGCAATGACTTTTTCCTATATTCTCTTCAGCGGCGTGGAACCGTCCTGCGCCAGCAGCAGGTCCGTGATGATATCATTGCTGACAAGATATCCCTTGGGGGTCAGCACCCACCGGCCGGTGTCCGTCTGGGTGGCGTGGAACAGGCGGCGGCGTTTCTCCAGAACTTCTTCCAGCGGGGCAAAAGGCAGAAGGAAGGTTTTTTCGTATTCCTGCTGATCAATGCCCAAGCTGGTGCGCAGCCGCAGCATCAGATATTCCCCGGCGCGCTCCCGCATGGGAATCTCCTGCAGATCCTCCATAATGTCGCCGCCGTCCCGGATGCCGGCGATATAGGCCTGCAAATCCCGCTTGAGCGTATACCGCTTTCCGGCAAAGTCCGAGCTGGCGCTGGGGCCAAAGCCCAGATATTCCCCACCGGTCCAATATTTCATGTTATGCCGGGACACCAGTCCTTTGCGGCAGAAATTGGAGATTTCGTACTGCCGGAAGCCCCGTCCCCGGAGGGTTTCCACGGCGGCAAGGTACATATCCGCCTGAGTATCCTCGTCCGGCAGAGTCAGCACATCCTTCATTTCTGCAAAGGGCGTGCCGTCCTCAATTTTCAGGGCATAGCAGCTGATATGCTCCGGATTCAGACGCAGCACGTTATCCAGCGTGGCCGTCCAGTCCAGCACATCCTGCCCGGGCAGGCCGTACATGAGATCTACGTTGATGTTGCGGAAGCCCGCCTTGCGCAGACGCTGGTAGGCGGTCACCGCCTGGGCATAGGTATGGGGGCGGCCCAGCTTTTTCAGCATCTCGTCGTCGTCGGACTGAATCCCAAGGCTCACCCGGTTGAAGCCCTCGGCGCGAAGCCGGTGAAGCAGCCGGTCGGATACGGAGTCGGGGTTACACTCGAAGGTGATTTCCGCGTTATTATCCACATCAAAGTTCCGGCGAATAGCTGTCAGGATAACTGCCATCCCGTCGGCGCCGAAGAAACTGGGGGTACCGCCGCCAAAATAGACGGTATCCACCTTATACCCCGGCGCCAGTTCGCCGGCCTCTTTGATATGGTCGCACACCGCGTCCAGATAGCCATCAAACAGGGTATCCTCCTTGGTGGCAAGGGAGTAAAAGTCGCAGTACTGGCACTTGCTGCGGCAGAAGGGAACGTGTACATAAATGCCCAGAGGGGTCTTATCCGGGCGCTTGGTCAGAATTGGCATGGAGCTACCTCCGATCGTGGGATAATTGACAATTGACAGTTGACAATTGTCAATTATTTAATTTCTGAAACTTCCGGGTATTTTGTGGAGCGAATGATTGCTGTCAGCAGTTTTTCCAACTCTTTACAGTCAGCAACCATAGAAGCAAACTCTTTTTCTGTGAGGTATTCCGTTGCGTGCATCAGGCGAAGCCAGTAGTCCGTTTCCACAGCTTCTTTGAGCGCGATGGAAAGCTTTGCGATAAAATCCGGGCGGCTTTGCGCCTGTTAAGCTTCTGCTACATTCGCACCAATACTGGTTCCTGAGCGAAGTAGCTGCTTGGTAAGCGTATATTCTTTCTTCGCATCTCGAATATGTCTGCATAGCTTTACTATGCGAACAGCAAACTGAAAGCTTTTTATTTCGATCGCATTATCCATAGCACACGTCGCATCCTAATTGTCAATTGTCAACTGTTAATTGTCAATTGAAATCAGTCTTCGTCCAGTTTCAGGACAGCCATAAACGCTTCGCTGGGAACAGACACAGTGCCGAAGGTACGCATCCGCTTCTTGCCTTCCTTCTGCTTTTCCAGCAGCTTCTTCTTCCGGGTGATGTCGCCGCCGTAGCACTTGGCCAGCACGTCCTTGCGCAGGGCCTTGATGGTCTCCCGGGCGATGATCTTGCCGCCGATGGCCGCCTGAATGGGAATCTCGAACTGGGCGCGGGGAATGTTGTCCTTCAGCTTTTCGCAGATTTTCCGCGCCCGGGGATAGGCATTGTCCGCGAAGAGAATAAAGCTCAGGGCGTCTACAATCTCACCGTTGAGCAGGATATCCAGCTTCACCAGACGGCTGGGACGGTAACCGATGAGCTCATAGTCAAGGCTTCCGTAGCCCCGGGTACGGGATTTCAGGGCGTCGAAGAAGTCATAGATAATCTCGTTCAGAGGCATTTCATAGTGCAGCTCCACCCGGTTGGCGTCCAGATACACCATATCCTTGAATTCGCCCCGGCGCTGCTGGCACAGATCCATGATATTGCCCACATACTCCTGGGGGGCAATCAGGTTGACTTTGGCAAAGGGTTCCTCCGCCAGCTGAATATCAGCCGGGTCGGGGTAGTCCAGCGGAGTGTAGACCATCATGGTCTCCCCGTTGGTTTTCGTCACCCGGTAGACCACGTTGGGGGCGGTAGTGATCAGGTCCAGATTATATTCCCGCTCCAGGCGCTCCTGAATGATCTCCATGTGCAGCAGTCCCAGGAAGCCACAGCGGAAACCGAAGCCCAGCGCAATGGAGCTTTCCAGCTCATAGGACATGGATGCATCGTTCAGCTTCAGCTTTTCCAGCGCCTCCCGCAGATCCTGATATTTCGCGCCGTCGGCAGGGTACACGCCGGAGAACACCATGGGCTGCACCTGCCGGTAGCCGGGCAGCGGCTCTGCCGCGGGGTTTTCTACGCCGGTGATGGTGTCGCCCACCTGGGTGTCCGCCACGGTTTTGATGGAAGCGGTGACGTAGCCAACCTCGCCTGCACCCAAAGCGTCTCTGGGCACCAGACCGGTGGCGCTCATATTGCCCACTTCCACCACCTTGTATACCGCGCCGGTGGCCATCATTTTAACATCCATGCCGGGCTTCACCGTACCCTGCTTGATGCGGGTGTAGACGATGACACCCCGGTAGGAGTCGTACTGGCTGTCGAAGATCAGCGCCTGCAGGGGCGCTTCCCGGTCGCCGGTAGGGGCGGGCACATCCCGGACGATCATTTCCAGCACGGAATGAATGTTGATGCCGTTTTTGGCGGAGATCTCCGGGGAATCCTCGGCGGGAATGCCGATAATATCCTCGATCTCCGTTTTTACCTCGGCAGGACGGGCGGAAGGCAGGTCAATCTTGTTGATGACGGGCAGCACCTCCAGGCCCGCGTCAATAGCCAGGTAGGTATTGGCCAAGGTCTGGGCTTCCACACCCTGGGAGGCGTCCACCACCAGCACCGCACCTTCACAGGCGGCCAGGCTGCGGGAAACCTCGTAGTTAAAGTCCACATGGCCCGGGGTGTCGATCAGGTTCAGGCAGTAGGTTTCCCCGTCGTCGGCGGTGTAGTGCAGGGTCACGGCGGTTGCCTTGATGGTAATGCCCCGCTCTTTTTCCAGCTCCATGGAGTCCAGCATCTGCTCGGCGTGGATGCGCTGGTCAATGGCGTCACACTGCTCCAGCAATCGGTCAGCCAGAGTGGACTTGCCGTGGTCAATGTGGGCGATGATGGAAAAGTTGCGAATTTTGGAAAGTTCGGTCATAGGGTACACCTCGTGGTTCTGGAGAAAATCGTCAGGGAAAGCCCCGTCCTGAGGCAATATGCGCCATGCGATGGGCACACTACGTCATTTTCCTCATTATAGCGAATTTTTTCCAAAAAGTAAACTGTATGTTTTCCCGAAATCAGGGGGAAACTGTCTGTAAAGTCGGAAACCATTTACCAAAAACGAAAAAAATCCTGAAAATGCCCTTGCCAACCGGCAAAAAAAGGGGTATAGTTTAACGGCATGAGAAAATTGAGAAGAGTTACATAAATAAAGAGGGGTATCGCCGATGAGTACACCGAAGAAGGAAAACACCAACATGGAAGAAGTTCAGGCTGCATTGCAGGCGCTGATCGCTCAGGGAAAAAAGGAAGGCATGATCCGCCTGTCGGATCTGAACGCCCAGCTGGAGAAGCTGCAGCTTTCCCCCGAGAAAATTGAAGAGATTTACGACCGGTTTGAGGCCATGAACATTCCGCTGATTACCGCTGAGCTGGAACTGGTAGACGACAACCTGCCCATGGACGACGGGGATATCGATCTTTCCGGGCTGGAAGAAGAGGAACTGGTGGATCCGGTGGATCTGGCGGCGGAATACTCTCTGGATGATCCCGTGCGGATGTACCTGAAGGAAATCGGCCAGGTGAAGCTGCTGTCCGCTGAAGAGGAAGTGGAGCTGGCCAAGCGGGTGTCCGAGGGCGATCAGGAGGCTAAGAACAAGCTGACCGAGGCCAACCTCCGGCTGGTGGTATCCATCGCCAAGAAATACTCCGGACGGGGTCTGCACATTCTGGATCTGATTCAGGAGGGCAACACCGGTCTGATCCGCGCCGTGGACAAATTTGACTGGACAAAGGGAAACAAATTCTCTACATATGCCACCTGGTGGATCCGGCAGGCCATCACCCGTGCCATCGCCGATCAGGCCCGTACCATCCGGGTTCCGGTGCATATGGTAGAGGTCATCAACAAGGCCACCCGCTGCAACCGTAAGCTGGTGCAGGAGCTGGGTCGGGAGCCTACCGTGGAGGAAATCGCCAAGGAGCTGAACCTCCCTGTGGAGAAGATCATCGAGGCCAACCGCACCGCCGCGGATACCCTGTCTCTGGACACCCCCGTGGGCGATGAAGAGGACACTTCCATCGGCTCCTTCGTGGAGGACGAGCGCACCCCCGGTCCTGCCGACGCCACCTCCAACGCTCTGCTTGCTGAAGCCCTGAAGGAAATCCTGGACACCCTGACTGAGCGGGAAGCGGACGTGCTGCGGATGCGCTTCGGCATGTACGACGGCCGCACCCACACGCTGGAAGAGGTGGGACAGATCTTTGGCGTCACCCGGGAGCGAATCCGCCAGATTGAAAACAAGGCCATCCGGAAGCTGCGCCACCCCAGCCGTGCCAAGAAGATCCGCGATTTCTACTGCTAATATGCTGAAATCCCCGGTTTCCCTTCATGGAAACCGGGGATTTTTTTGATGGAATGTGTTATTGCCAACCACCCCGCAGACCGGTTGGCAATGACATTTGGTTATACTAAAATCTGTTTGAAAGCTTTAATCAGATTTTAGTATTAACCGGCAAGGCCAATGTTTTCCGCTGTCAGCTTCTGCCAGGGGATTGTCAGGGGCTCCTTGTCCGCGAACAGCTCCGCTTCCCACTTCTCAAAGTCTGCCTGGTTCAGGATGCGCTGCTCATCATTTTCTGTGATCAGGTAGACATAGCCATCGTGGCCGGTGTCGATGTCCTCAGGATAGGGGTTGCCCTCATAATCCGTTTCGGAAAGCTCCCGGCTCCACGCGTCCACAAGGTATGCGACCTTGTAGGTATCCCCCTCTGCGTCATAGGTCATGACGGTGTAGGGCCAGAGGACGTCCCCCGCGTAGCCATGATTGTGGGAAGCCTCTACCTTCAGCATATCGGCGTAATGGGTGGTAGAGGTGAACACATCGGCCTCAATCCGCACGCTGTCAGATGCGGCGTCGTAGCCGTAAATCACCTCACACATGCCCGCCATATAGGTGTTGGCGATGGACACCAGCAGCTCCTTCTCCCCATCTCCGTCCACATCGATGACGGCGAACTGTTCATCCTCAATGGTGCCCGGCTCCCACAGTTCAATGCGTTCGCCGTTGGGCTGGCTGTTTGGCCAGTACAGCTCATCGTGGATGAATTGCTAGTTTTCTGAAACGCCCTGTCCGTGGGCGTATCTTCCCATTTTTCTTCGGCGACCGTCTCCGGCTGAGTGGTAGGAACGGTGGTTTCCGGCTGGGGCATCAGGATGGTAACCTTGGATTCCTCGATATGCGCTTCCCCCTGCTGGGCGCAGCCGCACAGCAGCGCCGCCAGCGCCAGAAACGCAAGAAACACTGTCTTTCTCTTTTGCATTTTGGTCATTCCCTTTTATTTCTCTGATCTGGTATGGGACATTTGCTTCTGTAGGGGCGGGTCAGTGACCCGCCCCTGACGTTTTTAGTAAAGCCGCAGGTAGCTGCCCTGCTCGGCAATGGTGACGCTTTCGCTCATCATTCCGTTGTCCCGCATCCAGCGGAGGGTGTGGGCGCACTCGGGATAGATTTCCAAGCTCCAGGAGTATTCTTCCCCTCTCAGGGACAGATAAATGCTCTCCGTCTCATAGGGTTCGCGGCCATTGGGAATCACGAAAACGCCCTTGTGGAACCGGGGATCCTGCGCCATGTTCCCTTCCTCGCAGTCCGCCTGAATGGCGCGCAGCAGGCTTTCTGCCGCCGCACGGTTCTTCAGGTTGTCCGGGCACTCGTCCACCAGAGTTGTGCAGTTTATTTTCTGGAAAGTCCCCAGCACCACAGGCAGGGTTTTGTCCTTGCCGTCCCAGTTCAGGGTCTGATAGTTCACCGCATCCCAGCGGCTCATCAGTTCTTTCACAATCTGTCCTGCAGGGCTATCCACCCACACATTGTAGTTTCGGCAAACCTCTCTGCCGTTTTTCAGCGTGTAGGTCAGACGGACGCGAGCCGCGTTTCGCGTCTCAGGCCAGGGTGCATCGTCGTCCCGATACCGGTAGTTGGACTCGTAGTAGAGCACATACTCCCCATTGTCCTCCAGCACATAGGTGCCGGACTCCTCCACCCGGTCCTCCAGCGCCAGCGTGTGAAATTTCAGCGCCGTCTCAAAATCAGACTGCTCCTCCATGGTGTAATCCTGGGAATAGTTGGTGGAAATCTTCACGGAGGCGATATCCTCCAGGGCGGGCTTCCGGTATTCCAGATTCAGAATGTCCAGCTTATTCAGCCCCAGCGTTACCGCCAGCACCACAGCGAGGATGCCGAGTCCAATCCAGTTGCGCAGCTGGAACACCCGGGCGGAACGCTCCACCAGCATTTTTCCCGCGAACCAGCCCACAATCAGGCCGGCGAACAGGAAAACAAAGGTCAGATAGCTCATGTCCCTGCCAAAGAACTCGCACAGCATAAACTCCGCCGCCACGGCAACGAACAGGGCGCTGAGTACCTGGAATACGGGAATCAGCTTCCGGCTGCACACCGCGTCTCCGGCGCATTCCAGATTCCGGCGGCGGTACAGCACCAGCGCGGCCACCGCAAACACGATGCCCACAGCGGCAAGCACCCACAGGGCGTTCCAAGCCTCGGTCATCCCATAGGTGCCCCGTACACCCGGAATGAGCCGGCCAAAATCATCGGTGTATTTGCGGATCTCCTCCGGTTTGACGAACCGCTGAACCATATAGTACAGCGGGGTCAGCCGATAGGCAAGGGAACTGGGGGTCACCATGCCGTAGAGCATGGGAGTGTACACCGTGTCAACCAGCCAGTAGAGGATTTCCGCACCGCAGTTGATCAGGCCGTAGCCCGCCACCATGGTGAACCGGGAGCCCACCAGCATGGCGCTGAACACGGCGATGCCGAACAGGCAGATAAATTCCAGATTGGCAGCCAGGAAGTACCAGAAGGCGATTTTCCATGCGCCCACAAAAATGGTCTTCATCAGCATGGGAATCAGAATCACAGTGGCAACCGCGGTGGGAACAAGAGAATACACCAGTCCGGAAGCCACATTGGTCACGAACCAGCTTTCCCGGCGCAGGGGCATGGCATGGAGCGCATTGCACATCCGGGAGGTGTACAGGTCGCCGAACAGAAGCTGGGCCATCAGGGCGGCATAGATCAGGTTGATGGGGCCCATCAACTGAATCACGCCGTCCACCTGATTCAGGAAGTAGTATTCCGGAACACTCGTCCCGGACTGATTCTGAGCCATGAGCAGCATCAGCATCAGAAGCAGGGTGTACAGCGCCATCACCGGAGCAAACCGGGTTAAGTTTTTGCGAAATACGGCGCGATTAAAGCAGGATGTCTTTGACTGCATAGTCCGCACCTCCCAATTCATAGATAAAGATTTCTTCCAGAGACAAAGGCAAAACATCAAAGTAGGCCGGCTTGGCAGCCGCCGCCTTGGTGCTGATCTCCCAGGCCTGACCCCGGACAATCAGGGTTTTCAGCCGTCCGGAGCTGCTCTCATGGAGCACCTCCAGCCCCTCAGGCACGCCGCCCACGATCTGCAGCTTGTGGGTCATGCCCTGCATATCCGCAAGGCTCTTTTCCAGCAGCATTTCGCCATGATCCATGATGCCCACATGGTCGCACACATCCTCCAGCTCCCGCAGGTTGTGGGAGGAAATCAGCACCGTGGTGCCGTACTCGGCAACGTCCGACAAAATCAAACTCATGACCTGCCGCCGCATGACGGGGTCAAGGCCGTCCACCGGCTCGTCCAGAATCAGCACTCTGGGGCGGGTGCACAGCGCCAGATGGAACGCTGCCTGCTTCTGCATACCCTTACTGAACCGGCGGATCTGCCCCTTTTTCGGCAGGCGGAAAACGTCATACAGCCGGTCGAACAGGGCGTCGTCAAACTGGGGGTAAATCCCCTTGTAGAATCTGCGCATATCCTCCAGCGTTGCGGAAGGATAGTAAAAAATGTCGTCGGGGATGTAGCCAATGGCGGACTTTATAGCGGGATTTTCGTAAATCTGCTGTCCCTCCATGAGCACGCTGCCGCTGTCCGGGCGGTAGATGCCGGTGAGGTGGCGGATGGCGGTGGACTTGCCTGCGCCGTTAGGGCCAACCAGACCGTAAACCGCGCCCTGGGGCACTGTCAGGCTCAGGTTGTTCAGCGCGGTAAAGTCGCCGAAGGTTTTCGTTACATTTTTCATTTCAAGCATCGTTTCTTCCTCCTCTCTCGAGCCGCTGAATCAGGCTCTCTTGGGAAACGCCCAGCGCAATCAGCGCTGTGGTGGCATCATCAAAGGCGTGGAACCAGCGCTGCCGCTCCTTGTCCCGGCTGTCCTCATTGCTGCAAACAAAGCAGCCCTTGCCGGGCACTGTAGCGATCCAGCCATCCACTTCCAACGTCCGGTAAGATCGCTGGATGGTGTTGGGGTTGATCGCCAACTGGGCGGCCAGCTCCCGTACGCTGGGCAGCTTATCCCCCGGCTGCAAAATGCCGGTGGAAATCTGCTCCTTAAAGCCATCGATGATCTGGGTGTAGATGGGTCGGGCATCCCGATAATCCAGGTGAACCATATCATCCCTCCTTAACTGTGCTAACTGTACTAGCTGTTCTAGTACAGTTAGTATAACAGTGGTACACAGGAATGTCAATTCCCCCATTCCTTAAGATTTCCTTATGAGTCAAAAAATGGAAACGGCTGTCACACCCTGCGTTGGTGTGACAGCCGTGTATTTGCCATGATGTCATTAACGATGCTCGCCCAGGAAGAACAGTGCCAGGGTACCGGGGCCGGAATGGGAACCGATCACCGCGCCGACGTAGCTGATGAGCACTTCCTTGGCACCGCACTTTTCCATCAGCTGCTGCTTCAGGTACTCGGCATCCTCCCGGCAGTCGCCGTGGGAAATGAACATGGTGCTGTTGTCGTAGCCCGCGCCCAGTTCCTGCATCTTGCGCACCAGTGAATCAATGGCGGCTTTCCGCCCCCGGGCTTTACTCATATTGATCAGGTGACCCTCGTCGTCCATATGCAGCACCGGCTTGACCTGCAGCATGGTGCCCACCAGCGCAGTGGTAGCACTGATCCGTCCGCCCCGCTTCAGATACATCAGATCGTCCACGGTGAACCAGTGGCACAGGTGGAACCGGGCATCCATTGCCCAGGCGTACAGTTCCTCCAGGGACATCCCCTCGTCCCGCTTTTTGCAGGCGTACCACACAAGCAATCCTTCGCCCATGGAGGCGGACAGAGTATCCACCACCCGGATAGTTCTGTCAGGATATTTTTCTCCCAGCTCCTCCGCAGCGATTACGGCGGACTGATAAGTAGTAGACAGGCCGGAGGAAAACGCCAGCACCAGCACATCCTTCCCGGCGGACAAGGCGCGCTCCATGACCTCGCCCCAGCGGCTGGGATTCACGGCGGAAGTCTTGGCCGCTTCCCCGGCCCGCAGGCCCTGATACATATCCTTCAGACTGTCGTCGTTTTTATCGTCATAGGTTTCTCCCCGGAACTCCACCGTCAGCGGCACCAGGTCCAGGTTCAGCTCCCGGTACATTTCCATGGGGTAATCACAGCAGGAATCGGTAATGATCTGATAATTCATATTGACACACTCCGTTACTCTAGACAAACCGCGCTGTCCCATGCTAAAATGGACAACGCGCAGAATTTACCTTGCTATCATACAATATTCGGACGGGGATGTCACGCTTTTCCTGGGAGAAAAGGAAGGCATCTTTCCCACGATCCGTAGAATTTGCCACTCTACCAATAGTAGAGTGGGAAAATATGCTGTTTTTGGAGGAAAATCATGACCAATTTGCTGCTTCGCCTGTTTGTCAAGGATGCGGACAACACCGAAAGTCCCCGAGTGCGTTCCGCCATCGGCACCCTGTCCGGCCTGGTAGGCATCGTGTGCAACATCCTGCTGTTCGTGTTCAAGCTGCTGGTGGGCACCCTCACCGGTTCGGTGTCCATTACCGCCGACGCCATGAACAACCTGTCTGATGCCTCCGGCTCCATCGTCACCTTTATCGGCTTCCGGGTGGCGGATAAGCCTGCCGATGCCCATCATCCTTACGGGCATGCCCGCGCGGAGTACTTAAGCGGTCTGGGGGTTGCGATGCTGATTCTGGTCATCGGACTGGAGCTGGTGAAAACCTCAGTGGAAAAGATTTTCCATCCCACACCGGTGGCCTTTACCGCCGCTGCCGCCGTGGTGCTGGTGGCTTCCATCGCCGTGAAGCTGTGGATGAACCTGTTTAACCGGAATTTGGGAAAACGCATTGATTCCACCGCTCTGATGGCCACCGCTGCCGACAGCCGCAACGACTGCATCACCACCGGCGCGGTGCTGATGGCGGCGATTTTTGAGAAGCTTTTCTCCATCCCTGTGGACGGATGGATTGGCCTGGGGGTGGCGGTGTTCATCCTGTACAGCGGCTGGAATCTGGCTAAGGACACCATTTCTCCTCTGTTGGGAGAAAACGCTGACCCGGAGCTGCGGGAGAAAATTGTGGATTACATCGTGGCGCAGCCCAAGGTGCTGGGGTATCACGACCTGATGGTTCACGACTACGGCCCCGGCCAGCGGTTCGCCAGCCTCCATGTGGAGATGGACTGCCGGGAGGATCCACTGGAATGCCACGAGCGCATTGACGATATGGAGCGGGAGTGCCTGCGCAGTCACAACGTCCATCTGGTGATTCACTACGATCCCGTGGTTATTGACAATCCGGAGCTGACTGCGCTGAAAACCAAGGTTCTGTGCCTGCTGCAAACCCGGGATCCCCGGCTGAGCCTGCATGATTTCCGCATGGTGCCAGGCAAACGGCACATGAATCTGGTGTTCGATGTGCCGCTGCCCCGGGATTTGGAGAACCAGCGGGAACGGATTCGCCAGTGGGTTGAGGATACCCTGAACGCCGAAGGCAATATGGTATACCATGTAATCATTACCTTTGATGCGGCGGATTTTGTGTAATCCCCCTGTATGCCCCAGCAATAAAACACTGCCATTGCCTTTCGGCAATGGCAGTGTTCTTACGTTTGCAGAGAGGCAATCAGCAGGCACGCCCAGAAAAACAGGCTCATCGCCCAGTGCCCGCTGCAGATCATGGGACTGGAAATGATAACCAGCACTGCGTGGAGAATGTTCCCCAGCGTCTCAGAGCGGAAAGCGGTGAGGAAATTCAGAATCAGCAGGATCACGGTCAGTCCCAGAGAAAGGGCGCTTAAGTTCCGCACCAATATCAGATTGCCATGGTTTTTCTCTTTTTTTCCGTGCCAGACCAGCAGCGCCGGAGGCAGGAAAAAGAGAACGGAAACCCCGGTGAGCAGGATCCTTTCGACGCCCACCGGTTCCGGGATAAATCCCAGCCCCCCGCACAAAATAAACAAAACGCCCCACAGAGCATATAAAGTCCGATTTTTCATAACTACCCCCAAGGAAAAGGTCATATCTGGCAGGCGAACAGACATCCGCAGCATTACCCGTTTATTCTACCCTATTTTGATCCGCTTGGCAAGGGTTTCCCGTCGTGAAAAAAAGCTGGACAGTGGAGGACACTTCTGGTATAATATACAGATATTCAAGGATAAGGGAGGAATTTCCCATGAAATGCCCCTACTGCGGCGATCAGGAAAGCAAAGTTGTGGATTCCCGCCATTCTGAGGACGGCCTGAGTATCCGCCGCCGCCGGGAGTGTATGGCCTGCCTGCGCCGCTTCACCACCTATGAAATTGTGGAAAGCCTGCCCATTATCGTGGTCAAGCGCAACGGCTCCCGCCAGAGCTTTGACCGGAACAAAATCCTCAATTCCATGATCCGTGCCTTTGACAAGCGGAAAGTGGATGTGAACGACCTGGATCGCATCACCACGGAAATTGAGCAGACCATTCAGAATACCCTGGAGCGGGAAATCAGCACCGATAAAATCGGAGAGATGGTGATGGAGCGCCTGAAGCCACTGGATGAAGTGGCGTACATCCGCTTTGCCTCAATCTATCATCGGTTTCAGGATGCCCAAAGCTTCATGCGGGAGATCAGCAAATTCCTGGAGGAAAAATAATGAGCACAATCCCTACTGAAATTCTGGAAACCACCGCCGCGGCGCTGGAGACCACCCTCGCCGCCACGGAGCCCGGGACTGCGGAGGCGGTGCTGGATATTGCATCTATCAAGAGCCTGATGGACGGCTTTGACCCTGCAGCGCTGCTGCCGGATTTAAGCCAGCTGTTTGGTTCTCTGGCAACTTTGTGCCGGGTTGCCGTGATGATCGGACCGGTGGTGTTGTTTGCCATGGGGCTGGCGTATCTGTTCCTGTCTCCCAAGGAGGCCAACTATTATTTCGGCTACCGCTGCTATTTCGGCATGGGCAGCGTCCAGGCATGGCGGTTCACCCAGCATCTGGCGGGAATTCTCTTCGGCGGTGTGGGTCTGATTCTGACCATCGTGATGTTCACCATTTCCGGCGGCTTTGCGGAAATGGACGTGACGGACATGGTGTGGAAGGCGGCAGACTGCCTGGTCTGGCAGGCGGTGACCGCGCTGGTGCTGACTTTGCTGGTAAATTTCGCGGCGTTCTTCTTCTTTGACCGGAAGGGCGCCCCCCGGCGGAAAAAGAAGAAGCAGGCATAACTTAACGCAATAAAGAATGCCCTCCGGTTTGCACCGGAGGGCTTGTTTATTGATGGGGGGAATCTTAGTACATTCCGCCGCCCTGGGCTGCAGCAGCTGCGGCAGCGGCGTCAGCAGCGGGATCGGGCTTGTCCACCACCAGAGACTCGGTGGTCAGCACGCAGCCGGCGATGGAAGCGGCATTCTCCAGAGAGGAACGGGTGACCTTGGTGGGATCCACGATGCCCTCAGAGATCATGTCCACATACTCCTCGGTGTAGGCGTTGTAGCCGTAGCCGATCTTGCCGCAGGAACGGATCTTCTCGTAGACCACGCTGCCGTCCACACCAGCGTTCTCAGCGATCTGGCGAACGGGAGCCTGCAGAGCAGCGGCGATGATCTTGGCGCCGGTCTTTTCATCGCCGTGCAGAGAAGCGATCAGCTCTTCCACAGCAGCAATGGCGTTGACCTGGGCGGTGCCGCCGCCGGCAACGATACCTTCCTCAACAGCAGCACGGGCAGCGTTCAGAGCATCCTCAACCCGCAGCTTCTGCTCCTTCATGGCGACCTCAGTCTGAGCGCCAACCTTGATGACGGCTACGCCGCCGGAGAGCTTCGCCAGACGCTCCTGGAGCTTTTCACGGTCATAGTCGGAGGTGGTGGTGGCAATGGCGGAGCGGATCATGTGGGCCCGGGCCGCGATGTCCTCAGCGCTGCCGTCGCCATCGACGATGGTGGTGTTGTCCTTGGTGACCACGATCTGGCGGCAGTGGCCCAGGTCGGTCATCTGGGTGTCAGGCAGCTCCATGTTCAGCTCGCTGGAAATCACGCGGCCGCCGGTGAGGATGGCGATATCCTGCAGCATCTCCTTGCGGCGCTCGCCGAAGCCGGGAGCCTTGACGCAGACGATGTTGAAGCGGCCCTGCAGACGGTTCAGCAGCAGGGTGGCCAGTGCGTCGCCTTCCACGTCCTCGGCAATGATCATCAGCTTGCGGCCGGACTTGACGATGGGCTCCAGAATGGGCAGAATCTCCTGAATGGAGGAAATCTTCTTGTCGGTGATCAGAATGTAGGCATCGTCCAGAACGGCCTCCATCTTGTCGGTATCGGTGACCATATAGGGGGAGATATAGCCCCGGTCGAACTGCATACCTTCCACAACTTCCAGACCGGTTTCGGCGGTCTTGGACTCCTCAATGGTGATGACGCCTTCCTTGCCAACCTTCTCCATAGCCTCGGCAATCAGCTTGCCGATGTTCTCGTCGCCGGAGGAAACGGTACCCACGCGGGCGATGGCAGCGGAGTCGGTAACAGGCTCGGAATTGGCCTTGATAGCGGCAACGGCGGCGGTCACGGCCTTGTCGATGCCCTTGCGCATGACCATGGGGTTGGCACCGGCGGACAGGTTCTTCAGACCCTCCCGGGTGATAGCCTGCGCCAGCAGGGTGGCGGTGGTGGTGCCGTCGCCGGCAACGTCATTGGTCTTGGTGGCGACTTCCCGGATCAGCTGGGCGCCCATGTTCTCAAAGGGATCCTCCAGCTCCACTT
>JBJDYL010000122.1:0-4162 GCA_051867285.1 Faecousia sp. | reverse complement strand
GAAACCCCGGCGCCCAACAGTCCACCGGACTGTTGGATTTCATTGTTTGACTCCTTTTCCGGGCGCAAAAAAAGCCATCCTATTGGATGGCTTTTTTCTGGCGACCCGGAACGGACTCGAACCGTCGACCTCCAGCGTGACAGGCTGGCGTGCTAACCGACTGCACCACCGGGCCAGAACAAGAAGAATTATAGCATAGATTCTCCATTTTGTAAAGGGGAAATTTCAAAAAACATGCCAGATTGCGGCGGTGATTGACAGTCCACCGGACTGTCAACTTGGGTCCTTCGAGCCTGAGATGCGAAACAAAAAAGAAGCAGGCGCAAAAGCGTCTGCTTCTTATGGAGCGGGTGACGAGGCTCGCTGCCGATTTGTCCATTGGACAAATCATATGGTGTCACCGCCGGAGACGGCGGTGATTGACAGTCCACCGGACTGTCAACTTGGATCCTTCGAGCCTGAGATGCGGAGCAAAAAGAAGCAGACGCAAAAGCGTCTGCTTCTTATGGAGCGGGTGACGAGGCTCGAACTCGCTACCTCCACCTTGGCAAGGTGGCGCTCTACCAGATGAGCTACACCCGCAACGGACATGGCTTATTATAGCGAATTTTCAGCGTTTGTCAAGTCCCAATTTCAAAAAATCTGGTTATTTTCCGTTGGTTCAGTCTCCACCGTTTCCGTCTCCTCTGCCACAGGCTTTCCGTCGCAGGCCGGGTAAGCGGAATAGTCCCAGACATATCCTCCCATTTCCTCGTCCGTCCGTTCCCGGAATTTCCCGTTTTCAGTGCATCGCAGCAGATCCAAATGGTAATATTGCTCCCCGTCCAGCAGGATATTCCAGGTCCACGGCTCCCCATCCCGGGTTCCCGTAACGCTCATGCAGGTCAGTCCGGCGTCCCGGCACATTGCCGCATAAACCTGGGCAAAGGCCCGGCTGTCCCCGATGCCGTGGCGCAGCAGGCTGTAGGATGGAGTGATGGAGGTTTCCTGCTTATAATCAAAACGTTCCATCAGGAATGCGTAAAGCTGAGAGAACTTCTGCCGGTCATCCCCGTCGCCGCTGACATACAGCACCGCCGAATCAAACACCGGCTTTACCTGAGACTGCATGCGGCGCAAAGCGTCCCGGCTGGTCTGATAGGAAAAAATCAGCTCCACCACCCGGCTGTCCCCTGTGCCGTATACCGCTTCCGTCACCTGAGGAATCTCCATCACGGTATCCGGGTGGACGCTGGCATAGTCCTGAACAAACTGCGCAAAATCCGAACTGGTATAATTTCCGATCAGCAAAACAATCCCCGGCTCATATCCTTCCATTGCACTTGCCACGATGGAATGTGCCTGCTCGATATCCACCGCTCTGCGGATCCGCTGAAGCTCCGTAGAATTATGCCGGTAGGAGATCGTTACAGATACGGCAGGCAGGCCGCTGCTGGAACCGATTTCATACTGAACGTCCTCAACGGCATATGCGCCGATGGGATCGTTGTGCATGACGTTGCGCACCGCGCGCCGGACACCGGCCTCCAGCGACTGGGACGGATATTCCTCCACATGGATCGCCGCCACCTCCGTGCCGGCGGAAACAATCTGCTTCAGCGCATCCAGAAATTCCCCGTAATTGGATGCCGTAATGGAATCCGAATGGGACGCCTGTCTCTGCACCTGATGGGGCGTGATGGAGACATAGCTGCCGTTGATCCAGCCACAGCTGCTCAGCAGCAGGCACAGCGCCGGAACCACCGGCAGCAGCTTCCGCTTCATATCTCTCTCCCCTTTCATAGCGCGTTGCGGTGATAGCGGCTGAAGCCATCCCCCAGCACCTGGTGCGCCTCCTGAACGATGACAAAGGCAGCTGGGTCAATCTCCATCACCAGCTCCTTCAGCTCAGTGATCTGCTGCCGCTTGACGGCAGTCAGTACCACCATCGTTTCCTGATGGGTATAGCTGCCCTCTCCCCGGAGGAACGTGGCGCCCCGATTCAGACGGCTGTCGATGGTCTCGGCAATGGCCTGATGCTCCCGGGTGATAATCAGCGCCACCTTGGAATAGTCGAAGCGGTAGACCACTGCGTCCATAATCTTTCCGCAGAGAAACACCGCAACGCCGGTATACAGCGCCTTATTCAAATCCTGAAATACAATACCGGTGATCACCGCCACCATGCCGTCGAAGCACATGGAAATCTGGCCGATGGGCACATCCCGGTAGCGCAGCTTCAGCAGACGCACCAGAATATCCGAGCCGCCGGTGGAGGCGCCCGCCGCAAAGACCGCGCCCAATCCCAGTCCGCACAGCGCACCGCCATACAGCGCACCGATCAGCGGTTCTGTGGCGGGCATGGGAATCAGGGCGAACACATCGATCAGCGCGGAACTGACCAGCATCCCCGTCAGAGAACCAAAGAAAAACCGCCTGCCGATTTTCAGTCCCGCAAACAGAAACAGCGGTAAATTGATCAGGATGGACGCTCTGCCCACGCTGCCAAACTTCAGCAGCTCCACCGCCACCAGAGCCAGACCGGAAATACCGCCGGGACTGATTTCGTTGGGCATCAGGAAGCAGGAGAACCCCAGCGCGAACACCGCGCTGCCCAGGATCGTCGCCGCAATCCAGCCGGCGTTTTTCCATAACCTACGCATCATACTCAAACCTCAAAAGACTGCTGCTTTTCGGGAGAATCCTCGTCCTTCAGCAGCGCCCCGGCGGTGGGGATGGTTTTCGTGCGGTAGCGTCCGGGGTTGGCAATCCCGCTGACCTCCAGCGGCAGGGCGTTTTGGAGTACCGCTTTCTTTTTCAGGGTCATCACCGCAACGCCCTGGGTATTGCGGGTGGTTTTCGGCAGAAGCTGGGCGGTAGAAACAATCGCCGCGCGGCCGTCGGAGGAATACAGGGCAATCTGGGCATCCTCCTCCAGTGCCATAGCGGTCACCAGCGGACTCTTGTCGGAATAGGCGCCGGTGAGCTTCTTGCGGTTGGTTTTCGTCTCGTAAGCCGACAGGGGCACCTTGGCTGCCTTGCCGTTTTCAAAGAAGAACAGGGCAAAGCCCTTGTAATCTCCGCAGAAGAGCAGGGATACCATGTTTTCTCCCACCTCAAAGCCCAGCTTCTGGGGCAGATAATCTCCCAGCAGGGACGCCTTGCCGTCGTCAAAGTCGGAAAGCCGGGACTTGTAGCACTGATATTTGTCGGTGAACACCAGAAACTCTGCCTTATTTGTGGCTTCTTTCATAAAGGCCAGGCTGTCGCCCTCCTTGAACTTCTGCTCGCCGCTCATGCGCAGGGACTGGGCCGTGATTTTCTTAAGATACCCCTCTTTGGACACGAACACCGTCACCGGGTAATCAGGAACTTCCTCTTCCTCACTTTCCGGAGCAGCTTCGGAGACATTGTAGACAATCTCCGTTTTCCGGGGCTGACCGAACTTATCGGACACTGCCTGCAATTCCTTGATAATGACGTTTTTCAGCTTCCGGGCGCTGTTCAGGGTGTCCCGCAGATCGGCAATCTCCTGCTCCAGCTGGGAGATTGCTTTGGTCTGCTTGAGGATGTATTCCTTATTGATGTTGCGCAGCTTGATCTCCGCCACAAAGTTCGCCTGAATTTCATCGATGCCAAACTCGATCATCAGGTTGGGCACCACTTCGCTGTCCATTTCCGTCTCCCGAATGACACGAATGGCCTTGTCGATATCCAGAAGAATTCGCTCCAGACCCTTGAGAAGATGCAGCCGCTCTTCTTTCTTGCCGATCTGGAAAAACAGCCGCCGCTTGATGCAGTCGGTACGCCAGGCCGTCCATTCGTCCAGGATCTCCCCCACGCCCATGACCCGGGGCATGCCCGCGATGAGGATGTTGAAGTTGCAGGGGAAGCTGTCCTGCAAGGTCGTCATGCGGAACAGCTTCTGCATTAGCTTGTCCGGGTCCACGCCCCGCTTCAAGTCGATGGTCAGCTTCAGACCGCCCAGGTCGGTTTCATCCCGCATGTCGGCGATTTCCTTGATTTTTCCCGCCTTGATCAGCTCCGCCACCTTGTCCATAATGACTTCCGTGGCGGTGGTGTAAGGAATTTCGGTGATCTCAATGAGATTGCCTTCCTTGACATAGCGCCACTTTGCCCGGAGCTTGAAGCTGCCCCGGCCGGTGGTATAGATTTCCCGGGT
>JBJDYL010000121.1:0-4187 GCA_051867285.1 Faecousia sp. | reverse complement strand
GAACACAAAATACAGGAGGAATATTTCAAATGGCAAAGCAGAAGTTTGAAAGAACAAAGCCCCATGTTAACATTGGCACCATCGGCCACGTTGACCACGGCAAGACCACGCTGACCGCTGCGATCACCAAGTATCTGGCTATGAAGGGCCAGGCTGAGTTCGAGGACTACGCTTCCATCGACAAGGCTCCCGAGGAGAAGGCTCGTGGTATCACGATCAACACCGCTCACGTTGAGTACGAGACCGACAAGCGTCACTACGCCCACGTTGACTGCCCGGGCCACGCCGACTATATCAAGAACATGATCACCGGTGCTGCTCAGATGGACGGCGCTATCCTGGTTATCGCTGCTACCGACGGCCCCATGGCTCAGACCAAGGAGCACCTGCTGCTGGCCCGTCAGGTCGGCGTGCCCTCCATCGTTGTCTTCCTGAACAAGTGCGATCAGGTTGACGATGAGGAGCTGCTGGAGCTGGTTGAGATGGAAGTCCGTGAGACCCTGTCCTACTACGAGTTCCCCGGCGACGACATCCCCGTTATCAAGGGTTCCGCTCTGAACGCTCTGATCTCCGAGTCCAAGGATCCCGACGCTCCCGAGTATGCCTGCATCAAGGAGCTGATGGACGCTGTTGACGACTATATCCCCACTCCCGACCGTAAGGCTGACCAGCCCTTCCTGATGCCCGTTGAGGACGTCTTCACCATCTCCGGCCGTGGTACCGTTGCTACCGGCCGTGTGGAGCGTGGCATGATCAAGAAGAACGAGCCCGTGGAAATCGTTGGCCTGCGTGAGGACAAGCTGAACACCGTCGTGACCGACATCGAAATGTTCCACAAGCTGCTGGACTACGCTGAAGCCGGCGACAACATCGGCGCTCTGCTGCGTGGTATCGACAAGAAGAACATCGAGAGAGGCCAGGTTCTGGCGAAGCCCAGTTCCATCCACCCCCACACCAAGTTTGCCGGCCAGGTTTACGTCCTGTCCAAGGAAGAAGGCGGCCGTCATACTCCTTTCTTCAACAACTACCGTCCTCAGTTCTACTTCCGTACCACCGACGTGACCGGCATCATCTCCCTGCCCGAGGGCGTTGAGATGTGCATGCCCGGCGACAACGTTGTGATGCACGTTGAGCTGATCACCCCCATCGCTATCGAGAAGGGCCTGCGTTTCGCTATCCGCGAGGGCGGCCGTACCGTCGGTTCCGGTGTTGTCACCGAGATCGAGGAGCAGTAATCGATAACCGATAACGTTCCAATCGCCTCCGGCTTTTGCCGGGGGCGATTTGTTATCTTTTTGTTAAGGCGTTTGAAAAAGCCGGATCTGCCCTTGGCAGCCCGGCTTTTTTCTGGTATAATATATTTAAAAAATACTGTTTGATACAACGCGGCAGGCAGGAAAATTGGAATTTGTCGGCCCTGCCGACAAATTCCCAATTTGCCGCACTGCTGCGTTAATCGATAAGCATGTTTTCAAAAAACCGGAGAGGAGGACATAGATTGAAGGAATTGCGGGCAAAAATCCGGGAAGCGCTGCTGTCTGCCCTGCCCGTTACCGTGGTGGTCTATCTGCTGTCGCTGACACCCATTCTTGATCTGACCGCTGTGGAACTGATTACCTTTACCGTTGGCGCGGTGCTGCTGGTGCTGGGGATCGGGCTTTTCAGTCTGGGAGCGGACCTGGCAATGACCCCCATGGGAACCCAGGTTGGCGCCGGCCTGTCCCGGCAGAGAAAGCTCGGCCTTTTGTGCGGCGTCTGTTTTCTGCTGGGCATGCTGATTACCATTGCGGAGCCGGACCTGCAGGTGCTTGCCAATCAGGTCAGTACGGTAATGAACGGAACGGTGCTGGTCGCCTGCGTCGGTATTGGTGTGGGCGCGTTTCTTGTCCTTTCCGTTTTGAAGATCGTGTTTCAGAGATCACTGTCTCAGATCCTGATGCTGTTTTATATGCTGTTGTTTGCCCTGTCTCTGATTCTGGTGGTAAACGGCAACGGCGCACTTCTGCCGTTGGCATTTGATTCCGGCGGAGTAACCACCGGGCCCATTACGGTGCCTTTTATTATGGCCCTGGGTGTTGGCATTGCGGGTGTCCTCGGCGATAGGAGAAGCCGTGAAAACTCCTTTGGCCTGGTGTCCCTCTGCTCCGTTGGCCCCGTTCTTGCGGTACTTTTGCTGGGCATTTTCTCTCACAATGATCTAAGCTATGCGGTTCCCGATTATACCGTCAGCGGGGATATTGCCGGGACGTTTGCGCGTACCGCGCTGCATATCTGCAAAGAGATTGCCATTGCCCTCGGCATGATCGTCGGGATGTTCCTGATTTGCTGTCTGTTGTTTTTGAAGCTAAGCAAACGAAGCGGCAGACGCATTGCCCTTGGCGTTATTTTTACATATATCGGGCTTGTACTTTTCCTTACGGGTATCAATGTGGGCTTTATGCCCATAGGCTACAGGATCGGTCAGGCGCTGGCCCGGGGGAGCAAGGTTTTCCTTGTGGCCTTTGGCTTTGTCATCGGTGTTCTGGTGGTCCTGGCAGAACCTGCCATCCATGTCCTGAACGCCCAGGTGGAGGATGTTACCGGCGGCCTTGTGAACCGGAAAAGCATGATGGTGGGCCTTTGCATCGGCGTGGGCAGCGCCCTTGCCCTGAGTATGCTGCGGATCATTTTCGATTTCTCCCTGGTTTACTATGTGGTTCCCGGCTACTTTCTTTCCCTGCTGCTGAGCCTGTTTGTTCCTCCGGTGTATACCGCCATTGCCTTTGACTCCGGCGGTGTCGCCTCCGGCCCGATGACCTCCGGCTTCCTTCTGCCCCTGGCCATTGGGGTCTGCGTCAGCCTGCAGGGTGGGGAGGCAGTCCTGCGGGATGCTTTCGGCATGGTGGCTCTCGTAGCCATGGCACCTTTAATTACCATTCAGCTTCTGGGCTTCCGGGGGATCGTGCGTGAAAAGCTGGGTGAGCGCAAGGCCATGCGCCGGATTCTGGATGCGGATGACCAGCAGATCATCAATTTTCTGTAAGGAGGGGCTTTTATGAACAATACCGTCAATGATTCGGCCATTAAGAAACTGAAGCTCCTGTTTACCGTTGTGGACCGCCCCAAGGCTGAGTTCTACCTGGATGTGCTGAGCCAGTTTGATGTAAACTTCCAGATGGTAGTGGGCGGCCTGGGCACCGCTGATTCGGAGCTGGTGGAGCTTCTGGGTCTGGAAACTCACAAAGCAGTTATTCTCAGTGTTATGCGGGAGAATATGGTGGAGGAAGCCATGAACTGCCTGGAAGAAAAATTCACCGCCATCCGCAATGGCAAGGGGATCGCCTTTGCCGTGCCGCTGTCCAGCGTCATCGGCGTAAATCTGTATCAGTTTTTGAGTGACAACCGAATGGGCAGGGAGGCAAGCCTATGAAGACCAACGAACATGAGGTGATTTTTGCCATCGTCAACTCCGGTTACGCGGAGGATGTGATGGAGGTAGCCCGGGAGCAGGGTGTCCGGGGCGGAACGATCCTGAATGCCAGAGGTGTGGTTCGGGAGGACGCGGCAGCCTTTTTCGGCATCACCCTCCACGCGGATAAGGAAATCCTGATGATGGTAGTGGAGAAGTCCATCCGGGACAAGGTTCTCAATGCCATCTACAAGGAAATGGGTATGGCGAAAAAGGCAAAGGGCATTGCTTTCAGCCTGCCTGTGTCCGATGTAGTGGGACTGTCTGCCGCAAACCTTCCGGAGGAAGCTCCGGAATAACAGAAAAAGAAAGCACCGCCTGCAATGGCGGTGCTTTGTGCGATACGGGGCTGTAAGCCGGGTTCTGTCTTGACAGCCATCTATCTAGCCTTGCCGTTGCCGGCAAAGTCAAGCCACCTCTTCGGGACGGCCGGGCGAGCCTGATGTCCCATACACGGTGTTGCTCCGGATAGAGTTTACAGCATGAAGCGTAGAATACGCTCTTGACCCATGTTTCCATGGGCTGGGTGCGCTCTTACCGCACCTTTTCACCCTTACCATCGTCGATTGCCGCATATAAACGCTCCCTTCCCCGCAAGCGGGAAAGCTCGCCCTATATGCGCAATCTCCTCTTTCCTATCGAACCCGCTTGCGCTGGGCTTCGATGGGAGCCCTTTTGGGGCATGGCGGTATCTCTCTGTTGCACTTGTCCTGGGGTCACCCCCGGCGGGCGTTACCCG
>JBJDYL010000120.1:0-4191 GCA_051867285.1 Faecousia sp. | reverse complement strand
CCCGGGGTGAAAAAGGTGTTCGTCCGCAGCGGCATCCGGTTTGACTACCTGCTGGCAGATAAGAAGGACACGTTTTTTAAGGAACTGGTGCAGTACCACATTTCCGGTCAGCTGAAAGTCGCGCCGGAGCACGTTTCCGATGCGGTATTAAGCCGCATGGGCAAACCCCGGAACGCGGTGTACAACCGGTTTGTGGACAAGTATTTCGCGCTGAACAAGCAGTACGGCATGAATCAATATCTGGTGCCCTACCTCATGTCCAGCCACCCCGGCTCCACCATGACCGAAGCTGTGGAGCTGGCGGAGTACATCCGGGACATGGGCTACAACCCGGAGCAGGTGCAGGACTTCTACCCCACCCCGTCCACACTGTCCACGGTGATGTACTACACCGGGCTTGACCCCAGAACCATGGAGAAGGTCTACGTCCCCACCGACCCCCACGAAAAGGCCATGCAGCGCTCGCTGATTCAGTACCGCAACCCGAAAAACTACTATCTGGTGAAGGAAGCCCTGCTGAAGGCCCACCGGGAGGATCTGATCGGTTCCGGCCCGAAATGCCTCATCCGGGCCGTGCCGCCGAGAAGCGGCGGCAGTACGCCGCCCCCGAAAAAAGTCGCAAAACCCATCGGGAAACAGCCAGCGGCAAAGAAGCCGGGCACAAAGGCTGTCCCCACCCGGCGCAAGTCAGGCAGATAACGAACATGCAGAACGCCCCCTCCCGGATTTCGGGAGGGGGTTCCGCATGTCAAAAGCATGTCAATCTATGGAGTATAGGTCAAGCCGCCGTCCAGCGTAACCGACTGGATTTCGTTCACATCGATCATGCGGTTGAACATAAAGGTAACGTCCAGCTGTCCGTCACTGCCCACAGCGAACATGTAATTGGCGGTATTCTCGTCCTTAACCACGTACTGGGTTCCGTCGGTAAAACAGATAACCGCCGTGTCCACGAAGCTCTGCGGGTAATCCGGAAGTTTCCCGGCATCGATGTACATGGCGATGGGCGATACGGTGATGCTTCCCTGCGCCAGCGTGATGCTGCTCATTTCTCCCAGTGCGGCCTCTGGGATGGTGATGCTGTCCGGGCAGACGCACTGCGCATCCAGCGCCATACGCTCCTCTGACATCAGCAGCATAGCCTCATAGCCCTTCTGAATCAGCTCGTCGCGGGTATAATTGGCTTCAAACCAGTTCCAGTCGCTCGACACATAGACCTTCTCGAAGGCGAGAGCTTCCTCCTGGGTGTGCTCCCGCATGAGCTTCTCCTGGATTGCTTCCAGCTTTTGCTGATAGGCTTCCGTGTTTTTCATTACATATTCCGAAAGGGTAAGCTCCAGTCCGGAGGCATTGGGATTGCGCAGCTGGTAATAGTAGGTCGCAGTCAGCTTGGTACCCGTAGACTGATCTTTGATGATGTAACTGTAGCCATACTGGTTGATGCCCACGATCTCTCCATCCGGGAACCAGACTTTTCCGCTATTTTCAACCTCATAGTGAGGCAGTCCATCCGGATTTTCGATGGTATAGGTCAGCACGCCGCATTTCGTCACCTTGTCATACATATTGGCGTCCACCGCCAGGGTATAGCCCTCCCAGGTGATGGACTGACCCACCGGGCTGACCAGGGGTGCGGCTTCCGACTGCATCACTTCTTCATCCACCGGCACTCGGTCATAGGCGGGATTGTCGTAAATGCTGCCGGGCTTTTCCGGGTCTGACCAGTGGGTCACTCCTTTGTGGTCATACCCCGTGTTGTCTCCAAAAATGCTGGTCAGCATTTCCTCCGGGCTGTCGAAAATCAGATAGCCAACGGCGGCATAGGCGGTAATGCCCAGCATACTCACCAGCACCGCCGCAATCAGCAGATTGCGGATAATCCGTTTTACAGAACGCTTCTTCATAGGCTTGTCCTCCTCGGTTGTGACGGCGGAGGGGACAATGGTTTCCAGTTCCGTGCGCAGCAGGCGGCTGCACTCCACATTGCCGATGGCTTCAAACAAATCTTCCCGTTTCATACGGCATAGCCCTCCCGCGTCAGGTATTTTTTCAGCTTCATCCGTGTACGGGACAAGGTGCGCAGCACCGTCGCCGGCTTCATGCCGTAGCGCTTTGCGATTGTCCCGCTTTCCTCCACAAAGAAGTAACGCCGCAGGAAGATGTCCTGCTCCCGGACAGGCAGGGTGTCCAAAAAGGTGCGGATGGTTTTGCCCAGCTCTTTGGCGCTGACCTGCTCCTCCACCCCCACCGGGGCGGCGATGCACTCCGCCAGTTCCTCCAGCACCAGATTCATTTCCCCGCCGCCCCGCTTCTCGGCAGAAGCCTGCCGCCAGCGGGAGAATGCCAGATTCCGGGTGATTTTGGCAAGAAACAGCTTGAAAACGCTGGGTCTGTGAGGTGGAATGGTGTTCCACGCCTTCCAATATGTATCGCTGACGGTTTCCTCCGCGTCCTGCTCGCTGTTTAAGATGCCGTTGGCAAGCGTAAAGCAGTAACCGCCGTACTTCCGGTCGGTTTCCGCCAGCGCCTGCTCGTCCCGGGCAAAATACAGGTCCAAAATCTGCTCATCGTCCATGGTGGGTTCCTCCTTCGTTTCGCTGAAAGATCTTTCTACTGTATAAGACGCAAAGAAAACAGGATTCGGACATGTTTTCTCGGAAAATACGCACAAAAAACGATACCGAGCTACGCCCAATGGTGCAGCGAATACCGCCTTGCCACCCACGCATTGGCCGTCCGCCCCGCGGACGCAAAAACCGCCCTGCAAAACTTGCAGGGCGGCTTCGAGCGTACTCAAGAGGGATGTGATTAATAGAACTTTCTCTTGTTCTTACGGGCAGCTTCAGACTTCTGCTTACGCTTCAGGCTGGGGCTGACGTAATGCTCGCGCTTCTTCACTTCGGCGATGACGCCCTCCTTGGCGCAGCTCCGCTTAAAACGGCGCAGAGCGCTCTCCAGAGACTCGTTCTCCTTGACGCGAATTTCAGACATTGTTTTCCCTCCCTCCGATGGCACCCGGCTATATCCAGGATGCGTTCAGGGCCTCACACTAGGCTAGAATATTATATACGCTGTTTCCCCAATTGTCAAGCAAGATTTCTTCTTTTTTACAAAAAACTTAAAAACTATGTCATTGCGAACCAGTGCGCACACTGGTGTGGCAATCCCCTTCGACTTACGTACCATTCCTTTGTTCGATGGGGATTGCCACGTCGCTGCGCAACATGAATGTGCGATTGCCACCGGCAATCGAACGATTTTTATTCGCTGCGCGGAGCACCACTCCTCGCAATGACATACGGGTAACGATACCGAGCAGTACCCAATGGTGTAACGATTACACACCAGCTGCGCACGCATTGGCTGTCCGCCCTGCGGACCGCCTTACTTCACAATCAGATTGACCAGCTTATTCTTGACCACGATGGTCTTGACCAGCTTGCCGCCGTTCTTGGCAAGGAATTTGGCAATCTTTTCATCCGCCATGGCGTTAGCGACCACCTGCTCATCGGGCAGGTCGGCGTCCATGAGCACGGTGCCGCGCATCTTGCCGTTGACCTGCACCGCAATGTTCACCTCGGCATCCTTGCACTTTTCCTCGGAATACTCCGGCCAGCTCTCGTAGGCGATGGTATTGTCATGGCCCAGAATCTGCCAGATTTCCTCGCCCACATGGGGGATAATGCAGGAAATCATCTTGATAAAGCCCTCAGCGTACTCTCTGGGGCAGGTGCCGTTCTTGTAGACCTCGTTGACAAAGACCATCATCTGGGCAATGGCGGTGTTGAAGCCCAGGGTTTCAAAGTCGTTCGTGACCTTCTTCACGGTCTGATGGTAAATTTTGGTCAGCTTGCCGTCGTTGGTTTCGGTAATGTTGTCCTTTTCCGTGAAGAAGTTCCACACGCGGTTGATGAACTTCTTGGCGCCCACCACGCCGGTGGTGCTCCAGGGCTTGGAAACCTCCAGGGGGCCCATGAACATCTCATACAGCCGCAGGGTGTCCGCGCCGTACTCCCGCACCACGTCGCTGGGATTGACCACGAATTCCGGATAGCG
Source organism: Faecousia sp. (assembly GCA_051867285.1). Taxonomy (GTDB): domain Bacteria; phylum Bacillota; class Clostridia; order Oscillospirales; family Oscillospiraceae; genus Faecousia. The sequence goes on along the minus strand of JBJDYL010000120.1, from coordinate 135 downwards.
CTTGCCCATCTTGATGCCGTTCTCGCCCAGGATCATGCCCTGGTGCACCAGCTTCTGGAAAGGCTCCTTCACGGGAGAGATGCCCTCGTCATACAGGAAGCGGTTCCAGATCCGGGAATACATCAGGTGACCCAC
>JBJDYL010000119.1:0-17568 GCA_051867285.1 Faecousia sp. | reverse complement strand
GCGCAGACATTGGGCTTGGTCAGGTCAACGCTGATTTTGCTGGTTACGTTCATTCTGCATCACTCCATAAAATGATTGCCTTTTTCATTCGATTGCCACACCGTACTTTTCCAGTACCGCCAGCACATCCTCATTCAGCACCTTTTTCAGCCGACCCGGAGGAAGCTGCGCCAGGGCGGCAACGATCACGCCCAGATCGTCAGACCGGGTTTCTTCCGCCTGAATGGCCACCAGCCGCAGTTTCGCTGCGTTCGTCCACTTATTCATCGACAGTCACCCCCAGCATTTCTAGAGCAGCCCGTGCGTCTGCCAGTTCTGCCAGCGCTTCCTCCAGTGGGGTCAGCACTTCCCTGCCGTCCCGCCAGAATTTCCCGCCATCGTAGGTATCCCCGATGCAAACAGGGCGTTCTGCGACGGGAATCAGCGTATCGCTCTGCCGGGCGTTATCTGCGCACCAGAGGATATTGGCAACAACCCCATCAACGATATGTGCCATGGATTTTGCCATTTACGCCACCTCCCGTGCATTGCGAATGATAACGATACCAGAGCCGCCGGAACCACCAGATGATGTGCCACTAGACGATCCGCCAGCGCCGCCACCGCCGCCACCAGTGTTATTCGCTCCGTTGTTTCCGCTATTTCCTGCGGCACCGCCGTCTCCGCCGCCGCCAGAGCCTCCGGTTCCGGCAGAGCCGGCCGTACCGCCAGCCCCAGCGCCACCACCGCCGGAATACAGCTTTCCTTCAGATTCTCCGAATTCGCGTGTTGTCGTCCCCTGGCCGGCACCGCCAGTACCTGCAGCACCAGAAGATCCATCCGCCCCGTCGGAACCTCCATTACAGCCGTCTACGCTTGCGGTTGTGCCGCCAGAGCCACCAGAGCCGCCAGAGCCTCCGACAGTTGCATTACTGCTATTTTTGGTTGCGTTTTCCCCATTTTCGGCAGTCGCGCCAAATGCGGTGGTAATGCCGCCTCCGGCACCCACAACGATATCATACGCAGCGTCAGCAGATACGTTGATGCCTTTTACCGTTTTCGTGTATCCTCCGCCACCGCCACCGCCGGAGTTTTTGATGTAATTGGTGCCTCCGCATCCGCCACCACCGACGCAGAACACGTCGATTCCATTTTCCGCGCCGTTCAATGTAGTGAATGTAAGCGTTCCGGAGGTCAGCAGCCGGATTTTCCAGTTGTCCTGAGATGTGGTGATTGGCTCGTCCGCGTCATTGACGATCTCATAGTCACCCGTGTAGGTGAACTCTGGAATTGTGTTAAAACTGATGACCGTGCTGTAGTCTGTGGTGATGGTCACCGTTTTAGTGGCAGTCTGGACGCCGTCGGTAATGGACACTGTCCAGGTGCCGGACGCCAGCCCCTTGAAAACCGCTACGCCGTCCGTTCCTGCTACCTTTGTTTTGGTCTTGCCGTCCTTTGTGACGGTCACCGTCGCCCCTGCCGGGGCTGTCACAGTCAGAATTCCGCCGGTTCCGCCGACGGCATTTGTACGTCCGATCATATTAAGCACCCCTCCAGCAAATAATTGTCGGTATGGTCAACGTCGATTCCGGGGGCGAGGACGCATAGATATAAATTCCGCCGTTGTAGGCCTCAGCCACCGGCGCAAGGTTGCCGTCCAGCACGTCCGTCATGGAAAATACTACCTCCGGAATCATGGTAGAAATCACGCCGCTGAGAGAAACAGACGCCCGATAGGGATAGTCCGAATAGGTAGCATCGGCAATAAACGCAGAAACCGGAACCGTTACATCAGAGAACAGCAACTTTTTCAGTTCGACCGACGTTCCCGCTTCCAGAGATGCCAACTCATCCTGGATGGATTTCAGCAAAGCAGACATCTGGCTATGTGCCATACTGGTGTCAATATTGACACGATCGGTTACAACTCCACAAACAGACTCATCGAGGCGTTCGTCGGTGATGTCTGCGTCCGTAATCTCCGTTGCGCCCGCCTTGATATAGACACGGGCAAGAGATATTTGCCGAGTCGTGCTGTCGTTTGTAAGCGCAGGAGGGACAGGTTTGTTCGCGAGGCTTCCAGATAGTATGCGCACAATGGGAACATCGGTATAATTTGGTGTATTCCATTCCACAATTACGCGGTCAATTCGATTGTAAACTGCATCCGCAGCATCCACGCCAAGGCTCAGCATGGACCCGGTGGATGCCATCGTATCGATCCACCAGGCACATCCGAGCCCATTTTCGTCCGCCAGCCAGCCGGTTCCATCAGACACCTGTACGGCCATTCTTGGCGGTCCAAAAGCGGACACCGCCGCATTCCCTGCGGCTCCGAAAACACCGCTGGTTCTGCCATATAGCCAGCGCATAACCGCATCCGCACCACGGTATACATCCTGGTTATTCGGGAAATTCTTAATTTCTACCATTCAGTTTCAACTCCCCCAATGCAGTCAGAATCGGATCGCCCAAAATGACCTCCGTTTTTGCTTTCTTGTTGTCGATGGAATACTTGATGCCCTCTATCCGGGCATTGAAAGCTGTGCCGAATCGCACAGATGCACAAGATACAATATCTCCCAGTGCGTACAATCGCCCCAGTTCCTCCGGGTCGATCGTCACGGAGAAAGACTTCCGGCGGATGCGCTTGCCCAGCTCCATGGTGCCATAGGCTCTCGCCCGCGACCGGCACTCGGCTTCTGTCTCGTCAGTCTCCTGATAGATGCTGGTATCCATCCAGATTTCCCGGAGATCTTCCGCGTCTGTCGCGCCGACAGTCTCCACAAATTCTGTTCCGTCCCGCAGCGTGCCTGTTACATATGCAAAATTTTTGAATGTGCTGTCGTCATCATTGATGATCAGATCCTGCGCGGAGCCTTGCTCCTCAGAAAATACAACGGCGTGGATGCCCTCTGTCAGGTCACGCCCTTTGTAAACGTGGAATGTATGCGTAAGCGTGTCCGGATCCCAGACCATTTTGTTTCCCAGCCCCGCCTCAGACAAGAAAGGCATGACCTCGTCCAGGAGCTGCCCTCCGTAAAAAATGTTGTCTGTTCGTTCCGTCAGGCCAACCACGGGCGCCGTTGCAACACCTGGCAAGTTACGGAGATTGCTGTTGACAAGCGTGTACACGCCGGATTCCAACGTTGTGACCCTGCATTTTGACGTGATGCACCGCCGATTCAGCCGCCAGTTTGTGGTATAGCCGTTTGCAGTGATTTTGCTGGTTCCTGTGTCATTTTTTACGTTCACCAGGTCAAATGTTACATCCCGTTCGGTGTCGTACAACATATAGCCGTCCTTGATTGCTGCAATATTGTAATCATTCACCGGAGCCACAAGGATCAGCTTTCCAATGGCGTTGTAGTAGATCGTAATAATCGCGCTGGTGGCGTGGGACAGTTCATACCTCGTAGACAGGTCCTGCGGATAAATCTCAAAACTCATAGCGCAATACCTACAATTTCTGTTGCGTAGTCGATGTTGATCTGCATATTCTTTTTCCCGGTATCTGCATCTGGCTGCAAAATATTCTCACCTACAGCAAGCCGGTACAAATTGCTGTCTATACTGAGCGCACCTCTGCATTCTCCGTCTATGCTGGACGTGACATACGTCCGCTCATGCGTAATCCTGATTACCAGGCGCTCACCAGCTGCCAGCGTTTTTTTAATCTTCAGCGTCTCTCCGGTCAATACGCTTAAGATTTTCGGATTTACGACTTCGCCGCTTGCGATGATAGTTGCTGTGAATGGAACTGGGACTTGTCCGGAATTGACAACGGAAAAGAATGCGGCGACCACAATTTCGCCGAACCGATATTCCCGGGACAAATTCCACGGAAACCGAAATTTCGGCTCGACCCGGCTAAGACGTGTTTTTACGTTGTCATCTTTACACCAGTACGGATATGGGGCGCGGAGGGAAAACTGGAAATTTGCCCCCCGGCGCTTTGGCTCAATGGTTGGCGTTGCCGTCACATGGACGGTCAGGTAATAATCATCTGCGTACAGCCGCCCGCCGATATCCGGGCGAACCACAGCAAGCAGCCGGTCTTTTCCGGCCTGTTGGTTATCACCGAACAGGGCCCCGGAAACCGTCACCGGTCGGGGCTGCACCGTTTTGGACTGGATCGTGGCTCCAACCTGGTCAATGCCTTGCGCCTGGGACAAACTGACAGAGAGCGTATCAATACCGACGGGCTTGTTTATGAGATATCCGCCTGCATAGTCAAATGTCACGCTGTCGCCGTTATCGTTGACGTAGCGAAAAAGCTTTGATAAATTACAAAAATTTCTCAAAGTGCCCACCTCGCCTGCTCGAAATAAGCTTCCGTCGCCGCTGCGGTATCCGCAGCAGTCTGGGGAACCTCCTGAATGTACTGATTTATGACGATTGTCGGTCGATTGGAAGATGTATTTGCATCATTGCCATTATCACTAGCAGAATACGCCTGGGCAGAGCTTGCGGAGCTGGAAGAATCGCTGCCGTTGTACACGGTAAAAGTGGCGCTCACCGTTTTGCTGCTTAACCCGGACTGAATTGCGGCGTTCATTTGAGCTCCAAGTTCCTTACACTTATTTACAATTCCAGGTATTCTGTTGTTCATGCCATCCAAGAATGCCTGAAATGTGTCGTAAGAGTATTTTTTTGCCTCTTTGCTCTTGTCCAGTCCGGCGATGGCTGCTGCGTAGGTCTCATTCATACGCTTCAGCTCACCCTCAAACTCGCCGTCAAGCAGCGCCATTGTCTGCGAAAGCTCGTTCTGAGACTCAGAGACTTTCTGGTTGATTTCCAAAAAACCGTTGATAATCTGCTGTCCTTGCTCCGTGGTCGCGCCGCCTGCCTGCTCCACTGCGCTCACAATGGCCTGAGCGTAAGCAGCGCCGTCTTTTCCATAGGACTGAAAAGCTTCAGACAGGCTCCCAAGGCCGTATTCCTTCAGTGCCAGAAGGTTTGCCGTGTATGCGGTATTAAAATCAACCTGGGACTGCATGGCAGCCATCATTTTTTGGACGTTAGTCTCTACGTTGGCCGATGCCTCGTCAAACAGGCCAAACCACCCGGTGACCTTGCTGTAGATATTGTCGTAGGTCTGCCAGAAGCTTTCCGCAAGAGCCGCCGCGTCGCTGGCATACTGCTCCGTGGCCGCCCGGAAAATCTCCACTGGGTCAGCAGCCTTTTCAGCGGCAGCCGCTGCGGCTTCTGCCTCTGCTTGCTGGAGCTGCACCAGCTGTTCCTCAGTTTCAGCAATGGCCTGCTTCAGGGCTGCGTATTCTTCCCGCTTCTGGGTTCCCCATTTATTCGGATTGCCCTCGAATTCGTCCAGACGTTCCTTTAACTTGGTAAGGTTTTCTTCCGCCTCAGCGGTAGTCTGGGTCTGCACAACCATATCGTCGGCAAGCCCCTGTATTTTCTTCCGGCTGGCATAGATGCCGCCAGCCATCAGCCCCAGAGCCGCCACGAATGCGCCAATCGGGTTGGCTGCTATGACAGCATTCAGTTTTCCAACGGCTACAGTGAGTCCCTCTGCTGCCAACGCAGACAGGCTCATTTTTCCGGTCAGCAGCGCAACAATAATCTCACTTTTTGACATGGCGCCGTTCAAGGCCGCCTGCGCAACAAATGTTTTCGAGCTCGTATCGCCGACAAATGCCAGTGATGCCGATACCTGATTAAAGCCATCAACCAGTTTTTGCAGGGTAAACCCCGCTTTCAGAACCACGATCGCGCCGCCAACCAGCTCCAGCCCGGTAACGATCGCGTCCAAATGATCAACCACAAACATGGCGCCGTCAGATACCAGCTCCATGGCAGGCTCCAGCTTGTCCGACAAGCCGCTAGCTGCATCGTTGGTATTTTCCAGCAGCCGGGTCATCACCGGCAGCAGATAGCTGCCAATGGTTTCCTTTAGATTTTCCGTCGTGGCCTTCAGCTGGAGCTGACGCCCCTTGTAGCTATCCAAAGAACGGGCGCAGTCACCCACGGCGTCCGTGGACTGCATCAGGATTGCCTGATACCGGACTTCCATCTTCTCTGCCTCGGTCAGGGCTTGGAACTTGCCCTCATAGCCCATCTGTTCCATGGCCATGGCGAGGGTGTTGTCGTTGATCACCGCGCCAAGGCTTTTCGCTGACTCGCTCTCGCCCATCAGGGCTTTTGCCATGGCGTTTACGGCGTCGTCCTCGTTCAGGTTATTAAAGGAGGCCAGATCCAGCGCAAGGGAAACCATCTGTTCCGACAGCGCGGCACCGGCCTGCCGGGTCATGCCCATGCCGACAAACATATTCTGATTATCAGCAAGGTAGCCTTTAATGGTATTGGAGTTGCGCCCAATGGAGGCGGCAAAATTTTCTGCCCAGGCATTGATCTCATCGGTCATGCCCTGGAAAACAACGTTGAATTTGTTCTCCATTTCCTGCACATCGGACGCAAGCTCAATGCACTCTTTTCCAAAGGATATCAGCGCCCGGGCAGACAGATAGGTGGTGACCACCGCGCCGATCTTCTTAAAAACGCTGGAAAAGGTGCTCCCAAGGCCCTCGGCCTTTTTCCCGGTTTTTTCCAGGGAACTCTCCGCGCCGCTGGTATTCACCAGCACGGAGCCGAACAGTTTAAAGATTTCCAAGCGGTGGTGCCACCCCCTCCATCATGGTGTCAATATTGGACACAATTTCCTCGGAGGTCTGAGCCCCCCATTTTGCGCGCTGCTTTAGGTTCCTTTTAAATTCCTCAAATTCAACCTCAGATTGGTAACCAAATCCAGAGCCTATCCACCGCTGGAACATCCGGTCGTCCTCGTCCTGCCCCTGCGCATAGCGCAGAGCCTCCAGCCCTTCCGCGGGGGGAGCAAGGAGAACGAACGACGGGTCCGCATACCTGCGGTGCAGGAGGTCGTTGTCCTTTAACGGGTCAACGCCTCCGACTGCCTGAAAAAAGCGGCAAAATCGTTCTCCGCAAACATTTTCCGCAGATTTTCCACCACGGCTTCAAGGCTCAGGCTGGATACCTCATCGGCGGTCATCTCCCACACGGGGGCGAGAAAATCATAGACGGAGGTTTCCACGCCCTTCTGCGCCGCCACATCCACGATGGACAGAAACGCATCAATTCCGATGTTGTACAGATCACTGTCCCCGCTGGAACGATCGGCGCACAGCCCAATGGCAGCAGCGCCGATTTCCGAATCCGTGTTATCCTCTCTGGAAAGGGCAAAACGCAACTCTTTGCCAATGGTTTCCGCGTCCATAACGGGCTTCTGCCGGGTTTTGGTTTCCGCTGCCTTGTGCAGGATGTTTGCAATCAGATCCTTCATCCCGGAGGACTTAACCAGCCGAGAGAATCGGAAAACGTCGGTCAGGTTCAGTTTCCTCATTCCGTAGCCACCTCCTGCTCCGCCACCTCCTGCTCCGCCACCTCCGGGTAGAAGATATCAAAGGGCACATCCTGATTGCCCTCAGCATCCGGGGCGTCATAGTGAGCGGTTAGCTTGCACTCGGTGACGACCTCTTTATTGTCTTCCATCGCCCAGTTCAGGCCGCCGAGGCTCAGGGCGTTGTAAATGACGATCATAACGGGCTTTTTGTTGTCAGCCCATCGGCCAATCCATACCACATTGTCAATGTAGTCATCATTCTCAAAGGTGTCTTTGGGATGCACCCGCAGATAACCGGTAGGCTGCTTTTCACCCGAGGTTTTCTCTACAGACGCCGCGCCAAGGCACATGGCCATAAGATGGGCGTCATTCTCCAGCAGTTTCAGGGACAGCTCTGCCGTCCAATCATTGACTTCCTCGGTTCCCTTTGTGTAGGTTGCAAGCCCGTCCACCTTTACCTGCCGGACGGAGGGGGTAGCCGCAAAGCTTCCGCCGCCCTGGGTTGCACAGATCAGTTTCCCGGCAGCCCGGTTCTGAGGGTGGTCCTTGGTCAGATCGTAATTTTTGTAAAAAGCGCCTGCATCCAGCAAGCGTTTTTTCATGGTTCCTTCTGTAAAACCGCTAAACCGTTTCATAGTTTTTTCCTCCCATGTACCGCAGGGTGAAATCCAGCCTGCGCTGTATAATACTTTTGTCGGTTGCCTCAACGTCCTGCCGGTTGGTCAGATAGCAGTCCCAGGCCATCCGGTCATCCTGATAGCTGGCGCAATCCATGCCGAACTGGATTTTATCGGCAATGGCCTCAATGGCGCTCTCGTCCGCGCCGTATCCGCTTACATGCACGGTCAGCTGATATTGGGAGATACAGCCGTCTACGGTCATCAGATCCAGCAGGAACACCACAAAGGGCGGTGCCTGCGTCGCAGGGGCCTTCCGTGGAAACACGGCTTTCAGCCCGGAGGTTTCCCGGAGTGCAGCTTTAACGGACAGATTCAGGGCATTTGTGTCAGTAAACGGTACAAACATTTACCCACCTCATTCCTGAATATCGCCGTTCGGCATATTCTGGATCTGCGAGAGGGCTGCTGCCTCGCTGTTCATGTAGGACAGATACTGGGCTTCTATCTGGACAATGGTGGGGATGTTTTCCTGCACCGTCCGGAACAGGATACCGCGCTTCGGCTGGTTGTTGATTCCCAGTTCCGCCTGGTCAGCCCACCATGCGGTATTCGCGCCTTTGCGCTTGTTTTCAATACCGAGAATCAGATCATTTTCCGCCCTGCGCACCCACATTTGGTAGCGCTGCGGGGTGTACTTCGCTTTCCGGGTAAATTTACTGATGCCCCGGACGGAAGCCCTTGTTTTCGCAAGAACATAGCGGCCAACGTCCTGCATGGCCCGTCTGGTCAGCTCCCGGATGGAGTATTTCGCAATCTCCACCTTGGAGGTAAACTCCACATTGCCCTTTTTGATCTTGACAACGCTAGGTACTCCCATCTGCTGCGCCTCCCGTCTCATTCAGTGCCCAGAGGATATTGGGCTGCTCCAGCGTCAGCTGAACGCACCGGGGGCTGGTGTCGTCCAGCCCCTGGGCCTGTAGAATCTGATATTGATCCGTCCCGATGGAGACATAGCATCCGTTGAACGGGAAGCCATACAGAGGGACGCGAATCACCTTCTGGATGGTGTGCCCAACTTGCATGGCTTCAAAATTCCGTTTGGAGCCGACCACCCGGTTATCGTACCGGATACCGGAATAGACCCGAACAAATTGCCCGGAGTCTTCCTGCCGCCAGATATCGCAGGTGCCGTCAAGAAAGGTCTGAATTTTCAGTTTTTCCACAGCCAAACCCCTCCCGCATCCGCAGATTGATCAAGTCGCCGCTGTATTCCCGGTCAAACTCCGCCCTGCGGTTTTCAAGGAAATACCAGGCGCAGTCAATGACAAGGTTCCGGTCGTCCGGATCCGTGAAATCCAGATCCGGATTTCCGGCGACCTTCTGCAGGTGTGCACAGGCTTCCTCCACCGCATTGTTGACATTGCGCATATAGTCGGCATCCTGCACCGACAGGCCCCGCCGCTCCACAACGGCAATGCTCAACCACTCAATGTCCACCATCGGTTATCCTCCGATCAGGCCGCGTCCGTGACCGCCTTGGTCAGGATGGGCAGCTCGGTCTTCAGATTGGAGATGTCCAGCAGGACGAAAGCGTACTCGTCCATGGGGCGGGCATTGCCCTGGAGCTTTGCCTTGTAGGCGCGTTCGTCCTCGAAGAAGCGGACGCTGTCATCCGGAACAATGGTGCCGGTCTTACCGTACACGCCCAGGCCAACGAAATACTTGGAGGGCATACCCAGAACGGCACGGCCTTCCTCAAGAGCAGCCGTCTGCATAGTATCCGCAGGGACAGGGAGAACGTCGTGCATCCAGCTGCCGTCCGGCTTGCGGAAGGAAGTAGCGGGCATGATCTTCTTCCAGTAATCAAAGGGATTGCACAGAAAAATGAGATCTCCGGAAGCGACTACGCGAGCTTTGGTGGGATCATTGGGGTCTCTGGCAATCTTGGACACAATCTCACCCATTGCAGTGGGCGTCAGTTCCGTAAGTACGACAGGGGTCTGGCGGGGATACACGCCGTCCTGCACACTGGCACTTGAAGAAATGTCCCGCGTCATGCCAATGGGCTCGTCCTTTCCGTTTCCGTCCACGATGCCGGTTTCGAGAGCGCTGGCAATTGCCTCTGCCAGAGTTTCCCGGACATACTGGTCAATCCACTGTGGGCCGAGGTCGATCAGGTCCTGAGAAATGCACATAAAAGCGGTGAGCTTCAGCATGGTCAGATTGACTTCCTTCAGGCTGCCGGTCAGCTCCTTGGTAACGGCATCCGTGATTTTTCCCCACTTCGCCATCTGGGCGGGGTTGTTGCTCAGAATCATACGGGTCAGGTATGCAGTATTCTGGAAATTGATACGGTACAGAAGAGGATGATCTTTGCGGATGGTGCCGATCACGCCGTCAATGATGGTTTCGGGCATGGCCACGGAAAAGTTGTTCAGCGCCATCTTTGGATCAGAGGACTTGAGTGCCTCGCCCAGTTTGGTGTAGTAGTTCATTTCCGCGCTGGTCAGGGCGTGCAGGCCGCGGGAAGCCATGATAGCAGAATCCTGATTGCGCAGCTCGATATCCTCTGCCGCTTGCGCCAGCACGGCGTCGTGGACGTCGGTGCAGAAGGCAGCCATGGCGGCGGACATCTGATCTTCGTCACCAGACTTAAATGCCGCAGCCAGATTCGCGGCGTTCTGCTTCTTTGCCTGGGCTACCAGGTCTTTACTTTTGATGGGCATAATTTTTCCTCCGTTACATAGTCATATTTTTCAGCAGCTGATAGATACAGCTGTTGCTTTTGGGTTCCTCCTCGGCTTTTGCTTCCGGCGGGCGGTAGCGATCTGCGAGGAAGGCGGGCGGATTTTCAAACAGCCGGGCATCAAAGTCGTTGGCCGCTGCCTGCGCGGCGGCTGCGGTGTACTGCGCCAGCGCGGCATCCGGGTCCACCTCCCCGCTGCCAAGCTCATCCGCCAGACCCCATTTCACACAATCCTCCGCCACCAGCCAAGTTTCGGCATCCAGCATTCGCTGAAGTTCGTCCTCCGGGAGCTTGTCCCCGGCGTGCATCGTGTAGGACTGGATGGCGGCGCGGTTGATCACATCCAGATCGTCCGCCGCCTTGCGCAGATCCTTTGCGTTGCCGTATGCGTATCCAGCCGCGTTATGGATCATCATGGCGGTGTTCCGCGGCATAATGACCTTCTGCGCCGCCATAGCAATAACAGATGCGGCAGAGCAGGCAAAGCCGTCAATGTAGGCCGTGACCGTTGCCGGGCACCGCTGCAAAACGCTGTAAATACCAAGCGCTTCTTTGACGCTTCCGCCATTACAGTTGATGTAGAGGTTGACAGCATCTGCAGGACCAAGCCCGGCGAGGTTGTCCACGAAATACCGCTGGCTGGTTTTGCTCTCAACCAGTTCTTCCTGGCCAGTCATGTAGTTGTAGCGTTTGCCGTCGGCAGTGATCGGGTCAAGGATGTAGAAATTACGGGTAATTCCGGCCTGCATCCTGATTTCCTTCATGTAAAAAAGCATTCTACTGGTTTCCTCCTTTTTTCACTACTTCTGCATTTTTGGTCATGATGTATTCATCTGCCCAGGCTTCCGGGATTAACTCGTCATCCAGCTTTTCCCGGATGCCGTTGGCATTATAGATACGATTCTGCACAAGCTTTTCCATCTTCTCCGCCACGGCGAACACGTCCACAGTCTTGATGTGGGTGGTATCGATCCGCATAAACCAGCCGTCCAGAACCGATTTCCCGTAGCTTTTCCGGTTCACTTCCGTCTGGATGATGGACATGGTTGGCTTTACCGCAAATGACAGCATTCCGTTAATGGCATCGTCCTGATTGGTCACATCACCCCGGAGGATGCTGGGTGGCACATGGTAGGCGTTGCAATAGCGGTCCTGCGCCTGCCGGAACAGGCTTTCCATGTCGGATACCTCGGAAACGCCCTTCTGCGCCGCCGGGCCGTCCTGCGGAACATAGTGGAAGCCCTCAAAGAGAGGAAGCACCGCGTTTTTCTGTTCAAAGAACCTCCGAAAGCGATCGTTCATCAGCGTGTCAAGATTCTTTTCAAAATCCTTGCTTCCCTTTGCCATGGAGCTGATTTCCAGAATGCCGGAGCGTCCGCCACTGTGCTGGTATTTGCTGAAGGCTTCCTCCATGGCCTTGGAATACAGTCCCCGGAGGTTGTTCAGCAGCGCCGAAGCGTGCTGATTGCCAAGGCGGAAATAGAACACATCCGTCTCCAGCATGGGGTAGTTCAGACTCAGGTTGCAGCAGGTCACATTGCTGTAGGTATTGGGACGGAATGCAAATTCATCCCTGGTAAAACTGTCCGCAATGTAATAATTCCCGTTGCGCTCGAATACCATAGCCTCCCGGAACCGCAGGAGCCTGGCAATCAGAAGCCGCTTGAATTCCGTGGCATTCTGGTTCTGGTTTGGGCTGACGTTCCAGGCATACCAGTCGGCGCCCTGGGTGCGCACCCGATTCTGGTATGTCCGCCACTCGCAAATAGAGCCTGCGCTGGCGATCAGATCGATCACGGAAAACAGGGCGATTTCCTCCACGTTCAGCCGTGCGCCGGAATCTGACAGCGGACTATTCAGCACAATATTTCCGTTGGCATCCCGCTTTCCGTAATCCAGCAGGTCGCTTAAAAAGTCTGCAAATCTCATTTTTCACCTTCTCTGAATACCTCGGTGTCAAATTTGACACCGGAATTCTAGTACACAAACACGTCCGGCAGATCAATGTCCGCGTCATAATAGGTCAACGCGTCCATTTTGATCTGAGCCACGATAAATGCCGCCACCAGAGCCATAAAACCATCGGTTTTCCGGGATTTTGGCTCAATCTTGCCGTAGGTGATATTCCCGCGCTTGTCAATGATGCGGATTGCGTTGTTGGTGTACCAGCGCATCAGCATATTGTCACCCCAGACGATTTTGTGGTTCAGGAATGCGCTGGAGATCAACGGCGCTACCATGGATTGCTCCGGGGAATAGGTAAGTTTCAGATTGCCCTTCTTCCGATCCGGGTCGAATCCGTGCTCGGCGAAGGCCTTTGACAGTAGCGTATACCGGAAATGGTCGATGCCGCCCATAATCAGCTGGTACTTGCTGCGCATATCACTGACCCACTGCACCGGGATTTCCGGTGAGATTTCGGGAGCGTCCACCATGGTCAGCTCTTTTCGTGTCTCCGCTTCTTTCAGCGGGAACTGGATGCGGGACAGGCTCTTACTCTGGGCGCAGACCCAAGAATGGGTGATCCAGTAATACGTGCCATCCACCAGAATCAGGATGCCAGCGGCTACAAAATCTTGCGTACTGGCATAGTCGATTCCGAACACGGCGGGTCTTCCCATCAGGACACTTTCGTGCGGCAGCTGCGTGGATGCGGCCTTTATGTTCTCCCAGGAAGCAACCTCTGCTTCCGTGTCGCCCTGGGGGCGATTCATGCGTTTTGTGGCAAATGCGCTATGTCCCGCCGGATCGTCCTTGTATTCCTCGAATTCCAGCAGGATTTCCTTGTACAGTTCCGGCCTGGCGGGATCGCACAAAGATGGATTTGCCTTTGCCCAAAACTCCGGATTCATGATCTCTGCATCGCTGTCCAGGCGGCAGATAAAATATAGCCATCCATTATCCGGCTGCTCCATTCGGAGCACTTTCAGCGCCTTTTCCAGCAGCTTATCCAGAGGGCCGTCCCGAACGTCACCCATTGTGGTGATGTAGGTACGGCGGGGATGTCTGCGCTTTCCCAGGCCTGTGACGGCAACATCAATCAGCTTGGAGTTTTCATATGCATGGACTTCGTCGAAATCTACCTTACCTGGACGGAAACTATCCTTGGTCTTCGGTGATGATGTGCGGAATTTCAGTTTGCTGCGGGTGGCCTTGTTTACGATTTCCTCTTTCGTCCATGTAAAATATTTCTCGAAATATGCCCTGTTCCCTTCCAGCATCTCATAGATGTCGTCAAAGGTTGCCCTGGCAGTATCCTCGGCGGTTGCGAAAATATCGATGTTGTAATTTTTGACACCGTTGATTGGTGTCAGCAGTGCGAAATCCTCAAAGGCCAAATAGCCGTTTTTTCCGGCACCACGGCCAACGATAATAACAAGGCATGGCCAACGCAATTCCCCGTCCTCGGTATACACGCAGTTATGCAGCGCGAACAGGAAGGATTCCCAAGGAAGCAGCTTAAACGGGAAGTGCCGCAGCAGCCCCATATACCGCTCCAGCTGGTCCTCGTCCACGATTAGCGTCTCCGTGGCAAAGGTGTGTTCAATTAGATCGGCAAGTTGATACTGTTCCCGGCACATCTGGGTGATCCAAGAACGTACCAGGTCTATGTATTCCTGGATGTAGTGGTTCAACCGAGACCACCGCCGTCATCATCGGGGGGGCGGTACTCGTCAACGGTCAGGCCCATCTCTTTCAGGATGGCAAGCATCCGCTGATTGTACATGGCTGCACTTTTCACGGACGGATTTTCCTTTGTGTACTGCTTCCCGGTGGCGCTGGTAGCTTCAATTTCCAGTCCGCGCTTGCGGATATCCGCCTGCATTCTGCGCTCCATGGAGTAGAAAAAGATATAGTCATCAATCAGCGCCGTAAAGTGCAGAGCATCCGAGCCTTTGTCCTTGAGCTGCTGCACAAGGCTGTTGCGGATTTCCTTTTTGGTTGCCATTTTCTCGCCCTCCTTTCCGGGAAATCGATAAAAAAACAAGCTGAAAACGCAGGTTTCCTACGCGCGCGCATATGCGGAAACAATTAATGCGGATAGCCAAAATCCTGGAAAATTTCTACGCGCGCGGCGCCCCGCTTTTGTCAAGGCTCCCCCTCGGTACTCAAACCGCCAGAGAAATCGAAATTTCAGGGGCGGGGGGCCTACCATCGTTCTGGTATTTTTTCCTGCATGATATTGCGTTTGTGGTGCTCGTCCCAGTGGCAGGACGGACAGACAATCACGACGTTAAGCCTCCCGGACTCATCGTACTCGGACAGTGCGAGGTCTGGACGCCGCCTCACCTCGTTGATGTGATGCACCGTCGCCACTGGTCTGTCATCATCGGCAGAGTCTTTCTTTTCCCACGGCCTCCGCAGCGGTGTCAGCACTGCCGGTCGCTTCTGCTCGCATAGCTGGCAGCGGCATGGTCGCGTTGTCAGAATGCGCCGTTTAAATCGCTTCCAATATCCGGACACATAGAATGCGTGGATGTTATCCTGGGCAATCAGCGATAGGATCCAGCAGGCTGGCCACGAGTCCGGGTTATACTTTGCCACAGCTATCTATTCACGCGCTTCGCAGAGTCCATAATGATTTTTTCCACGCGGTTCCGCGGAACGTGCCCCCGACGTTGCCACCTGGCAGCCATCAGCCCGGTCAGGAGGCTGAAAGCTGCGGAGGATACAAACGCAATGGCTGCCACCGCCAGCAGAAGGAGCGCAAGTGCAGCCACCACGCCAGCCACACACAGCAGGACAATCCACGTTGCGTTAAACGTTGCTACGAAAAATTCCACATAATCACCTCCAGGAGAAAAACAAAAAAGACGGCCAGCGTGAGTCGGTAAACTCAAACTGGCCGTCTAAGGCACTGTAACGGTATTCACTTTGGCAATCCTATAGCCTTTGCATTTCCGGCAGTAGTAGAGCGCTCCAGCCGGGTTTGCTCCTTCAAGCACCCTTCCGATAGGCAGTCCACACTGGGAGCAAACAACTCGCCTTGTGTTTGCTATGATTATATCACGTGCGGGAGTTGCCGTCAACGAGGAATTTGCCACTTTGTTTTCCTCATAAAAAGTTTTGTTGTGTGTGTTCAAAGGTTAGTACCTCCCTCCAGTCTTTAAAGAAGGGAACGCCTTCTTTAAATCATGTATTCTCATAATATAGAATTGCTTTATATCCACCATATCCCGGCATTTGAACCGGGTCGCAGAGCTGCGTGCAGCCTACCGGGACGGAGATATCAACGGAGTCGTTGTCGATCATGGTATACTGCGGCTTTGGTCGGAGGACACCGCGGCTTGCCGTCCACATCTGTTCCCCAGGGACATAGACACCGAGTTCCCGTGGTTCCCGGCACATATAGTGCACCTTGTCCAAAATGTCCTCCCAGTCACGGAGTTTGCGGATGTGGGTGTAGCCCCATGGCCAGAGACTGCGGATGTACTCCTCATCCAGATCATCCTCCCGGCGCATGAGCATATGGTGGTGCAGGCGGATGCCGCCGCCACGGGTGGTCATCTGCGTACAATAGAAATAGACAAGAGGGTCACTGTTATTTTTCCGATACTTGCGGAACCAGCGCATGGACTTCCGCCAGTAAGGGTGAGCCTCCTCCCTGTTTGCAGGGAGGAATTTGTCTACATATGTAAATGTTACCCACCAGTCGCCCGGCTCGATATTCGCGCAGGCCAGCATCAGAAGTTTTTCGTAACTGGTACGGAGGTTTGCTTTTTTCTTATCCTCCTTGCTGATGCTAATACCCCTGCGCCTGGTGTTTGGATTTGGGTCGCGAGGAGAGTACAGCATCTGGCGGACAACCTTACCGGCCCGCAGTGTGCAAAGAATTTTCATTCCGCCTCCTATTCGCACGCCGGGCGGCGGAAGAATACGGTATACGCACCGGAAGCATCCTGCGTGGCAGATACCATGGTATATCCGTGTTTATCAATAAATTGCAGCGTCTGCGCCAGTTCCTTTGTATCCGCGCACAGTTCAAAATCTGTAAACCATTTCCGCGGCGGGACGGCTTTCAGTGAATTCACGAAAGCATCGATTGTAAAGTTGAGAGGATCCATATTCGGCTCCCGCACAGTATTGCGCGGTGGATATGCAGGATTGCCATACGCAGGATCAAAAAAGGACATCACGTATCGCAAATAATCTTTTTCTGCGCCTTTTGCTTCTTTGTGCATGGCCTTGATAGATTCCAGTGCGGCGGCATATTCTGCAAGCTCGTCCGCTGACATACCGATCAGGTGGCAGCCGTGGATGCTGCAATTATGCTCATAGCCGCAGCCCAAGCAGGCCAGGCTTTTCGTGTTCACTTTCAGCTGCCGCAGCGCGGCAACCAATTCAGCGTCTTTCATATTATCCTCCTTTTACGAATCTCAGAATATGGATCACCCGGCAGTTGTGGGCGTGGAAGATCAGCCACAGGAGCAGCCGCCAGAGGGACGGCAGCTCAATCAGGTGGTCGTCCACGTATTCGGAAATCTGGTACCGAACCATGTAGGAATTCATTTATACCCCTCCCTGAAGCATTCCCGGATTGTGCCGCCGGGAAAAGAAAACGCAGCAACGTAGAATCTGCCCTGGGGATGGATCCAGACAACGCATCCCCAGAATCTTGGAGTCGGCGCGTCCTTATCACCGGAAAAGATATTTGTCAGCGGCTTATGTACTTTGTCTCCGATTTTCACGTCTCTTCTCCTTCCGCAATTCTTCGTATGCACTACTGAGCGGGTAGCTATCCCGGATGCAGGTCAGCAGGCGCAGGATTTCGGGATCCTTCGTCTTGATGGGCTGCCCGCAGCAGGGACAGGGGTCACCGGTTTTCAGCATTTCTGAGACAACTC
>JBJDYL010000118.1:0-4322 GCA_051867285.1 Faecousia sp. | reverse complement strand
TCAGGCGGAGAAGCCTGTCTGCACAGCATCCCCACTGTGCGAGGGGTGCCCCTTTCCCGGGCATGGCTTTCTGTGCCATGGCGGAGACGGAGAATGTATGCGCACAAGATTGATGAAGCTATCTGAGAAGGAGGAACCCAAATGAATATGCCATTTCCTAGCCGTGGGCAGGTAGAGTTCACCCGGACCAGCTATCCACCCGGCACACGAATTGTATTGAGCAGTATGAATGATCCCTATGCCCCGGTTGAACCCGGAACGCGGGGTTCTGTGCGGTATGTTGACGATGCCGGGCAGGTCGGAGTTGCCTGGGACAACGGGCGCAGTCTGTCGCTGATTACCGGCGTTGACAGCTTCCGAAAACTGACCCAGCAGGAAATTGCCCAGGAGCAGGGCATGAGGATGGAGGAGATGAAGCTGTGAGCATACAAGAGATTTCAAAAGAACAGCTCCGCCGGATGGGAGATCAGGAGGGACTCGTCCTTCAAGGCTGCGGCGGTGATCCTCAGGAATGGATGGATGGTATCAATGAAATCCTGACCGAAGAAGGCATCCTCAATAAGGGTGCTAGATTCGAGGAAGCCTATACCTTCCGGCATGGGGGGCTGACGTGCCTGCTGTTCCCCTTCAAGGGAGATATTGAGCTGGATATGGGAAAACTTGCCGTATGGCGGTTGGCTACCCATTCCACCTTCGGCGGCACCTGGCTGTCTGACTATGTTCCCAATCGTCTCGGCGGTTTCGTGCAGGTTCAGGAATCGAAACCGGAACCTGAGCATATCAAGCCGGATTGTCCCCTCATAGGCACTGACGGAAATATTTTTCATCTTATGGGCAAAGCCTCGGAGACGCTGAGAAAGAACGGGATGCAGGATCAGGCAGATGAGATGCGCAGCAGAATTTTCCAATGCCAAAGCTATCATTCTGCCCTGAGTATCATAGGTGATTATGTGAATATCACCTCTGCCCATCAGGAAGAATGTATGGACATGGAAATGGAGTAAGGCCGCTATGGACTCCGAGGAAACCATGATGGCCTTTTTCCGTTCTATGGAAAAATTCAGTCCCACATATGCTTCAGCAGGTAGGATTCCAGATCGTAGTCATATTTGAACCGCACCCCGGTAATGGACTCGCCGTTCAGGATGGCGGTGTATGCCTTCTGGTGAATCTCGTTCTGCTCCCGGTCACCGACAAACAGGTTGTCCGAGATCATCAGGGCAAAAGCTGCGTCCGGGTACTTTGCTTCCAGCTCCGGGACGCTCTCCGGGGCGGCGTGGCGCAGGGCGTTCATGCCGGGGATGCTGCTGAAAACCGCTTCCTGCTGCCGGAGCAGTTCCTGGCGGGTGTGGCGAATGGCAGTGCTCATTTTGAATCTCTCCTTCTCTTTACGCACTGGTTGAAATGATACCATGAAAGAAGTATAAGAACAAGACTTGACTTTTCAGAAAACCTTGTTCCCGGAGATTCTAGCAAAAGTACAGTCCAATAAACCGGGAGTAAATCAAACAAATATTTGTAAACCTTGAAAGGGGGTGATACCCATGAAAAAACGACGTAAGCATAAGGATAGGTGTTCCAAAAACAGGAAGAATGTTAACCCTAACGGCCGATACAGCAGCCTGATCCCAGGCACTGTACCGGCCATTTCTATTTGGATTGGAGCGTGAGATAACCTATCAGAACCCCAATAACCCGCATCGGCAACAAGACGAACCTGCTGCCGATCATCCTGCCCGTGTTCCCCAAGGAGTTCGGGCGCTACATCGAAATCTTTGGCGGAAGCGGCGCTGTGCTTCTGGGGAAGGAACCCAGCAAGTTCGAGGTGTACAACGATATCGAAGGCGAGCTGGTGAATTTCTTCCGAGTAGTAAAGAACCGCCCTGCGGAGCTGTTGCTGGAACTGGATTTGCTGCCCCTCAATTCCCGGGAGGAGTTTGTCACCTGGCTTCACTTCCACGACGGCGGCAATGAACCCACCATCCACCTGCCGGATCAGGTGGAGATTCTCGACAGAACAACACCTGCCTATTTGCTGAAGGAGGCGGAGAAGCTGAAGGCATCGCTGCGGAAACGCTCGGACTACCGGGATGTGCGGCAGGCGGCGGCCTACCTGAAGCGTGTGCGCAACAGCTATTCCAGCTCCGGGCGGAGCTTTGCCTGCCAGCCCTTCAGCGTCCGCACATTGTTTACGCAAATCCGGGAGATGTCCCAGCGGCTGGAAAACGTCATCATCGAGCAACAGAGCTTTGAGGTGCTGATTCCCCACTACGACCGGGAGGATGCCTTCTTCTACGGCGACCCGCCCTACTATGACAGTGAGTATGTCTACGACGCGGAGTTCAGCTGGGACCACCATGTTCTGCTGCGGGATACGCTGGCGCACTGCAAGGGCAAGTGGCTGATCTCTCAGGTGGACTGCCCGGAAATCCGCTATCTTTTTAAGGATTATGAGATTCTGGATTTCCAGCGGATTCACCCCATGGTGCAGAAGTATGCCCCTGGTAAGCAGTTCGGGGAGCTGCTCATCGGAAACTATGACCTTCTGGAGCGGGAACGGGAGGTTCCCATTCAGATGTCCCTGAACGAATTGCTGGGAGAATCCATCCCAGTAGAACAAATTTTGAAGGAGCGAATTATACCATGCAGAAATCGAATCAAGTAAGTGAATTCACCCTGTTTCCTGTCCCGACGGACATGCTGGAGGAAGTTGGACTGGTTCTGACTCCCACTGTCCAGTACAGCGTTTCCCGGGGACGGCTTATGATCGAACCCATCTATGATGAGGAGGAACCTGTGCGGTGCTGTCCCCATGCCAACTGCTGCGAGGGGTGTCTGAGATGAAGATATATCGGATTATCGGCAACGAGGGGAGGATCACCATTCCCTACGCCATCCGGCAGGCGGTAGGATTTCTGCCGGATGACGTGGTGTCCTTCCAGCTCATGGAGGATGACAGTGTGCTGGTGCGGCGGGAAGCGCTACGGGGGAAGGAGAAGATTCCGCCCGGCTCCGGGCGGGATGCTTCCCTCATAGCCTTCCTGGAAAGCCTGGATGAAAAGCAGCGGTACAGTGCGCTGGTTCACCTGTCCGTCCTGTGGGCGCAGAGTCATGACAAAAATACGGGGAGGGATATGGAATGAGCGGATACCGGGTTGTGTATGTGGAGCCGGGGAAGCCTGCCGTGGAAAAGGAGATCGGCACCAAACTGGAGGATCTTCAGGAGGCAGTGGGTGGGCTTATCGAATGTATTTATGCCCATAACGATGGAACCCTTATTGTCGGCAACGACGAGGCAAAGCTGCTGGGCATGGAGGGCAACCGCAGGCTGGACGGCGGCTCCATCATCGCGGGGCCTTTCTTCGTAATCGGGGATGCCGAGGAAAACTTTCGCTCCCTGACGGATGCGGAGGTCAGCCGCTATTTGCAGGTATACGCCGAACCGCAGCAGATTTCCCAGAGGGAAGTGCAGGCGGACATGGGCTTTACCTTCTACTGTTTCTGAGAGGTGCGGTATGAAAATCAAAGCACGAATTGACAGAATGGTGAATACCGGAAACGTCAAGGCCATTGCCTCCGTTTCGCTGGATGGCATGTTCGTGGTGAAGAATCTGAAGGTCATGGACGGGAAAAAGGGCCTGTTTGTTTCCATGCCCCAGGAATCCTATTCCGGGAAGGATGGACAGAAGAAGTACAGCAATACCTTCTTCGCCCTGACCAATTCCGCGAAGCTGGCGCTGCAGGAATCGGTTTTGCAGGCATACCAGCTGCAGATCGATCCCAACTATGTGCCCCGGCAGGAATATGGAGGGCAGAGCTATCCCCAGGAGGTTCAGCACCAGAGGGACTACTACCCACAGCCCCAATACCCCCAGCAGTACCCGGAACCCCAGTACCCGGACTGGGTCAATGAATGCGATGACGGGATGCTTCCCATGGAGATGGGGGGAATGTAATACTCAGCAGCCGCCTCTGCGAAAAGCAGGGGCTATTTTTATGCAGAAAGGATGAATTCATGATATTGAACCTGAAACGCTATCTTTCCCTTCTTCTGGTTCTGATGCTGCTAATCGGCATTGTTCCCACAGCCTACGCTTCGGAGCCGTCTGAGGATATCGCGGTAATGTCTATTGCAAGCACCCAGAACAGCATTATGCTGTTCGACTATGCGGATAATGGCAATTACACCACTGTCCTCAATTCCCAGGTTGCCTGCGCCTACAAGCCCAATGGCACGGGCAGTACAAAAACTGCCTACATCAAAAATCTGGGCTGGCACTTTGCCCGGTACGGCGGCGTTGCCTATCCCGACGATCCCCTGT
>JBJDYL010000117.1:0-17723 GCA_051867285.1 Faecousia sp. | reverse complement strand
ACCGCAATGGACAGGCTGCTCATAGCGCCTTCGACCTGCCCAATTTCCAGGGCTTTCGAGGTTCCGATGGCATGGGACGAGGTGCCAATGGCAATTCCCCTTGCGATGGGGTTTGTAATCCGAAGGAGCTTACACAGGCTGACAGCCAGCAGGTTTCCGATGATTCCGGTCAGAATGATGACAGCAGTAGTTAGAGCGGGGATTCCGCCCAGCTCCGTGGAAACATCCACGCCAATGGCAGTGGTGACGGACTTGGGAAGCAGACTGACCGCGCTGGCGGCATCCAGCCGGAACAACCATGCCAGCAGCAGGACGCTTCCGATGCTGGTAACTACGCCTGCCGCAATTCCGGCAAGAATTGCCAAAACGTTTTTCTTCAGCAGCTCCCACTGTTCATACAGGGGAACTGCCAGACTGACCGTCGCGGGAAGCAGCAGATACGTCAGTGGCGCGGCGCTACCCTTGTAATCCGGGTAGGGTATTTTCAAACCACTCAGAACAATGATCACAAAAACGCTTCCCCAAAGAAGTGGATTGCACCATGCCGCTTTGGTTTTTCTGTGAAGGAAGGTGCCAAGCGCAAATGCTGCCAGCGTGAGCGCCGTGCCCCAAACAGCGGAAGATTTCAAAAAATCAATCATGCTGCTTCCTCCCCGCAATCCATTGGGTCACCCAGCCGGAGGACGCAAAGACCAGTACTGTCACCGGAATCAGCGCAATCAAGATGGGAAGCCAGAGCCTGCCGAGAATATCCCACAGCTCCATGACACCTACAGCTCCCGGAATAAACAGCAGGGGGAATATGCCTGTGAGAAAACAACAGGTTTCCTTCACCTGCTCCAATTTGACGATACCCGTTTTCAGAGCCAGCAGCAGGAGTACCAGACCATAGATACTGGCGGGGATGGGCAGGGGCACAAGAAAGTGGAGCAGTTCTCCTAGCAGGCAGAACAGGGCAATTCGCAAAAATTGAAATAGATAGTTCATTTGATCACCTCAAAATGAAGGGCCGGGCCGCCCGTGTCTGTGGCAGGCGGCCCGGTAAGGAAGGAGAAAGTTATCAGAAAGGAATGACACCCAGCAGGGTTGCGCCCAGCAGCGTGATGATGCTCATGGGCCAGACCAGCCGCAGGGAGTATTTGATGTGATCGCCGATGGACACATCCGCAAGGCCCAGACCCACATACACAGCGGCCACGGAGGGGCTGACGGGTGTACCGAAGGTTGCAGTGAGCAGGAAGGTAGCGGCGACAGCTTCAGCGGCAACGCCGAAGGGGGCAACAACACCGATGATGATGGGGAGCAACGCATAGTAGAACGCGTCGGTGCCCAGAATCATCATCAGCGGTACGCTGAACAGCGCCATGAACCAGTGCATATGGGGCGCCATGGAAGCGGGCAGCACATTGACAATGGTGTTCGCCATGGCTTCCACCATGCCGCTGCCCGTGATGACACCCATGAAGATGCCCACAGAGAACAGGGTGACGGTCATGACCATTGCATTCTGGCCCAGAGACTTGATCTTCTTGTTCTGTGTTTTCACGTCGGGGAAGTTGACCACCAGAGCGATGGCATAGGCGATCATAAAGATGGAGTACAGGGGCATGGGGGTGTCCAGGAACAGGAACACCAGCATGACGAGTGTCAACGCCAGATTGAACCAGTAGCGCCAGGTGCGCTCCTTGGCAGCGGGTGCTTCCTCTGCGGCGGTATCACCGGCAACTGTCATCGCCGTTGCTTTATTCTTCTTTTCCAGCAGATATACCACAAAGGCGTTCAGGAAGGCACACAGGACGATCACAATGACACCGGGGATGATGAACGCGTACAGATCGCCGGTTTCCACACCGGCCACGGTGGCGGCACGCATGGTGGGGCCGCCCCAGGGCAGAATGTTCATCACGGCGTAGGGGCCGCACATCAGCGCCAGCAGAGCCTGAGGACGGAAGCCCAGACGCTTGAAGATGGGCAGGAACGCGGGAACAACGATCAGGAAGGTGGTGGCGCCGGAGCCGTCCAGATGGGCTACGAAGGTAGTCAGCAGGACAGCCACCAGAATCATGGGGATGTTCTTACCGGCCTTTTTGGTCAACGCATTGATAATGGGATCAAACAGGCCGATTTCATCCATCAGGGTGAAGTAAGAAATGGAGAATACGAACAGGACAGCGGTAGACAGCATGGACTTCATGCCGGTTCCGATGAATCCACCGATGTCCCCAAAGCCGAAGCCAGCCAGCAGGGCGGCAATCAGGGGCAGACCGATGAAGGCCACGGGAGGGCTGACCCAGCTCTTAATCAGGACGATCATCAAGACGATCATCAGGATAAAACCGATAGCAGCTAACATAAATTGATATCCTTTCTATCTCTTAATTCTGGGGAAAGGGTATATGCGTGCATTGCGG
The DNA here is from genome assembly GCA_051867285.1 of Faecousia sp. Taxonomy (GTDB): domain Bacteria; phylum Bacillota; class Clostridia; order Oscillospirales; family Oscillospiraceae; genus Faecousia. The sequence goes on along the minus strand of JBJDYL010000117.1, from coordinate 15,312 downwards.
AAAGCCAGCGGGAGATGTATCGGGGGGATTGTTTGACAAAAATTGAACACCTATTTATTGATTTTCATACGCCTCCTGCCGGCATTTCCGGCGAGGATCATAGATTATGATGTGAAAATCAGGCAAACCGGGCTTTCGGACTCCAACGACCAGCCTGTGGGAGAGAATTTACCAGTCTGTCCATCCAGAGAGAATTCGGTAATCAGGTCGGTGGTTTCGTTTGCCGCGATCACAGTGCCCCAGGGGCTGACGGTGATGAACCGGGGCTGTCCTCCGCCTGTCTTGATGCAGTCGCAGTATTGCAGCAGTCCGTCCTTCCGGATGTGGAAGCTGGTGATGCTGTCGTGCTTGCGGTTGGAAACCACAACGTGCTTTCCGTCCGGCATCATAATGATTCCGCTGGCCCAGCCGTCTCCGGTGTAGGTATCGGGCAGGGTGGGGAGAATCTGCCGGGGCGTCAGCGTCCCTTCATCGGGATCAAAGGTGTAAGCCGTTATGGAGTAATCCTTCTCGTTGACACCGTAGCACCAGTTTTTCTTGGGATGGAATACGAAGTGCCGGGGTTCCGCAATCTCCCGGGAACGAACAACGCAAGTCTTTTCCAGAGTTCCGTTTTCAGAATGAATGCGGAACACATCCACCTGTCCAAAGCCCGCCTTGCGGCCCTGACAGGAAACGATCAGATAGCTGCCGGTGGGGTCCTGGGTCACCTGATGGGGATGAGATACGGTACCTTCCTCTTTGCCGGGAATGGTATACAGCTCCTTCAGCGGTTCCAGCCGACCGTCCGCGCTGCGGGGAATCACCGCTACCGTGCCGGTCTGAAGATTCGCCACAAATACCCAGCGGTTGGTTTTGTCCACGGACAGGTGTACCGGGTTGACACCACCGGTGGAGACCGTGTTCAGATAGGTCAGTGTGCCGTCCTCAGCCACGGAAAAGGCGCTGATTTCGCTGAAATCGCCGTGAATCGAGTAAAGAAATTCTCCGGTCTGATCCATGCACTGGAAGGAAGGGTTCACTAAGTTTTCCACCCGCTGAATTTCCTCCCAGCCCTCCGGTGCGGCCTTCATCACGCGGATGCCCTTACCCCGGGCGTTCCGCTCTTTGGTGGTACGGCAGCCAATATAGGCAATGTTGCTCATAGTCTTTATCCTCCCGTAATCAGCAGAACAGCTTGAAGCCGCCTGCCAGCGCGAATACTACGATGACCAGAACGCAGCCCAGAGAGGTAGCGAACAGCTTGGCGAAGATGCTGGACTGCTCCTTATCAGATACCTCTTTGCCCTGGGTGTAGGAGGCCAGAATCAGGCTGCCGCCGGTGGACATGGGGCTGATACCGGCAACCGTAGCGCCGCCCACAATGGCCATGATCATTTCCGCGGCAGAGACGCTGCCGCCTACATTTGCCGCGATGGCCGGAGCCGTGGGGATCAACGTGGGGAAAACCACGCCATTTGCGGAGCTGAACCAGCTCATGATGCCTGCGGTGAAGCCCATGATGGGAGAAGCCGTCACAGAGTTCATCAGGGAGGCCAGCAGATCTGCCAGCAGGTCGATGCCGCCCAGCGCCTTGGTGACCGCCATCAGCACGTTGACACCGCAAATCAGGATCAGAACGCTCCAGGGAACCAGCTTCAGCGCGGCCTTCTCGTTGACGGTGCCCAACAGCATCAGAATCAGAGCGAGGGTGAAGCAGACCAGACCCACATCATACTTGAATCCCACAACCGCCACCACCATGACCAGCAGGGCGGCGATGCAGATAATCTGATTTCTTGTAAAGGCAGGCAGCTTTTCCTTGATGTCGGATTCGCCTTTCAGCTTGTAGCCGCCGAAAACGATGTACACCACAACCGCGCAAATCAGATTTGCCAGGCTGACGCCAAGGAACACAGGCTGGGCAATGCCGGCCAGGCCCTCCATATCCGCAGTCAGATCGGTGATGAGGATACCGGTCAGGGCAATCGGGGAGGTCGTTCCGCCAACCGCGCCAAGAATTGCCATGCCGCCCAGCAGAATGGGGGAAGCGTCCATCTGTACAGCCAGAGCAACGGCGAAAATAATCATGACGGTCTGCACGGAGATTGCGCCGGGGCCAGCGGCAGACATGATGTACGAAACAACGTAAATAATAATGGGAATCAAAAAGTGCTTTTTGCCAACGAGATTCACCATCTTTTTGGACAACAACTCAAGGGTGTGATTCTCCTGCAGGAGGCTGAAGAAGAACATGGTGCCCAGCAGAGTCATAAACAGCTTGCTGGGGAAGCCGCCCAGGATGGTGCTGGTGCCGACTCCGCCGATAATACCGAGAATGAGAGCCAAACCAAGGCAGGTAAAGCCGACGTTGATATTCCGAACAAAGCCAATCACAATAGCAGCCACCAGGAACAGCAGGGCAATAACTGGGAGCATGGTGTTTTCCTCCTGTTTTTTATTGATATCGTATCATAGTCGAAGAAATTTTGATACTGGTTTTGATAAAGCGGAGATGAAACGAGGCATACTGCAATCGGTTATGCACAGAGGTCGCGCTTCATCTCCGCTTATTGCTTGGATCAATGAGAAATTCGGTTAATCAAAGGTATAGGGTTTGATCTTGCGGACAACGTCCAGAATGGTGCCGTCACGGGCTTCCACGATGGCAACCACCTGATCCTCCCACTGCAGGGGATCCGGCTCTCCAACCAAATCATACGCCTTTTCCTGCAGGGATTCAATAGTCACATGCTGGATCCCCGCTTTGTCCAGACATTCGATGATGTCAGGCCGCAGGGGGTTGACGGCGATGCCGTAATCGGTGACCAGCACATCCACGCAGTCGCCGGGGGTGGTGACGGTGACAACGTCCTTGCAGACAGTCGCCATACGGCCCCGGGTCAGGGGCGTGACGATGATGCAGCACTTGGAACCGGCAGCGGTGTCGGGGTGACCGCCGGGTGCGCCCCGGAGCACGCCGTCAGAACCGGTGATGACGTTGACATTGAACTTGGTGTCGATTTCCAGGGCGGACAGCACCACATAGTCCAGCTTGTTGACGTAGGCGCCCTTGTTTCCGGCGTTGGCATACTCGCTCAGGTCAATTTCCACATGGTGAGGATTGGTGAACAGGTGGGCAGCGGCGCCCTGATCGAAGTCCTGGGTATCCAGAATGTAGTCAACCAGCCCCTTGTCCTGCAGGGCGCAGATGGCACTGCTGGTGCCGCCCAGGGCGAAGCTCATCTTGATATTCTTCTCCCGCATGTGGTTCTCCAGGAAGCGGTTCACGGCCAGGCTGGGGCCGCCGACACCGGTCTGGAAGGAGAAGCCGTCCTTAAACCAGGGGGTAGCGGCGATGACCTTGGCTACGTTCTCCGCCATCATCAGCTCCCGGGGGTCGGTGGTCATACGGGCTTCCTTGGTGGCAATCTTCTTGGGATCGCCCACTTCATCCACCACGCACACCGCATCCACATCGATGCAGGAGATGGAGGAAGGCAGGTTGGGGAAGGGAACCAGCGTGTCGGTGATCACAACGGTGTGATCGGCGAACCGGGCGTCATGGTTGGCAAAGCCCATGGAGCCGCAGTTGTTCTTGCCGCCGGTGCCCTTGGCGTTGCCGCAGCAGTCAGAGGTGGCGGCAGCCAGGAAGGCAATGTCGATGTGGACTTCCCCGGCTTCCACCGCCCGGGGACGGCCGCCGTGGCTGCGGATGATGGCGGGGTTCTGTAACTTTCCGGCGGAAATCACTTCGCCGATCCGGCCGCGAACACCGGAGGTCTGGGCCTCCACAATGATGCCGCGTTCCATATAGTCGGCAAAAATATCCTGTGCGGAGCCCAGGGAGGTAGCGGCGACGTGCAGATCCTTCAGACCCATTTCCTCCACCAGCACCTTGCAGACCATGGAAGCAACATAGTCGCCGTTGCGGAACTCGGTGTGGAAGGAGAAGGTCATGCCGTCGTGAGCGCCGCACTTCTCGCAGGCCTCCCGGATGGAGGCGCAGAGCTTGTCCTCCTGAGGCTTCTCATGACGGACGGTGGTGGGGGTAGCCTTCTTCACCAGCTGACCGTCCTTGTAATTCTTACCCTGATAGACTTCCTTGCCGTTTACCAGCAGGTAGTCGGGAATGTCTCTACCAACAGCGTTAATCATTGTCCTTACGCTCCTTTCTTACAGATCGCCGTGATACACACCGCAGGCCTTGGCCAGTGCGATGATCCGCTTTGCATCCTCAAAGAAGGGGATGTCCACCATCTTGCCGTCCACCGTGTAGACGCCGATACCGGCATCCGCCTGAGCCTGACAGCCGCGAACCAGCTTTTCGGCATAGGCGATTTCCTTGGGAGTGGGAGCAAAGGTCTCGTGAACGAAGGCAATCTGACGGGGGTTGACGATGCTCTTGCCGTCGAAGCCCATCTCGTGGTTCTGGATGACCTCAGCCTTGAAGCCCTCCATGTCGTCGATGTTGGGGAACATGGTGTCGAAGCACTGGACACCGGCGGCACGGGCAGCCAGCAGCATCTGACCACGGGCAACCAGCATCTCAATGCCGCCCTTCTGAATCTGGACGTGCATGCTCTTGCGGAAGTCGCCGCCGGAAATGGCGCAGCCCAACATTCTGGGAGAGGCGGTGACGATCTCATAGGCGTTCATAATGCCCATGGGGCTTTCCAGAGCGGCCATCAGCAGGGTGCGGCCAACCTCCACGCCGAACTCCTTTTCGGCAGCTTCCACAGCGGCCTCTACCTGACGAACCATGTCGGCGTTTTCGCATTTGGCGATACGGATGCCGTCGGCGCCGCCGGCAACGCACACCCGGACGTCCTCCTGCCAGTGGGGGGTGTCCAGACCGTTGATGCGGACGATGACCTCGGTGTTGCCGTAATCGATGGACTTCAGAGCGTGATACAGGGAGAAGCGGGCGGCGTCCTTCTGGTTCTCGGCAACCGCGTCCTCAAGGTCGAGGATGATGGAGTCGCTGCCGTAGATGTAGGCGTCTTTAATCAGACCGGGCTTCTGGGCGTTCATGAACATCATGGTGCGGCGCAGCCGCTTCTTGTCCGGCGTGGGACGGGAAATCACTTTACTCATCTGACGGCACCTCCCCAGGGAATGTTGGAACTGGATGCGTCGCAGCTGCGGAACACGGCGCATTCCACTCTTGCCTTCAGGGTGCAGTCCAGCGCACCCTTGTCAACGACGGTGACCTTGCCGTCCTTAACATCCAGACGCTCCAGCGTCTCCAGAACCGTCGCCTTGATCTGGCGGCCGTACTGGTTCAGCACGCTGCTGGAGATGTAAACTTCCAGACCGTCGCCGGGCTCTACTGTGACCTGGGCATCGCTGGATTCCAGCGTGCCGGCCATGGCGCTTTTTTCAATGACCATTTTTGTTTCCTCCTCGTTTTGTGTTCGGGTTTTGCTTCTGACTAGACCTTAACACAGATTTTGCATTCTGTGAAATTCAAGAAAATCATATAGTTCCAGTCCAAAATGGAATAAATTTCCTAAAAAGGAGAAAAGAAGGGATTTTTTAGGGCATCCCGCACAAATGGGAAATGTTCAATTTGTGCAGGGTGCATTTTTAGTCCAAATCGGAATCTACCAGAAGGAAAATTCTTCATGGAACAGGGGCTTCACAAGGGGTGCGATCTATTGTATTATGAATATACGGAATGGAAAACAGCGGAAAGGACGATATGAATGGACGAAAAAGATTTCGAGCTGCTTCAGGCGCTGGCGGACAGCAGAAACATCACAAAGGCGGCGGACAAGCTGTACATCACCCAGTCGGCCCTGTCCAAGCGAATCCGCGCCATAGAACGGGAGTTGGGGGTGGAGCTGCTGCTGCGATCCCATCAGGGCATCCGGTTCACCCCCGCCGGGGAGGCGGTTCTGGCCCACAGCCGTGCGGCGGCTCAGGAAATGGAACAGATGCGAAGAAACCTGGATGCCCTGCAAGGCATCGTCTGCGGAACCCTGAATGCAGGGATTTCCATAAACTACGCCCTCTACCGTCTGCCGGACGCCATGGCGGACTATCACAGAACCTACCCCAACGTAAAGCTCCAGATCACCACCGATCAAAGCCGTCACCTCTACCGCCAGATGCTGGAGGGGAGTCTGGATGTGGCGGTGATTCGCGGCGAGTATCCCTGGGACGGGATGCAGTTTCTGCTGAGTCAGGAGAATATTTCCGTCATCTGCGCCAGAGAATTTGAGAAGAAACCCCTGAATGAATATCTCTATATCAGCCGGAAAACAGACCCCACGCTGGAATCCATGACCCTGCGGTGGATGAATGAAAACGGGCTGGGTGGTCAGAACGCAGGCTTCTGCGTGGATTCCATTACCACCTGCGTGGAGATGGTGAAGCGGGGTCTGGGCTGGGGAATCGTGCCGGAGATCGCACTGAACGGATTTGACGGCTGTGTCCGCCCATGTGTGTTTGAAAACGGAGAGCCCTTTGTCCGAAAAACCTATCTGATGTGTCAAAAGGAAGCTTTGGCGCTACCCCAGGTGAATGCCTTCGTGGAGCTGCTGAAGAAATACCGGTAAGGAGGCGGCTATGGAAGTTACATTATTGGAAATGCTGGAGGCCCGGGAGCGGCGGGCCGTCCGGCAGCAGGAGCTTCTAAGTGCCTATGGCAAGACGCTTGTTTGCTTTACCATGAATATCGCCGGGCCGGTCAAGAACAATTCCCTGATCCGCCGGGGCTACACGCTGGGCAGGAGGCTCCTGCGCCAGCAGCTGGGAGTGGCCGGTATTCCTCTTGCGTATTTTGAGGAAATTCAGGAAAAGACCGGCAACGAAGCCATCTTTCTATTGGACGCAGATCCCCTTGCAGTCAAGGCAATCACTGTGGAGATTGAGGATCAGCGAAGCGTGGGACGGCTGTTTGATATGGATGTTCTGTGCCCGGACGGAAGAAAGGTAGACCGGCAGGAGCTGGGGCTTTCCGGGCGGAAGTGCCTGATCTGCGGCGGCATGGCCCAGGCCTGTGCCCGGAGCCGAACCCACACGGTTTCCGAACTTCAGGAGAAAACATGGGAAATCCTGTGCGAGGCGCTGGACGCTGCGGACAGTGCCGATGCCGCCCGGCTTGCCACCCAAGCGTTATTATACGAGGTTGCCACCACGCCCAAGCCGGGACTGGTGGACCGGGCCAACAGCGGCAGCCACCGGGATATGGATTTCTTCACCTTTCAGGCCAGCGCCGCCGCGCTGTATCCTTATTTCGCCCAGTGTGTGAAAATTGGCAGAGAAACGGCGGATGCTCAAGAGACGTTTCGGCGGCTGCGTTTGCCGGGAAAACTGGCGGAGGGGGAAATGCTCTGCGCTACCGGTGGGGTGAACACCCACAAGGGGGCAATTTTCTCCATGGGCATCCTCTGCGGCGCCCTGGGCCGGCTGGAACGGGCGCAATGGGGTGATCCCAGCGCGGTTTTGGCGGAATGCGCCGCTATGACCCGTGGGCTTATCAGCCATGACTATGCCAATCTGACCCCGGAGACGGCAAAAACCGCCGGGCAAAAGCTGTATTTGCAGTACGGCATCACCGGCGTCCGGGGGCAGGCGGAATCGGGCTTCCCCGCTGTCTTAAGCGTGGGCCTTCCCAAGCTGGAAGCTGCCCTTGCCGCCGGAAAAGCCATCAACGAAGCGGGCTGCGCGGCCCTGCTTGCCATGCTGGCGGACACGGTGGATACTAACATGATTCACCGCGGCGGCTATGAACTGGCGAAGAAAACTGCCGAAAAGCTGAGAATGCTGCTGGAAAAGGAGCCGTTCCCATCCAAAGCAACGCTGGAAGCACTGAATGAAGAATTCGTTCAGAAAAACCTGTCCCCCGGCGGGACAGCCGACCTGCTGGCAATGGTTTATATGCTGCATTTTTTGAAGGAGGAATCCCATGAGTGACTATCCCATTTCCCAAATCTACCCCTCAGACAAATATAGTCTGTCGCAAATTGACACGCTGCTGCAAAAGGAAGGCATCACCCGGGACGGCAATCTGGACTACATCTGCGCCATGCGAGACGGTAACGATGAAATTATTGCCACGGGAAGCTGCTTTGGGGCTACCTTGCGGTGCTTCGCCGTCAGCTCCGAGCATCAGGGGGAGGGACTGCTGAACGAAATTATTTCCCACCTGATGGAGGTGCAGTACGCCCGGGGCAATATGCACCTGTTTTTGTACACCAAGATAAAGTCCGCCAAGTTTTTCGGCGATCTGGGCTTTTACGAAATTGCCCGGGTGGACGGCACGCTGGTGTTCATGGAGAATCGGAAAAGCGGCTTCCCCAGCTACCTGAAAAATTTGGAGAAAACCAAAAAAGACGGCGTTTCCGCCGCCCTGGTCATGAATGCCAACCCCTTTACCCTGGGGCATCAGTATCTTGTAGAGACTGCCGCGGCACAATGCGATACCCTCCACCTGTTTGTCCTCAGCGAGGATGCCTCCCTGGTGCCCTTCGCTGTGCGAAAAAAGCTGGTTCAAGAGGGTGTCACCCACATTCCCAATGTGGTGCTCCACGATTCCGGCCCCTACATTATCAGCAGCGCCACCTTCCCCAGCTATTTCCTCAAGGACGAGGCGGCGGTAATCGATGGTCACGCCCGGCTGGATCTGGCGGTGTTTACAAGAATTGCTGCCGCCCTGAACGTCACCCACCGGTTTGTCGGTGAGGAGCCTACCAGCCAGGTGACGGGGCTGTACAACAAAATCATGACGGAAGAGCTGCCCAAAGCGGGCGTCACCTGCCACATCATCCCCCGAAAGGAGTCCGGCGACAAAGCCATCAGCGCCTCCACCGTCCGGGTGGCCCTGCAAAACGGCGACTGGGAAACGCTGAAAACGCTGGTTCCGCCCACCACCATGCAGTATTTCACCAGCCCGGAAGCCGCCCCTGTTCTGGAGCGCATCCGCCGAGCAGGAAATGTAGTACACTATTAACACATCACTCCCTGTGGGGGGCGCTGAAACACTTCCATGAAATAGCAATTGCGGCATCCAGCTTTTTGCTGGGTGCCGCAATTTGCTTTGACAGGTTGCTATTTGGGGAGTAGTTTTCACTGCAACCCACGACCTCCGGGTGATGAAAGCCTTTTTTATGTTATTTTATCGTTTTGATACATCTTAAAATGTTGTGAATTAATCCGTTTTGTGCAAGTATTCATAACATTTATTCATAGCCTGCCTTGTATTTGCGGGCAAGGTCAAGCTGTGCCTTCGGGGTGCGCATGGTCTGTTTACAAAACCGTTGTGAAGATAGGGCTACCCGTTATCCATTTTAAATGGTGTTAGGTTCAAGATTCGCCTTCCATTAACACTCCAGAGCATTACGCACAGCAAGCGCGCCTTCTTCCGGGCTGGTCAGTACAGGAATATTGTCTGCCGGAATCAGCTGCTTCGCCTGTGCCATGGTGATCTGAGACAACATCACGCAGCTGCATCCCTGTTCTTTCAGCCGGATAGCTGCCTGCGCAATAATCTGGTTGTGAGTTTGGGCATCGCCGTTTTTGAGTGCGGCAATGGCATCCGGCACAATCTCATGCGCAAAGGAGGCACCGGCTCCGGTTTGAGCCAGAATTTTCTCGATTTGCTGCTGGGTATGGGGTCCAGAGGTGGGCGTTGTGGACACGATGCCGATTTTTCCGCCGATGGCAGCCGCCTTTTCCAGCATGGGGGTGTTTATGGCGATGATGGGCTTGTCCGTGAACTGCCGCATCAGCGGAACATAGGAGCAGAAAATGGAACAGCACACCAGAATCAGGTCTGCGTCGGAATCCATGGCTGTGAAAACCAGCCGGGTAAATTCCCTCAGATTTTCCTCCTGCACACCGCCGTGACGGTTTATCGCCGCCAGCATGGCCTCGTCCACATGGCTTTGCAGCACATAGTCCGGCGCCAGAACCCGAAACGCTTCCTCCATCGGGGGGATGGCTTTGTAGGTAGCATGAATCATAGCAATCGTTTTTTTCATTATGTCTATCCTCCATATTTAAACCGGTTTCCCGGAAAAGTAGTCCTTTGAAAATTCAACAAAACTGCGGACAATATCCAGCTCCAGGGATTGTTCCCGGTAAATCATCCAGTCTGTTCGGGTCAGCGGAAGCCCATCTTCATCAAGCAGGGGCAAAATGGTAAGACCCGACCTGTCCCAGATAAAATCCTCGGACAGGAAGATGCCGTAGCCAAGGCCGTGGCGAACCATCTCAAAGCAGGTGCTGCCGGTACCGACTGTCATTGCAATGTTGGGAGCCTCAGGGAAATGCCTGTACCACCATCCATCAATGGTGGCAGAGGTGAACGGGTCGGCCCGAAAATCAATACGAGGTAAATCGGGCAGATCTTCCAACTGAAATGGGCTGCTGCTGACGACACAGGCCTGCTGCTGGCGGAGACGAACACGACAGCAGCTGTGAGGATGTTCCCCCCGGAGAAAACCAATCTGCGTTTTTCGGGTGTTTACCAGCTGGGACACCTGATAGCTGAAAGCGCTGGTTACCTCAAATTCTACTTTGGGATGAACCTTGCGATAAGCACCCAAAAGACCGGGAAGAACGAACCGGGTCAGAGAATTGCTGGCGGCGAGGTGCAGTTTGCCCGACGGTTCTGCCGTTTCCTGATGAAGCTGCGCCTGAAACTCGCTGTACTGCTGCACCATCTGCTCGCTGAATTGCGCCAGCCGCACACCCTGCTCCGTAAACTCCAGTCCACTGGCAGTACGATGGGCAATATGAACATGGAAATAGTCCTCCAGCTGATGAAGCCGTTTCGTAACGGCAGGCTGTGTCATATACAGCTCCCGGGCGGTTTTGGTAATACTCCGGTTGTTGTACAGGGTTTTCAGAAGCTCCCAATCGCTTTGCTTGACCATGGCAAATGCTCCTTTCTGCGACATAATTCTATTCTACTCGATGGAATAAAAAAGTTCTACCGGATTTATGAATAAGGCAGTATAACTTTTTGTTATGTATTGGGGATAAAATACCTTCATTTGTTTTTGACTCCGTTCAATGCTATACTGGTTTTGTTGAAATTTAACAAAGAAAGGAATGGACAGCAATATGAAAATCGGCGTATTGAAAGGAAATGGCATTGGTCCCGAGATTGTTGCGGCTACAATGGAGGTTGTGGATGCCTGCGGGCTGGACATCGAATGGGTGAATATTCCCATTGCGGAGGAGGCTATCGAAAAGTACGGTCATCCGGTGCCGGGGGAATCCATCCAGATGATGAAAGACCTGAAGGTTTCCCTGAAGGGCCCTATCACGGTGGAAAAAGGAAAGGGTCGGGTCACCTGTATCCACGAAAATGGAAGCGAGCATGTATATCCTTCCTTTAACAACGCCATCCGCAGGGAGCTGAATCTGTTCGTCTGCCCCCGTCCCTCTCGGGGCATCCCCGGCATTTCCGGCGACCACGCGGACATGGATGTGGTCATCCTGCGGGAATTGTCTGAGGGTGTTTACAGCGCCATCGAGCACCGTATCGGCGACGTTGCTGCCGAGTGCGTTAAGCTGGTGACCCGGGAAGCTGCCGAACGGGTAGCCAGATACGGCTTTGAGTACGCCAGAAAGTACCATCGGAAAAAGGTGACCTGCGTCCACAAGGCCAACGCCATCAGCATCACTGACGGGTTCTTCCTGGAGTGCTTTAACCGGGTGGCCGCCGAGTATCCCGACATCCCCCATGATGACTACTTCGTGGATGCCACCACCTACTATCTGCTCAAGAAACCCCAAATGTTTGATGTGATTGTTACCACCAACCAGTACGGCGACATTCTGTCTGATCTGTGCGCGGGTCTAGTGGGCAGTTTGGGTTTAGGTGCCGGTGCCAACATTGGTAACGAATATGCCGTGTTTGAAGCCTGCCACGGCAGCGCGCCGGATATCGCGGGCATGGGCATTGCCAATCCCACTTCTCTGATTCTTTCTGCTGTCCTGATGCTGCGGCACATCGGTTTTGAACAGGCTGCCGATCTGGTGGAGAACAGCGTCCGCGGCGTACTTGCAGAAGGAACCTGTCTGACCCGGGATCTGGGCGGCACTGCAACGACCAGAGAGTATACCGATGCTGTCATTGCCCGGATTCGGGCAGCGCGCTGATGGCAGGAGGCAGTCCCATGATTGTCCTCGGATGTATTGCGGATGATTTCACCGGCGCTGCGGATGCTGCCTCCTATCTGGCAAAAGGCGGTCTGCAAACCTGTCTCATCAGCGGCGTTCCGGAAATGATGCCCGACCTGTCTGACGCGGAAGCAGTGGTCATTGCCCTGAAAACCCGCACGCAGGAGACAAATTTCGCAGTTGCGGAAACACTGAAAGCGCTGGATTGCCTAAAATCCATGGGTGCAGAGCATATCTATCTGAAGTACTGCTCTACCTTTGACTCTACCCCTCATGGAAATATCGGCCCCATTTGCGATGCGGTGATGGAGGCGCTTCATACTCCCTTCACGCTGCTGTGCCCTTCCCTCCCGGACAATGGCAGAACGGTGAAAGACGGAGTTCTGTATGTAAACGGCGTCCCTCTGGATGAAAGCCCCATGAAGGATCATCCCCTCACGCCCATGTGGGACAGCCGGATTTCTGAACTGATGGCACCCCAGAGCAAGTATCCCTGCCACATTCTTCCGGCGGACGGGGAAGCGGAAGGCACGGGATATTTCATTCCCGACTACGTTACCCGGGAGGACGGCGCAGCCATCGCCCGGCGGTATGGGCATCTCCCGCTGCTCACCGGCGGCAGCGGCCTGCTGGAACATCTGGCTGCTGTGTACAGCACCGGAAAAGCGGAAACCTGCCGTTCCGACTCCACAGCCGGCCCCGCTCTGATTCTGGCGGGCAGCTGCAGCACGGCAACCAGAGAGCAGATTCGTATTTATCAAGCCTCCGGCGCTTACAGCCTGCGGCTGGACCCCATGGCTCTGTACCGTGGGGAGTGTACGCCGAAGAGCATTTGGGACAGCCTGCCCTGGAAGGGCTTCCACAGCATCCTGCTCTATTCTTCGGATACCCCGGAGGCGGTTCAGGAAGCACAGAGTGTGGGTGCGGATGTGATTTCGTCTGTGCTGGAGGAAACCATGGCAGAGCTTGCCCGGCTGGCAGTCAAGGGCGGTGTCACCCGGATCATCGTTGCCGGCGGAGAAACCAGCGGCGCGGTGACCAGAGGGCTGGGCTTCCGGTCTTTCCGCATTGGCGGTAGTGTGGCGCCCGGCGTGCCTGTACTGACACCCCTGGATTGCCCGAATCTGCGGTTGGTTTTGAAATCCGGTAACTTTGGCCAGCCGGACTTCTTTGAAAGAGCATTGGCAAGTACCGGCGACAGGCAGGAGGAGCAGGCTCTGGATCAACAGCTGCAGCAGGCTGTCTGGGTTGCCCACACCCTGTTCCAGCTTGGGAAAACCAGCGGTTCCACCGGAAACTTGAGCTTCCGCCGGGGAGACACCTTTTACATCAGCCGCAGCGGCACCTGCTTCGGAACCCTGACGGAGGAGGATTTCAGCGCGGTCAGCATGGACGGGAAACTGCTTCGCGGCAGAAAACCCAGCAAGGAACTCCCGCTGCACCGGATGCTGTATCTGCACAATCCTGAACTTGGCGCTGTGGTGCACACCCATGGCCGATACGGCGTGCTCTGGAGCTGTGTTCCCGGATTGGACAAGGATGACTGTATCCCCGGCATCACCCCCTATCTTGCCATGAAATTGGGAAAAATCCGGCTGATTCCCTATGCAAAACCCGGCTCTCAGGAGCTATTCCAAGCGCTGGAGGAACGGTTGGACGGAAATGGCTATCTGCTGGCGCGTCACGGCGCACTGGTGGGAGGAAAGGAGTTGATGGATGCCTTCTACGGTGTGGAGGAACTGGAGGAAAGCGCGTGTATCGCCTGGCAGCTGTGCGCCGCCAAAATCTCACCACTGTAGGCCTACCGATACAGACACAACCACGGCAGAAAAACGGAAAATTGAGAAAGAAAGGATGACTCTGTTATGTTAGCAACCATAGGCTTTATTCTGATGATCGTTTTAATGATCGTCCTGATCAAGGGTTGGGTCAGCCCGCCAATCGCGTTCATCGGCCTTCCTCTAATCGCTGCTCTGTGTGCCGGCTTCGGCTTCACGGATATCGGCGGCTTTATCGGAACGGGCATGAAGTCCATGCTGTCCACCGCTGTCCTGTTCGTATTCTCCATTTCCTATTTCACCTTGATGGATGAAATCGGTCTGTTTGATCCCATTATCAATGCCCTGACCAAAAAGGCCGGAAAGAGCGTACCCATGATTCTGGTAGCTGTCCTGCTGACTACCTTCGTAGCCCATCTGGACGGCTCCGGCGCCACCACCTTCCTGATCGTTGTCCCCGCGTTCCTGCCCATTATGAAGCGTCTGGGCTTCCGCCCCCAGGCACTGCTGGCGCTGATGTGCGGCCCCTATGCGGCAATGAACATTCTGCCCTGGGGCGGCCCCACCATGCGTGCTTCTACTGTCGCGGGTGTCGAGGTCGGTGACCTGTACAGCTTCATCATCCCCGGTGTTGTTGTGATCGTTCTGTGTGCCTTCCTGAACGCCGTCGTGGTATACATGATCGAGAAGAAGAACCAGACCGCCGTGGCAGTTGTCCCCACGGAAACTTCCGAGGCCGCTGAAGAAAAAGCGGCAAAGAAGCGCGACTGGCACTACTGGTTCAATCTGGCTCTGACGCTGGTCATGCTGGCCTTCCTGTTCCTGGATACTCCCATGCCCCTGTACTCCATCTTCATGATCGCCTATGCCATCGCTCTGCTGGTCAACTTCCCCGACGTTAAGACCCAGAACAAGAAGATCAAGTCTCTGGGACAGAATGCCATGGTCATGACCGTGACCCTGTTCTCCGTTGGTATTTTCATGGGTGTCATCACCGGCACCGGCATGGTGGAAGCAATGGCAAACACCATTGTCAATGTGCTGCCCGCCTCCATGGCGCCCCACATGCACTGGTTCATGGCGCTGTTCAGCGTACCGCTGATTATGATTCTGGGCACCGACGCATTCTACTACGCGCTGCTTCCCATCATCATTGGCGTTGTCGCGCCTTTCGGTGTTGCGGCACAGTCTGTGGCGGCAGCGTTCCTGCTTACCGCAACCTTCGGCACGCCCCTCAGCCCCTGTGTGGCAGCGGTATATGTCGGTCTGGGTCTTGCGGATGTGTCCATCGGCGACCATATCAAGTATTCCCTGCGGTTGGTCTGGCCCATGAGCATCCTTACGCTGCTGGGCGCAACCCTGCTGGGTGTTATTCCCTTCTGATCACATTTTTCCTATGCACCGGATCGCTTGC
>JBJDYL010000116.1:0-17766 GCA_051867285.1 Faecousia sp. | reverse complement strand
TTGAGCTGGCGGACGCCATTATTATGGTAGCCGATGTCCGCAGCGGCGTCACCGCTGCCGATCAGGATGTGGCCACCATGCTGCGCAAATCCGGCAAGCCCGTGGCCCTGGCCGTGAACAAGTGCGACTCCATCGGCCTGGTAAACCCTGACGCCTTTGAATTCTATTCCCTCGGTATTGGCGATCTGTTTGAAACCTCCGCCGTCCACGGTCACGGCACCGGCGATCTGCTGGACTGGGTGCTGGCGAATATTCCCGAAAATGACGAGGAAGAAGATGAGGACGACGTAATCAAAGTCGCCATCGTGGGCAAGCCCAATGTGGGCAAATCCAGCCTGCTCAACCGGATTCTGGGGGAAGAGCGGGTCATCGTCTCCAATGTGGCAGGCACCACCCGGGACGCCATCGACTCCTATTTTGAGAACGAAACCGGGAAATACTGCTTCATCGACACCGCCGGTATGCGCCGGAAAAGCAAGGTGGACGATGCCATTGAAAAATACTCCAATATGCGCTCCATCAGCGCCATCGACCGGGCAGATGTGTGCCTGATCCTCATTGACGCTAACGACGGCGTTACCGAGCAGGACACCAAAATCGCCGGACTGGTTCACGAGGCGGGCAAAGCCGCCATCATCGTGGTGAACAAGTGGGACGCGGTGGAGAACAAGGAAACCAACACCATGCGGGACATGGAGGCCAGCGTGCGCAACGGCCTGAGCTATATGCTCTACGCCCCGGTGCTGTTTATCTCCGCCCTCACCGGCTCCCGGGTGGACAAGCTGTTTCAGCTGATTCAGGAGGTTCACGCCCAGAATACCATGCGCATCACCACCGGCGCGCTGAACAGCGTGCTGGCGGACGCCACCGCCCGGGTGCAGCCCCCTACGGACAAGGGACGCCGCCTGAAGATCTACTATATGACCCAGGCCAGCTCCAAGCCGCCGCATTTCGTGATTTTCTGCAATGACGCCCGGCTGTTCCATTTCTCCTATCAGCGGTATCTGGAAAATCAGATCCGGGAGGTCTTTGGCCTGCAGGGTACGCCCATCCGCATTACCATCCGGCAAAAAGGCGATAAGGAGGAGCAGTAATGGTACTTTCCGTTATCTTAACCGCCGTGGTCGCTTATCTTCTGGGCAACCTCAACGGCGCGGTGGTGGTCAGCCGCCTGGTTGCCCATGAGGATGTGCGCACCAAGGGCAGCGGCAACGCCGGCCTGACCAATTTCACCCGGAACTATGGCGCCGCCACTTCCGTATTCGTCATCCTCATTGACGTGGGCAAGGCCGTAGCGGCCTGCCTCATCGGCGGGCTGCTGCTGAACCGTTACGGCCATTACACCGACGGCGTCGCCCTGGGCGGTTTGTTTGTCATTCTGGGGCACGACTTCCCTGCCCTGCTGGGCTTCAAGGGCGGCAAGGGCATCTTAAGCGGCGTCACTGTGGCGCTGATGATGGACTGGCGTATCGGTCTTTTTGTATTCGGCATATTTCTGGTTGCCTATGGGCTTACCAAATATGTTTCCCTGGGAAGCATCCTGTCCTCCGGTTCCTTCGGGTTTTTCTACGCCTGGGTGCACTGGGGCGAGGGCTGGTTCCCTATCGCAGCGGGGCTTTTGCTGAGCGGATTGATTGTGTGGATGCACCGCGGTAATATTGTCCGCCTGATGAAAGGCGAGGAACGGAAAACAAATCTGTTAGGGAAAGGAAAAAAGCAATGAAAACTGTTGTTATCGGCAGCGGCGCCTGGGGCACCGCTCTGGCAATCCGCCTGTGCAAAAACGGTCATGATGTGACCATGTGGACCTATGAAAAGGATTTGATTCCCGAAATGGAGTCCACCCGCCGCAATCCCCGGCTCCCTGTGGCTGTGCTGCCGGAGGGCCTGAAAATCAGCGGCGATTACGCCTGCGCCGTGGGCGCAAAGCTGGTGGTCATCGCAAGCCCCTCCTTCCCCCTGCGCAGCGTCTGCCGGGGCGTGGCGCCTTACATCGACGCCGATGCCATCGTGGTATCCGTCACCAAGGGCCTGGAACAGGGCACCCATCTGCGCATGAGCGAAGTGGTCGCCCAGGAAACCGGCAAGGATGTGGTGGTGCTCTCCGGCCCCAGCCACGCCGAGGAAGTTTCCATTGACGTGCCCACCGGTCTGCTGTCCGCCTCCACCGACCAGAAAAAGGCAGAGTTCGTTCAGGACGCCTTCATGTCCGACACCCTTCGGGTGTACACCAGCGCCGACCCTGTGGGTGCGGAGCTGGGCGCGGCGCTGAAAAACGTCATTGCCCTGTGCGCCGGCATCACCGACGGCCTGGGCTTCGGCGACAACACCAAGGCCATGCTGATGACCCGGGGTCTGACCGAAACCGCCCGGCTGGGCGTGGCGCTGGGTGCAAAGAAGGAAACCTTCACCGGTCTTGCCGGCGTGGGCGATTTGATCGTCACCTGCACCTCCATGCACTCCCGGAACCGCCGGGCGGGCATCCTCATCGGTCAGGGTAAGGACGTCCAGACCGCCATGAAGGAAGTGGGCGCGGTGGTGGAAGGCTACTATGCCGCCAAGTCCGCCTATGAGCTGGGCAAAGCCCAGAGCATCGATATGCCCATTACCGAGGCAGCCTACAAGGTTCTCTACGAGGGCGCGGATGTCCGGCAGGCGGTTCAGGCCCTGCTGACCCGTCAGCGCAAGTCGGAATCTGAGAACCCCGGCTGGCTGTAAGTATGAAAACACGGCTTAATAAAAAGCTCCCGCCAATCCGGGAGCTTTTCGCAAAAGTGTGTGCGTTTTTCCGCAGTCTTTGGCGTCGCGCGGGTCTGAACGAACTGAAGCGGCTCCGCTGGCAGAACTTCCTGCTGCTGATCGGTGCCGGCTGCATCAACGCCGTGGGCGTGACCATGTTCCTGGCGCCTGTGAACCTGTATGACAGCGGCATTTCCGGCACTTCCATGCTGCTGTGGCAGGCGACGCCGCCTGAGTATACCCTGTCGCTGTTTCTGGTGGTTCTCAACGTCCCCCTGTTCCTGTTCGGTCTGAAAAAGCAGGGCTGGTGCTTCACGGTGTACTCCATCTGGGCAGTGCTGGTCTATTCCGCCGCATCTTATATCATTACAAATGTACTGCCGGTGGATGTGTCCGTAGCGTCTCCCTTCGCCGGACAGGATCTGCTGCTGTGCGCCATCTTCGGCGGACTGGTGTCCGGCGCAGGCAGTGGCTTTACCATCCGCTTGGGCGGCGCCATCGACGGCATGGAGGTGCTGGGCGTCACCTTCGCCAAGGGATTGGGACTGACCGTCGGCTCCTTCGTGATGATCTACAACGTGATCCTGTACATCCTCATTGGACTGATCTTCAACAGCTGGATTCTGCCCCTCTACTCCATCGTCACCTACTTCGTGGGCAACAAAACCATCGACTTCATCGTGGAAGGCCTGGACAAGGCCAAGTCCGTGATGATCGTGACTATGCGGGAAGAGGAAATCTGTCAGGCGCTGTCTGAGGAATTCGGCCGGGGTATCACCCAGATCAGCGCCCGGGGCTACTTCTCCGGCGTGGACAAATGCGTAATCTATTTCGTGGTCAACCGCTTTCAGATTCCCAAGGTCAAGCAGCTGGTCACCGCCATCGACCCCAGCGCCTTCATCACCGTCACCGAGATTTCCGATGTGATGGGCACCAGCGTCAAGCAGAAATAGCCTGCATCCCGCGAACTGTCCGGGGCTGCCTTCTTCCAGGCAGCCCCGGTTTATATTTTTTCTGAAATTATTATTGACAATCGTTTCTTATTGAGATATAATCTCAATAGAGATAAGATATTATTAAGGATGATTCAAATGAAGAACCGCAACACGATTCAGCGTTCCCTGGTTCTGGAAGCAGTGAACAAGCTTCAGTGCCACGCCACAGCCGATCAGATCTATGCGGAAATTGTGAAGGAGCACCCCACCATCAGCAGAGCCACCGTATACCGGAATCTGGGGCTGCTGTCCGACATGGGGGAAATCCGCCGGCTGGAAATTCCGGGCGGCGCAGATTGCTTCGACCACCGGTGCCATGACCACTGTCACGTCCGGTGTGACAAATGCGGCCGGGTGTTTGATGTGGATATGGAATTTGTCAGCGGCCTGGAAAAGGGCATTCACGATGCCCACGGCTTTGCCTTCACCGGCTACGATATTCTGTTCCACGGTGTCTGTCCGGACTGTCAGCGTTCCGCCCAGTCCAAGCCCTGACTGCTCAATCGCGCGCATACGGGCGCATACAAAACCCGTAAATATAGATGTAAAGGAGTACATTTATGAGAAGCATTACAAAGTTAGATCTGCAATATGCACATCGGTTCTATGGATTCAAAGGTGAAGCACAGTATCTCCACGGTCATACCGGCGTTCTGACCATCGAGGTTGAGGATACAATTGAACCCGGCGTAAACATGGTTTTCCCCTGCAATGAGATTCAAAAGACCGCCTGGGAGGTTCTGAAGAACTTCGACCACGCCCTGATTCTCCGCGAGGACGATCCCCTGCTGCCCGCCATTCTCAGCGTCTACGAGGCGCAGGGCATCCGCAACGGTGCCCCCAGCAACAAAATGAAGGGTCCCGCCTTCCAGACCGAGCTGGCCACCGCTTATCCGGAGTGCCGTCTGGTTGTCACCAAGGAGACCATGACTGTAGAAG
Source organism: Faecousia sp. (assembly GCA_051867285.1). Classification (GTDB taxonomy): domain Bacteria; phylum Bacillota; class Clostridia; order Oscillospirales; family Oscillospiraceae; genus Faecousia. Next base: position 13,093 of record JBJDYL010000116.1, on the reverse strand, counting down.
GCATGATCAAGATCGTGTACGACCTGCTGAAAGACAAGCTGAACATCGCCAAGCTCACCTTCACCAGCGGTGTCAATGCCGCTTCTCAGGAGTACACTCCCAGCAAGCAGATTGACCGCTGCCCCCTGTGCGGCATTGCGCTGAACGAGAAGGGTGTCTGCCCCAAGTGCGGCTATAAGAAGCCTTAATGTTCTCTCTTCTTTCCTGCCGCCATTATGCAAAAGGAACGCCGCCGGCTGTGCCGGCGGCGTTCTTCGTTGCAAATAAAAAACGCTGCTGAAATTTTCAGCAGCGTATTTTATATGCCAGGGAAATCAGATAGCACGCTCGACCTTATTGGAGCGGAGGCATCTGGTACAAGCGTACACATGGCAGGGAGTTCCGTTCACGACAGCCTTAACGCGCTTGACGTTGGGCTTCCATGCACGATTGGAACGTCTGTGGGAGTGAGAGACCTTGATACCGAAGGTTACGCCCTTACCACAAAAATCACACTTAGCCATTTATTGCACCTCCCATCCGGATGTTTACTCAACAAACTACGCCTATCACAGGCGCTTGACTATGATACCAGACTTTCCCCAAAATTGCAAGCACTTTTTTCAATTTTTTTCGTTTTTTTGAAAATGGGTTGATATTCCCCCCAGCGGCGGCTATAATGAAACCCAAGAATAACTCTGAATACTGAGGTGGAACCATGATTGATACCTATTCTGTGCCGCTGAAAACGCTGGTGGACGAATTCCACCTGGAGGTTGCGTACGCTTCCACCGATTATGCCTCCATCCGTATTACGGTGGAGGACGTTTCCCGCCCTGGCCTGCAGCTTGCGGGGTTCTTTGACCACTATGAGCCCATGCGTGTGCAGCTGATGGGCAATGTGGAAATGAGCTATGTGGGAAAGCTGACCCCTTCCAACCGCAGCGCCATTTTTGACCGGCTGTTCTCCTACAAATTCCCTGCCCTGATCATCGCCCGGGGGATCCAGCCCCACCCGGAAATGCTGGAAATGGCGCGCAAGCACAATATTACCATCCTGCTGTCCAAAGATGCCACCAGCGCCATTGCTTCGTCCATTATCTCTTACCTGAAAACCGCTCTGGCGCCCCGGGTCACCCGCCATGGCGTCCTGGTGGAGGTCTACGGCGAAGGGATCCTGCTCACCGGCGACAGCGGCATCGGCAAATCCGAATGCGCCGTGGAGCTGCTTAAGCGCGGCCACCGGCTGATCGCCGACGACGCTGTGGAAATCCGCAAGGTCTCCTCCAGTTCCCTGATGGGCACCGCCCCCGCCCTGATCCGCAATTATGTGGAGCTGCGGGGTATTGGCATTATCAACGTGGCAAAGCTGTTCGGCATGGGCTCGGTCAAGCTGGAAAACGAAATCAACCTGGTCATGAACATCGTCCCCTGGAACACACTGGACGCCTATGACCGCTTAGGTCTTGAGGAACATTACACGGAGATTCTGGGCGTGCAGGTTCCCATGAACACCATTCCCATCACCCCCGGGCGGAACCTGGCTGTGATTCTGGAGGTTGCCGCCATGAACAACCGGCAGAAGAAGATGGGCTACAATGCCGCTCTGGAATTTACCGAGCAGATCAACCGCCACTTTGACGAGAATGTAGGAAAGCTCTGATGAAAGAATTTACCATCGGCCCCAACGACGCAGGACAGCGGCTGGACCGCTTCCTTGCCAAGGCCGTTCCCTTGCTGCCCGCCTCCCTGGCGCAGAAGTATATCCGCCTGAAGCGCATCAAGTGCAACGGCAAACGCATTGACCGGGATACCCGCTTAAATGCCGGGGACGTACTGCAGCTATATATCAACGACGAATTTTTCGACAAGCCCCGGGAGGACAACGCTTACCTGACGGTAGCCTCCCCCAAGCTGAACATCGTCTACGAAGATGAAAACATTCTCTTGGTAGACAAGCGTCCGGGGCTTGCCGTGCATCCCCACGATGGGGCGGAATACGGCAGAACGCTCATCGACCACATTCAGTCCTACCTCTATCAGAAACGGGAGTGGCGTCCCCGGGAGGAAAACGCCTTTACCCCCGCCCTGTGCAACCGCATCGACCGGAACACCGGGGGCATCGTCATCGCAGCGAAAACCGCCGAAGCCCTGCGGGTGATGAACCAGAAAATCAAGGACCGGGAGCTGGACAAGCGATACCTCGCCATTGTGGAGGGCACCCCAAAGCCCCGGGACGGCTCTTTGAAAGGCTACCTTTTCAAGGACGCCAAGAAAAACCGGGTTTTTGTCACCGACACCCCCCAGCCCGGCTCCAAAACCTGCCAGACCAACTACCGGACGCTTGTCAGCAAAAACGGGCTGTCCTTAGTGGAGTGCGAGCTGATCACCGGCAGAACCCACCAGATCCGCGCCCAGTTCGCCCACGCCGGGCATCCCCTGCTGGGCGACGGCAAATACGGCAAGCTGGATAAGCGCTTTGACCGGAATTATCAGGCGCTGTACTCCTACAAGCTGACCTTTACCTTCACCACCGACGCCGGGTCCCTGGAAAACCTGAACGGAAAGTCCTTTCAGGTGGAGAAAGTGGATTTTGTGGAGGAATACTTCCCCGGCTTTTCCATTCCAAAGGAGAGATAACACATGGTTTTATTCGTGACCAGCAGTCCCTATGTGAACGACGCCGACCGGGCGATTCTTAGCAACGACAACCAGTTTATCGACCGGATTCGCGCTGTGCTTCCCCCCTGCCCCCGGGCGCTGTTCATCGCCGCGGACCCCACCAACCGGGAGGATACCTGCCGGTTCGGCGCGGACACCGTGGCGGCGTTTTCCGAGGCGGGGATGCCCTTCCAGTCCTATCACGTTCTGGACGGCTTTAACGCCGGGGAAGCGGAATTCCTGGTAGAAAACAGCGATATCATCCTGCTGTCCGGGGGGCATGTGCCCACCCAGAACGCTTTCTTTCAGGACATTGGCCTGCGGGAGATTCTGGAAGGCTTCGACGGCGTGGTGGTGGGCATCAGCGCAGGCAGCATGAACTGCGCCGACACCGTCTACGTCCAGCCGGAGGAGGAAGGAGAATCCAGCCCGGACTTCCCCCGGTGGGCACAGGGCCTGGGCTTAACCGGCGTGAACATCCTGCCCCACTACCAGAAGGTGAAGGACAACATTCTGGACGGCCTGCGGCTGTTTGAGGACATCACCTACGCGGACAGCATGGGCAATACTTTCTTCGTCCTGCCCGACGGCAGCTACTTCTATCAGGACGACGAGGGGCTTCTCCTGTGCGGCGAGGGCTACCGCCTGCGCGACGGCATCCTGGAGCAGCTGACCTGCGATGGGGAAGTGCTGGATATGGAGGAATTGAACTAAACAAAGCACCGTGCAAACGCACGGTGCTTTTCCTGATTTATGGGAGATAGGGAAGAATGACTTCCATTAGCGGATACCGGATGAACACAATCACCAGCAGGACGATGGTGTTGATCACCACCAGTTCCAGCCAGTCCTTTTTGCCCCGGTACACGGCGCTGCGGTGGCGGAAAATCAGCTTCGCCAGCAGGAAGCCAACCACGGCGCCCAGGGTGTTCATCAGAAGATCGTCCACATCCGTTGCCCGGAGGGTGAACAGCTGGATGAGTTCCACCGTCAGAGAGGTGACGATTCCCGCAAAGAGCGTGTGGTTCCACTGCCGGTACCGCTCGAAATAAGCAGGAAGCAGGAAACCCAGCGGCGCGAACATCACCACGTTCAGCGCCATGCCCAGAAGATTGCTTCGGCTAAAATCCTGAAACGGAATCAGGTTGATGGTGGGATCCCAGCGGACGTACTGAATGCCCGGCACGCCGATGACAATGTACATAGCGTTGAGATACAGCACCAGCAGCGTCATCCAGAGCCATTTCCGCTTCGCCCGCTGCCGGTCAAAGAGAAACACATAAATTAATACCAGCGGCAATGACACAATGGCTCCGCAAAGCCTGTCAATCAATATCAGCAGCAGATTCTCCACGAATTCACCTCTTCTATAATTGTCAATTGTCAACTGTCAATTGGATTACCTTCCGTTATAATATTGTCCGTTCAGAGGTTCGCCGTCCACGGTCACATCGCTGCACCCGTTCAGTATCAGGTTGTTGCCGCCCAAATCCCGGAAGGTGCACTTTTCGAGGGTGATGCCGGTGACATCCAACATCTGGATGCCGCCGTAGCTGCACTCATAGATATCGCATTTGCGCAGGGTGATGCCCGTGCAGCTTTCCGCCTGTACTCCCAAAATGCCGCAGCCGAACAGACCGCAGTTGTCCACGGAGATAGACTCACAATTCCGGAACATCAGCACGCCGCCGGCACAGACTCCCGGCTCCTCTGTATGGCCCGCTGTAAAACCGGAGAGCACCAGATTGTCGCAATTGACAAACGTCAGGACGTTTGCGTACCGGGGCACGGCACTGATGGTGTGGTTTTTCGTCTTGCCGTCCTTGCTGCGGATGGTCAGATTGTCAGCGCCGGCGATCACAAGACCGGGGCCGTCGTAGATGTCCTCCCAGCGGTAGTACTGCTTCGGGCCGCCGCCGTACTCCTTGGCGGTGCTGAGATCGATGGTTGACCCGTCAATGACAATTTCTGTATTGGGGCCGATGGCGGCAAGGAATTCATCGGCGTTGGTTACCGTTACGGTGGTTTTCGGTCCGTCGGGCACGGTTTCCGCGGGAATCAGTCCGTTCATGGTGTCCTCGGTGATGGTGTTGCCCTCCGGATCCACCGCGCCGCAGCCATTGTCAAACCAGCGGTAGATCAGGCAGTCTTCAAAGGTGTTGCCGTCCATCGTCACGAAATTGCCAAAAGTGCCGAAGGCACTGCTCTTTACCCAGTTGTCCCGGAAAACGTTGTTTTTCAATGTCACCTGATCCACGCCGGAGCTTCTGACCAGATAGTTGGAAAGATTGTCGTAGATCTCGCAGTCGGAAATGGTGATGTCCGCGCTACCGCTCAGCATGAATACCTCGCTGGCTTCCCACTCGCCCTTGCCAAGATCATAGATGCGGCAGTTGGTCACGGTGGCATCCACAGTGTCCATCAGGTAGATTCCGTTGAAAGAGCACTCGTAAATATCGCTGTTGGCAACGGACAGGTCATTGCAAGCTTGGGCAGTCACGCCGGTGACGCCGCAGCCGTACAGTCCCACGTCCCGGATGGAAACGCCGGTGCAGTAGTCCAGGTAGATCACGCCGCCCACGCAGGCGCCGGGTTCCTTCGTGTGTCCGGCAGTAAAACCGGTCATGGCAACATTCCTACAGCCATTCAGCCGCAGAACCTGTGCATACCGGGGCACAGCAGAAATGGTCACGCTGTCCTTCCCAGCGCCGGTGATCGTGAGATTGTTCGCACTGCGAATCACCAGCTCATAGCCGTCATAGGTTTCATTCCAGTAACAGTATTCGTTGCCCGTCTCACCCGCATAGGTACTGGCAGCGGACAAGTCATAGGTGCCTTCTTCCAGCCGAATCTCCCGATCCGGGCCAATCACGGCAATCAGGCTGTCCACATCAGACACCGTGTACAGGCCATTCTGGAAAGTCACGGTTTCCGCAATGGTTTCGGCAGGCGACGCCGTGGCAATCACCGTTTCTCCGGCGGTGGACTGGCCGCAGGCTGTCAGCAACAGCAGCAGCGCCAGCGTCAAAATAACAGAAACACTCCGTTTCATAAAATGCACTTCCTTTCTTTCAAATCCATCATATCTTCCAGAATCTGGATTGTCAATCTACGGACACCTTATGTTTTTCTTAAGAAGATTAGGATTTTCTTAAAACAGCGCAAAAAATACTGCCATTGCGAACCAGCGGCATCAGCAACCGGTTCGCAATGACAGTTCTGTTATGATTCCGTTATCAACCACGCATGGCACGGCGGCGGGCGATGTTAATGGGGCCTTCCTGCATATTGTTGATCCAGGCCAGGCTCTTGCCCGCGCCATAGGCGGTGCAGGAATCAGGATCGTCTGCCAGGATACAGGCGATGCCGGTGCGCTCCATCAGCAGCAGATCCATGCCCCACAGCTGGCCGCAGCCGCCGGTGATGGTGATGCCGTTTTCGGAGATATCGGACACCAGTTCCGGGCTGGTCTCTTCCAACACGGACAGCACCTCGTCGGCGATCATTCTGGCGGGGCGGCGCAGAACCTCGTAAATCTCCGTGGAGGTCAGAGTGACCATCTTGGGCATACCGGTCTTAAAGTCCCGGCCCTTGATGTTCATGCTCCGCTCCTCATCCCGGGGATAGACCTGACCGATCTGAATTTTCACGCTTTCGGCAGTCACCTGTCCGATGACCACGCCGTGCTGGCGGCGCACATAACGGGCGATCATTTCATCAAAGTAGTTGCCCGCGATTTTCAGGGAAGAGGACACGGCCACGCCGTTCATGCTCAGCACCGCGATGTCCGTGGTGCCGCCGCCGATGTCCACCACCAGGTGGCCGCTTGCCCCGCGAATATCCAGTCCCGCGCCCAGGCCCGCAGCCAAAGGCTCCTCAATCAGGAACACACGGCGGGCGCCGGCTTCGATGGCGGCGTTGATGACGCTGCGCTCCTCCACCTCGGACACGCCGGAGGGAACGGAGACGACCACACGGGGCTTGGGGGTGAACAGGCCGGCCTTGGTGGCGGTTTTGAACATTTCCTGCAGCATCCGGACGGTCATTTCATGATCGGAGACAATGCCGTCCTTCAGCGGATGCATGGCCACCACGTTGCCGGGGGTTCTGCCCAGCATATTCCGGGCGGCGGCGCCCACCTGCAGAATCTTGCCGGTGTTCTTGTCCACCGCCACAACGGAAGGCTCCCGCACCACGAGGCCCTTGCCATCGGCATAAATCAGAACATTGGACGTGCCAAGATCCACGCCCAGATCATTGGAAAACATAGAAAACAGAGACATAGCTACACCTTTACTTTCGTGCCGCCGCGATTGCGGCGCAATGTACTTCCTTCGCCCCGGCGCATAAGAGCATTCTGGCGCATTCCCCGGCGGTGGCGCCGGTGGTGAGAATGTCGTCCAGCAGCAGGACACGCTTTCCCTTCAGCGGAACGGTGTCCACAACCCGGTAAGCGCCCAGCACGTTCGCCCTGCGAACCTCCGCGCCTTCCAGGCGGGACTGGGGGCGGTTGTTGCGAATTTTCTTCAAAGTGGGAACCGGAGGAATCCCCAGTTCTTTCCCCACCGCGTAAGCCAGCAGCTCTACCTGATCGTAGCCCCGGCGCAGCCTGCGCAGGCGGCTCACGGGCACCCAGGTCAGCACGTCAAAGCCCTCCGGGTACGCCTGCAGCAGCTTCATGGCGAGAATTCTGCCGTAAGAAAGGGAATAACTGCGCTTATTCCGGAATTTATAACGCAGAAGGCTCTTCCTTACGTTCCCTTCATAGTACCAGACAGCGACGAAACTGTCAAGAAATTGCAGCTTTATTTTGCGGTTTGGGTATTCCGGGGCGTCCACCCGGCAGGCTTTGCACAGATCCGTCTCCCCGTTTTTCAGCAGGGAGCCGCACAGAATGCACTTGGGCGGAAACAGCAGCTCCATCAGAACGTGGTATATTTTCATCCGATTCTCCCCTGTAATCGCAGCTTCAGTCCGGTGTAGCGGCGGTTCTTTTTGGCGTTTTCCACCATGATTCCCACCGTCTCCTCCCGGCCCACAACCACCAGCAACTCCCGTGCCCGGGTGATGGCGGTGTAGAGAATGCTGCGGCTGAGAAGGTAGGGCGAGCCGTTCCATGCAGCCAGAACCACCGCCCGGTATTCGCTGCCCTGGCTCTTGTGGACGGTCATGGCGTAGGCAGGCTCCAGCTCGTTCAGCTGGGTAAAGTCGTACTCCGCCTCCCGGTCGTCATACAGGACAGTCAGGGTTTCGGAGCCGGTGTCGATGCTCTGAATGATGCCCACGTCCCCATTGAAAATTCCTGCGCCCACCGCGCTGCCGTCGGTTTTCTTCCACAGGATATCGTAATTGTTGCGAATCTGCATCACCCGGTCGCCCTCCCGGAACAGGTAGTCGCCAAACTGGCGCTCCTTTTTATCCGGCGATGGCGGGTTCAGCGCCGCCTGCAAAAGCCGGTTCAGGTTCACCGTGCCCACCGCCCCCTTCCGGGTGGGGGAAAGCACCTGAATCTGGTCAGCGGGAATCCCCATATTTTGCGGCAGCCGGGTGGCGCACAGATCCCGGATCAGGCTGCACACCCCCTCCTCGTTGCCCCGGCGCATGAAGAAAAAGTCACTGTTCACGGTTTTCAAATCCGGCATTTCTCCCCGGTTCACCCGGTGAGCGTTCATAACAATCAGACTCTGCCGGGCCTGCCGGAAAATCTCCGTCAGGCGCACCGTAGGAAGCTGTCCGCTGCGGAGCATATCGCTGAAGGGAAAGCCCGGCCCCACCGGAGGAAGCTGGTCGGGGTCGCCCACCAGAATCAGCCGTTTTCCCCCAGGGATAGCCTGCAAAAGACTGTGCAGCAGTTCCACATCCACCATGGACATTTCGTCCACAATCACCGCATCGCATTTTAAGGGATTTTCCTCATCCCGGGCAAAGAACATTTTCCCGGTGGCGGGGTCGATGCCTGCTTCCAGCAGCCGGTGGATGGTGGAAGCGTCCTCCCCGGTGACCTCCGTCAGCCGCTTTGCTGCCCGCCCGGTAGGCGCCGCCAGCAGGCAGCGCAGCTGCATCCGCCCCAGCAGCTCCAGAATGCCATTTAAGATCGTCGTCTTTCCGGTGCCGGGGCCGCCGGTGATCAGCAGCAGCCCGGAGGTCGCCGCCTCCCGGATGGCGCAGGTCTGTTCTTCGGAATAATCGATGCCCCCGTCCCGGGCCACTTCCCGAATCAGTTTCTCCAGATGCTTTGGCGCGGGGAAGGTGTGTCCGGCAAACTCCAGCAGTCGTTGGGAGGATTCTGTCTCCGCTTCGTACAGCCGGGGCAGATAAATCACCGAGATTCCCGTCAGGGTGTCCCGCACCAGCCTGTCCACCTCCAGAAGCCGCTCCACGCCCTGCTGCACCGTCTCCTCCCCCACATGGAGCAGCCGGGCGGTGGCGGCAATGAGCTTGTCCTCCGGCAGGAAGCTGTGCCCGCCGGTGAGATTATAGTTCAGTTCAAACAGGACGCCTGCCTCCACCCGGCGGGGATCGTCCCCTGCCACACCCAGGGCGATGGCAAATTGATCCACCGCGCCGAAGGAGGCTTCCAGCTCCTCATCCATTAAAAGGTACGGATCGTCATACAGCAGCTCCATGGTGCTGTCGCCATACTTTTTGTATGTACGCACCGCCAGCTCCGCGCTCAGGTGGTGCAGGGCGAAAAACTCCATAATCTGCCGGATGCCCACCTGAAGCCGGAATTCTTCCCCGATGGCTCTTGCCTTTTCCCGGGAAATCCCCGAAACCTCCGCCAGCCGTTCCGGCTCCCGTTCCATCACCGCCAGTGTCTGATCCCCGAACCGCTCCACAATCCGCGCCGCCATCCGGGGGCCGATGCCCTTGATGACCCGGCTGGACAGATAATTCAGGATTTCCATGGTGGTCTGGGGCATGAGCCGCTCTAAAAATTCTGCCTCAAACTGCCGTCCGTAGCTACTGTGGTTGCTCCATTTTCCCGTGACCATCAGCCGCTCGCCCACGGCGGGCAGGGGGATGGTGCCCACCACCGTCACCGTCTGTCCGCCGCCTACGTTCAGCCGCAGTACAGCGTAGCCGTTTTCATAATTCTGATATACCACTGCGCTCACTGCGCCCTGCAGAATCTCCAGTTCCTGTTCCATCAAATCGGTTTCTCTCCCATTCCAGCCGGGCAAGCAGATCTTCCCGGCTGCATATTTCCGTTTCTTCTCCCGCGGTTTCCGCTTCCTCCGTCACGGCAATCAGTGGGCAGTTCAGCAGCCCCATTCCCCGCAGCCAGCGGTAGCGGCTGCGGATTCCTTCATCGGGCATTCCCACGCACACCAGCGCGCAGCCTCCTGCCCCCGGCAGCAGCCAGCCCAGAATTGCCCACACCGCGCTGAGCGCGCCGAAGGCCGCCAGCGCTCCCAGCAGCACAAACCAACCCATAATACCACCTCCCGGTATTCTATGCCGGGAGGCGGGGTTTTGTGCCATTTTACACTACTTTGGGCAAAATGAAAAGAGGGCTGGTAAATCTTTTATGAACAAACTGGAAACAATAGAACACAATCCCCCGGAATGCGAAAAAGAACGCAGATTCTCCTTGCATTTTGGCAGGAGGAAAGCTATAATAAATGTAAATTGCTGTAATCGCGGAGGAACCATGAAACTTCTCAGTTTACTGATGTGGGTCGTTCAGTTCGGCCTTTCCGCCATTTTTCCCACCGTGTTTTTTCTGCTTTTGGCATCCTGGCTTCAGGGCAAATTTGGACTGGGTATGTGGATCGTGGTGGTTTTGGGAATTCTGGGCGTCCTTACCAGCATCAGCACCGCCCGCTCCTGCCTGCGCTCCATGCGCCGGGCGGCGGAGGATGCCGGAAGCGGAAAGCAGCCCCCCGTCAGCTTCAATGACCATACCTGACCAAAAGAAGGAACGTATCCCATGAAATTACAACCTGCATCCCGCAAAGAGCTTTCCCGCATCGCTCTGGGCACGCTGGTCTGCGACGGCATTCTCATCGCCGGGCTGTTCGTGCTGAGCCTTGTGGGAATCGGCACATTTTCCGCCGGACGAATTCTGCTGGGCGCCGCCTGCGGCTCCGTGGTGGCAATTGCGAATTTTGCTATCCTGTGCCTGACGGTGCAGAGCGCGGTGGAAATCGAAAGCAAAAAGAAGATGAAAGCCCGGTTTCAGCTCAGCTACAATGTCCGTCTGATTCTTCAGGCCGGCTGGGTGGTGATCTGCTTTTTGGTGAAGCCCATCCATTTTGTGGCGGGCGCCGCGCCGATTCTCTTTCCCAATGTGGTGATCTTTTTCCTTCAGAGCCGGAACAAGCTGTTCCCATCCAGCTCCGCCGCCCCTGCCAAACCCATGGCGGAAGAGGACGAGCCGGAAGATACTCTGGGTACGTTTGAAGTTTAACAGTCCATTTGTAATGAGGTGATTGTGTTTTATGGAAGTATCAATCAACGGCGCAAGAATTCTGGCAACCTTTGAAAACGTCCCCATCTTCGGCACCGTGCAGATCACCCAGACCCTGGCGGTGGCTTGGCTGGTGATGATCATTATTTCCGCGCTGTGCATCTGGCTGGGTTCCGGCCTGAAGGTCACGGGTATCTCCCGGAAGCAGGCGGTGGCGGAAATGATCTATGGTTCGCTGGTGAACTTTGTCCGGGGCAACATGGGGCCGGAATTTGACCGCTACATCCCGCTGGTGGGCACCATCTTCGTCACAAGCATCGTCTCCAACCTGATTAGCTTACTCGGTATCTGGAGCCCCACCGCCGATTTGATGACGGAGCTTGCCTGGGGTCTGGTGGTATTTGTGCTGATCACCTATCACAAGATCAAGGCATCCGGTATTCTGGGCTATCTGAAGGGCTTCCTGGATCCCATCTTCATCCTGCTGCCCATCAACGTTATGAGCGAGTGCTTCACCCCGGTGTCCATGGCCTGCCGTCACTTCGGCAACATCCTGTCCGGCACCGTCATCAGCACCCTGATCTACGCTGCCCTCACCGCCGCCAACAGCGCTCTGTTCCGTCTGCTGGGCTCCAGCCTGTATGTGGGACTTGTCGTGGCAATCGCGGGTGCCGCGCTGATTATCATGGGGCGCAGATCCGGCAAAAAGCTCCCCTTCATTGTGGGCATCATCGCCGCGATTCTGGGCGTGCTGGGCGTGCTGACCAAACTGGGCGTAACGTTCCCCTGGCTGACCGTGGGCATTCCCGCCATTCCCAGCCTGTATTTCGACTGGTTCGGCGGCTGCATTCAGGCGTTTATTTTCTGCACGCTGACCACTCTCTTCATCAAACAGGCCGCAGGCGATTGACTGCCGCCATTTGAATAAACACTCTGTAAATCATTTTTAGGAGGAAAATAGTATGGAAATTCTGGCTAAAGGCATTGCTCTGGCAGGTTGCGCCATCGGCGCCGGTCTGGCTCTGATCGCAGGTATCGGCCCTGGTATCGGCGAAGGTAACTGTGCTGCCCGCGCCTGTGAGGTCATCGGCCGCAATCCCGAGTGCAAGGGCGACGTTACCAGCTCCATGATTCTGGGTATCGCGCTGTCTGAGACCACCGGTATTTACGGCTTCGTTACCGGCCTGCTGCTGATCTTCGTGGCTCCCGGTATGTTCATGAACTATCTGGGCTGATTCCGGCTTTTTATCCAATCATTTTACGCCGGAAGGAGGCAACGCAATGGATACCCTTTACCAGTCACTGGTGACGGTAAATCCCGTAACCCTGATCGCGCAGATCTGTAACCTGTTTATCCAGCTGCTGATCGTCAAGATCTTCTTTCTGGACAAAATCAAGGCCATCATCGACCAGCGCCGGGAAGCTGCCGACAAGCAGATCACTGAAGCGGAGAACGCCAAGTCCGAAGCGCTGGCCATCAAGCAGACCTACGAGCAGAACATGCTTCAGGCCAAAGCCAAGGCGGACGACCTTCTGCTGACCGCCCAGCGCACTGCCAATTCCCGCAGTGAAGAAATCATCGCCCAGGCCCAGCAGCAGGCCGCCCAGATCAAGTCCAAGGCTGCTGCTGACATTGCGCTGGAGAAAAAGAAGGCGCTGAACGAGGCCAAGAATGAGATCTCCGATCTGGCTATGGCGATTGCAGGCAAGGTTGTCGCCCGGGAACTGAACGCAGGCGACCAGGCGGATATGATCGACCGCTTCATTGACGAATTGGGTGATAACGTATGACGGAAGTGGGAAATGTTTACGGCGAATCCCTGTATGAGCTGGCGAAAGAAGAATCCCTCGCCGCGGAAGTAGGGGAGCAGCTTGCCGCTTTGCGCGCAGGCTTTCGCCAGGAGCCGGATTTTATCCGCCTCCTCTCCTCCCCCAACCTGACCAAGGCGGAACGCTGCCAAATTTTGGACGACAGCTTCCGGGGCAAGGTGCATCCCTATGTGCTGAATTTCCTGAAAATTCTCACGGAAAAGGGCTATA
>JBJDYL010000115.1:0-17891 GCA_051867285.1 Faecousia sp. | reverse complement strand
CCAGGTTCTCGTCGATGTCCCGGAACCGGGCCATGGTGGGCACGCCGAACTTGTCATCATAGCAGAACTCCCGATACACCTCGTCGCAGATCAGGAACAGGTTGTGCTTCTTGGCGATGTCCGCGATCATCCGCATTTCCTTCTCGTCCAGCACCACGCCGGTGGGATTGCCGGGATTGGTAATCATAATGGCCCGGGTGTTGGGGGTGATCAGGCTTTCAATGCGCTCCCGGTCAGCATAGCGGTAGCCCTCCCAGGGATTGGTGGGCAGGGCGCGGATAACGCCGCCCGCCGCGTGAACAAAGGTGGTGTAGTTGGGGTAGTAAGGCTCCGGGATGATAACCTCGGTATAAGGATCCAGAATGGACAGGCAGGTGAACAGCAGCGCCTCACTGCCGCCGGTGGTAACGAGAATGTCGTTATCCTCCAGAGAAACGCCCAGCTTGGCATAATAGTTCTTGATCGCCTCAATCAGGGTGGGACGTCCGGGGGATGCCTCGTATTCCAGCGTCCGGTCCGCAAAGGCGTGAACTGCCTCATAGAATTCCTTCGGGGTGGGCAGGTCGGGCTGACCGATATTCAGATGATAAATCTTCTTGCCCTCTTTTTTGGCCTTCACGGCCAGGGGATGGAATTTCCGCATGGGAGAGGGCTCACAGCGGTTCGCGTTGATGGAAATCTGCATAATTACCTCCACCGGCGTCTGCCAAAAGCGCCGGATTTTTGATATTCTTTTGTAATGCGGCGAAGCTCAGCGCTCAGCGCCGCCAGAGCAATCAGGTTGGGAATGGCCATCAGGCCGTTTGCCATTTCGGAAAGCTGCCAGACCGTCGCCGTGTCCAACACCGCACCCAGCACCACCGCCGCCGTCTGGGCAGCGGCAAAATACTTCCACGCCCTGCTTCCAAACAGGAATTCGGCGCAGCGGGCGCCGTACAATCCCCAGCCCAGAATGGTGGCGACAGCAAACAGGGTCAGCGCTGCCGCAAGAAACACCCCCGCGCTGGTGCCATAAACCCGGGAGAACGCCCGGGTCGTCAATTCCGCGCCTGCGTCGGTACCGTAGGGAATGGGGATGCCGCTGACCAGAATCACCAGCGCGGTCAGGGTACAAATCACAATGGTGTCCAGAAACACTTCCACAATACCCATCAGCCCCTGCTCTGCCGGGTGTGCCACATCCGCGCAGGCGTGGGCAATGGAAGCCGTGCCCATGCCTGCCTCATTGGTGAATACACCCCGGCTGCAGCCGACGCGCAGCGCCTGAAAGGCAGAGCCAAGCATTCCTCCGGTAACCGCCCGGGGGCAGAACGCCCCGGCGACAATCTGCTCCAGCGCATCCGGAATCCGACCGTGAAACACCAGCAGCACACCGACACACAGAAGAATATACGCGCCTGCGGCAAAAGGAACCAGCCGTTCCGCCGCCGCGCCCACACGCTTCGCGCCCCCAAAGAGCAGCACGCCCACCAGCGCCGCCAGCAGCAGTCCCATGGCCATGTTGCCAGTCGGACCCGTCTGTCCGCCGAACCGGCGCACCACATCGTTTACCCCGGTAACCACCGCGTTGATCTGGGCTGCGTTGCCCACTCCAAAGGCGGCAAGCATTCCGAACAGGCAGTAAGCCTTCGCCAAAAAGGAAAAACCACCGCCCAATCCCCGGGTCATCACATACATGGGACCACCGGCGTAGCCATCGGGCGTTTCCACCCGGTAGCGCACGGCCAGCGCCGCCTCGGCATACTTGGTGGCCATGCCGATGAAGCCGCAGACCCACATCCAAAAAATCGCGCCGGGGCCTCCCAGACAAATTGCTCCGGCGACACCTACCAGGTTCCCGGTGCCCACGGTGGCCGCCAGAGCGGTACACAGCGCCTGAAAGGAGGACACTCCGTTTTCCGGCGTCCTTCCGGCAAACAGCCGCCGGAAAAACATCCCCAGCGCCCTGGGAAACAACCGGATCTGGGGAAACCCCAGCCCCACCGTCAGAAACAGGCCAACGCCCAGAATCAGCACCATCGCCGGCACGCCGAGAATCACATTCTGAATGCAAGTAAGTATTCTGGTCATTACGTTCTCCTACTTTATCATTATTTGACAAATTCTGCAAGACAAAATTTCACAAATGCCGAAAAAACAGGAAAAAGCAGTCCCTCCTCCGGAAGAACTGCTTTTGTAAACTGTTATTGATTATTCCCAGGCCGCCCAAACCTCGGGACAGTAGCCCACGGTGGCCTGTTTGCCATTGCGGACAACCGGGGTTTTCATCAGGATGGGGTCGTCAAAGACCTTGTCCTCCTTGGCGGTATTGTCCTCCATGTACTTCATCAGAGTGATCTCCGGGGACTTACTGTCCCAATCGATGAGGTTGTCGATACCGCCTACCGCCCGGAGAACGCTGTCAAATTCCCTGCCAGACATGCCGTACTTTTTCAGGTCGATGGACTGAAAGGGAATCCGCCGCTCCTTGAAGTATCGCTCCGCCTTTTTCGTGTCGAAGCACTTTGCTTTACCAAAAATCTGTATGTTCAATACTGTACCTCCTCCAGACACAGCCCCTGGGCTGGGGCCAGAAAGCCCGCCTGCTCCCGTTTTCCGCCGAACAACTCCGGCATGGATTCCGCTGGGCGTTCCCCCCTGCCGACCTCCACCAGAGTCCCCACCAGAATTCGCACCATGTTGTAAAGGAAGCCGTTTCCGGTGAAGCGGATTTGGATTTCTTCCCCCTGGCGGGTGACGTCGATGGCGCGCAGAAAGCGTACCGTGGATTTTTTCATTCTCCCATTGCCGCAGAATGCGGAAAAGTCGTGCTGCCCCAGCAGCAGTGCCGCCGCCTGCTCCATGGCCGCCGTATCCAGCGGCTCCGGCATGACCGCCACGAACCGCCGCTGAAAAACGCAGGGCGCATCGCTGTTCCAGATCCGGTAGCAGTAGGTTTTCTCCCGGGCGTTGAAACGGGCGTGGAACCGGGGAGATACTTCCTTACAGGAATATATGCCGATATCCTCCGGCAAATACCTGCGCAGGTTTTTCAGAATTTCCTCCGGGGGCATGGGGTTTTCGCAGTGGAAATTCGCCACCTGTCCCCGGGCGTGCACCCCGGCATCCGTGCGTCCGCTGCCGCTGACTTCGATGGATTCCTCCAGAATCCGGCTCAAAACCGTCTCCAGTTTTCCCTGAATGGTATCATCCCTGCCCGGCAGGCGCTGCCAGCCCCGGTAGCGGGTGCCGTCATAGCAGATATCAAGCCGCAGATTCCGCATAGCTTTCCAGTTCCTCTCTGGCCTCCCGCTCGCTGTCCGCAGAGAACAGGAAATTGCCCTTCCAATCGTATACCTGAATGTGTCCGTGAACGTTTCGCAGCTGATACATAGCCATCCGCCTTTCTTCTTGGGAACCTCTGAACAAATCGCCTGCGGCTGAGCAGCGGATCTTTTGCTCCACCGATGCGGTTTGAAAAACAGGAAATACATACAGTATTCCTCTGTTTTTCGAACCTTCCGATGAATCAAAATCTCTCGCTGTCAGCTCTTGTCGATTTATTCAGAGCTTCCCTTGGTTTCTGGCAATAGTATAGCGCGAATTAAGTCCAATAAATCGGATATTTATAATAAATTGTTCTTTAGTTGACAATTGACAGTTGACAATGATTGTGTCCCTTCGGGACGATTGAATAGATTCGTATTTCGGTGGTGCCCGTTTTTTTATCCATCCCGAAGGGATACCACAATTGTCAATTGTTCATTGTCAATTGTCAATTAAATTCTTCTTTTACTGACTTTAGATAAGCATTTTATGATATTTGTTTCCCAATCCACTGAGCCACATCCTCGTAGATTTCCTGCCGGTTGATCTCATTGAGAATCTCATGGCGGCACAGGGGATAAATCCGGGTGGTAACGTTGACCATGCCCGCCTTTTGGAATGCCTCCGCCGCCTTGCGCACGCCCTTGCCGTAGCTGCCCACCGGATCGTCCCCGCCGGCGATAAAGAACACAGGCAGATCTTTTTGCATGGCGGCCAGGTTCTCCGGCTGCTCGATATACAAAATGCCCTTCATCATCTCCCGCAGGAGACCTGCGGAGGCGGTAAAGCCGCACATGGGATGGGCGATGTAAGCGTCCACCTGCTTTGCATCCCGGCTCAGCCAATCAAATTCCGTCCGGGGGTGCTCCACCCGGCGGTTGTAGCCGCCGAACACCAGATTCTGCAAGGTGGCATTGGGCTTCGTCTCCCCCGTCTTTTTGCAGACCCGGTCGATCACGGGAATCACTGCCTTCAGCGCTGCGGCGGGCTGCCAGCCGGTGCCGCAGATAATGGCGGCGGAAATACCGCTGTCCGGATATTTGCACAGAATGGTTCGCGCCATAAAGGAGCCCATGGAGTGCCCGAACAGGATGTAGGGAAGTGTGGGATAACCTACCCGTGTGTCCTGTAGCAGCGTCATGGTGTCCTCCACGGCGGTAAACCAGCCGCCGTGGAAGTAGCCCTGAATTCCCTCGCCGTTTACCGACTGGCCATGACCCATGTGATCCTCCGCCACAACCAGAATGCCAAGACCATTCAGATAATTGGCAAAGTCATCATAGCGCTCGATATATTCCGCGATGCCGTGGACAATCTGCAAAACTGCCTTCGGCTCCCCTTCCGGCAGCCAGCGGCAGCCGTGGATTTTTCCCGCGCCCTTGGACGGGAACCAGAAATCTTCCCGCATACGCTTACTCCACAACCTCGTAGTCCGCGTCAGTGATGGCCTTCTTCACCGCAGCGATGTCCGGATTTCCGGTGATGGTAACGGTTTTCGCCTTCAGATCCACCACCGCGTCCTCCACGCCGGGCACGCCCTTGCAGACCTTCTCCACCCGTGCCTTGCAGTGGGTGCACATCATGCCGTTGACAGTAATCACAGTATTCATCTTTGGTTCCTCCTTGATAATGGTCGCCGGTTCTTTGGGAGTTCCCGGCGTAGTTTCCTTGAAATGCGCAGGCGCAGGGCAATGGCGCTGCAAGCGCGCGCCCGCAAGGGGGTCGTCCCTCCCTGTATTTATTATGACCTGCCCGGGCCGGAAAATCAATCCCTTTTCCGGTTTCCGGGTAGCCGCATTCAAGTGTTCACAGAATGTTAACAATATAGCTTTGCCTATATGGTAGTATTTTACCATGCGTGTTCAAAAGCGCAAGTACGCACTATTTTGTACTATACTACCTAAAAAGATACTATAGGAGGCAGTCCATGGAAAATACCTGTCCTGTGGAGACAACGCTGGAGCTCATCGGCGGCAAATACAAAGCCCTGATTCTATGGCATCTGTCCGCAGGGAAGCTGCGGTTTTCCGAGCTGCGCGCACGCATCGCCAAGGCCACTCCCAAAATGCTGACCCAGCAGCTGCGGGAGCTGGAAAACCAGCAGCTGGTGCACCGGGAGGTTTTCCCTGTGATTCCGCCCAAAGTGGAGTATTCCCTGACGGAAACCGGAAAAAGCCTGATGCCCATTCTGGTGGCTATCCGGGACTGGGGTGCAGAATACCTGCGGCGCAAGGATCCGGAGCCCAACGGTTTTATGGCGGACTCCACCCCTGCCTCCCACTGACCGACATTTCACAACATCTACGGAAAGGAAAGAAACCATGAGCAAAATCAAGATTTCTACGGATTCCACCTCCGATATTCCCCAGTCCTTCCGGGAGTCGCTGAACATCAGCGTGCTGCCCCTGACCATTCTGGCAGAAGGCAAGGAATACCGGGACGGCGTGGACATCACCCCTTCGGAGTTCTATAAAATTCTGGACGAAGCGGAAAAACTGCCGGTATCCTCTCAGGTTACGGCTACGGAGTATCTGGCGCTGTACCGGCAGGTATGGGAGGAAGGTTACACCGACCTGATCCACATTGCCATCAATTCCAAAGGCTCCGGTACCTATCAGGCGGCGGTGATGACCCGGGATATGTTCCTGGAAGAAAATCCCGAAGCAAAGCTCAACATCCATATTATTGATTCCCGTACCTACAGCATGGCCTATGGCATGGCGGTGGTGGAAGCGGCGCAAATGGTGCAAGCCGGCGCCACCGTGGAGGAAATCATCGCCCATGTGCAGGATTGGGTGGAGTACACCCGTCCCATGTTCGTACCCCTGAATCTGAAATGTGTCAAAAAATCCGGACGCATCTCCCCTGCCGCTGCCTTTGTGGGCGACGCCATTGGTCTGAAACCCCTGATTACCTTTGAGGACGGCGAAGCGAAGATTCTGTCCAAGGTGCGGGGCGAACACAAGGCCATCGCCGCGCTGGTGGACATCTGCCAGAAGGAGCGCCGTCCCGGTACAAACTACTGTCTGGTGTACGGCAGCAATCTGGAGGCGCTGAAAGCGCTGAAGGCCGCCTGCGCTGACGTAATGGATCAGCCCCCCATGGCGGAATATGAGGTGGGCTGCATCATCGGCATCAACACCGGCCCCAATATGATCGGCATTCTCTACCGCCGGTAATCAGAAAAAGGAACGGTCATTGCGAAGTAGGTGACATCGGTCACTTACTTCGCAATGACTTTTTCATTTTTTCCCATTTTTTCCAAAGAACCGCACATTTTCCCCTGTCCGGTCGTTATACACAGTGAAAGGAGGTTTCCTGCGTGGCTCTGGAACTGGAAGAACAATATGACAAACTGTACCGCTACTGCTATTTCCGGCTGCGTCACCGGCAGCAGGCGGAGGATGTGACGCAGGAAGCCATCCTTCGATACTTGGAGCATTACCCCGGTCTCAGCGGCAGCGATGCCATGAAATGCCTGTACACCATCGCCCGGAATCTCTGCACAGACCAGCGGCGCTCCCTTCCGGAGCAGCCGCTGGAGGAAATCATCACAGGCATCACACCGGAGGACGACTGGATTACCGACCTGTCCGTGCGAACCGCCCTCCGGGCGCTGCCGCCGGAGGAGCAGGAGCTGTTGCTGCTGCGCTATGTCAGCCAGGTGCCAATGTCCTCCATCGCCGGGCTGCTGGGGATATCCCGCTTCTCGGCATACCGCCGACTGAAAACAGCCGCCGGAAATTTCCGGCGGGCGCTGGAAGGAGGAAACAAACCATGAAATTCTGGAAACGTGCCTTAATTCGCGCCGTTTCTCCCCCGCCGCCGGAGAACAAACGTGCCTTTCTGCGGAAGCTCCCGCCCCAGGAGGCCGGACTGCACCTCCTGCTGCTGACTCAGATTGGATTTCTGCGCAAATGGGTTTGGGGCGTGTCTGCACTGCTTTTCGCAGCGGCGCTGGCGGTTTCCCGGCGGTGTTCTCCGGAATCGGTATGGGTGTTTTCCGCCCTGACCCCTCTTCTGGCGCTGATGCTCACAGCCGAAAGCGGGCGCTCGGAAGCCTGCGGCATGGCAGAGCTGGAAATGGCGGCCCGGTTCTCCCTGCGCAGCGTGATCCTCATGCGGCTGACGATTCTGGGCATCAGCAACCTGCTGGTGCTGGGAGGGATGACAGTGCTGGCTGCCCGAAGCCGCGGATTTTTCGCCGCAGGGGTGTACCTGCTGACCCCCTTCCTGCTCACCGCGATGGTCGGTTCCTGGCTTCTGCGGCAGCACCGGGGACGGGAGGGGCTGTATCTGTGTGCAGGCGTCTGTGTGCTGGTCAGCTTTGCAGCACTGCTGAGCGGTATGAATTATCCCCGGATTTATCAGGAGAACAGTCTGTGCTGGTGGACTGCCGCTGCGCTTTGCTTCTGCATCGGCGCTGGAAAACAGTACACCCAATTTGTAAACGGAATGGAGGAAGTATCATGGAGCTTATCATAGACCGGCTCAGCAAGCAGTATGGCAGCCGCATTGCAGTGGACCGGGTCAGCGCCAGACTGCATCCGGGCGTGTACGGTCTGCTGGGCGCCAACGGCGCGGGAAAGACCACCCTCATGCGGATGCTCTGCGGCATTCTCACCCCCACCGGCGGCAGCATCACCTTTGACGGAATGGATGTCACCCAGGAAGCCTACCGGGCGGTGCTGGGATACCTGCCCCAGGATTTTGGCTATTACCCCGAGTTTACCGCCATGGATTTTCTATTGTATCTCGCCGCTCTGAAGGGCATCCCCAAGCGTCAGGCGCGGCGCAGGGCCACGGAGCTTCTGGCGCTGGTGTCACTGACGGATGTTCGCAGCAAGAAAATCAAAACCTTTTCCGGCGGCATGAAACAGCGGCTGGGCATTGCGCAAGCGCTGCTGAATGACCCGAAGCTGTTGATCTTGGACGAGCCCACCGCCGGGCTGGATCCCAAGGAGCGGGTGCGTTTCCGGGACCTCATCGCGTCCCTGGGCAGAGACAGCATAGTGCTGCTGTCCACCCACATTGTCTCAGATGTGGAGCATATTGCCGACGAGATTCTCATGATGAAGGATGGGCAGCTCATCTATCAGGGCAAATGGGATTCCGGCAAAGGAGATCTGGAAGCGTTTTATCTGGCACAATTTGAGGGGGACGCGCAGCATGGATAATTTCAGGACTTTGTACCGGTTTGAGCTGAAAAAGCTGGCGAAACGAAAGCTTGTCTGGGTCGGATTGCTGCTGAGCCTTGCCACCTGCGGCTTTTCGGTGTTTGCCGGACTGATTGGCACCCACTATGTGGACGGAACAGCGTACGACACCTACTACCATATGTTTCAGGTGGATCAGGCCTACAGCCGGGCTCTGTCCGGCAGACCCATCGACCAGACGCTGCTGGAAGAAACCATGGATGGCTACCGAAAAATCCCCGCCGGGGTGCAGCGGTATCAGCTGACGGAAGAATACCAGACCTATGCCCGCCCCTACAGCCCCATTTTTAACTTTATCCGCAGTGCGCTGGGTGCCGATCTGGAGGAAGTCATGGCTTGGACGCCGGAGGAGCAGTCGCTTTATGACACCAGAGCGAACAATCTGGAAGAATACTGGGTGAAGCTTGGGCTGACCGAACCGGAGAAGGCCTACTGGCGGCAGCAGGAAACCAGCATTGCCAAGCCCATGACCTACTATGAATATTCCGGATGGAGTATTCCCCTGGAATGCCTGAACACCGCGGGAGTGATGCTGTTGCTGCTGATTCCCCTGTGCCTGTGCAATATTTTCTATGAGGAGCACACCCGCCGCACCGACCAGCTCACTCTCAGCGCCGCCAAGGGCAGGCTGCAGCTCTACTGGGCAAAGCTGGCTGCCGGGCTGACCGCTTCCATCGGCTTTGCAATCCTCATCAGTCTGACCATTCTGGGTCTTTCCCTTGGCTATTACGGCACAGAGGGCTATTCCGCGCCCTTGCAGCTTATGCTGGTCAACGCCTCCCATAACCTGACCATGGGGCAGGCCTGTCTGCTGGGCTACGCCATGCTGATCTGCGCCGCCGGCGTCTGGAGCGTATTTGCCATGCTGCTGTCCGAAGCTCTGCGCAGCAATCTGGCAGCAATGGCAGTGTGCGTGGGGCTGCTGCTGGCCGGCATGCTGGCAACGCCTTCTCTGGGACGGGTGTTTGACCTGATCTGGGACTGCCTGCCGCAGAATTTCATTGCGGTTTGGGGTATTTTCACCCGGCGGCTCATCTGCCTGTGGGGACACTGCTTTCCCGTGTACGCCATTGTCCCGATTGCGTACCTGGTTTGCGGGGTGCTCTTAGCATTCCTGTGCAAACGGTTCTACAGCCGCTATCAGGTTTCCGGGCGGTAAAACAAAATCGCGGACGGCTGGATTTTTCCGCCGTCCGCTGCGTTTTGTCTTGCTATTTTCCCACTTTGTGGTATACTGATTCCGAAATTTCATGTTAGCGAGGAAACCCCATGGACGAAATTACCCTGGTGGATCTTGCCAGCGATTTGGGCTATGAGCTGGCAATGAGCGGTGCGGAAACCTTCCGGGTGGAGGAGAGCATCAGCCGGGTCCTGGCAGCCTACGGTCTGGATGCCGAGGTTTTTGCCATTCCCAATTATCTGATTGTCACGGTTTTAACCCAGGACGGTCAGCCCATTACCCGGATGCGCCGCATCGGCGCCCACGGAAATGATCTGGACAGCGTGGAAAAGCTCAGCGCCCTGAGCCGCTCCTTCTGCCTGCACACCCCTGCCCCGGCCCAGGCCCGGCAGCAGCTTGCCGATACCCTGGCAAGGCGGGCAACCTACTCCCCCCTCATGGTGGGTGTGGGCAACTTTCTGGGGGCGGCAGGCTTCTGCCTGTTCTTTGGCGGCAATGCCATTGATTCCCTGTGTGCCGGAGCCTGCGGACTGCTGGTGGGCTTTGTGACAAAGCTTCTCAGTACCCGGCGGGTCAGCCAGTTCTTTATCACCATTGCCGCCGCCTTCTTCATGGCGCTGCTGGCCTATGGATTGGGTGCAGTGGATATCTGCAAAAATCCCGATGCTGCCACCATCGGCGCGTTGATGATCCTGGTACCCGGCCTTCTGTTCACCAACGCCATGCGGGACATTATCTACGGCGACACCAACTCCGGCATCAACCGGATCGTACAGGTGTTTCTGGTGGCGGCCGCCATTGCACTGGGTACCGCCGGCGCCTGGAATCTGGCAAAAGCCCTGTGGGGAATGCCCGTGTCCGCAGACACCATCCTTTATTCCGTTGCAGGGCAATGCCTGTTTGCCCTGATTGGCTGCGTGGGGTTTGCCATTCTGTTCAATATCCACGGCCCTGGCGGGGTGCTGTGTGCCCTGGGCGGCGGCCTCGCCTGGCTAGCCTACAGCGTAGCGGCACAATTGGGGTGCAGCGATATCGTATGCTATTTCTGGTCTGCTCTGTTCGCCTCGGTTTATTCCGAAATCATGGCACGGGTGCGGAAATATCCTGCCATTTCCTATCTGGTAGTATCCATTTTCCCGCTGATTCCCGGTGCAGGTGTGTACTATACCATGAACTACGCCGTCCTGGGCGAAATGGAACGCTTCGCCCAACAGGGAATGCACACCGCCGCCATCGCCGGAATCATGGCGGTAGGCATTCTGCTGGGCTCTACCATGTTCCGGATTTACTCGGACTGGAAGCTGCGCAGGCTGTTCGCCTGAAATCCCACAGATTTCTGTGTTTGCCTGGGGAAACTCTGAAGAAATCGTCTGCGGTTGAGCAGCGAATCTTTTGCCCCAGCCGTGCAGTTCATAAAATGGGAAATACATACAGTATTCCTCCATTTTCAGAACTTTCGTCTGAGACAAAATCTTCCGCTGTCACCTCTTGCCGATTTAATCAGAGCTTCCTTAGATATCCCGCTTTTGAAAGGAGATGTTGATTATGCTGAAAAACGTCCGAATCAACCACAACCAGGGGGATTTCTGTATTTGATCCCCCGCCGTAACAGGAGGATCTTATGAACCGCATTACACTGAAACCAATTGACGAATCCAATTTTCTGGACGCCTTCGCCCTGCAGCTTGCTCCGGGGCAGGAGGATTTTGTCTCCCATCCCATTCGTTCTCTGGCGCAGGCCTATGTGTACTACCACCAGTGCACGCCCTTCGGTATCTTCTGCGGAGACACCATGGTGGGCTATGCCATGGTGATCTATGACTACGATCTGGAAGAATACGACATCTGGCACATGATGATCGATCAGAGCCACCAGGGAAAGGGGTACGGCCGCCAGGCCATGCAGCAGTGCCTGCGCTACATCGCCGGAAAGCCCTTCGGCCCTTCCCGGAGGGTAGTACTCACCTGCAACGAGCGAAATGCCGCCGCCATCGGTCTTTACCGCAGTCTTGGCTTTGCGGAAACCGGGAACCGGGACGAGGACGAGATCGAATTTTCCATGACCTTGCCTCATTAACAAAGAGGGGGAAACCGTACGGTTTCCCCCTTATTTTATGCAAGCTGAGAAAACACTTCTCCCAGGCTTCGGTGAAGCGCCAGATCGGCGTAGCCGTCGTAAGGCGTTTCGTCCCGGTTGATCAGCACCAGTTTGCTCCCCCGGTAGTCGTTCACCAGACCGGCAGCCGGATACACCGTCAGGCTGGTGCCCGCCACGATCATCATGTCCGCTGCCCGGATAGCCCGGATGCTTCCCTCCACGGTTTTCTGATCCAGCCCTTCCTCGTAGAGCACCACGTCCGGCTTGATCATGCCGCCGCAGTCACACCGGGGAATCCCCGTGGAGGCTTTCACGAACTCCGCGCTGTAGAACTTCCCGCATTTCATACAGTAGTTGCGCAGGACGCTGCCGTGCAGCTCATAAACCCGCTTGCTTCCCGCCTTCTGGTGCAGGCCGTCGATATTCTGGGTCACCACCGCCGACAGCTTTCCTTCCGCCTCCCACTTTGCCAGGACCTTGTGGGTAATGTTGGGTTCAAACCCCAGCGGCAGCATTTTCTCCCGGTAAAAGCGATAAAAATATTCCGGATTTCTCAGGAAAAAGCTGTGGCTGATGATGGTCTCCGGCGGATAATCAAACTTCTGGCTGTACAGGCCGTCCACGCTGCGAAAATCCGGAATGCCCGATTCCGTGCTCACGCCTGCGCCGCCAAAAAAGACGATATTGTTGCTTTCCGCCACCCATTTCTTCAGTGTTTCCATGCTGTCCATATTGCCGCCCCCTTACAGGGCTATGGTACAACAATTTTTAACCACAATCAAGTCCCAGTTTGCCCATCTTCCGGCTTTCCGCCGCCGTCGATCCACTGCTTGAACAGCTGGTGCATTCCCGTGGAGGCGAGGCCGGACACCGCGCCCCCCAGAATCACCTCTGCTGTAATATCCGGCCAGTGTATCCACATTGCCAGAACCACGCCCAGCACCGTCACCACGGCGGGAATCCAGCGGTTGTCCGCCGCCGGGATGCTCTTAATCAGGTATCCCACCACCAGGCAGATGCCAAGAATGACGGGCGTGATGTAAGCATTCAGTTGTTCCATATGTATGTCCTCCTATTTTCCAGCTGTTTTTTGAAGTTCTTCCAGGTCTTCAATTCTATGATTGATGACCTTGATCTGTTCCTCCACCACCGGCATACGCCGGGCAAAATTGTTGTGCTCCCGAACCTCCCGGGTCAGCTCGTCCAGCTTGGTTTCCGTGACTGCCTGACTTTTTCCGTTGGCAATCAGGACGCCCAGCAGGGTAATTCCGCCGGTGATCAGGGCGGTGAGAATGCTCTCCATGGCGCTCACCCCCTCACGCCACATCCATGTGGACGTAGCTGTCATCGATGGCATAGGCGTAATGGATGGGCAGCGTTCTGATATATGCCAGCACCTGCGCGGCAGTCTGACCGGTGACCCGGAAATCCATGGCCTTCCCTTTCAGATGGTAGCTGCCTGCCACCCCGCCCACCCGGACGTTGTGGCTGGAGCAGCGGACGCCGCTGGAGACAATGGCGGATTTACCGAAGTGCCCGCGCACCTGATCCGCCAGCCGCACCAGCCCCTCCTCCGGCTCCGCCGGAAACCCGCCGCAGCGCCCGCACTTACAGGCAAATTCCCCCCGGGTGAAATACCGGATATCCTTCCACCAGTCCGCCGTGCCGATTTTGTCAGGCTGCTCCCGATCGGCAATCACCTCCAGAATCCGCCGCTGGGCATCCTCTCCCAACATTCCATCCATTTCAAACCCATAGTCATGCTGAAACTGCTCTGCCGCCTGTTTGGACAGATTTCCCCAGATGCCGTCCGGAACGCCGGTGTAATACCCAAGGTACTGCAAAAGATTCTGCTTTTGCCGGTTGGTCATTTATTCCACCGCCAGCCCATATTTTTCCAGAATCGCCAGCACATCATCAGTCAGCAGCTTCTTCAGCTGACCGGGTGGAAGCTGGGCAAAGGCTGCTGCAATGGTGCGCATATCGTTTGCGCTGTCACGGTCTGCCTGAATCTCTACCATGCGCTTTTTCGCGCCGTTACTCCACGTTTTCATCCGGTGCCACCTCCAAAATCTCAAGTGCAGACTGCATATCCGCATTCTCAGTCCGCAGACGGTCTATCTCCGCATTTGCCGCTTCCAGTGGGGTCAGCACTTCCCCGCCGTCCCGCCAGAATTTCCCGCCATCGTAGGTATCCCCAATGCAAACGGGGCGCTCTGCGACGGGAATCAGCGTATCGCTCTGCCGGGTGTTATCCGCGCACCAGAGGATATTGGAAACAACACCGTCTACGATCTGCGCCATGGATTTTGCCATTTACGCCACCTCCCGTGCATTGCGAATGATAACGATACCAGAGCCGCCGGAACCACCAGATGATGTGCCACTAGACGATCCGCCAGCGCCGCCACCGCCGCCACCAGTGTTATTCGCTCCGTTGTTTCCGCTATTTCCTGCGGCACCGCCGTCTCCGCCGCCGCCAGAGCCTCCGGTTCCGGCAGAGCCGGCCGTACCGCCAGCCCCAGCGCCACCACCGCCGGAATACAGCTTTCCTTCAGATTCTCCGAATTCGCGTGTTGTCGTCCCCTGGCCGGCACCGCCAGTACCTGCAGCACCAGAAGATCCATCCGCCCCGTCGGAACCTCCATTACAGCCGTCTACGCTTGCGGTTGTGCCGCCAGAGCCACCAGAGCCGCCAGAGCCTCCGACAGTTGCATTACTGCTATTTTTGGTTGCGTTTTCCCCATTTTCGGCAGTCGCGCCAAATGCGGTGGTAATGCCGCCTCCGGCACCCACAACGATATCATACGCAGCGTCAGCAGATACGTTGATGCCTTTTACCGTTTTCGTGTATCCTCCGCCACCGCCACCGCCGGAGTTTTTGATGTAATTGGTGCCTCCGCATCCGCCACCACCGACGCAGAACACGTCGATTCCATTTTCCGCGCCGTTCAATGTAGTGAATGTAAGCGTTCCGGAGGTCAGCAGCCGGATTTTCCAGTTGTCCTGAGATGTGGTGATTGGCTCGTCCGCGTCATTGACGATCTCATAGTCACCCGTGTAGGTGAACTCTGGAATTGTGTTAAAACTGATGACCGTGCTGTAGTCTGTGGTGATGGTCACCGTTTTTGTGGTAGTCTGGACGCCGTCGGTGATAGTCACCAGCCAAACACCAGCAGATAATCCCTTAAACACTGCAAGGCCGTCCGTTCCTGCTGCCTTGGTTCTGGTCTTGCCGTCCTTTGTGACGGTAACGGTAACCCCTGCCGGGGCAGTCACAGTCAGAGTTCCGCCGGATCCGCCTCCCCCGCCGAAGCCGTATAATGGTACTGTTGCACTCATAGTCTCAACCTCCTGTTTTTTCTGCCATATCCTCAGCGGAAACGGCTGACTGGATTATAACGCGGCAGGATCCTGGGTGCCATCGGACGGTGTTCCCTATTTTCCGCGCCCACATATCTGTCCCCGGTTCCGGGAAAAGCCTTGACAGATTGCCTGATATACCCTAAAATAAGGACAGGGAGGTTGCAATTGCATACCTCTTCTTTCCTCTCACAATACTTATGGGAAGGTGACACAAATGTATCGATTACTGGAACTGAATCCCCAGCTTCAGCCTTACGCCGGGGATATCGACCTGCGGATGTTTCTGTACCGCTCCACCAAGGAGCGGATTCTCGGTAAAGATCAGACTCTGAACGACTTCGCCAACGCCCACAATTACTACGGCTTCCACCATGTGGATGGCGGCTGGTATTACCGGGAGTGGGCGCCCAGCGCCTACCAGCTTTACCTGGAGGGTGAATTCAACGGCTGGAACAAAACCTCCCATCCGCTGACGAAACTGGAGCACGGAAACTGGGAGCTGTACCTGCCCGGAGACGACGCCCTGTGGGAAGGCTGCAAGGTCAAGACCGTGGTGGATGCCAACATGACCCGCACGGAGCACATCCCCCTGTACGCGCGCCGGGTGGTGCAGAATAAGCAGACCATCACCTTCGAGTGTGAGGTCACCGACGACCGCAAGACCTTCGACTGGACGGATGCGGGCTTTGAAGGCAGCGATCAGCTGTACATCTACGAAGCCCATGTGGGCATGGCCCAGGAGGAGGGCCGGGTGGGTACCTATCGGGAGTTTGCCGATTACACCCTGGACCGCATTAAAAAGGCCGGCTACAACACCGTGCAGCTCATGGCCATCATGGAGCATCCTTACTATGGCTCCTTCGGCTATCAGGTGTCCAATTTCTTCGCCGCGTCCTCCTGGTTTGGCAAACCCGAGGATCTGAAATACCTGGTGAACAAGGCTCACGCCATGGGAATCCGGGTGCTGCTGGACGTGGTGCATTCCCACGCCGTGAAGAACACTGCCGAGGGCATCAACATGTTCGACGGCACCACCTGGCAGTTCTTCCATGACGGCGGCAAGGGCGACCACCCGGCATGGGGCACCAAGTGCTTCGACTACGGCAAAACCGGCGTGCTACATTTCCTGCTGAGCAACCTGAAATTCTGGATGACCGAATATCACTTTGACGGCTTCCGGTTCGACGGCGTGACCTCCATGCTCTACCACGATCACGGTCTGGGCACGGACTTCAACGACAATTCCCGGTATTTCTCCTACAATACCCACACCGAGGCCATCACCTACCTGCAGCTTGCCAACGAGCTGATTCGTCAGGTGAACCCCAAGGCCATCACCATTGCCGAGGATATGTCCGGCATGCCCGGCATGTGCCTGCCCATCGAAGACGGTGGCATCGGCTTTGACTACCGGCTGGGTATGGGTCTGCCGGATATGTGGATCAAGACGGTGAAGGAAAAGTCCGATGAGCAGTGGGATATTTTCCAGATGTGGTGCGACATGTGCCTGCGCCGCCCCGGCGAGAATACCATCGCGTATGTGGAATCCCACGATCAGGCGCTGGTGGGCGATCAGACCATGATTTTCCGTCTGGCAGGAGCCAATATGTACACCGACATGGACAAGGCCTGCCACAATCCCCGGATTGACCGGGCCATCGCCCTGCACAAGATGATCCGCCTGTTCACTCTGGGTGGCGGCGGTGAAGGATACCTGAACTTCATGGGCAACGAATTCGGTCATCCCGAGTGGATCGACTTCCCCCGGGAGGGCAACGGCTGGAGCTTCCACTACTGCCGCCGCCAGTGGAGCCTGAAGGACAACGGATTCCTGAAATACCAGTGGCTGGGTGACTTTGACCAGGATATGCTGAAGCTAACCCAGGAGAACCGGATTTTCGACCAGCGCATGGGCGACCTGCTGCTGAGCAAGCGTCCGGAAAAAATGCTGGCGTTCTACCGCCATGGGCTTCTGTTCGCCTTCAACTTCAACTCCACCATGAGTCTGACCAACGTGCTGATTCCCGTGCCCCAGCCCGGCGAATACACCGTGGCGCTGTGCACGGACGATGAAAAGTACGGCGGATTCAATCAGATTCAGCACATCGCCTACCCCACCAAGGATTTCGACGGCGTGCATTATGTAGAGCTGTACCTGCCCGCCCGTACCGCCGTGGTGCTGAAGGAGCGGGTGATCCTGCCGGAGGACGTGGCAAAGGAAGCCCCCAAGCGCAAGCCTGGCCGTCCCAAAAAGTCTGCCGAGGCTCCTGCTGCGGCGCCAGCTGAAAAGAAGTCCCGGAAGAAGGCTGCGGAAGCCGCGCCCATAGAGGAAGCAGCCGCTGCGGCGCCCACCGCTCCTGCCGGGAAAAAGACCCGGAAAAAAGCGGAAGCCACTGTCGAGACCCCTGCAGAAAAGAAAACCCGGAAAAAGGCCGCTGAAACCCCTGCCACCGAAGCCCCTGCCGCTGAAACACCCAAGCGCAAGCCCGGCCGTCCCAAGAAGGAAGCCGCTCCGGCAGAGGAACCGAAAACCACCCGCAAGCGTGCCCCCAAGAAAGCCGAATAAGGAAAACGGCGCAGTCCCCAAATTGGGGACTGCGCCGAACCACAGCATCTTCCGTTTTTCAAGCGTTCAGAACACCTATCCAATTTCAAAGGCAGTACCCAACCTGAACTGCCCCAGATTGTACGGACAGTACAAGAATAGGCCTTGTGTAAGATTATT
>JBJDYL010000114.1:0-56893 GCA_051867285.1 Faecousia sp. | reverse complement strand
CAAATACGAAGAGCAGTGATATAGAATTCCCCTCCCAGGATATCCCCGGGAGGGGGATTACGCTATATTGAAATAGTACTTACGAATTGCATATTAGGATTCATTCCACAAATCTGCGCTTACCCACATCGCTGGACGTACCATTCCGGAAGTAGAATGAATGCTACGCTGACCATAGTTAATGCTTCCCTTGCCATTGACACTACATGCAGCATTGTTGTATTCAGATGAAGTTCTCAGCCACCACCAGGAATATGTTCCGTTAGAGAGATTAACGTGTTGTTCGATGGCGTAAGCGGAGGGAATTCCGTCACGATACTTGATATCAATGTTTCCATTGTCGAACAAATATTCTATATACTCCTCTGCGCTTAGTAAAAATACGTTATCTGTGGTGTTCTCTCCTTGCTCGCAAGCGGGGTAGTCTTTATTCTTGTGCTGAACAATATCCGTTTCTATGATATGTGTACGTTCTTCCTTTGAGAATGCAGTCTGATAAAAACTACCGTTCAACCAATCCCGGACGGAACTGCTACTCCAGTCGGAAGGACCTTCCCCTTTGTGATACGGGAGAGAATCCAACCCTAAAACGCTGATGGCTAAAACTTTATTTTCCTCCTGCACCAAAGCAATCCATTCGATTGCTTCGGACCCGTTTAAATCTCTATTGTCTTGTTCATAGTGTCCAAGCTTTATGATTGATCCGGGGAGTACCTGAGGAGGAACAGTCACAGCCTCTGTAGCGGGTGATGTATCAGATGACAAATTAGCTGATGTGTCAGTTGATAGAGTCGTTTCAGTAGGATCCGTTGTGTCAGTATTACCAAGGTTTTCTATTTTAGAATAAAAATCATTGGGCAATATCAGAAGAAATATCAGAACGATTCCGATGACAACAGCTGCGCGATTAAGTTTTTTATTGAAGCATAACAGTGAAACAAGCACCCAGATAAAATATATAATACAAAAGATAACTATGACTAGGCGAAATGGATTTTCATTGGTACTGATTTCGCTAAGTAGTTTTAAGCCGGAATAAATCAGTGCTACAACAGCAGAAATAATTCCAACTACATAATAAATTTTTTCCAACTCTTCATTTTTCATGTACTTGCGCCCCTCTCTCATTCTCCTTACGCATAGAATACTGCTAAAAATACTTTATTGCAAGTATGATGCGTTGTCACTTGAGGTTTTTTGTATTATCCGACTAAATGTTGTGGCGAGAATTGTAAAATGCTACAAGAATTCAGAATGCCTCCGCCAGTGGGCGATATCATGCGGAACGTAACACTTCTCGTAACACTCTGTAGCCTAGCTTCCACCGGCCTGCACCAGATGTTTAAGCAGTGGATTGATGGCGGAGGGAAGTGCGAAAAAACAGTGATAGGAAAATACCCTCCCAAGATAGACCCGGGAGGGTGAAAATCATTGTTATCATTGTGGGTCTAGTTCTTCCGTGCCGATATCCGTTAACAGCCCTTTCAGTTCATCAAAGGGCATGGCATAGCGCTGAGAAAGATACCGCAGCGATGCACCAAGTTCGCCGTCAGGGCCACCGTACTGTGAAATGATAATAGCCGCCAGCCGGGGATTCGTATTGGCGATTCTCACAGGGTATTGCAGCTTTTTGTCGTAAATAAACATGCTCAGTCCTCCTTATTCCCACAATATTCCCAGGGCCACGGATCCTCCAGCCAGTCATATCCAGTGGATTCTGTGGGCGTCCCGTGGGTCAGCGGACCGTGCTTTCTGGTATACAGCTGCCGACATTTCTCGTACATCTGTTGATATTCCCGATACAGCGCCAGCGCATCCCGATCCTCCCGGTGGGTATCCAGATAAAGGGCCAGCTCCTGCAGGGCAAAACCCAGCGACTGAAGCTCTGCCAGAGTCGTCGCAGGCAGCTCATTCTGATTGACCATCCCCATGAAGGGTAGATCCAGTCCCGGGAACAGGGTTCCCCGGACAATCCCTTTTTTTGCTTCATATTGGGGCGGGTTCTCCATCTGGAAAGGCACATAGGGGTTCGCCAGCGGCGCCATAGCGGGCAGACGGCCTTCATGATGGGATGGCTCCCTAACTTGTCTGTCCAAAACACATACCTCCTGAAAGATAAAGTCGGAATTGTCGTTCCGGGTCATACTATGTATTCTTTTCCCGAAATGTTCAGACTTCTTCTGCCAGCGCATAGAAATAGCAGGAGGTGGTGGGTTTGAAAAAATGGAATTTTTACCTGTTCTATGTTTGTACAATGGTGCTGGTTCTGATGAGCGCCTATTGGGGCAGCAGGGTGGTGACGGTGATTTCCGAACGGCTCCCCCTGGAGCAGCAGCATTGCATCGTGATTGATCCCGGTCACGGCGGGGAGGACGGCGGCGCCACCTCCTGCACCGGCAAGCTGGAAAGCGGGTACAATCTGGAAATATCCCTGCGGCTGAATGATTTGCTGCATTTGCTGGGACAGGAAACCCGCATGATCCGCACGGAGGATGTATCTATCTATACGACAGGAGACACCATCGCTCAGAAAAAAGTTTCGGATCTGAAAGAGCGGGTGCGGATTGTCAAAGAAACAGACAGTGCGCTGCTGGTGAGTATTCACCAGAATCAGTTCAGCGATTCCCGCTACAGCGGCGCACAGGTGTTTTATGCAAAGACGGACGGAAGCAAAGAACTGGCGCAGCAGTTGCAAACGGCTCTGGTGTCGGCGCTGAACCCCGGCAGCAGCCGAAAGAGCAAGCAAAGCAGCGGCGTGTACTTACTGGAGCATATCCCTTGTACCGCTGTGCTGATCGAATGCGGTTTTCTCTCCAACCCTCAGGAGGAAGTGCGCCTGGGCAGCAGCGACTATCAGAAGAAGCTATGCTGCGTCATTGCCGCAACCCTGAATCAATATCTGTCGAACACTTGACCGGATTCCATTTTGCTGATATAATTTCAGCAGAGTTAAGATTCTGTCGGAGGATGGCATATGGCAAAGGCAAAATCGGTTTTTTTCTGCACCAACTGCGGCAATGAAACGCCCCGGTGGATGGGGCGGTGCCCCGGCTGCGGCGCCTATAACACCATGGAAGAGCATATTGAAAAGCCGACTGCGCCGGGAAAGGCAAAGACAGCTCCTGTGGGCATGAGCCGCCGGCCCCAACGGATTCGGGAAGTGGACAGCGAAGGGGAGATCCGTTTTTCCACAGGAATGGGGGAGCTTGACCGGGTTCTTGGCGGCGGCGCGGTTTCCGGCTCGCTGGTATTGGTGGGCGGCGCTCCGGGAATCGGCAAATCCACGCTGTTGCTGCAAATCTGCGACAGTCTGTGCGCCGGGCGGCGGGTGCTGTATGTCTCCGGCGAGGAAAGCGAACGGCAGCTGAAGCTCCGGGCGGAGCGTCTGGGCGTCTCCCCAGAGGATTTGTTTATTCTCTCCGAAACCCGGCTTTCCGATATTGTGGAGACAGTGGAGGAAATGAAGCCGGATATTTTGATTGTGGACTCCATTCAAACCCTGTATAACGAGAATAATGATTCCTCTCCCGGCAGCGTTTCTCAGGTAAAGGACTGCACCATGACCATGATGCAGCTTTCCAAAACCCAGGGGATTACTGTTTTTGTGGTGGGACATATCAACAAGGACGGCAACATTGCCGGTCCCAAGGTGCTGGAGCATATGGTGGACTGCGTGCTGTATTTTGAAGGCGACCCCAACACCTCCTACCGCCTGCTTCGGGCTGCCAAGAACCGCTTCGGCTCCACCAATGAGATCGGTGTGTTTGAGATGCTGGATACCGGACTTTCCGAAGTACCGAATCCCTCCCAGATGCTGCTGGAGGGACGTCCGGAGGGTGCCAGCGGCACCTGCGTTGCCTGCGTCATGGAGGGTACGCGGCCGGTACTGGCGGAGGTGCAGGCACTGGTTACGAAAACCACCTTCAATGTGCCCCGGCGTGCCGCAGATGGATTTGATTTCAACCGGGCGGTGCTTCTCATGGCAGTTGCCGAAAAGCGTGCAGGAATGAAGCTGAATGTATTTGACGCCTATATCAACGTTATTGGCGGCCTGCGGTTGGATGAACCCGGCGCTGATTTGCCGGTGGCGCTGGCCATTGCGTCCTCTTACCGGGATGCGCCCATCTCTGATGATCTGGTGGCCATCGGGGAAGTGGGACTGACCGGAGAAATCCGCGCGGTTTCCCACCTGGGGCAGCGTTTGGGAGAAGTGTCCCGTCTGGGATTCAAAACGTGTATCATTCCCCGAAGCGGATCGGAAAAAGTGGAAATTCCCGCCGGACTGACGGTATATCGGGTACGAAATCTCCGGGAAGCCATTGAAACGGCGCTGTAATCCAGAAAATCGGCTGTCTGGTAATTTCCGGACAGCCGATCGTTTTTATTCCTTTCTGAGAAGCAACGCCTGATCCAAAATGGAATTAGCGGCCGCTTCCTTGGAAAGCATGGGCAACTCCAATATTTTGTCGTGGGTGATCACGGTAATCACGTTGGTGTCCACGCCGAATCCTGCCCCGGGAACCTTCAGGTTGTTGGCGCAAATCATGTCTACGTTCTTTTTCTCCAATTTTCCCCGGCTGTTTTCCAGCATATCCCGGGTTTCCATGGAAAATCCGCAGATGAGCTGTCCCGGTGTCCGGTGCTGCCCCAGATAGCCCAGAATATCCTGGGTTCGCTTCAGGGGAATGGATAGATCCCCGTCCTGCTTTTTGATTTTGTCGTCATTATACTGGGCAGGGGTATAGTCCGCCACCGCAGCAGCCATGAAAACGAAGTCCGCCTGGGTTGCATGGGAAGTGACGGCTTCAAACATATCCTGGGCGGAAACCACGGGAACCACCTGTACAAAGGGGGGCGGCGCAATAGATGCCGGGCCGGAAACCAGAGTCACCTCCGCGCCCCGGAGCATTGCCATCCGGGCAAGGGCATAGCCCATTTTCCCGGTGGAGTGATTGGTCAGGTACCGAACGGGATCCAGAGACTCCTGGGTGGGGCCTGCACTGATGAGCACCCGTTTTCCCTGCATATCGTGGGGAAGCGCCAGATGACGCAGGATATGCTGCAGCAGCGCTTCCGGCTCCGGCAGCTTTCCCGGACCTACCGCGCCGCAGGCGAGCCTCCCGCTGGCAGGGGAGATGACCTCCCAGCCATAGTGGCGCAGGGTAACCAGATTGTCCTGTGTCACCGGATTTTCATACATATTTGTGTTCATAGCCGGTGCGATCAGCTTGGGACAGCAGCAGGCGAGGACGGTTGTGGTCAGCATATCGTCGGCAAGACCATGGGCCAGTTTTGCGCATACGTTGGCGGTCGCCGGGGCGATGATCACCAGATCGGTCCGCTGCGCCAGGGAGATATGCTCAACCTGATGGGTAAAATTCCGATCGAACGTATCCACCATGACCCTGCGCCCGGTGAGCTGCTCAAAGGTCAGAGGGGTGATAAACTGGGTGGCGTTCTTGGTCATCACCACTTCCACGGCAGCATGCTGTTTCACCAGCGCGGAAGCCAGCGCAGCGGCTTTATAGGCGGCAATTCCGCCGGTTACGCCCAACAGGACGGTTTTTCCTTTCAGCATAGAGGTTCCTCCCGTGTGAATTCTTGTTTCTCATTATAGCGGAAAGAAAAGAAGCTGTAAAGTCTGGATTTCCACTTGTATTTTTCGGAAGACTTTGTTATAATGTGGCCTTGGGCTGTAGCCCAAAAATTTGCGCTGTATCCTCGCATATGGGGAACGGCAGCAGGAGGTAATTGAATATGCAAACGAAGAAGATGGATACCCGGTATATGGCGTTACTTGCCATGTTCTGCGGCATTCTGCTGGTCATGGGTGCAACGGGAATCGGATTTATTCCGCTGCCTGTGATCAAAGCCACCACCATGCACATCCCTGTGATTCTGGGCGCGATCCTTCTGGGACCCGCAGCGGGCGCGGTACTGGGCGGCGTGTTCGGTCTCTGCTCCATCTGGGCAAACACCACATCTCCCGGACTGCTGGCCTTTGCGTTCTCTCCCTTTATGACTACGGAAGGCCTGCCCGGCGTGCTGAAGAGCCTGTGGATTGCCCTGGGCTGCCGGATTCTGCTGGGCGTCATCGCAGGCTGGCTGTGGAGAGGCATGAAAAAGCTGCTGAAACAGGACTATTTAGCGCTGCCTGTCACCGCCGCGGTGTCCACGGTTTGCCACACGATTCTGGTAATGGGCAGCATCTATCTGCTGCTGGCCCAGCAGTACGCACAGGCAAAGAATGTGGCGATTACCGCCGTGTTTGGTCTGGTCATGGGTACGGTGACCGCGTCCGGTATTCCGGAAGCGATTATTGCCGCCATTCTGGTTACCATAATCGGGAAGGCGCTGCTGCATCTGATGGCACGTATGAAGAACCGCTAAGGAGGAAGACTATGCTTCTGGCTATTGATATCGGCAATACCAATCTGGTCATTGGCTGTTTTGATAATGACAAAATTCTGTTCAAGGCGCGCATCGCCACGGATCGCACCCGTACCTCTGACCAGTACGGTGTGGAAATCAAGAGTATGCTGGAAGCGTTTGGTGCCCGTTTGTCTGATATTGACGACTGTATCATTTCCTCCGTTGTGCCGCCGGTATTCAACTCTGTCCGTACCGGTGTCATGAAGGTCATTGGCAAGCAGCCCATGGTTGTGGGGCCCGGACTGAAAACCGGGCTGAACATCCATGTGGACGTTCCGTCTCAGGTAGGCAGCGACCGAATTGTCATCGCCGTGGCTGCGCTGGCAGAGTACAAGGCGCCTCTGATCCTCATGGATCTGGGCACTGCCACCACCATTGAGGTGGTAGAGCCAGACAACGTATACATGGGCGGCGTAATCTTCCCCGGCGTACGGGTCTCGCTGGACGCTCTGACCAGCCGGGCAGCCCAGCTTCCCGGCATCAGCCTGGACAAGCCCAAGCAGGTGATCGGAAAGAATACCGTGGACTGTATGCGCAGCGGCATGATGTACGGAACTGCCGCCATGATTGACGGTCTGGTGGAACGGATGGAAGCTGAGCTGGGACACCGCTGCACACTGATCGCTACCGGCGGCCTTGCCCAGTTTATCACCCCACTTTGTAAGCGGGAGATCATACTGGAAAAAGACCTGCTTCTGAAGGGTCTGAACATTATCTACAAGAAAAACAAAAAATAATCTCCAAACTGAGCCACTCCGCTTTTTTGCGGGGTGGCTTTTTGCTGTGCTATTCCGCTTCCGGAGCGCATAGGCTATGCCAGGAGTGATGCAAATGATGTGTGCATGGAAGCAGCTGCTGTCCATTTTGCCGCCGGGAATCTCCGCGCAGGTGAATGCCGATGGAAGAGAAACGCTGCAGGAGCTTCGTCTGCGGGTCAACGCGCCGCCGGAACTGATTACGGGCAGCGGAAGTGTCTGGCTGAAGGGCTCTGTCCGTAAAGAGGATGTGGATTTTGTGATCAATGCAGCCAGCCGGTATTCTCCTTGGTGTGCAGGAACCATGGCCCAGGGATATCTCACCGCCCCTGGCGGGCATCGGATTGGCCTTTGCGGCGACGCGGTCATTCGCGGCGGTTCCGCTGCCGGTTTTCGGAGTATCAGCTCCATATGTGTCCGGATTGCCAGAGATTTCCCTGGAATCGCAGAGAAGGCTGCTGCCGCCACGGGATCCATCCTGATTCTGGGTGCTCCCGGATGGGGAAAAACCACGCTGCTGCGGGATCTGGCGCGGCAAATCTCCCGCAGGCAGACTGTCTGCGTGGTGGATGAACGGGGAGAACTGTTTCCGGAGGGACTGGAGCGGGGTAGGCGCATGGATGTCCTGACTGGTTTTCCAAAACCGATGGGAATCGACATGGTGCTGCGCACCATGGGACCGGAGTGCATCGCGGTGGATGAAATTACTGCCGAGGCAGATTGCATGGGTCTGATTCAGGCGGCAAATTGCGGAGTAAGACTCCTTGCCACCGCCCACGCTGGATGTGGTCAGGATCTGAAACAGCGGGATCTGTACCGGATCCTGCTGGAGAAGGGTATCTTTCAGACGCAAGTGCAATTACGCAGGGACAAGTCCTATCGCGTGGAAAGGATGGCGCTATGAGCAGCAAATGGATTGGAGCTGTGTTGGTAGTTTTCAGCTGCGGCGGTTTTGGTTTCGGTATTGCAGGCGGCTACCGGCGCAGAGAACGCCTTCTGCGGCAGCTGCTGGGGATTCTCGAAACCATGGAGTCAGATCTGCAATACCGTCTGACGCCGCTGCCTGAGCTTGCACGAAAAGCTGCCAGAGATTCCGGCGGCGTGCTGCGGGACGTATTTTTGAACCTTGCCAGAGAACTGGACTGGCAGTCGGAACCGGATGCCAGCGGCTGTATGCGCGTGGCAATGGACAAGTGCCACGATCTGCCTGCCTCCCTGAGAAGGCCGCTGCGGCAGCTGGGACAAACCCTGGGAAGATTTGACCTTCCCGGACAGCTTAAGGGACTGGAAGCCGTGCAGGATTCTTGCCGCCGGGAGCTGATGCGGTTGGAGCGCAACCGGGATGTGCGTCTAAGAAGCTATCAGACGCTGGGGCTGTGCGCCGGCGCTGCCCTGGCCATTCTGTTTGCATAGCCTATGGATATTGATCTGATTTTCAAAATCGCCGCCGTTGGCATTATCGTGTCCATATTGAACCAGGTGCTGTCCCGATCCGGGCGGGAGGAACAGGCGACCATGACCAGTCTGGCGGGGCTGGTGGTAGTTCTGATGATTCTGGCGCAGAAAATTGCAGAATTGTTCGATCTGGTGAAGAATCTTTTTGAATTTTAATGAGTGAATTTTGGAAAACCGTTGCCGTCGCGCTTGTGGCCGTCATCCTCGGGCTGGCTGTGGAAAAAGGGGAGAAGGACATTGCTGCCGTACTGGGTGTCATGGTTTGCTGCATCGCCGCGGGCGTAGCTGTCAATTATCTGGAACCCGTACTCGATCTGCTTTGGGAACTACAGCAGCTGTGCAATCTGCCGGATGGATTGCTTTCCGTGCTGATAAAGGCTGTGGGCATTGCCCTGGTTGCGGAACTGTCCGCCACGGTCTGCACCGATGCCGGCAACGCTTCCCTGGGAAAAATGCTGCAAATTCTGGGGGGAGCAGCGGTTTTATCCCTGTCTGTTCCCATGTTCCGTGCACTGATGACGATGATAAGGGAGATGATCGGTGAACTATGACCAGACTGCTTATCGCACTGACGCTTGTGTTCTGCCTTTGCCTGCCGGTGTCCGCCACGGATTTTTCAGCGCCCAGCGTGCCGGATTCCGGTCAGGAATTGATGCCGGAATCCACTGACAGTTTCGGACAGGGCGTGATGGAGCTGCTGCGCAAAGCCTGCGGTCTGATTCGACCTGACCTGGCAGAGGCGGCAGGGGTCAGTGTCAGCATTATTGCGGCGGCGGTGCTGATCAGTCTCCTGCGTTCCTTTTCCGGTGTCTCCAAATCCATGACCACACTGGCCGGCGCCGTGGTGATCTCCCTGCAGCTGTTTTCTTCGGCAAATACCATGATCCTCCTGGGCAGCAATACAATCCAGGAATTAAGCAGCTATGGAAAACTGCTGCTTCCGGTTATGACCGCCGCACTTGCAGCTCAGGGCGGCGTGACTTCCTCTACGGCGCTATATGTGGGAACAACCATATTTGATACGCTTCTGAGCAGCCTGATTGCCAGGTTGCTGACGCCGATGATTTATCTTTTTCTGGCGCTGGGCGTTGCTGTCAGCGCATTGGGGGACGAGACGCTGAAAAAAATGCAGGATCTGGTGAAAGGGATCGTTACCTGGAGCCTGAAAACGATTCTGATTGTATTTACCGCCTACATGGGAATCACCGGAGTGGTCAGTGGGACCACGGATGCCATGGCGCTGAAGGCGACAAAACTGACCATCTCCACTGTGGTACCGGTGGTAGGCGGCATTCTTTCCGATGCGTCGGAAGCGGTTCTGGTCAGTGTCGGCACCATGAAAAACGCCGCCGGAATCTATGGCATTCTGGCTGCCGCCGCCATTTTTCTGGAGCCGTTTCTGAAAATCGGTGCGCACTACCTGGTTCTGAAAGTCACAGGCGCCGTGTGTACCATTTTTGACCCCAAAGGACTTGGGGGACTGGTGGATGCGTTTTCCAGCGCCATGGGGTTGATTCTGGCCATGACCGGTGCGTCCTGCCTGCTGCTGCTGGTCAGCACGGTGTGCTTCCTGAAGGGGGTAAGCTGATGGATGGTCTGCGCCAATATGTGATCGCTGCCGTCGCTGCCGGATTGCTCTGCGGTGTAATAAACCGTCTTACGCAAATCAGCGGCTGCCGGGAGGTGGTTCAGGTGCTGTGCGGAGTGTTTATGACCATTGTATTGCTCCAGCCTATCTACGGTTTGGGGGATACCAGCTGGGAATTCCTTTTCTCCGGTTTTGAGCGGCAGGCTGAGGAAGTTGCGGCTGACGGTGTTCTGGCAGCGGACAGCATGAAAGAAGAAATCATAAAGCAGCAGACCGAAGCATATATCTTAGACAAAGCCACAGCAATGGGTGCTGAGGTGGATGTCAGCGTTACGGTAGGGGAGGACTGCATTCCCGTTTCCGCCAGAATATCCGGTACGGTTTCGCCACTGATCCGAAGCAGACTGACGGATATACTGGAATCGGAGCTGGGAATCCCAGGGGAGCATCAGCAATGGACTGGATAGCATGCAAAAGCACGGTGCTGGAATACTGGAAGAAATACCGATACGTCCTGATGGTTCTGTTAGCGGGAGTCATCCTGATGGTACTTCCGACAGGGACAGAGAAAAAGGAACCGGCCCAGCCGGTTTCCGTCAGTCAGGAGCCGTCCCTTCAGGACTCCCTGACAGAAATTCTGGGGCAGATTGCCGGAGCCGGGAAAGTCAAGGTTCTGCTGACCCAGTCCGCCGGTGAAGAGACGGTATATCAGGTCAATGAGAATTCCGCAACGGAAGAAACCAGCAGAAATATTCGCCGGGAAACGGTTCTGATTTCCGGAACAGGCCGGGAAGAGTCCGGTCTTGTCCGGCAGGTAAAAGCGCCCACTTACCTGGGAGCGGTGATCGTATGCCAGGGGGCGGACAATGCCGCAGTGCGTCTGTCCATCGTTGAGGCAGTGAAAAGCGCTACAGGACTGTCCTCTGACCGTATCAGTGTGTTGAAAATGAAATGACTGGAGGCATTTTTATGAAAGTTTGGAAGAAGAACATGGTTGCCGCCGCAATTCTTGTAACGGTTTGTGCCGGCATTTACGTCAACTGGCTGTATACCGAGGACAACGCCGCAGCCAGTCTGGAAGACGCACTGGACACAGAGAAGGTCATGTCCGAGGATACTCTGGTTCTCAGCGAGGATATGGCGGCAATCGCCGCCGGCGAAGAGGTGTCCACCACAGCCACCGACTATTTTGCAGCCGTTCGCCTGTCCCGGCAGCAGGCCAGGGACAATGCCGTCAATCTTTTGCAGGAGGCCATGGCCTACAGTGACGGAGGAAGCACCAAAGACGTGGAGTCTGCCATGGAACTGGAGGATATCGTTCAGACCGCTCTGAGTGAGGCCCAGATTGAAAGCTTGGTCATCGCCAAGGGGTACGCAGACTGCGTGGCCTATATGTCGGGAGAGGGAATCTCCGTGGCGGTTTCCTCCCCGGAAGGCGGATTGCAGCAGTCGGATGTGGCAGTTATCGCGGATATTGTCATGACGCAGTCCGACTACTCTCTGGACGATATCCGGGTTGTTGAAGTCCAGTAATATGGAAAATCCCCGCAGGCAAGCCAAACCAGCTGCCTGCGGGGATTATATACGTTAATTCTCCGGATAATCCAGAATTTCTTTCGCAATATAGATGGGACGGCCTTTACTTTGTTCAAAAATACGGCCCACATACTCGCCGATGATGCCGATGCAGAACAGCTGCACGCAACTGAAAAACAGGATCAGCACAATAATGGTGGCATAGCCCGGAACAGCGATTCCCCAGACCAGTTTCTCGATAATCACCCAGATCAGATATAAAACTGCACAGATACCCGTAACGCTTCCCAAAACCGTGGCCAGACGCAGCGGTGCAGTGGAAAATCCGATAATTCCCTCAATGGCATATTCCACCAGCTTCCAGAAGCTCCATTTCGTGGTGCCGGATGCCCGCTGGCAGGCTGTGTAGGGAATGAAACAGGTGTCATATCCCACCCACGCAAACAGCCCCTTGGAAAACCGGTGGTACTCCGCCAGAGACAGCAGACTGTCCCGGACGCTTCTTCGGAAGGTGCGGAAATCGCTGGCATCCGGTTGGAGGGAAACCCGGGAAAGTTTGTTGATCAGCGCATAAAAGCTTTTCTTGAAGAAGGACAGCACCTTTCCTTCGCCCCGCCGGTCCTGATAAGCCGCCACCACGTCGTATTCCGGCTGCTCGTCCAGAATTCGCACCATGTCCCGGACAATCTCCGGACGCTGCTGCAAATCGGCGTCAATCAGGGAAATATACTCGCCGCGCGCATGCTCCAAACCGGCGTAAAGCCCCGCTTCTTTGCCGAAATTCCGGGAGAAGGATATCACCTGCACCCGGCATCTCTGGGCAGCATGGAGCTTTTTCAGATTGTGCAACGTTGCATCCCGGCTGCCATCATTGATAAACACAATTTCATAATCATAGCCGCAGCCGTCAAACGCGGAAATAACTGCGTCCTGAAAAGCGGTGACATTTTCCGCTTCATTGTAACAGGGAACTACCAGCGATAATTTCATGTTGCTCACTCTCAATCCACAATGATATTCCATTATATGAATTTGCGTTCCAGCCGTCAAGGGGAATTTCAGAAAAGAATTGGAACAATCAGTTGACATTCCCAAGAAAATATGCTAACTTAATGGGGCAAATGTGAAGATGGGGAGGTTCCGCCTCCAAATCCGGAAAGAGAGTGCCCGTTTGGTGCGAGGGCATACGGAGCAGGGCGGATGGTCGCCCCGGAGCGGATTTCCTGAACAGACACAGTAGGGAAGTACGGGTCTGCCCGTTACAGCAGTGTAAAGTGCCCGAAAGGGAATTCAGGTGGTACCGCGGAAAGTTTTTCGCCCTGAGTCATTGCGACTCAGGGCGTTTCTTATTTCATAAAGGAGCGAAAGAAAATGGCAAGAGAATTACCCAAGATCTACGAGCCTCAGCAGGTTGAGTCCCGGATCTACCAGATGTGGCAGGACGGCGGCTACTTCCACGCCGAGAAGGACGAAAGCAAAAAGCCCTTCACCATCGTCATGCCCCCACCCAACGTTACCGGCCAGCTGCACATGGGTCACGCCATGGACGCAACCTTGCAGGACACCCTGATCCGGTTCAAGCGGATGCAGGGCTACAACGCCCTGTGGGTTCCCGGTGTGGATCATGCAGGCATTGCTACCCAGATTAAGGTGGAGGAAGAGCTGCGCAAGGAAGGGCTGACCCGTTACGACCTGGGACGGGAAAAGTTCCTGGAGCGGGTCTGGGATTGGAAGAATAAGTACGGCAATCGGATTGTGGAGCAGCAGAAGAAGCTGGGAGCTTCCTGCGACTGGGACCGCGCCCGGTTTACCATGGACGAAGGCTGCTCCAAGGCCGTCCGGGAGGTTTTTGTCTCCCTGTACGAAAAGGGTCTGATTTACAAGGGCAGCCGGATTA
Source organism: Faecousia sp. (assembly GCA_051867285.1). Taxonomy (GTDB): domain Bacteria; phylum Bacillota; class Clostridia; order Oscillospirales; family Oscillospiraceae; genus Faecousia. The sequence goes on along the minus strand of JBJDYL010000114.1, from coordinate 43,230 downwards.
TCAACTGGTGCCCCCATTGTGTCACCGCCCTGTCCGACGCGGAAGTGGAATATGTGGACAAGCCCGGTCATCTGTGGCACATCCGCTATCCCCTGGCAGACGGCAGCGGAGAAGTGATCGTCGCCACCACCCGTCCGGAAACCATGCTGGGCGACTCCGGTGTTTGCGTCAATCCCAACGATGACCGCTACAAGGATATCGTGGGCAAGAAGGTCATTCTGCCCCTGGTGAACAAGGAAATTCCCATTGTTGCCGACGACTATGCCGAAATGGAATTCGGCACCGGCTGCGTGAAAATGACCCCTGCCCACGACCCCAACGACTTTGAGGTGGGTCTGCGGCACAATCTGGAGGTCATCCGTGTTCTGGACGACAAGGGCGTTGTCAACGAGCTGGGCGGCAAGTATCAGGGTCTGGATCGCTACGAAGCCCGGAAACAGATCGTGGCGGATTTGGAAGCCGGTGGCTATCTGGTGCGGGTGGAGGACTACTCCCACAATGTGGGAACCTGCTACCGCTGCCACCGGGATGTGGAGCCCATTATTTCCGCCCAGTGGTTCGTGAAGATGAAGCCTCTGGCAGAGGAAGCCATCCGCGTGGTGAAAGACGGGGAGACCCGGTTCGTGCCCGACCGCTTCAGCAAGACCTATATGAACTGGATGGAGAATGTCCGGGACTGGTGCATCTCCCGGCAGCTGTGGTGGGGCCATCAGATTCCCGCATGGACCTGCGCCGACTGCGGCCACATCACCGTTTCCCGGGAGGATGCCTGCAAGTGTGAAAAGTGCGGCAGCACCAATATCACCCGGGAAGAGGACGTTCTGGACACCTGGTTCAGCTCCGCTCTGTGGCCCTTTGAAACCCTGGGCTGGCCGGAAAATACTGAGGATTACAACTATTTCTATCCCACGGACGTGCTGGTTACCGGCTACGATATCATTTTCTTCTGGGTCGCCAGAATGATCTTCTCCGGCTGCGAACACACCGGAAAGACGCCCTTCCACACCGTCCTGATTCACGGTCTGGTGCGGGATAACCTGGGCAGAAAGATGTCTAAGTCCCTGGGCAACGGCATTGATCCGCTGGAGATGATCGACAAATACGGCTGCGATGCCCTGCGCATGAACATGGTCACCAGCAATTCCCCCGGCAACGATATGCGTTTCTACACGGAGCGCTGCGAGGCCATGCGTAACTTTGCCAACAAGCTGTGGAACGCCTCCCGGTATGTGCTGATGAATCTGGGTGAGGATGCCGTAAATGCACTGCCCGCTGCGGAAGAACTGGAAATCCCCGATAAGTGGGTGCTGTCCAAGCTGAATACCCTGATCGCCGAAGTGACCGAGAATCTGGAGAAGTACGAGCTGGGCGTGGCGGTTCAGAAGGTCTATGACTTCATCTGGGACACCTACTGCGACTGGTATATCGAGTTGACCAAGGCACGGCTGTACTCTGAGGATGCCGGTCGGAAGCAGACGGCGCTTCAGGTTCTGGTCTATGTGCTGGATCAGGTGCTGCGGCTGCTGCATCCCTTTATGCCCTTTATCACCGAGGAGATTTGGCAGAGCCTGCCCCACGAAGGCCCGGCGTTGATCGTGGCCCAGTGGCCCCAGTACCGGCAGGAGCTGGCATTCAGCGCGGAGGAAAGCCATATGGAATCTGTGATGGAAGCCATCCGCGCCATCCGTGCCCGCCGGACGGAAATGAACGTACCTCCCAGCAAGAAGGCGGCACTGTATATTCTGACCAGCAAGCCTCAGGTCTACACCGAAGGCGAAGGCTTCATCCAGCGTCTGGCTTATGCCGATACAGTGACCCTGCTCAACGCGGAGCCGGAGAATCTGGACGGCATGGTGACCATTACCACCGCCGACGCCAAGCTGTATATCCCCATGGGACAGCTGGTGGACGTGGCAAAGGAGCTGGAGCGCATCGCCAAGGAGCTGGCAGACGCCAGAAAGTTCTTATCTTCCGTGGAAGGCAAGCTGGCCAATGAGAAGTTTGTCTCCCGCGCCCCGGAGGCGGTTGTGGAGGCAGAACGCCAGAAGGCGCAGAAAACCCGCGACCTAATTGCCCAGCTGGAGCAGAGCGAAGCGGCAATGCAGAAACTTTCCAATTAATTTACAACGCAGGGCGCAGACCGTTGGTTTGCGCCCTGCTGATATTTTTCAAGAATCCCGTTTCCGACTGAAAAATCGGAAACGGGATTTTATACTGAAGGAGATCAAAAATTAGGAGGTTTTTCTCATGCACTTTACCAGCTTTTTGGAGGAAGGGCGGCTGACGGTTGCCCTCACCGGTGAAATAGATCACCACTGTGCCAAGGCTTATATTCAGGCCATTGCTGCAAAAATTGAGGCGTACACCCCGGAAGTGTGCGTTCTGGATTTTCGGGAGGTTTCCTTTGTGGATTCTTCTGGAATTGCGGTGGTAATCAATGCCCTCAGAAGCATGACCCAGATTGAAGGGCAGCTGCTTCTGACGGGAATTGCGCCCCAGCCCATGCGGGTATTCCGGGCGTCCGGAATTGATAAACTGGTGGAAATCAGGGAGGCAGTATCATGAAATTTGACAACTATATGATTCTGGATTTTCCCAGCAAATCCAGCAATGAAGCCTTTGCCCGGTCTGCGGTGGCCTGCTTTGCCGCCCAGATGGACCCCACTTTGGAGGAACTTGGAGATATCCGCACCGCCGTGTCGGAGGCGGTGACCAACTGCATCGTTCACGCCTATCCGGAAAAGCTGGGCAATATCACCCTGCGCTGTCGGATTCTTAAGGATAATGTACTGGATATTGTGGTGAAGGACCGGGGTGTTGGCATTCCCGACGTGGAACAGGCGAGGCGCCCCTCCTTTACCACCGGCGGCAACGAGCGCAGCGGCATGGGCTTTACCATTATGGAGAGCTTTATGACCAATCTGGAAATATCCTCCAAACCCGGGAAGGGGACGACGGTACATATGCGCCGGAAGCTGCAGCGCCGCCAATGAGTGCATCGGAAGAACTGATCCGTCTGGCGCAGTCCGGTGACCGGGATGCGGCGGAAAAGCTGGTTACGGAGAATTCCGGCCTGATCTGGGCGGTTGCCCGGCGGTTCCTGGGCAGAGGCGTGGAAACGGATGACCTGTATCAGTTGGGCTGCATGGGTTTTCTGAAAGCAGTGGAGGGCTTTGACCTGTCCTTCGGAACCCAGTTTTCCACCTACGCCGTTCCGAAAATTGCCGGGGAAATCCGGCGGTTTCTCAGGGACGACGGCTCTGTAAAGGTATCCCGAAGCCTGAAAGAACGGGCAGCCGCCGTCCGATCCTGCCGCAACCGACTGGCAGCCGCATTGGGGCGGGAACCCACCATTCAGGAAATTTCCAGGCAAACCGGTTTTTCTCCGGAAGATATCGCCCTGGCAGAGGCCGCCACAGCCGCCACGGAATCCATCCAGCGGGAAACAGGAGAGGAAGGCTTTTCTCTGGAGGACGTTCTGACAGACACTGAGTCGGAAGAGCAGATGTTGGAGAAAATCGCCTTGCGGCAGGCCATTTCTCAGCTGCCCCAACGGGAACGATCCGTGGTGGAGCTGCGGTATTTTCATGGCCTGACCCAACAGCGCGTGGCAAAAATTCTGGATGTCAGCCAGGTGCAGGTATCCCGCATTGAAAAAAAGGCTGTGGAGCTGCTCCGGGAACTCCTGGCATAAAACAAAGACTTTACCTTTTGCAAAAAATGCGCTAAAATAGTCGCATCTTGATTTTGGATTGGTGCGATTATGAACGAACAACTGGATGCAAGATTTCTTACCGCCCGTCGGCGTTACATTGAAAGCCAGTTTTCTCAGCTGAATGAAATGCAGCGGCAGGCCGTGATGACCACGGAGGGGCCGCTGCTGCTGCTAGCCGGCGCAGGAAGCGGAAAAACCACGGTGCTGATTAATCGGATCACGAACCTGATGCGCTTCGGCCGGGGCAGCGACAGCAAGGAAATTCCGGAGTCCGTAACAGAGGAAGACGTGGTGTTTCTGGAAACCCTGAACGCGCCCTCGGAGGAATATGACCGCTGGCGGGCTGAAAACCTGTGCGCCGTGGAACCGGCAGTTCCCTGGAGTATTCTGGCCATTACCTTTACCAACAAGGCGGCAAATGAAATCCGGGATCGGTTGTCCACCTTGCTTGGGCCGGAAGCCCAGGATATCTGGGCCATGACCTTCCATTCCGCCTGCTGCCGGATCCTCCGTAGGGACATTGAGCGAATGGGGTACACCCGTAGCTTCACCATCTATGACGCCTCCGATTCTGAGCGGATTATGAAGGACATTATCCGCGACATGGGTCTGGACGACAAAACCTTCCCCGCGAAATATGTCCTTGGAGCCATCAGCCGGGAGAAGGACAAAATGATTTCCCCGGAGGAAATGCTGGAGCAGGCAGAAGCCAGCGGAGATCTGCGGGCGCTGCACATTGCCCGGTGCTATGAAAAATACCAGACCCGCCTGAAAGACAATAACGCTCTTGATTTTGACGATATTATTTTCGTGACGGTGAAACTGCTTCAGGAACATGAGGATGTGAAGCGATACTACCAGCGGAAATTCCGTTATGTTCTGGTGGACGAGTATCAGGATACCAACCATATGCAGTATCTGCTCACGGCGCTGCTGGCTGGCGGGTATGAAAATGTCTGCGTCGTTGGTGACGACGACCAGAGCATTTACCGGTTCCGGGGCGCGACCATCGAGAATATCCTGAATTTTGAAAAGCAGTACCGGGGGTGCCGTACCATTCGCCTGGAGCAGAACTACCGCTCCACCCAGGCCATTCTGGATGCGGCAAACGCAGTGATTTCTCACAATCTGGGACGGAAAGGCAAACGCCTGTGGACCTCCAACGGCCGCGGTGATCCCATTACCCTATATGAAGCCAGCGATGAAGGTGCAGAAGGCAATTATGTGGCAGGAAAGATTATTTCCGGTTCCCGAGGGAAGAATTTCCGGGATTTCGCCATTTTGTACCGGACCAATGCCCAGTCCAACGCATTGGAATTTGCGCTGAAGCGGAACGGCATCCCTTACCGCGTCATCGGCGGCACCCGGTTCTTTGACCGGGCAGAAGTCAAGGATATGCTGTCGTATCTGTGCGTCATCAACAACCGGGCGGATGATCTGCGGCTGCGGCGGATCATCAACAATCCACCCCGGGGGCTGGGTGCAAAAACCATCGAAACGGCCCAGCGTCTGGCGGATGCGGAGCATAAGCCGCTGTATGATATCGTGTCTGACCCTTACTCCTACGCACCGCTGGAAAAGCCCGCCATGAAGCTGCTGCAGTTTTCCGCCCTGATTGAAGGGCTAGCGCAGCTTCTGGACAACGGTATGAGCCTGCCGGACTTCTATGACGAGCTGCTGATCCGTTCCGGCTATGTGGATATGCTGAAGGCTAAGGACACGGAGGAGAACAAAACCCGGCTGGAGAACGTACGGGAACTGAAATCCAGCATTCTGTCCTATCTGGAAAATACGGACAGCCCTTCCCTGGCAGGTTTCCTGGAGGAAATTGCGCTGTACACAGATTTGGAGCAGTATAACGAAGGCGACGACGCTGTGGTCATGATGACCATGCACTCCGCCAAAGGACTGGAATTTCCCAACGTATTTCTGGTGGGCTTTGAAGATGGGCTGTTCCCGGGAATGCGTGCCATCGGGGACGCTGAGGAAATGGAGGAGGAGCGGCGGCTTTGCTATGTGGCCATTACCCGCGCAAAGCGGTCGCTGACCATCAGCTACGCCCGGCAGCGCATGCTGTACGGCCGTACCTCCGCCTCGCTGCCATCTCGTTTTCTGAAGGAAATTCCCGAGGAATGCGTCGTGAAAAAAGGCGGCTACCGCCGTGCGGAATATGGCGGCTCCTATGAAGTCCCTCCGGTGCCTGTCCGGAGACCGTCGCCTCGTCCCATGCAGAGCACAATGGTTCCGCCTGCAAATGTTCCCTGTCTGGAACTGAATCCGGGAGATATGATTCAGCACGCTGCCTTCGGCAGGGGGATGGTGCTGTCCGTCATGAAAATGGGCGGCGACGCCCTTCTGGAAATCGCCTTTGATGACATTGGAACCAAGAAGCTGATGGCAAAAACCGCATCCCCGCACATGAAAAAGCTGTAATTTTTCCCAAGCCGCCGGCATACTCTGTTCCGGGAGGGATGGCGTATGCGCAGACGGATTCGCAGATTGTTTCACTGGCTGCTGGTGATCCTGCTGGTGCTTTGTTTGGCATTTCTGATGCTGCGCAGCCGTTATCGGGATGTGATCCGGGATCTGGCGGAAACTCAGGTAAAAAATACCACTTCCGATTTGACCAATGATGCCATCGCAAAACAGATTGCGGCGGGCGTCATCCAGTATGACCGGATTGTGTACTTTGAAAAAGACCTGGATGGCAGGATCACAGCGCTGAAAACCAACATGAGCGAAATCAACCGTCTGAAAACCGATATTTTGAATATCATTAACGACGAAATACTGGCCTTGGACACCTCAGACATTGGCATTCCTCTGGGCAGTCTGTTTCTGCCAGAGCTGCTGTCCGGGAAAGGGCCGTGTATTCCTGTACACATTTTGTCCATCCGTAATTCCGACGCAGCCTTCTCCAGCGCCTTTTCCCAAGCAGGCATCAACCAGACCCTGCACCAGCTGACCATGCTGGTCAGTGTAGATGTGGCAGTGCTGGTTCTGGGACAGACCAGCAGCTTTACCATTACCAGCGAAGTGGTGGTGGCGGAAACGGTAATTGTCGGAGACGTACCAAGCACTTATTTACAAACCGGAGGAAGCTATGGATCCGAAAGATAGAATTGATGAATTAACCGAACTACTGACACAGGCGAACTACCGCTATTATGTTTTGGATGATCCCACTATGCCGGATTTTGAATATGATCACCTGCTGCGGGAACTGGAGGATCTGGAAAAGGCCCATCCGGAACTTGCGGCGGCAGATTCTCCCACAAAGCGGGTTGGCGGCGAGGCGCTGAGTCAGTTTGAAAAAGTCACCCATCCGGTGCCGCTGATGAGTTTGCAGGACGTATTCAGCATGGAAGAGCTGGATGCCTTCCTGAATCGGGTTTTGGAAAGCGAAGGAAACGCTCAGTTTTCTGTGGAGCCGAAAATCGACGGACTTTCCGTTGCCCTGGAATACGTGGACGGTCAGTTTGTCCGGGGCGCCACCCGGGGGGACGGCAGCGTGGGTGAGGACGTTACGGAAAACCTGAAAACCATCCGGGCAATTCCCATGCGGCTGGAAAACGCCCCGCCCAGGCTGATCGTCCGGGGCGAGGTTTTCATGCCCAAAAAGAGCTTTGAGAAGCTGAACGCCCGGCAGGAGCAGGAGGGCAAGCCCCTGTTTGCCAATCCCAGGAACGCCGCCGCCGGTTCTCTGCGGCAGCTGGATCCCAAGATTGCTGCGAAGCGGGGACTGGATATTTACGTTTTCAATATTCAGCTTGCCGAGGGCGTTTCCTTCACACGGCACAGCGAAACGCTGGAATACCTGAAAGCGCTGAAATTCAAGGTGATTCCCTATAAACAGCTGACATCTGTGGAGGATATTCACGCCGAGATTCTGTCTATCAACGAGAATCGGGAGAAGCTGATCTGCGATATCGATGGCGCGGTTATCAAAGTGGATGATCTGTCTCAGCGGGAACATCTGGGCTCAACGGCGAAATTTCCCCGGTGGGCTGCTGCCTACAAATATCCGCCGGAAATCAAGCCGACGGTGGTGGAAGATATTGTGGTGCAAGTGGGCAGAACCGGCGTTCTGACCCCCAAGGCCGTGGTACGTCCGGTGCGCCTTGCGGGAACCACCGTTACCAATGCTACACTGCACAATCAGGACTTTATTTCCCAGCGGGATATCCGCATCGGCGATACGGTTCTCATCCGCAAAGCAGGGGAAATTATCCCGGAAATTCTGGAAGTTGACCTGTCCAAACGGCCTGTGGATGCCGTTCCCTACCATCTGCCGGAGCGGTGTCCCGCCTGCGGCGCCCAGGTTGAGCAGGATGAGGACGGCGCGTTCCTGCGCTGCACGGGCGCGGAATGTCCCGCCCAGCTCAGCCGGAATATCGCCCATTTTGTCAGCCGGGACGCCATGGATATCGACGGACTGGGCAGCGCCATTGTGGATGGACTGATTGAAAAAGGTCTGATTCATTCCCCTGCGGATATCTATTATCTGACGTTGGAGGACATTAAGAGCCTTTGGAAATCCGGCTCTACAGCGGCAAAAAAGCTGCTTGCCGCCATTGAAGATAGCAAGCAGCAGGATGTCAGCCGTCTGATTTATGCCCTGGGAATCCGTCAGGTCGGTGCGAAAACCGGAAAGGTGCTGGCATCCAGCTTCGGCAGTCTGGATGCCCTGATGGATGCTTCTGTGGAAGCGCTGACGGAAGTGCCGGATGTGGGTGGTGTTACTGCCGAGAATATCTATGCCTGGTTCCGCCAGGAACAGTCTGTGCATATGATTGCCCGGCTTCGTCAGGCAGGTGTGAACTTTGAAAGCAAGCGGGTGATTACCGATGCCCGGTTTGCCGGGAAAACCTTCGTGCTCACCGGCGCCCTGAGCAAATTTACCCGGGAAGAAGCCACGGAAAAGATCGAACTTCTGGGAGGAAAGGCCTCCGGCTCGGTTTCCAAAAAGACCAGCTTTGTGGTTGTCGGTGAAAACGCCGGCTCCAAGGAACGCAAGGCCCGGGAACTGGGAATCCCCATTCTGACAGAGGACGAATTTCTGGAAATGCTTCAATAAGAAGAACGGAGGTCAGCCCGATGGGGCTGGCCTCCGTTTTTTATAGGGAATAATCCTCGTTATCATATTTGGAAAAGTCCAATGCTCTGGCTTTTTTAGGGATACGCTTGCAGGGGTCATAGCGAAAGCGCCAGCATTTGTCCTCTGACGAACGGATTCCTTTTTTGGCGCAGAGAATCTGACCATCTTCCAGCTCTGTTCCGTTTTCACAATAGGCACAGAGCCGTTCCATTTTTTTCCGAAACAGCATACAGGTTCCTCCGTAGTTCTGTTGACGTAATTATACACCAGATAACGCTCGATTGCTACCCCTATTTTTCATTTTTCGCAGGAGGAAGAATGGCAGCAGCCACAACAGCGGCAGCGCAGTTTGAAACGCGATACAGCTGCTGAGAACCAGGCTGACAACCAGCTGTACAAGCTTCCCCAGAGCATAACAGCGGAGGGACAGATCTCCTGTTACGGAGGCTGTCTGCATGGTCACGCACATGCCGCCCGCGGCCATCATCCCGGAACACAGGATAAAACGCATCGGCACGCTGACAATGCGGGTCAGTTCCCAGCAGCCGTTGGAAAGCTCCAGCAAGCCGATGATCGCCACGCGGAGTTCCTGAGGAAACAGCCACAGCATCCACCGGTCTAAAAAAGCAATGATGACCCGAAACAATACAATCCAGCCGCAGACGGTTCCCATGGTCACAACGGATCCTGTCAAAATATCCTTTTTGGGCTTTCTTTGCCGGATTCCCGGGGTAACGGATGAAGCAGATCCGGAAAAACAGTGGGCTGCCGCCACCGCTCCGGCAATATGGATCCCCCACAGCGCCCAGGCCATCCACCGTTTTGGGAACATCTGTCCAACCATGCCAAACAGAAAGGCAGGACCTGCGTTGCTGCAAAAGGCAAGCATCCGTTCTGCCTCCGGTTTTGTCAGATTCCCGCTTTGGTATGTTTGGAATACGCTCTGGGCACCTACCGGATATCCTCCCAGTAATCCCGGTATCAAAATAGGTTCCATTCCCTCTGGCAGCCCGAAAAGCCACCGAATCCCACCCAAGCCCGGCACATTTCCGGACTGAATTACCACTGCTGACAGAATAAAAAACGGAAACAGGGACGGAATGACGGTTTTCAGACACAATGTAATCCCTGCCTGAGCGCCGGCGACGGCGGTTTTGCCGTCCAGAATCAGGAGGATCATTCCCAGTAAGGCGGCAAGCCCGGAGAAACGCTGTCTACGATTCACTTTTTTCACCTCAGAAGAATCTATGCAAAATACCCCGGGACCATTCATATCCTATTCAAAAAGGGGGTGCCGCGGTATGGGGAAGGCGTATCGTTTTCTGGAGCGGCTGGCAGACCGGGCTGAGTTGGAGACGGAACCGATGCCGGCACAGCCCATTGTGGAAATCGCCGGTGACAGACGGGTTCTGGTGGAAAACCATGGCGGAGTCAGGGCATACAGCACAGAAAGGATTCTGGTGAACGTAAAATACGGGGCTGTGTGCGTCTGCGGGTGCGGTTTAGAGCTGATCCGTATGACAAAGGAGCAGCTGGTTATCCGGGGAAGGATTGATTCTGTTTCCCTGCAGCGGAGGAATGTGCCATGACCTTCTGGAAATCCATAGGCGGTATTCTGGAAGTCGAGCTGGTCAGTGCGGAACCGGAAGCTGCCTTATCCGCGATCAATGCAGCAGGAATTGAACTGTTTCAGGTTCGCCATGAGAAAGATCTGACCAGCCGGTTCCTGATTTTACGGTCCGACTGTGCCAAACTGGCCAGATTGTGTGAAATAAGGGGAGAATCTCTGAAGATTCTTTCCCGAAAGGGACTGTATTTCTCCTTCGCACGGCTACGCAGCCGGAAAATGCTGCTGTTTGGCATTGGCATTCTTTTGATCGGGGCATTTTTTCTCCCCACCCGGGTTTTATTCGTCCGTGTGGAAGGGAATGCGACGGTTCCGTCCAACCGGATATTGTCTGCGGCAGAGGAAAGCGGCATCCGGTTCGGGGCCTCCCGCAAGGATGTCCGCAGCGAACGGGTAAAAAACGCCCTGCTGGACGCGGTACCGCAGCTGCAGTGGGCAGGCGTTAACACGCGTGGCTGTACGGCTATTATTTCCGTCCGGGAGCGGGCCGCTACGACGGCAGAACAGGAGGACAGTGCAGTAGCCAGTATCGTAGCAGCCAGAGACGGATACATTCTTTCCAGCGTCGTAACCCAAGGCACCGGCCAGGTGCAGCCGGGACAGGCGGTAAAAGCGGGGCAGGTTCTGATTTCCGGGTATACGGACTGCGGAATCTGTATTCAGGCAACCCACGCAAAAGGGGAGATCCTTGCCCAAACCCGACGGGATTTCCAGGTGATCACCCCCGTAGAGTCCGTCTGTCGGATCCGCCCCAGCGGGGTAAGGCGGAGATACAGCCTGCTCCTCGGAAAAAAACGTATCTTTTTTTGGAAAGATAGTGGAATTTCAGATACCGGTTGTGGTAGAATGTATGAGGAATATTATCTTACTTTGCCCGGGGAGTTCCGCTTGCCGGTGGCGGTCTGTATTGACACCTACCAGCACTATGAGACGGAAACCAGGGAATCCCAGCAGACAGAAGCTGCGGCTGCCATGGGTGAATTCGCCCGGCAGTATCTGACCCAACAGATGATTGCAGGACAGATTCAACATGCGGTACAGACGGTTACCCGCAGCGGCGGCGTTTTCCGGCTGCGCGGCAGCTATGTCTGCACGGAAATGATCGGCAAAGTGAAACTGGAACAGATTGGAGAAACAAATGGCAAAACAAACGGAGAGGATCGTTAACGCCGAACGGGTGGAGGACCTGATTGCGGTGTTCGGCTCCTTTGATGAAAATGTCAAGCGCATTGAAGAGGCGTTGAATGTGCAGGTAGTCAACCGGGGAACTGATCTGCGGGTCTCCGGGGAAGAGGAAATGGTGGATAAGGCGGTACGCACGCTGGAGGGGTTGCTGACGCTGGCCTCCAAAGGAGAAATCATCGATGAGCAGCGGGTGCGTTACCTGATTACGCTGGTGAACGAAGGAAACGATCAGCAGGTCGCCCAGATGACCAAGGACGTTGTGTGCATCACCGCCAAAGGTAAACCCATCAAAGCGAAAACCGTTGGCCAGCAGCACTATATGCGCGCCATCCAGTCCAACACCATTACCATCGGCGTTGGCCCTGCCGGTACCGGCAAGACCTATCTGGCGGTGGCGGCTGCGGTGGCCGCTTTCCGGGAGCGGACGGTGAACCGGATTATCCTGACCCGTCCCGCCGTGGAAGCAGGGGAGCGTCTGGGCTTCCTGCCCGGCGATTTGCAGAACAAGGTGGATCCCTATCTTCGCCCGCTTTATGACGCCCTGTACGACATGCTGGGGGCGGAAACCTTCCAGAAATATCAGGAGCGCGGCTCCATTGAAGTGGCGCCTCTGGCCTATATGCGGGGGCGGACGCTGGATGACAGCTTCATCATCCTGGACGAGGCGCAGAATACCACCCGGGAGCAGATGAAAATGTTTCTGACCCGGCTTGGCTTCGGCTCCAGGATTGTGATTACCGGTGATGTGACCCAGATCGACCTGCCCGACGATAAGGTGTCCGGTCTGAAGGACGCCATCCGGGTGCTGGACGGTGTCAAGGACATTGCCATCTGCCGCCTGACGGCTGCGGACGTTGTGCGTCACGCATTGGTACAGGAAATTATCAACGCATACGAGAAAGCCGATAAAAAACCGGCTCCCAAAAAGCCCCAGCAGTTCAGCGGGCGGTATAAGAGGAAAAATTGAGATGAACCATAAGATCAATTTGGTATTCGAGCAGCTCAGCCTGCAAAAATTCACCATCAGCAGCATTATCCGCAAGTGCATTCAGGAAACCCTGAAGGCTGAGGGCATTGCCGCGCGGTGTGAAATCAACGTGCTGGTAACAGACGACGCGGGCATTCAGGTTATCAACCGGGAAAGCCGGCAGATTGACCGGCCGACCGATGTGCTGAGCTTTCCCATGTTCCAGCTGGAGGCTGGCAATCCGCCTCAGGATTGGACAGAGTATGAAGATCCTGCCACCGGGCTGGTTCCTCTGGGGGATATGTGCATCAGTCTGGAACGGGCGGTTGCGCAGGCAGAAGAATTCGGTCATTCCACCCGTAGGGAGGTTGGCTACCTGACCATCCATTCCATGCTGCACCTGCTGGGTTATGATCACCTGGACGAAGGTGAGCAGAAAAAGCAGATGCGCAGCCGGGAAGAGGCCATCGCCGCCGGAATCCGGGGCATGAGCAGAGACTGACCATATTAACACAGGAGAACAATATGAATACAAAAACCGCCATTATTACCATTGCAGGACGTCCCAACGTGGGAAAGTCCACTCTGACCAATTATCTGGTGGGCGAAAAAATCGCCATCGTATCCAATAAACCCCAGACAACCCGAAACCGCATCTGCGGCATTGTAACCAGAGACAAGCTGCAGTTTGTCTTTGTGGACACCCCCGGCTATCATAAAGCCCGCACGAAACTGGGCGATTACATGGTCAATACCGTCCGGGAATCCATTTCCGATGTGGATGCAACCATTCTGGTGGTGGAGCCGATCCCCTCCGTAGGCACGCAGGAGGAAGCGCTGATTGATCGGATTCGCGGCACCCGGTGTCCCGCCATTCTTGCCATCAACAAAATTGATACGGTGGAAAAGGACAAGCTGCTGGAAGTCATCGCGGCATATTCCGCCACCGGAGTATTTGACGCCATCATTCCCATCTCTGCCAAAACTGGCGATGGAGTGGACGAGCTGCTGGCGGAATGTGAAAAATACGCTGTGGAAGGTCCTTTCCTGTTCCCTGACGACGTGACCACGGATCAGCCGGAGCGCCAGGTTATGGCAGAAATTATCCGGGAAAAGCTGCTGTGGTGTCTGGATAAGGAAATTCCCCATGGCACCGCTGTGGAGATCACCAGATTCTCCGAGCGGGACAACGGAATTATTGATATTGATGCTACCATTTACTGCGAAAAGGCCAGCCATAAAGGCATCATCATCGGTAAGCAGGGCGCTATGCTGAAGAAAATCTCGTCTCTGGCCCGGGCAGACTGTGAAAAGTTCATGGGCACCAAGGTGTACCTCACCACCTGGGTCAAGGTCAAGGAAAACTGGCGTGACAGTGATTTCCTGGTGCGCAACTTTGGCTACAGCGAATAATTTCCAGTTGTAAAACTGTCCACAGCGCAAATCCTAATTCCAGGAGGGATCAGGATGAACGCGAAGGATTATTGGCAGCTATTTCTGGACACCGGCGCGCCGGAGGCTTACCTCATGTACAGCAAGCAAGCAAAATCGGAGGCACAATATGTATTTGACGATCCAGGGCATCGTCCTGAGAGTCACGGATTACAATGACCGGGACGCCCTGCTGACGCTGTTGACCCGCCGTCACGGCAGGCTGACGGTGAAGGCCCGGGGGCTGCGCAGAAAGAACAGCCCCCTGACCGCCCCCTGTCAGCTGCTGGCCTACGGTGAGTTTACCCTGTTTGAATACCGGGGACAATATACCATCAACGAAGCCCACTCCATAGAGCTGTTCTCCGCTTTGCGCCGGGAACTGACAAAACTGTCTCTGGGTACTTATTTTGCACAGGTTTCCGAGGTGCTGTCTCAGGAGGATCTGCCCAATCCGGAATTACAGTCGCTGCTTTTGAACAGCCTGTTTGCCCTGACCAATCTGGAACTGCCGGAAGCCCAGATAAAAGCGGTGTTCGAGCTGCGGGCGGCCTGTCTGTCCGGTTATACGCCGGATCTGTTTGGCTGTCATGTCTGCGGCAATCAGAACCCAACCCGATTTGACTTGCGGGCGGGACAGCTGGAATGCGAAAACTGCCGCAGTCCGGAGTCCGCCGGAATCCGACTGCCGGTGACCTCCGCCATTCTGGAAGCCATGCGCTATATCTGCCTGTGTGACCCCAAACGGCTGTTTTCCTTCCGCATTGGGGAAGAAACGCTGGCTCAGCTGGCAAATCTGACGGAAGCGTATCTTGCAACCCAGCTGGAACGGGGCTTTTCCACGCTGGATTTCTACAAATCGCTATATATAGGAGATAACCATGTCTGAATTATACGAAAAATCCCTGCAAAAACTGGAACTTCCTCAGGTTTTGCAGCTTTTATCTGCCTGTGCAGGCAGCATCGGCGGAAAGGAAGCCTGCCTGCGGCTGAAACCTACCTCCGATCTGGAAGAGGTGGAGCTGCTGCTTCAGCAGACCACAGCTGCTTCCGATCTGTGCGACCGGAAAGGCAATCCCGTCTTTGGCGACGTGACCGATGTTTCTGCATCTCTGGAGCGGGCAGAACGGGGCGGAAGCCTGCAGCCCAAAGAACTGCTGCGCATCGCAGGGATCCTTCGCTGCGCCCGCTCCATACAGGGTTATGTGTCCGAGGATGACAAGCAGACGGTGCTGGATACCCTGTTTCACGCACTGACGCCCAATAAATATCTGGAGGACAGGATTTTCGGCGCGATTTTATCGGAGGAAGAGATCGCAGACACCGCATCCACCGCGTTGGCGGATATTCGCCGGCATATGCGGATTCAGTCCGGAAAAATCCGGGACAGCCTGCAAAAGGTCATCTCTTCGCCTGCCTATTCCAAATTCCTGCGGGAACCCATCATCACCATCCGGCAGGGACGGTATGTGGTTCCGGTGAAAAGCGAATGCAAAAACGATGTACCCGGTTTGGTGCATGATGTTTCTGCCACCGGCTCTACCTACTTTGTGGAACCCATGTCCGCAGTCAATGCCAACAACGCGCTGCGGGAGCTGGAACTGAAGGAAAAGAAAGAAATTGAGCGGATTCTGGCGGAGCTGTCCGCGGAAGCCGCGAGCTACCGGGAAGCCATTGAACTGGATTACCAGATGTTGGTACAGCTGGACGTGATTTTTGCCAAGGCAAAGCTGGCCTACCAGATGCGGGCAGGCGCGCCGATTATGAACGATCAGGGCAGGGTGGAGCTGCGCAAGGCCCGCCATCCACTGATCGATCCCAAAGCCGTGGTGCCCATTACCGTGCGGCTGGGCACGGACTTTGATACCATGATCATCACCGGCCCCAACACCGGCGGTAAAACGGTGACGCTGAAAACCATCGGCCTGCTGACCCTGATGGCAGAGTGCGGTTTGCACATCCCGGCGGGAGATGGCAGCGTCCTTTCCACCTTTGATGCCATCCTGGCGGATATCGGCGACGAGCAGTCCATTGCCCAGAGCCTGTCCACCTTCTCCAGCCATATGCGTACCATCGTGGATGTGGTCGCCCAATGCGATGACCGGACACTGGTGCTGTTTGACGAGCTGGGCGCGGGAACTGACCCGGCGGAGGGCGCGGCGCTTGCTACCGCAATCATCGAATTCTGCCGGAAAATGGGCACGCATGTGGTAGCAACCACCCACTACGCGGAATTGAAGCTCTATGCCATGCGGACAAAGGGTGTGATCAACGCATCCTGCGAGTTTGACGTGGAAACCCTACGTCCCACCTACAAGCTGCTGATCGGCATTCCTGGAAAATCCAACGCCTTTGCCATTTCCCGAAAGCTGGGTCTGGCAGAGGAGATTCTCAAAGAAGCCGACGATCTGGTGGACAAAAGCGACAAGGACTTTGAAGATGTGCTGTCCCAGCTGGAACAGCAGCGTCAGCAGATGGAATCCGCCAGGCAGGAGGCGGAGCGGCTTCGTCTGGAAACCGCAAAAATCAAGCAGCAAAGCGAAGAATACCATGAGCAGCTTCGTCGGGAAAAGGACAAAGCCATGGAGTCTGCCCGCCGGGAAGCCCAGCATATCATCGAAGAAGCCCGGGCTGCCGCAAATCTGGCCAGCGAAGAGCTGAAGGCTATGAAAAAGCAGCTTCAGGACAGTGCAGACACCACCGGCCTGAACCAACGGCAGGCAGAATTGCGCCGGAATCTGAACGAGGTGGAGGAAAAGCTCCATGCAGCACAGCCGCGGAAAGAGCGCCCCAAACCCAGCCGCGGCATTCTGGTAGGAGACACCGTGGAACTGCTCAAACTGGGCACGAAAGCCAGCGTCATTGCCATCAACAAAGACGGAACGCTTCAGCTTCAGGCGGGCATCCTGAAAATGACTGCGTCGAAAGAAGAAGTGTATCTTCTGGAGAACGAAAATCCCTATCAGGAGAAAGGCGCGCGCCCCAAGCACTCCGGCAGAGAGATGAAACTCAGCGCCATGCCCACTGAGGTGGATCTGCGGGGAATGGATGCTGTGGAAGCCGTTTGCGTTCTGGAACGGTATCTGGACGAGGCCATGCGGGCGAATCTGACCCAGGTACGCATCATCCATGGAAAGGGTACCGGTACGCTGCGCGCGGCTGTACAGCAGGCGCTGAAGAAGAACAAATTTATCAAACAGTTCCGTTTGGGACAGTATGGCGAGGGCGAAGACGGAGTAACCATTGCGGAATTCCGGTAAAATTTGGCCGAATTTTGGGTTTGGAAACGTTTTCAACAAGAAATGACAGAATATGTACCGTCTTCTTGTGAAAACAGGACGAAAATCAGTTGACTTTTTCAGTAAAAATGCTATGATATAGGCAGACCCGTCGTGTCCAATCGGATGCGGTGAAAAGGAGTGAAATTATGTTTAATAAAGATGTCGTCGTTCGTTGCGAATCCGGCCTTCATAACAGGCAGGCTACCTACTTTGTGCAGAAGGCTAACGAGTTTGAGAGCAGTATCTGGCTGGAGTCCGGAAACCGCAAGATGAACGCCAAGAGCCTTCTGGGCATCATGTCTCTGGGAGTGGTCACCGGTTCCAAGGTAACGCTGAGTGCGGTTGGTCCCGATGACGAAGCTGCTGTGAACGCTCTGGATGCACTGCTCCAGCGAGACGTTTATTAACATCACTTTACTTAACCGCCTCAGTGCCCGGAAAGCGCATTGAGGCGGTACTTTTTTCCTGTTTTCTAAAAGAGGAAGGGGAGGTTTTCTGTGACTTTTGAAGAATTAAAAGAAAAGGCCCTGAGCCTGCCCTATGCGCCGGGCGTGTACGTCATGCGGGATCAAACGGACAAAGTTATCTATGTGGGTAAAGCAAAAAAACTGAAAAACCGGGTCAGCCAGTATTTTCAGGATACTGCCTCTCACACGCCGAAAACCCGCATGATGGTGAGTAAAATACATCATTTTGATGTGATCGTCGCGGCATCGGAATTTGAAGCGCTGGTTCTGGAATGTTCTCTGATCAAGCGCTATCTGCCCAAATACAACATTCTGCTGAAGGATGACAAAGGGTATCCCTATCTGCGCCTGAATATGCAGGAACTCTATCCCACGATCACCCTTGTCAGCAAGCTCAGTGACGACGGCGCAGAGTACTTCGGTCCCTTTGGTGGCCGTGCCGTTACCCACGATGTTCTGGAGGCCCTGCGCCTGACCCTGAAGCTTCCTGGCTGTCACAAACAGTTTCCCAGAGATGTGGGAAAAGAAAGACCCTGCCTGAACTACCACATGAACCAGTGTGCCGGGTGGTGCCAGGAAAGCAAAAGCTGCACGGAGTACCGGCAGACCATGCTCCAGGCACGGGAAATCCTGCGGGGCAATTACAAGGCGGTTGCGGATCAGATTCGGGAGCAGATGCTGTCGGCGGCGGACAACCTGGAATTTGAGCTTGCCGCCAATCTTCGCGACCGGCTGCAGGCGGTGGAAAATCTGGGACAGAAGCAGCTGGTTACTGCGGGAACGTTGGCAGATACCGACGTGATCGGTTATGGGGAAACCGAAGCCAAGGCCTGTTTTGCCGTCCTGCATTTCTCCGGCGGGAATCTGCTGGATAAAGAATATGAGGTATTCTCCAGACCGGATGAGAAAACAGAAGCGGTTTCCAGCCTCCTGAAACAGTTTTATCTCAGCCGGGGATTAGCCCCTAAACGGGTGTTGCTTCCCTTTGCCATTGAGGATGCAGATCTGTTTTCCCAGCTTCTGGAGCAACAGTACGGAAGACAGCCGAAGCTGCATGTGCCCCAACGGGGTGATAACGTTCGTCTGGTGGAGCTGGCATGCAAAAACGCGTTTGAAGAAGCGGAACGGGTCACAGGGAAGGAAGAACGTGTCAGCGCAACCCTATCCCTTCTGGGAAAGATGCTGGCCATGGCGCCACCGCAGCGAATTGAGTCGTTCGATATCTCCAACATATCCGGTACGGATATCGTGGCCAGCATGGTGGTGTTTCAAAGCGGCAAACCCCACCGAAGCGGCTATAAACGCTTCAAACTGGAGGGGCTGAACAATCAGGACGATTACGCCTCCATGTCCCAGGTGTTGAAGCGCCGGTTTGCCCATTACAAAGCAGGGGACCCGGGCTTTACGGAAGCGCCGGATCTGCTGCTGATTGACGGCGGCATCAATCATGCCAGAGTGGCCGTAAATGCGCTGGAGGAACTGAATCTGAACTTTCCGGTGTTTGGTATGGTGAAAGACGACCGTCACCGCACACGGGCACTGGTGACGCCGGAAGGGCAGGAGATTCGGATTGACAACAATCAGGCAGTATTTGCGCTGATCGGCAATATTCAGGAGGAAACCCACCGCTTCGCCATCACCTATCACCGGCAGCTCCGCAGCAAGCGGCTGCGATACTCGGAGCTGGACGAGATTCCCGGAATCGGTCCCAAGCGCAAACAGGAACTGCTGCGGCAGTTTAAGTCCCTGAACGCCATTGGGCAGGCGACACTGCCGGAACTGGAGCGTCTGCTTCCCAAGGATGCCGCCGCTGCCGTGTATGCCCATTTTCAAAAGAAACAGAGCTAGGAGAGTACTATGCGTGTAATCACCGGAAAAGCCCGGGGCGTGCAGTTAAAAACCCCGGAAGGCATGCTGACCCGACCCACTGCGGACCGGGTAAAAGAGGCGTTATTCAGTATTATCAACTTTGATATTCCCGGCGCCAATGTTCTGGATTTATTTGGCGGAACCGGTCAGCTGGGCATCGAGGCCCTCAGCAGGGGCGCCCGGCGCGGGGTATTTGTGGATGCCCGGGAGGATGCCTGTAAACTGATTCAGGAAAATTTGAGACGGACGAAGCTGACCCAGGAGGGGCAGGTTGTCCGCAGTGACTATATGGACTACCTGAATCGATGCCGTGAGCAGTTTTCCATCATCTTTCTCGATCCCCCCTATGCAGAAGTATTCCTGGAAAATGCGTTAAAGCGTATCATGGAAATTGACATTTTGCAATCCGATGGTATAATAGTAACAGAGCGCCCATTGGGGAAAGACCTGCCTTGGGAATTTGCAGGCTACCAGCGTTCAAAAGATTATAAATATGGGAAAACGCTGCTTACGATCTATCGGAAGCTCTGAGCTGCGTGTGGATTTTGTATGAAAACAGCGATATATCCGGGTAGTTTTGACCCGATTACCAGCGGACACTTGAATATTATCCGCAGAGCTGCAAACATTTTTGATAAACTGATTGTTTGCGTTATGGTCAACGCAGGAAAAAACCCCATGTTCACCCAGGAGGAACGGGTGGAGCTGATCCGGCGCGTAACCGGTGATCTTCCCAATGTTGAGGTGGACAGTTCCAGCGAACTGCTGGCGGAATACGCCCGGCGAAGAGGCAGCTGTGTGGTTGTCAAAGGCCTGCGGGCTGTGTCGGATTTTGAAGCGGAATTTCAGATGGCTCTGATCAATCGGAGAATCAATCCTGATCTGGATACCATGTTCCTGACGGCAGACAGTAAGTATATGTACCTGAGTTCCAGTGTCATTAAGGAGCTGGGAACTTATGGCACAGAACTTTCGGATTTCTTGCCCGCTGAAATTATTCCAGACTTTCAGGAAAGAATAGAGAGCAGGAAAAATCGCAATTAAGGAGGAAATTATTATGGCTGACCGCAATACGGAAGACATCATTGGCGCACTGTACGATATGGTGCAGGATGCCCGATCCATGCCCTTGGCAGCAGATAAGTGCATCCTGGAACGGGATCGTGTGCTGGATATGCTGGACGAGATTCTGGCCCAGCTGCCAGGAGAAATCAAGCAGTCCCGTGCAATTGTAGAGTCCCGGACGGAGATCGTGGGACAGGCTCGCCGGGAAGCGGAAAATGTTCTGCGGGAAGCGCAGGAGAAGGCAAAACAGATGGTCACCAAGGAGGCTGTCTATATCGAGGCCAAAAAGCGCAGCGAGGAGCTGGTCGCACAGACGCAGAACCGTATCAATCAGCTGCGGAAGGCTGCAAACGAGTATATGGACGAATCTCTGCGTCAGACAGAAGAGGTTATGTCCAAGGCTCTGAACGAGGTTCGGGATACCAGAATGAAGTTCCGCGCCGTCACGGAGGCTCAGGAACAGCGTAAGCCCATGAATGTGGATGTCGAAGTGTAATCTTCCTCTCTGGCGAAATATGTCGTAAAATATTGCGTTTTAACCAGGATAGGCTTATTGCCTGTCCTGGTTCTTTTTTTGTGAAAACGGAATAGGCTGAAGTGAAAGGGGAGAAGGGATATGACGGCAAATCGTAAAGTAACCGGAAAAGCACTCTCCATACCTGGCGGGCTGATGGTGGGAACCTGCATCAGCCTGGGATTAACATTGCTGTTTTCCGGAATTCTGGCAAAGCTGGTCAGCTCAGAAAAACTGCCATGGGAGCAAATCGGCTATGGTATTATGGCGCTGCTGTTCATTTCAGCACTGTCAGGAGCAGCCTCAGCAGCCACAGCCGTCAAACACAGACGGCTTGCAGTTTGCCTGATGGCGGGCGCACTATACTGGATTTCACTGCTGGCTATCACCGCACTGTTTTTTGGCGGCCAGTATCATGGATTGGGAGTAACAGCAGTCATCATATTCGCAGGCAGCGGCACAGTGTGCCTGCTTGAAATGAGAAGGGGAGAGGGGACAAAGAGCAGACTGCACAGAAAGAAATACCATTAAACCCACTTCTTCCTGAAATAGGTAATTAATATTTACCCTTATTATTGGATTTGCAAGTGATCTTGCAAATCCAATATATAGTGTACGCATTGGCACTTAACCGCAATATATAGGCAAAAAAGTTGGAAATGGTAAAGAACAACGGGGTTGCGAAATACTTGGTTGACATAAAAATGTTTACATAACTATCCGTCATTATCTACAAAAAAAGCATTTTTGGCTAAAAAAGCTTGAATTCATGTTAGAAATGGAGTATAGTATGGATGCGTAGTTATTTTGACAATTTATTTCGGCGATTGCATGCTGTTCCCTTTTTTCATAAGCAAGCGATTGAGTCTTTCCTTCAAATAGGGAGGTTGTCTCATGGTTCGTGAAAAACCGCTTGACTTGCATTCCCCAGTCCGCAAGGGAACGGCATATGTTCTTGCAATCTTCTGGCTGGCGGGTATCCTGTGCGGGATTTTGTGTTTTGCAGTCGCCAGAAGTGACTTATCTGCTTTGATGCGCAGTACCATCACCGGTTCTGTGTCGATCGTTGGTTTGCTAAGTGCAGTTTACTTACCTTTTCTGCTGTCCGCTTTTGCATTGCTGTTTTCGTTGCCTTGGATGCTCTTTTGCGTTTGCTTTTGCAAGGCGTTTCTGTTTGCATTTGTATCCTTGGGATTGCTTCTTAGCTTTCCAAGCGGCGGATGGCTGTTCCGATATTTCCTTCTGTTCGGCGATTGCGCTGTGCTTCCGGTTCTGTACTGGTACTGGCTGCATTCCATTTCGGTGCCATCAGTATCCCGCTGGTTTCCGACAATTCTTACCAGCTGCGCAGGTATACTCGCTGTCGGTCTGGACTATCGTGTCATTTCACCTTATTTTGTGTGTTTGATAGATTCTATGAAAGGGTAAATTGGTAAGCTGTTTCATGTTGGACTTAATTCGTGTTTATGAGAACTACCTTACGAAGGTAAAACAGGCATCCAGCAATACGGTTTCTTCCTATATGCGGGACATCCGGCAGTTTTCTGATTGGCTGGAACGCAATGAGCAAACCGATATTTTGAATGCCACCCAACAGAATATCAGTGCGTACCTGACTTACCTCCAGAATCAGGGAAAGTCCGGCGCGACTGCCTCCCGTACTCTGGCAAGCCTGAAGAACTTTTATGTATATGCCGTTTCTTCCGGCTTTCTGGAGGTTTCACCCATTACAGATCAGATCCATGTGGATCGCGGTGAGAGAAAGCTCCCACAAATCCTGACCGGCAGGGAAGTGGAGCTGCTTCTTTCTCAGCCCTCCTCTTCCGATTCCAAGGGACTGCGTGATAAAGCAATGCTGGAAGTGATCTACGCCACCGGCATCCGCGTTTCGGAGCTGATTGATCTGAATCTGGATGATGTGAATTTGGATTTGGGCCTTGTGCGTTGCAGCAGTACAAAAAAGTCTCGGGCAATTCCTTTGTATCCGGCCGCGCTGCGAGCGCTGGGGGTCTATATAAATGAGGTGCGCCCCCTGATGATATCCAGCCCTGCGGAAAAGGCGCTGTTTGTAAATATTGGCGGCACCCGTATGAGCCGGCAAGGTTTTTGGAAAATTTTGAAATACTACCAGGCAAAGGCCGGCATTGAAAAGGATATCACGCCCCATACCCTGCGGCACAGTTTCGCGGTTCACCTTTTGGAAAATGGTGCTGACCTGGGTGCACTCCAGGAATTGATGGGACACTGTGATATTTCCTCCACGCAGCTGTATGCCACATTGGTGAACAAAAAAGTCAAATCCGTTTACGAGAAATGCCATCCAAAAGCATAAAAAGTCTGCCGTCATGATAACGGCAGACTTTTTTCCATATGAAAGCTGCGGCAGACACACCCTCAGATGTATCTGCCGCAGAGTCTTTTCGATAAAAAAGCAGGGAAGTGGTTAGGTACCAGTCATAGCAGCCAGAACATCCACTTCCATCTTCTGGATGCTCTTCTTCATAGACAGACCCTCGTCAATGTCAACGTCCGTAAAGCCGCCGTCATGGGTACAAACAATGCGATTCGTTTTACCCTCCAGCAAAAGCTCCACCGCCAGGTAGCCCATTTTGGTTGCATTTACGCGATCCCGTCCAGTGGGATTTCCGCCTCTCTGGATATGGCCAAGCACAGTCACACGGGGATCCAGGTCGGTTGCGTCTTTGATTTTCGCAGCAATATCGGAGGCGGAACCAGCGCCCTCTGCCACCACAATCATGTAGTGCGTAAAGCCGTTGAAGCGAGCCTTCCGGATCTTCTCAACCACGTCCCGCTCAAAATCAATGGGCTCTTCCGGAACCAGAACTGCAGTTGCGCCAACCGCAAGCCCGACATACATCGCCAGGTATCCAGCATTGCGGCCCATAACCTCAACCACAGAGCAGCGCTCATGAGACTGCATGGTGTCACGCAGCTTATCGATGCACTCAATGGCGGTATTCGCAGCCGTGTCAAAACCGATGCAGTAATGGGTACAGCTGATATCATTATCGATGGTACCAGGAATACCAATCACGTTGATGCCATACTTACTCAAAGCACGGGCACCGCGGAACGTGCCGTCGCCGCCAATCGCAATAATGCTGTCCAGTCCCAGGAACTTGCAAGTGGAGACAGCTTTACGCTGGCCTTCCTCAGTCATGAACTCCTTACTGCGGGCAGTATACAGAATTGTTCCACCTCTGTTGATTGTGTGAGAGACGCTTCGCTCATCCAGCTTTACAACGTCACCGGTGATCAGACCGTTCCATCCGCGGCGAATCCCGTAGCATTCCAGTCCATGGTACAGGGCAGTACGGACAACAGCGCGAACGCAGGGGTTCATACCGGGGGCGTCGCCACCGCTGGTAAGTACACCAATTCTCTTTACGCTCATTTTGGATTCCTCCATTCAATTAGGATTCACCGTTATTGTAGCGGCAAAGTCAACAAATGTAAAGATGAAATTCGACTTTACGTTTGTGGTTTTCTTGCTTTTTTTCCAATAAAGGAAAGTCAGGTTTGAAAATCCCTCGATGCAATACCATTTATTCTGTGCATAGAATTAGGCAAGCCAGGTTCTTCATACAGAAGGCAGCAGTTAACCGAGTGAGTCATGAAAACTTGCAGCCGTGGCAGCTTCGCCCACACTTCTGGGTAACTGAGGACAAGACAGGGAAGAAGCGACAGGTGGGTTTACCGGAACCTTTGCTGTCTGACCTGAGAAACCACGCCGGAGAATACTGGGTGTTCCCGGGCCGCAACCCCCGGAAGCACCAGACCCGGCAGGCGGTTTGGAAGGATGTCAAGCGGGCGGCGGCTGCATTCCGGTTGCCGCAGAATGTGGCAGCACACAGCTTTCGGAAGGTCTATGCCGTAGAACTCATGCAGCGGTACGGAGATATTGACCGGGTGCGCCGCGCGCTGAACCACAACAGCGAGTCCGTTACCATGATTTACGCGCTGGCGGATTTGCAGTTGCAGGCCAAGTACAGACGGCGGCTGGCTTCTGCCGGGCGAAAAATGAGTTGACACGTAGTGCGGCTTGTGATATCCTACGAATAGCATTACTGAAAGGAGGAAAACCGGGTCACGATTTGTTGCGTTGGGCAGGGCAGCTAAGACCCTGTTTATTAAAAACCCTGACGAACGCAACAAAATAAAAATTTTGTTGCGTTCGAAGAGGATATGTGATATCATAGTATTCAGGAAAGCAAGACTTTCCCGGCAAGCAATCCGCCGGCAGGCCTCGGCTTACACGGACATGCTGCCCGTAGAAACTATGCTCCTAATAAAAGCAAGACTAATTTCTTCGGAGGATTATATGAAACGCTATGCTGACTGTCCGCAAATTCTGCGGGACTTTCTGATTTACCATGAAACTATTAAAGGACAATCGCAGCTGACTATTTCGGAATACTATCTGGATCTGCGAATGTTCCTGCGCTTTATGAAGCTTATGCGCAATGAGATGCCCATGTCCACAAAGCTGGAAGATATTGATATTAAGGATGTGGATCTGGATTTTATCCGTGACATTGATACCTCTGACATCTTCGATTTTCTTTCTTATCTGGCGAATGACCGTGCCATCAATGCGGAGTCATCCGCGCCGGATTACGGTATTTCTGCCGCTGCCCGTGCAAGAAAGCTTTCTTCCGTTAAATCGTTTTATAAATATCTTACTGTAAGAACGAAGCAGTTGGAAAATAATCCGGTAGCGGATCTGGAATATCCGAAGCTCCGTAAAAGCCTTCCGAAATATTTAACACTGGAGCAATCCTCTGCACTGCTGCAGGCCGTTTCCGGTCAAAACGAAAAACGGGACTATGCAATATTGATGTTATTTTTGAACTGCGGAATCCGGCGCAGCGAACTGGTTGGGCTGAATCTGACGGATGTCTACGAGGACAGAATCCGCGTGGTTGGCAAAGGCAACAAGGAACGCTTTGTATATTTCGGCAGCGCTTGTCGAAAGGCAATCGACGCGTATCTGCCAGAGCGAAACAAGCGGGTCCTGTCTGATAATCGTGCTCTGTTCGGTTCCAGAGATAATAACCGAATCAGTGTCACAGCGGTCCATCGGCTTGTAAAGAAAGCGCTCATGCAGGCAGGACTGGATTCCACGCAATTCTCTGCCCATAAACTGCGTCATACCGCTGCGACCATGATGCTTTCCGGAGGCGTAGATGTGAAAACAGTGCAGGAAGTGCTGGGACATGAAAACCTGAACACGACACAGATCTACACGCACATCGAAAATACGGAGTTAAAGATCGCAGCGGAGGCAAATCCCCTTTCCAAGCTGGATTTTGATAAAAGTTAAAAAATATATAATTAGCAACCGATAGTTGCTAAATTACGGAGAGTATTTATGTCAGTTGGTGAACGTATTTCTGAATTAAGGAAGGCAAAAAACCTGTCTCAGGGACAGCTTGCAGATGCCGTTGGGATCTCCCGACAGGCGGTCAGCAAGTGGGAAAATGACCTTTCAAGTCCCGATACCATTCATCTCATTCAATTGGCAGAGACGCTGGATACGGAAGTTGAGTATCTGGCTACCGGGCGAAAGCCAGTGTATGAAGAACCTCCCATCGTACTGAATATGGTTCAGAAAGTCGATCGCGTGATTGAAAAGGTTGTGGAAAAACCGGTGATTCGGCGGGTGATCCGAATCAAATACTTGAGAAATCCATTGGAATTCGCCGTATTTGGATTGCTGTGCTTTTTTCTTGGGCTTGCGATAGGAAAGTTTTTGTAAATTAAGGATGAGCGTTCCCCTTCCCCCTTATACATCTTGAAATGAACGCCGGGAAACAGACTTATTTCTCTGATTCCCGGCGTAATTCATATTCAAATATGCTAAATCATAACATCTGCCCGTACCGATGGTTTGCACTAGTCCCCTTTGGACCTTTTACTAGCTGTGCCTATAGGCTCGTCGAATTTATATCGCTTGCGATTGGTTTTAGCACTGTAACTGCTACTCCGAGTGTCGAGATTCGCTGCATTCTGATTCCCAAAGGGAATCAGAATCAATGTGTTGCCGCCGTCAAGCCGTCGGCAAGCAACTGTCCACCGGACAGTTGCATTTGATGGTTCGAATCTCTCATCAGAAAGATTAAAACCGAAGGAACTGATGTTCCTTCGGTTTTAATGGTCCGAGTGTCGAGATTCGAACTCGAGGCCTCTTGAACCCCATTCAAGCGCGATACCAAACTTCGCCACACCCGGATATTTTGTTTGACGCTCTCTTGGCGACTTCGATATGATACCACAGATCTTTGGAAAATGCAAGCATTTTTTTCGTTTTTTTGAAAAATATTTATGTTTCTCTGCAAAGCGGCAAAAACCTGCCGCTTTGCAGAGAAAATCGGTATTTTCGAAACATTTGTTATTCTTTCGGTTTGTACAAATAGATACCGGATCCGGACAGGCAGATTTTCTCTGGGCTGGAAGCCTGGAATGCCTCGGCGGTCAGGTTCATCAGGCTTCTGGTTGCGCTAACGATGTGCACTTTCACAATAACGCTTTCGCCAGGATGCAGCGGCCGGTGGTAATCCACCCCCAGCTGCACCGTAGGTGCCGCGCCTTCCCCTGCCTTCAGGCAATAGGAAACAAACCCCATAGCCTGATCCAGAATGGTAGCGCACAGGCCGCCATGAAGGGTTCCGGCAAAGTTCCGCATCCAGGGCATGGTTTCGCAGGACATGGTGATATCGTTGTGTTGCGGATCATAGGCAATCAGCTGAAAGTGCATCAGCGCCCCAATGGAGCCTGGGACGGCGCTGTCTAACTCCGCAATGCGCTGGCGGACTTTCTCTCCGAAATCCGTCCGATTACTCTCCACGCTCACTGCTGACCACCTTGCCAATGTTCCACAGGTGTGCAACAGCCCGTTCTGCTTCCTTTTTCTCTTCCTCGTTGTTATATTCCATATAAATGGTATGGGCGCTGCAATCCGCGCACTCCACCTGAACGCTCCATCCGCCCTCATGCATGATCATACCCGCACCGCGGCAAATGGGGCAGTCCTCCAACAGAATCATTTCCTCCATGGTTTCTATCTCCTTATCTGAATATGGTTTCGTTTTCCTCAAACAGTTCCTCCCGACAGCAGCGGACATAGTCCGGCGCCAGATCGGGCAGGTATTTTACAATAGCAGCGCTGAGCTGCATGGGATTCAAAGATGGGTTTTGGCAGCAATGCAGCACAACAATCTCCACTTCCCTGTCCGTCAGAGCATTAACGGTAAGCCTACGGATCATGGGAATGATGTCCTGCTGGGTTATGCTGTTCTTCCCCTTCTTGTCCACAATCAATTCCGGCTGCGCAAAAAGTCCTTCGATTTGCGCAATACCGTCCTCCGGAAGCGGCTTGTCGTACTCCAGTGTCAGCCGGCTGCGCAGCAGAGCAAGATTTTTCAGCTTTCCCATCTGATCGTAGACTTCCAGAACCCGGACACCTGCTACAAGCGCCTGATTCAGCCGTTCCCGAATTTCTTCAGGTGCGACGGTCTGCTCCAGTTCAAAGTCCAAAAGCTCGCAGCGGCTTTCCACGCCCAGGCTCAACGGCAGCGCAATGGATACCGACGGTCTGGGATTGAAGCCCTGAGTATGAGTCAGCGGAAGTTCTGCCCGCTTGAATGCCCGCTGGAACAGACGCATCAAATCCAAATGGGAAATATAGCGGGCGTTTCCGGTTTTCTCAAACAACGCTCTAAGCATCGCAGGCCACCTCCTTCAGCAGGCGGTTGGCGCCGCATCCGGCGCAGCCGTGACGGCAGTCCGGGGTCACCGTGCCCTGATACGCCCGCTGGCGTTCCCGCTTCAGAAAGCCCTTGCTGACGCCCACATCGATGGTGTCCCAGGGCAGAATTTCTTCTTCACCATAGCCTCTGGTGGTGTAGAAATCCTCCTCCACGCCGCACTGGCGGAAGGCGTCATACCACTTAGCATAGTTAAAATACTCGTCCCAGCCGTCCAGTCTGGCGCCGTTTTTTACAGCAGTCTCAATGACTGCCCCCAAACGGCGGTCACCCCGGGCGAACACCGCTTCCAACCGGCTCAAGTCCGGGCTGTGGTAATCATAGACGATGGACTTGGAATAGAAATGGGATTTCAGCAGCTTACACCGGCGCAGATACTCCTGCGGAGTGATCTGCTTTTCCCACTGGAAGGGCGTATGGGGCTTGGGAACAAAATACGCTGTCGCCACATGGACCCGCAGGCCGCGTTTCTTATTCACTGCGTTTTCCTTCCACGCCTGAATGACTTTATAGACCAGCTCCGCAATACCCAGCACATCCTCGTCCGTCTCCGTAGGCAGGCCCAGCATAAAGTACAGCTTTACATTGTTCCACCCGCCGGAAAATGCCTGGGCGCAGGTATTGAGAATTTCTTCCTCGGTCAGATTCTTATTGATCACATCCCGCAGCCGCTGAGTTCCTGCCTCCGGCGCAAAGGTCAGACCGCTTTTCCGGACAGTTTGCAGCTTTTCCATCAGCTCCCGGGAGAAGTTATCCGCCCGCAGCGACGGCACGGACAGATTTACCCGGTGATCGGCGCAGTATGGAATCAGCTGATCTGTCAGTTCCTTTAGCCCACGATAGTCAGAAGTGGACAAGCTGGAAACGGTGATCTCATTGTTACCGGAATGCTCCAGGGTTTCCACCGCCTGGCGGTACAGCACCTCCGGGCTCTTTTTCCGCACGGGACGGCAGGAAAAACCCGCCTGACAGAACCGGCAGCCCCGGATACAGCCCCGGAAGGCTTCCAGATTTGCCCGGTCGTGGACGATTTCCGTGGAAGGCACAATCATTTTTGTGGGATAGAATGCGCTGTCCAGATCCTCCACAATGCGCTTTGTCACGATTTCCGGCGCGCCATCCAGCGGGACAATGGCTTTCAGCGTTCCATCATCGTTGTATTCATGACGATAAAAGCTGGGGACATACACGCCGGGTATCTTTGCTACTTCCTGCAAAAACTGCGCTTTGCTCCAGCCTTCCCCTTTGGCGCGGTCGTACAGCGCTACGATTTCAACGGTGCTGTCCTCTCCCTCACCCAGGGAAAAGAAATCGATGAACTCCGCCAGAGGCTCCGGGTTAAAGGCGCAGACGCCGCCGGCAAAGACAATGTTCTTCAATTCCTTCCGGTCTGCCGCGTGAAGGGGAACGCCTGCCAGATCCAGCATATTCAGGATGTTGGAATATGCCATCTCATAGCCGATGGTAAAGGCGATCATATCAAAGTCCCGCACGCTGTCCTGGCTCTCCAGCGCCCACAATGGCAGGTTATTTTCCCGCATGGCGGACTCCATGTCCCCCCAGGGGGCAAACACCCGCTCGCACCAGATGCCGTCCATCTGGTTCATGACCCCGTACAGAATGCGCATTCCCACATTGGACATACCAATCTCATAGGTATCCGGGAAACAGAATGCCACACGCACGCGGACACCGGACAAATCCTTTTTTACTTCTCCCCACTCGCCGCCGGTATAGCGCGCGGGTTTTTGCACCGCAGTCAGAATGCGCTGCTTCAATTCGGTCATAGTCATACCTCTTTATCCATGGTAGACCTATTGTACTGCGCTTTCTGTCGTTTTGCAAGGAATATTTCCGCTGAGCAATCTGGAAATCAACACAGTTGCACATAATAATGGAAAAAGTCCCAGATTGCGCCATAAAAATGCTGCCAGAGTCAGAAAAAACAGAATCCCGCAAACCAGATAACCAAGGCATCGGGAAATCCGGTCTGCCCTTTGGGGCAGTTTCCATTGCAGCAGGCAAAAAAGCATTCTCCCGCCATCCATTGGGAAAACCGGCAGAAGATTGAAAATGCCTTGAATCAATCCGCAAATGGCCAGCTTGGGAGCAATATGACAGAACAGCAGCAGCGAAAGACTCGCCAGCGGCCCGGCGGCAGCGCAGAAAAATTCCTTTCTGTTTTCCGGGAGATGCGCATGGATTTTCGCGCCGCTGGCACCGATTTGGATTCGCTCCACCCTGCCGCCGGCTACATAAATGGCGATCAGGTGTGCCGTCTCATGGAATGCGGCGGCAAAAAAGGCTGCCAGGAGCCAGTCCATGGGAAGCAGCAAAATCAGCGCCGCAGCCAAAAAGCAGACGGAAGCATTCACGGAAATCATCCGGTCATCACCCGCAGACAAAACTCCCGAAGAGATTCCGCAAGCGACTGCCCCGCTTTCAGCTCCTCCGTCATCGTTTCCAATGCCGATACCGTCACCACTGTATCTCCGGGAATCAGGAAGGACAGCAGCATTCTGCGTCCGTCCGGCCAGCAGACATTTACCAGCAGTACAAGCAGAACCAAAAGGATGGCAGTCAGAGCAGAGGCAGGAGCCTTCCGCTTTTCAGCGCATCCCACTTTTTTTACGGGTGGATAGTCAATTCGGTAGCCCATGGGATCACCTCAAATCAGGATATTCCGATTCTCAGAAAATATGCTTTGGCTTCTTCCCATTTCTGCTCGAAACAATTGTGGGAGTGCCACACCAGCGTGCGCGCTGGTTCGCAATGACATAGTTTTTTAACGGCGCCTTTTCGTGGTGGATCCGGGGAAATTCGCTGCTTGTCCGCAACGCGGACAGCATTGTGCCGCTTCCGGCTGGACGAAAGCGGGCAGCGCTCCACTGGAGCGTTGCATTGAATGGTTCGAATCTACTCGATAAGAAAAAACAGATCCACCCGGATAGGTGAATCTGTTTTTTGGTGGACCCGAGGAGATTCGAACTCCCGACCCCTACAATGCGAATGTAATGCGCTCCCAGCTGCGCTACGGGCCCGTGGTTACCGGAATATTATAGCGTCGCCGCAGAAGGTTGTCAAGTTTTTTCTTCCCTTTTTGAAAAAAATATGGTATGCTGTTGGGCGAGACTTTGATAGAAGGAGTTTACCAATGCCGACAATCAACGAAATTCTGGCCCAGGAGCTGGGTCAGAAACTGGAATATGTGGAAAATGTGGTGCGGCTGATCGACGAGGGAAACACCATCCCCTTCATCGCCCGCTACCGTAAGGAACTGCACGGCGCCATGGATGACACCACCCTGCGCAACCTGGAAACCCGGCTGACCTATCTGCGAAATTTACAGGATCGCCGGGAGGAAGTGAAAAAATCCATTGAAAATCAGGGAAAACTCACCCAGGAGCTGTCCGACGCCATCGACGCCGCCGCTACCATGACGGAAGTGGAGGATTTGTACCGCCCCTATAAGCAGAAGCGCCGCACCCGGGGTTCCATGGCCCGGGAAAAAGGACTGGAGCCTCTGGCGGAGGCGATTTTTACCCAGGACGGGCAGGATCCCGCTGTACTGGCGGAAGCCTATGTGGACGCGGAAAAAGGCGTGAATTCCGTGGAGGAAGCCCTGCAGGGCGCCAACGATATCATCGCAGAGAACCTGTCCGACGATGCGGATATTCGGAAAGCTTTGCGGGAACTGGTGATGCGCCGGGGCGTATTCACCTGCAAAGCTGCGGAGGACGCGGAACCGGATGGGGTTTACAAGCTGTATTATGACTTTTCCCAACCGATTTCCCGTCTTCTGGATCACCAGATTCTGGCCATGAACCGGGGCGAAAAGGAAGGCGTTCTGAAACCCAATGTGGCTCTGGTTGGCAATGAAGGCGCGGCATTGGTCTGCCGGGCAGCACTGAAGCCCACCATGACGGTTTCCAGCTTTGTCCGCGCTGCGGCAGAGGACGCTTACGAGCGGCTGATCTTCCCTGCCATTCAGCGGGAGGTGCGAAACGAACTCTCCGATCGCGCCTACGCGGGAGCCATTCACAACTTCGCCCTGAATCTGAAGCCCCTGCTGATGCAGCCCCCGGTAAAGGGCTTTGTCACCATGGGTCTTGACCCTGGATACCGGAACGGCTGCAAGGTCGCCGTGGTGGACGCCACCGGCAAGGTGCTGGACACCGCCGTGGTCTACCCTACCTTCAGTGACCGCAAAAAGCAGGAAGCCATTTCTATCCTTTCCGGCCTGATGCGAAAGCACGGCGTCCGGCACATTGCCATCGGCAACGGCACCGCCTCCCGGGAAACGGAGGCCATGACCGTGGAGCTGCTGCGCTCGTTCCCGGAGGCCAGCTATATGATTGTCAACGAAGCGGGGGCGTCCGTGTACTCCGCCTCTCCCCTGGCTGCGGAAGAATTCCCGGAATACGATGTGAATCTCCGCTCCGCCGTGTCCATTGCCCGGCGGCTGCAAGACCCGCTGGCAGAGTTGGTAAAAATTGACCCCAAAGCCATCGGTGTGGGACAGTATCAGCACGACTGCCCCCAGAAGGAGCTGGACGCGGCTCTGGGCGCTGTGGTAGAGGACTGCGTCAATGCTGTTGGCGTGGACGCCAACACCGCTTCCCGGAGCCTTTTGCAGCAGGTTTCCGGCCTGACCGCTGCCACGGCCAAAAATATTGTGGCTTACCGGGAAGAAAACGGTCCCTTCACTAGCCGTGCCCAGCTGAAGAAGGTTCCCAAGCTGGGACCCAAGGCCTTTGAGCAGTGTGCCGGTTTCCTGCGGATTCCGGAAAGCAAAGAGGTGCTGGACAACACCGGCGTGCACCCGGAATCCTACGCCGCCGCCAAGGCGCTGCTGAATCTTCTGGACTGCAAAAAAGGTGACAATCTTTCTGACCTGGTGAAAAAGCTGAATGGATATGGTCTGGCAAAAGCTGCGGCAGAATGCGCCGTTGGCGAACCCACTTTGCTGGACATTGCAAAAGAACTGAGCAAGCCCGGACGGGATCCCCGGGACGAGCTGCCTGCCCCCATTCTGCGCAAGGACGTACTGGAAATGAAGGACTTAAAGCCCGGAATGGAACTGACAGGCACGGTACGCAATGTCATTGACTTTGGCGTGTTTGTGGACATCGGTGTGCATCAGGATGGACTGGTGCACATCTCCGAAGTGTGCAATAAACGCCTGCGCCATCCCAGCGAAATGGTCAAGGTAGGCGACGTGGTCAAAGTTGTGGTGCTGAGTGTGGATGAAAAGCGGCACCGGATCGGCCTGTCCATGAAGCAGGTAAAACAGTAAACAGCTGCGGCGCATTCTATGATGGAATGCGCCGCAGTTTTTAGAAAATTATTTCATACATAATGTAATATATACTTGACTTCTTATCGGATATATGTTATCTTCTCCTTGAAAGGTGAGGTGATAATATGCCACGGAACTTAGCTGTCAAGGTGGCCCGGGTACAGAAAGACATGACACAGAAGGATCTGGCTGCCGCCGTGGGCGTATCCCGTCAGACCATCAACGCCATTGAGCAGGGGGAATACAATCCCACCATCAAGCTCTGCCGCGCTATCTGTCGGGTACTGGATAAAACACTGGATGAACTATTCTGGGAGGATGACGACAATGAAAAAGAATAATCTGGATGAAATGCAGGAACAGGCGCTGCTGCACATTGAGCACAACGGCTGCTGGCTGGCCTTCTGGGGACTGCTGGCGGCTATGGCAATCCAAAGCCTGTTGGGAATGCCGGGCAAAGCAACGGCGGGCGAATGGGTCGTATTCCTGGCGCTGGCTCTGTACCTGATCATCGCCTGCCTGCGCAAGGGTATCTGGGACCGGCACCTGCAAGCCAACGGGAAAACCAACCTGGTGGCGAGTCTCCTGGCAGGCGTTGCAGTTGGTATCTTTACCGCCCTGCGGTTCGCCGAAAATATGCGGGAGCCGCTGGATCTGCTTCTGATCGGCTGCATTCCCGCAATTTTTACCTTCGCGCTGTGCTTCGCCGCGCTGTCGATCTGCGCGAAGCTTTACAAAAATCGCAGAAAAAAGCTGGACGCTGAATAACCTCTGCCGCCGTGGGTCGCCCACGGCGGTTTTCCCGGCAGTACAGTTAACATAACCGAGAAAATGTTAGGAAATTGTAACGTTTTTCGGAATACTTGACTTTATTCCGCATATAATGTATAATTGCTTGAGATTCTCTCGAAATGGAGCATTTTTTATGAAGAAAGCAACCAGACTTCTGGTATCACTGATGCTCGGGCTTCTGATCATTGCCAGCATCTTCTGGTACCTGTTCATTTATGACCGTGCGTTCACCCGGGACACCCTGCTGGGTCAGGCGCGTTTTCAGGCGCTGCACGGCAATTCCCGATTGTCCTCCTGGTTTTACGACGCTGCCTACAGCTTCTCCGGTCACGATGAAAACGTGGCGATTGAGCTGGCCAACCAGTATAAGCGGGGCGGCAATTACACCAAAGCAGAGCTGACCCTGACCACCTCCATCAATGACAATCCCACAGTGGAGCTGTACACTGCGCTGAGCAAGGTATATGTGGAGCAGGATAAGCTGCTGGACGCGGTAAATCTGCTGGACAAGATTTCCAATCCCACGATTAAAGAGGAAATCGACGCGCTTCGTCCTGCTGCTCCCGAAGCGGATCAGGCACCCGGTTTTTTCAGCCAGTATATTGATGTGCACCTGACCTCTGACGGCGATACCATCTATTACACGACTGACGGAGACTACCCATCCGTAGCAGGTGCCGCTTATGCGGATGGGATTTCCCTTCCTGCCGGTGAAACCGAAATCTACGCCATTGCCGTGGACAAGAACGGCTTGGTCAGTCCGGTGACCATTCTGAATTACACGGTTACCGGTGTGATCGAGGAAGTGGTCTTTGCGGATTCCGCCATGGAGGCCGCTATCCGGGAGCTGATTCATGTCAGCAGCACCAGCACGGTCTACACCAACGCCCTGTGGGAAATTACGGATTTTACCGCGCCGGAGGGCGTGAAGGATTTCAGTGATTTGGCTTGCCTGCCCAACCTGACCAAGCTGACCATCCGGGAGCAGCAGGTTCCCACTCTGGAGAGTCTGTCTTCCCTCTCCAAGCTGGTAGTGCTGGATCTGACGGGCAGCAGCTTCCCTGTGGATGAGCTGAGTGTTCTGGCTTCCCTGCCTTCCCTCTCCAGCCTGACTCTGGCAGAGTGTTCCTTAAGTACCATTGCCGGACTGGAAGGCGCCAAGAATCTGACTTATCTGGATCTGCATGACAATACCCTGCGAAATCTGGACGTGCTGTCCACCATGCCCGCTTTGGCAGAGCTGGATCTGCAGCACAACGCTGTTACGGATCTGTCCGCGCTGAGCAGTCTGGAAAATCTGGTAAAGCTGAATGTGGGTTTCAACGCCCTGACAACCCTGTCTCCCATCAAAAACTGTGTTCGCCTGACCTGGCTGAATGCAGATAACAACCAGATTACCATGCTGGAAGGCGTGGATAAGCTGGTGCTGCTGACAGACTTCTCTGTAAACAACAACAATATTACGGATGTATCCCAGCTGACAAATCTGACGGAACTGACCAATTTGGGCATTTCCAGCAACAGCATTTCCAATATCTCCATGCTGAAAACCCTGACCAAGCTGCAAAGCTTTGATTTCTCCGGCAATCAGATTGCCGAGCTTCCGGAATGGCCGGACGGCTGTGCCCTGCAGACCATTGACGGTTCTTACAATGCCCTGACCAGCATCGACGGTCTTAAGAATATGCAGTCCCTGACCCACGTCTATATGGACTACAATCTGCTGACCAACATCGACGCCCTGCAGGATTGCTATTGTCTGGTGCAGGTCAATGTGTTCGGCAACGTCATCTCGGATGTTTCCGCTTTGAGAAGCCGGGATATCATCGTGAACTACGACCCCACTGCATCCTGAGCAGCAAATATATAACAAAAGCGACGGTTTCAAACCGTCGCTTTTGTGTTCTGATTATGGGATAGAATCAGCTCCAGTGCTCTGGAAACTGTCTGCTCCCGGATTTCCTCCCGGCTGCCGGTAAAATGGCACTGGATGACTTCTGAGGTCTGCCTGTCCTCGTAGCCGATGAACACCGTACCCACCGGATGCCCGAATTCATCCCCGCCGGGCCCAGCAAGACCGGTGACGGCAACTGCCACATCTGCCTGCAGCAGACGGCGGACACCGGAAACCAGATATCCTGCCGTCCATTGGGAAACCGCGCCGTATTTTGTCAAAACATCAGCGGGCACTCCCAGTATGTTTTCCTTCACCCAGTTGGTATAGCAGATGACACCGCCTTTGTAAACCTCGGAGCTGCCGGGAACAGCGGTCAGCGCCGCGCCGATGCCGCCGCCGGTCAGGCTCTCGGCCGTGACCAGGCTTTTTCCCTTCAGCGTCTCCAGCACCTCACAGCACAGGCTCGTCATGATAGTTCACCTTGATCTTCTCAATATTCTCCATTGCCCGGGCGATGAGGGCTTCCCGATCCAGATTCTTTTCTGCGTTGAGCACCTGCCCCAGGGTGGGCTTGGTCTTAGGGTGCTTGGGAGTAAAGACAGTACAGCAGTCCTCATAGGGCAAAATGGAGGTTTCCATAGTGCCGATCTTCCGGGCGATGGTAATGATTTCCTCCTTGTCCATGCCAACCAGCGGCATGAAAATCGGAATGTCCACCGCCGCGCCGGTAACGGTCATGGCCTCCATGGTCTGCGAGGCCACCTGGCCCAAATTCTCGCCGGTGATCAGGGCACCGCAGCCATCCCGCTTTGCGATGCGCTGGGAAATCTCCATCATAAATCGCCGCATAATCAGGGTAAAGAACTCCTCCGGGCAGTTGTCCCGGATGGCCTCCTGAATCTCCGTGAAAGAAACCACATTTACAGTCATCTTGCCGGAATACTTGGTCACCAGCCGGGCCAGTTCCACCACCTTATCCTTGGCAAGCTGGGAGGTATAGGGATAGGAGAAGAAATGCACCGCTTCAATCTCCACGCCCCGCTTGGCAATCATATAGGCCGCGACAGGAGAATCGATGCCGCCGGACAGCAGCACCATCGCCCGTCCGCCCACACCGGTGGGCAAACCGCCTGCACCAGGTTCGGCAGGTCCGTGGACATAGGCTGCCAAATCCCGCACCTCTACATAGACCGTGTAGTCCGGATGGTGCACGTCCACAGTTACGCCGGGATGGGCTTCTGCCAGCCGTCCGCCGATTTCCTGAGAAAGCTGAATGGAGGTCATGGGGAAACGCTTGTCGGAACGCTTGGATTCCACCTTAAAGGACTTGGCGCAGTCCAGATCGTCCCCCAAATAATTCTCGATGGCGGCAAAGATGGCATCCACGTCCTTTTCACAGGGGCGGCAGCGGCACAGGCTTACCACGCCAAAAATGGAACGGCAGGCCTCCCATGCGCCATCCACGTCCGCCTGTTCGTCCATAGGCTCTACATAGACGGTGGACTGCATGATATACACGTCAAAATTGCCGTACTGCTTCATCCGGCGGCGGACATTCTGCCGCAGCCGGGACTCAAACTGGCGCTTATTTGCGCCTTTCAGGACGATCTCGCCCAATTTTAACAGAAAAATTTCTTTCATATACACCCTTCTTTTTATCGGGAAGCCGTTACTTTCCCTTGATCCACCCATGCTGAATGTAATGTGCGTTATCCAGGCTTGGAGTATCCTCTGATTTCAAAATTCCGGCGTGCTGCATCTTTGCCATCGCAAACAGCAGCTTCACCTTCAGTCCCATATTCTCACACGGTTTTGCCGCCTTAACCTTTTCCGCCAGGGCATGGGTTTTGTCAGTGAGCATTTCCCGATGCTCCTGCGTCATGGTGTCCATAAGAATATCTCCCATCATCCCGGCGCCGAAGGTATAGATTCTGGACAGACCCATCCACTGCAGGCTGGTCTTTACATCCTTTTGTGCAGCGCCATTGGGCGCGCCGGCGCTGTTCGTCAGAATCACTGCCGTCTTGGTAAACATCTCCGGCTCCGGGCGGTGCACCAACCAGTGAACACACAGATGGTCCAGCAGCGATTTGATGGTGGCCGGTGCACGCAGGGCGTACACCGGATAGGCAAATACCAGCAGATCCGCTTCCAGAATGGCGCTCCAAACCGGCGCCATGGTACCTGCATGAGGACACTTGTCCTCCCCGCGCAGGAAGCAATTTTTACAGCCGACGCAAAACGGCGGAAGGTCTTTGGGATAAAACTCCCTGATTTCGTTTCCGCTGCGCAGACAGTCCAGAAATTGCTCTTTCATGAAATAGGTAACCCCTTTTTGAGGCGTACCGTTAATCACTGTGATTTTCATTGCGCACCTCCAACAGCGTTCCTGAACGCGCTACCGATTCCCCAGATTTACCGCCCGGTACTGGATGGCCTCGGCGATATGCTGGGTTTGGATGTCTTCGCTGCCGTCCAAATCGGCAACCGTGCGGGCGACTTTCAGAATGCGGTCATAGCTTCTCGCCGTCAATCCCATGACTTCAAACGCATTTTTCATCAGAGTGGCGCTCTCTTCGCTGAGGGAGCAGTACCGGCGCATTTCCTCCGGTCCCATCCGGGCGTTGCACATTCCGCCATCCCCAAAGCGGCGGTTCTGAATGCTCCGCGCGGCGTTGACCCGCCGTTTCACCGCAGCAGAGGGCTCCGCTTCCGCCCGGGAACGCAGATCCTCAAAATGCACCGCAGGAACCTCCACCACAATGTCAATCCGATCCAGCAAGGGACCGGAAATCCGGCTGCGGTAGCTTTCCACTTCCCGCGCCGAGCACCGGCACCGTCCGGAGGGATCCCCGTACCAGCCGCACTTGCAGGGGTTCATAGCGCACACCAGCATAAACTCCGCCGGATAGGTAACCGCCCCGGAAACCCGGGAGATGGTCACCGCTCCATCTTCCAGCGGCTGCCGCATCAGATCCAGGGTATCCTTGCGAAATTCTGGCAGTTCATCCAGAAACAGCACGCCTTTATGGGCCATGGAGATTTCACCGGGTCTGGGATTGGTGCCGCCGCCGGCAAGGCCTGCGTTGGAAATGGTATGATGGGGCGACCGGAAAGGCCGTCGGGTCAGCAGCGGACGCTGGGAAGTCAGCAATCCCATCACAGAATAAATCTGACTGACCTCCAGGGATTCTCCCCAGGTCATTTCCGGCAATATGGACGGAAGCCGTTTGCTGAGCATGCTCTTTCCGGAACCGGGAGGGCCAATCAATAATACGTTGTGGCTGCCTGCCGCCGCAACCTCCAGCGCCCGCTTCACATTCTCCTGTCCCAGTACATCCTTAAAGTCCAGCTCCGGGACGCGCTCCCCTTCGGGCATCCATGGAGGCTCCTCGGAAAGCGTGGCTTCTCCGTTCAACCCCGCAGCCAGCTCCGCGACGGTACGCACCGGGATAATTGCCGGTCCCCGGGACAGCGTTGCTTCCGCCGCATTTTCTGCGGGAACAAACAGCGTTTGGATTCCAGCCTGCTTGGCAGCCAGCGCCATGGGCAGCACGCCGGAAACCGGGCGAATCTGCCCGTCCAGACTGACTTCGCCCAAAAACGCACTGTCGGAACGGGGACGCCGGATGCTGCCGCAAGCGGACAGAATACTCAGCAGAATCGGCAAATCGTAATGCGTACCGGACTTTTTCAGGCTGGCA
Organism: Faecousia sp.; assembly: GCA_051867285.1. GTDB lineage: Bacteria > Bacillota > Clostridia > Oscillospirales > Oscillospiraceae > Faecousia. The sequence goes on along the minus strand of JBJDYL010000114.1, from coordinate 2,532 downwards.
GGCGCCAGATTCACAGTAATCCGGCTGGCCGGGAAACCCAAGCCGCTGCTTTTGGCAGCCGCCCGCACCCGCTCCCGTGCCTCTTTCACTGCCGCATCCGGCAGGCCCACGATGTCAAAACCGGGTAAACCATTGGAAATATAGCATTCTGTTGTCACCAGGCTGCCCTGAATACCGGAAATACCCAGGGTTTTCACACTGCAAATCATGTTATTTCTCCTTATAATATATCCCTATTATGGTATGTCTCACCGGAAATGCCAACTATCTCTTTTGAGTTATTCCAAAAAATCCCTGAATGCGTACAGCCTATACATATTTTTTCTTGGTCTCTTGTTGAAATACACGAAATTTTCAAAAGGAAGTCGTTTCATGGCTTTACAAATCGCCAGTGAAGTGGTATGATATGGGGGACAAAAATTGAATACTTTAGGAGGTATTTCGTTTTGGCAAGAAAATTCAAAACCATGGACGGTAACACTGCTGCCGCCCACGTCAGCTATGCTTTTACTGAAGTAGCTGGCATCTACCCCATTACCCCTTCCAGCCCCATGGCTGACAATGTGGACCAGTGGTCCGCTGCCGGCCGTAAGAACATCTTTGGCGATACCGTCAAGGTCGTCGAGATGCAGTCCGAGGCTGGTGCCGCCGGTACTGTTCACGGCTCTCTGGCTGCTGGTGCCCTGACCACCACCTACACCGCCTCTCAGGGTCTGCTGCTGATGATCCCCAACATGTACAAGATCGCCGGCGAGCTGCTGCCCTGCGTGTTCCACGTGTCCGCCCGTACCGTTTCTGCTCAGTCTCTGAACATTTTCGGTGACCATTCCGACGTCTACGCCTGCCGTCAGACCGGTTTTGCCATGCTGTGCGAGACCAACGTGCAGGAAGTCATGGATCTGAGCGCTGTCGCACACCTGGCTGCCATCGAAGGCCGCGTTCCCTTCATCAACTTCTTTGACGGCTTCCGTACCTCTCACGAGATCCAGAAGATCGCCATCTGGGACTACGAGGATCTGAAGGAAATGGTCAACATGGACGCTGTTGACGCATTCCGCAAGCATTCTCTGAACCCCGAGCGCCCCGCCATGCGCGGCTCTCATGAGAACGACGATATCTTCTTCCAGCACCGTGAGGCCTGCAACAAGTACTACAACGCCCTGCCCGCTGTGGTGGAGAAGTACATGGATAAGGTCAACGAGAAGCTGGGCACCGACTACAAGCTGTTCAACTACTACGGCGCTCCCGACGCTGACCGGGTCATCGTCGCCATGGGCTCCATCAACGACGTGGCTGAGGAAGTCATCGACTACCTGAACGCGCACGGCGAGAAGGTCGGTCTGGTGAAGGTACGCCTGTTCCGTCCCTTCTGCCCCGAAAAGCTGCTGGAGGCTATCCCCACCACCGCCAAGAAGATCGCTGTTCTGGACCGTACCAAGGAGCCCGGCTCTCAGGGCGAGCCTCTGTACCAGGACGTGGTCATGGCTCTGGCCAAGGCCGGCCGCAGCGACGTGACCGTCATCGGCGGCCGTTACGGTCTGGGTTCCAAGGACACCCATCCCGCTTCCGTGTTCGCGGTTTACGAGGAGCTGGCTAAGGACGCTCCCAAGCACGAGTTCACCATCGGCATCGTGGACGATGTGACCCACCTGTCCCTGGACGAGAAGGTCTCCCCCAACACCGCCGCGGAAGGCACCATCGAGTGCAAGTTCTGGGGCCTGGGCGGCGACGGCACCGTTGGCGCCAACAAGAACTCCATCAAGATCATCGGCGACCACACCGACAAGTACGTACAGGCTTACTTCCAGTACGACTCCAAGAAGACCGGCGGCGTCACCGTTTCCCACCTGCGTTTCGGCGACAATGCCATCAAGTCTCCCTACTACATCAACAAGGCTGACTTCGTGGCCTGCCACAACCCCTCCTACATCACCAAGGGCTTCAAGATCGTTCAGGACGTTAAGCCCGGCGGCGTGTTCCTGATCAACTGCCAGTGGAATCTGGAGGAGCTGGAGCATCATCTGGATGCCGCTTCCAAGCGTTACATCGCCAACAACAACATCCAGCTGTACACCATCAACGCCATCGACCTGGCCATTAAGGTTGGTATGGGCAAGCGCACCAACACCATCCTGCAGTCCGCTTTCTTCTCCCTGGCCAAGGTTATGCCCGCTGAGGATGCCATCAAGTACATGAAGGACGCTGCTGAGCATTCCTACCTGAAGAAGGGCCGCGACGTTGTTGAGAAGAACTGGAACGCCATCGATGCCGGCGCTACCGCTTATGTCAAGATTGACGTTCCCGCTTCCTGGGCTACCGCCGAGGACAACAAGCCTGAAGTCGTTCTGGAGGGCCGCGAGGATACCGTTAAGGTCGTCAAGACTATCCTGAACCCCATCGGCAAGATGGACGGCTACAGCCTGCCTGTTTCCGCCTTCGAGGATCTGGCCGACGGTCAGTTCCCCCTGGGTGCTTCTGCTTACGAGAAGCGCGGCGTCGCCGTTACCGTTCCTCACTGGGACGAGACCAAGT
>JBJDYL010000113.1:0-126515 GCA_051867285.1 Faecousia sp. | reverse complement strand
ACCACAGCGCCATCGCCAAGTACTACGAGCACCTCACCGGCATCAAGATCGGCCGGTAAAACCGACGCAACAAATACGGCTGCAGCGGAAAACCGCTGCAGCCGTTATTATGCTATTCCTGTTATTTCTGTACCGGGTGATTCACCGGCCAGTCGGGGGTTTCGCCGGAGAGCACCTTGTGAATCTGCCAGGCGGCATGGAGCGCCATCCGCGCCATACATTCCTCCGTGTTGGAAGCCATGTGGGGCGTCAGCAGCACGTCCTCCCGCTTCAGCAGGGGATCCTCCGCCTGCGGCGGCTCACTTTGCTGCACATCCAGCACCGCAAATGAGAGCTTTCCACGGTCCAGCGCCTGAAGCAGGGCTTTTTCGTCCACCACTTCCCCGCGAGCCACATTCACCAGCACGGCGCCGTCCTTCATCCGGGCAAAGGCTTCCGTTCCAAACAGGTTCCGGTTGGCCGCCCCGCCGGGAATATGCAGCGTCACCACGTCCGACTGCGCCAGCAGTGTGTCCAAATCGCACACCGTTACATAATCCGGCGCCTGCTCCTGCCGCAGGGTGCGGCTGTAGGCCAGAATGCGCATATCCAGCCCGAAATGCGCCTTTTTCGCCAGCGCCCTGCCGATGCGCCCGAAGCCCACGATGCCCAGCGTCCTGCCGGAAAGATCCATGCCCTTGTGGGAATTCTTGTAGAAATAGTCCCCGGCATACAGGGCACGGCTGCACTGGGGGATTTTCTTTGCCGCCGTCAGAATGGCCGCCAGGGTATACTCCGCGACGGAATCCGACAGCGCCTGGGGGGTGTTGGTGACCCAAATGCCCAGTTTTTCTGCTGCGGCGGTGTCGATATTGTCGTAGCCCACACCGTGACGGGCCACAATCCGCAGCTTCTTTCCCGCTTCCAGCAGCGGCGCGGAGCAAACCAGGGTGCGCAGCAATACGGCGTCGCAGTCGGCCACCTCCCGGGCAAAATCCTCCGGGGTGGGATGATTTCCGTGGACGATTTCGTATCCCTGCTGCAAAAGAAACGCCTCGCCCTCTTCCGCAACTGCCTGGGGAATGTAAACTTTTGCCATTTCCTTATCCTCCTTTTCTCACTGAAACACGGTCAGCAGAATCTGGACGCCGTAGGCGGCGAAGGCCAGAATCACCGTGAAAACCACATAGCGCAGTCCTTTGGTAAACCGGTCACAGCGGTTGTGCAGCCGGATCAGATTCTCGTTTACAGTTTGGCGGTACAATTCCAGCAGGCGCTCCGTCGCCTCCTGCTCCGGCAGCGTGGCCAGCAGCTCTACCTGCACATATTCCGGATCCATCCGGTGTATTTTCTCCGGACGCAGCAGCGCCAGGAAAAATACCAGCACTCCGATGTAAGCCAGCATTACCGCCAGACAGCAGCCCACATACAGCGTGGTCAGCACGATGGATACCGCCCCGCTGGGGACGCTCAGCCGGGTCAGGCCGCTGAACAGGTTGGTGATGAACACGAACAGAAATCCGCAGAATGTGATGACGATATACACCTTGTTGTCCAGCTTGTTGCTGCGGTCAAAGCTGTTTTTGTACTCCAGTATCAGGCTGTTCAGCGCCAGAGTCTGGCTGGCTCTGTCAATGGTGGGATGCGCGGGCATGGGATTCACCCTTTCTTTCGGGATAAAGAAGCATCGCCGGCTTCCGCCGGCGATGAAATGTAAGGAGGCCGGCGCAAAGTGTCTGTTTCTTTGCACCTTGGTTGTACGGGTACTATACCATACCGAGTTGGCGGGCACAATTCGCACAATCACTAATTTTGATCGTCATTTCGCACGCTGTTGCATAATCGTTCATATTTTGAAACGGAAATTTCATATTTGAGGGACGATTATTGCATCCACAGAAAATCCATAAAATCAGGAACCAGCTTTTCCCAATCGGCCTCGTTATGACCGCCGCCCTCCTGGCAGTAAGCCCAGGCGGCGCCGCCGCAGTCCTGAACCCGCCGGGCAATGGCGTGGTTCCACTGGTAGGATTCGCTGCGGGAATCCTCGTGCCAGGGGTCGTGCTCGCCCCAGGCTTCCCGTGAGCCCCAGGACAGATACACCCGGGTGTCCGGGTCAATGGGGCTGCCGTATACATCTGCCATCACCCCGTCCGGGCAGAAGCCGATGGCGCTGGATACGCAGGCCGCCTTGGAAAACCAGCGGTTATAGTGAACAGCGCCCCGGATCGCCATCAGCCCGCCCATGCTGGAGCCGGCAATGCCGGTGCATTCCCGGAAGGGATAGGTGCGGTATTCCCAGTCAATCATGGGCTTTACTTCCCGGACAATCCAGTCCAGCGTTTCGTTGCCCTTTACCGCCAAAGGCCCAAAGAAAGTTTCCGAGGCGGGGTAGGGGAGATATTCCTCCAGCCGCTCGTTTCCTGTATGACTGCACTCCATGCCCACCACGATCATTTTCTTTGCCCAGGTGTCCAGGAACGTTTTTAACCCCCAGCACTTGCCGTATGTTGCGTCGGAGTCGAAATACAGGTTGTGCCCGTCGAAAAAGTACATGACCGGATAGCGTTCCTGCGTCCGGTAGTAATCCTCCGGCAGGTAAATGTGCAGCTGCCGGTTTTCCCCGTTGGGGGAGTAGAGAAAATCCCGTTTGATAATCATAGGTCCTCTTCCTTTCTGGATTTTTTCGTCCCATTATAGCACTTGCTCCGTTTTTTGCAACGGCTATCTTTTGCCGGGAAGCAGTTGTGTGCTGCCGGGAAAGCCATCGGGGACGGTTCAAATTGGCGCTGCCTGCAAGCAAAATAACGGAGGAAGGCTGCACTTTTTGTGGGTGCGTTTGAAAATTGGAAGGATGTTTCACCATTTTGAACTATGAGAGCTTTACGGAGCATGGAAAAACTGCAAAAAACCTTAGCGATTTTGAAATGTCTGTTTCAGAATTTGGAAAAAATAAAGTTTACTCAAAAATGTGGCCGGAGATTTGTTGTTTTTTGCATATTGCGTTTTCCTACAAAAATGGTATTTTATACATAAAGTCAAGGTGAGTCCTGTGACCGGGAGGACGGGAGGCGGGAAGCTTGGCATTAAAGACGGGCGGTATCGAGTGTCCACCCGCAAAAGTAAAGGTAAAGGAGAAAAGCAGAAATGGAAACACCGATCATAACCAGAATGCAGGTCATTCCTGTGGCAGGCTACGACAGCATGCTCATGACCCTCAGCGGCTGCCATGCACCGCTGTTTACCAGAAACCTGGTAATTCTGGAGGATAATTCCGGTCATACCGGTGTCGGCGAGATCCACGGCGGCGATTATACCTGCGACTGTCTGAACATGGTTAAACCCCTGGTGGAAGGCCAGCCCATCGCCAACTATCGTCAGATCCTCCAGAAGATCCATAAGCTCAGCAACCCCAACGCGGGGGAGGGCGGCGACATCCAGACGCTGGACATCTCCAAGCTGAAGTTCGTGGTCAAGAGTGAGTGGGCCATTGAGTGCGCCATGCTGGACCTGCTGGGTCAGCATCTGAACGTGCCCATGTGCCAGCTGCTGGGCGAAGGCCAGCAGCGTACCGAAGTGGAAATGCTGGGCTACCTGTTCTATGTCTCCGACAAGAACAAGACCCCTGCTGGTGTCCAGCAGTACCTGGATGAGAGCGACAGCTCCGATCCCTGGTTCCGGCTGCGCCGTGAGGAGATCCTGACTCCGGCCCGGGTAGTGGAAGAGGCACAGGCGCTGCGGGAGAAGTATGGCTTCTCCAACTTCAAGCTCAAGGGCGGCGTGCTGGACGGCGAGGTGGAAATGGAAACCTGCCGGGCTCTGAAGAAGGCCTTCCCCGAAGCCCGCATCAACATCGACCCCAACGGATGCTGGAGCCTGGAAGAGTCCATCCGCCTGTGTAAGGACATGCACGATGTTCTGACCTATGTGGAAGATCCCTGCGGCCCGGAGAGCGGCTTTTCCAGCCGGGAGATTATGCGGGAGTTCAAGAACGCTACCCAGTTCCAGGTCGCTACCAACATGATCGCCACCGACTGGCGGCAGTTCTACCACACGGTCAGCCTGAACGCCTGCGACATCATTCTGGCGGATCCCCATTTCTGGGGCTTCGACGGCGCGATCCGCATGAGCCAGCTGCTGCACAGCTGGGGCCTGACCTGGGGTGTGCACTCCAACAACCACTTCGACATCACGCTGGCTGCCTTCGCACAGGTTGGCGCGGCTGCCGTGGGCGAGCCTGCTCCGCTGGACACCCACTGGATCTGGCAGGACGGTCAGAACCTTCTGGTGGATACGCCGCAGATCATTGGCGGCAAGCTGCAGGTTCCTGATGCTCCCGGCCTGGGCGTCCACCTGAATATGGAGAAGGTCATGGAGGCCAACGCCCTCTACAACCGCATGAGCAGCCACGACCGGGATGACGCCATGGCTATGCAGTACCTGATCCCCGGCTGGAAGTACGATCACAAAAAGCCGGCTCTGGTTCGCTAAATTTTCAAGGAGGAAAGACTGAGTATGTTCTTTAAGAAATATGGAGATATCGTCGTCAGCATCTTCTTCATGGTGCTGAGCGCCGTGATGATCTATGCCGCGACCCTGCTTCCCAAGTCCACCGTCATGGAAATCGGCCCCGACTTCATGCCCACCGTCGTCGGTGTCGTCACCTTTATCCTGTCCACCGCGCTGCTGATCATCAGCCTGAAGGGCCTGAAGAGCCGCGTGGCTGAGGCTGAGGCCAATCCTCCTGCCGAATGCGACTACAAGCGGATGCTCATCAGCCTGGTGCTGATCCTGATCTACGTATTCGCCCTTAAGCCGGTGGGCTTCATCGTCACTACGCTGATCTACCTGCCCATCCAGATGTATGTTCTGGCCGACGCGGAGCACCGCGGCAAGAAGGATATCATCATGCTGCTGATCATCGATGTGGTTTTCACCTTCGCGGTGTTCTTCCTCTTCCGTTACGGCTTCAAGATCGTCCTCCCGCAGGGCATCTTTACCATCAATCTTTAAGGAGGATACACAATAATGGAAGCATTAGGTAATTTGATGGGTGCGTTTGGCTCAATCTGCACACCCGCCTCGCTGCTGCTGATGGCCGCCGGTGTGGCCGTTGGTATCATCTTCGGTTCCATTCCCGGACTGTCCGCTTCAATGGCAGTCGCTCTGTTCCTGCCGCTGACCTTCAGCATGACCGCCTCCCTGGGCATGAACACGCTGGTGGCTGTTTACATCGGCGGTATCTCTGGCGGCCTGATTTCCGCCATCCTGCTGAATATGCCTGGCACCGCCTCTTCCATCGCCACCACCTTTGACGGCTACCCCATGGCGAAGAAGGGCGAAGGCATGCGCGCCCTGGGCTTTGGTATCGTGTTCTCCTTCCTGGGCTCCGTGTTCTCCTTCATCATCCTGACCTTCTGCGCACCCATGCTGGCGGATGTTGCTCTGAAGTTCACCCCTGCGGAAAACTTCGGTATCTGCCTGTTCGCGCTGACCATGGTCGCCGTTCTGGCCTCCGGCAACATGCTTAAGGGCATTCTGGCCGGTATGCTGGGCCTGATCTGCACCTTCGTTGGTATGGCCCCCATCGACGGCACCACCCGGTTCATCTTTGGTATTTCCGACCTGAAGGGCGGCTTTGCTCAGCTGCCTACCCTGATCGGTATCTTCGCCGTCTCTGAGATTCTGATCTTCGCTGAGAAGAAGATGGAAGGCAAGATTCAGAAGATCGAAATCAAGCCTGTCAAGGGCTTCGGCTTCTCCCTGAAGGAATTCATCCAGCAGCTGCCCAACGCGCTGCGTTCCGCCATCATCGGCACCGGCATCGGCATCCTGCCCGGCATTGGCGGTTCCACCTCCGGCATGCTGTCCTACGTTACCGCCAAGAATATGTCCAAGCATCCTGAGGAATTCGGCAAGGGCTGCCCCGACGGCATTGTTGCCACCGAGACTGCCAACAACGCCACCATCGGCGGCGCTATGATCCCCCTGCTGGTTCTGGGTATCCCCGGTGACGGCGTCACCGCCATGATGCTGGGCGGCTTCCTGATTCACGGCCTGTCCGCCGGCCCCCTGCTGTTCGTCAAGAACGCAGACGTTGTTTACGGCATCTTTGCCGCCTGCATGGTCTGCTCCCTGTTCATGCTGATTATTGAGTTCTTCGGCATCCGGGCGTTCGTCCAGGTTCTGCGTGTTCCCCAGCACATCCTGATGCCCATCATTCTGGTTCTGTGCTGCGTGGGCGCATACGCTACCAACAACCGTGTTTTCGACGTGCAGTCCATCATTCTGTTCGGTGTGATCGGTTATCTCTATCACAAGTTTGGCCTGCCCACAACGCCCTTCGTCTTGTGTTTCCTGATCGGTTCGATGTTGGAAACCTACCTGCGCCGCGGCCTTATGCAGTATAAGAGCTTTGGTGCATTCTTCACCCGTCCCATCTTCGTCGTATTCTTTGCTGTTGCCTGCGCTGTCATCATCTGGTCCGTGATCAAGGAAGTCAGGGCTGCCAAAGCAAAGAAAGCCGCAGCTGCAAAGTAACACGTTTGCAGCCAATGCACTATGATTGTATCCCCTGTCCCCCATGCGGGGGACGGGCTACAATAAAAACCAGCAAAATGAAAAGGAGAAAACTATGAAGAAGCTTATCGCCATTGTCCTCGCTTGTGTCCTGGTACTGTCTCTGGCTGCCTGCGGCGGCTCCGGCAGCACCTCCACCTCCAGCAATTCTTCCTCCTCCAGCAGCAGCGCCTTCCAGACCAGCAGCACCTGGGCGCCCACTGGCACCGTGTCTCTGATCCTGCCCGCCGGCGCAGGCGGCGACACCGACCTGACCTGCCGTGTTTTCACCCAGTATGCCAAGCAGCTGACCGGCGTTGACTTCGTCGTTGTCAATGCTTCCGGCGCTTCCGGCTCTGTGGCCGCCGAGCAGGTTCTGTCCGCTGCCAACGACGGTATGACCGCCCTGTACGGCCACACCCTGGTGAACGTTGCCAACATCGCCGGTGTTACCGACTACAACTACACTGCCTTCACTCTGGGACCCAACTTTGCTAAGAACCCCGCTCAGCAGCTGTACGTCAGCGCCAAGAAGTACCCCAACGGTCTGGAGGACTTCATCGCTGCCGCTAAGGCGAACCCCGGCAAGCTGCAGGCCTGCACTGAGGTGGGCGCTTACACCTACTACGAGCTGCTGGCCTTCGAGAAGGCTGCCGGCATTGACCTGGACTTGGTGGACGTTGGCTCCAACTCCGACAAGATCGCTGCCATGCTGGGCGGTCAGGTTGACCTGATGCCCGGTGCCTGGATGAGCATTAAGGATTACGTTGCTTCCGGCGACTTCATCTGCATCGGCGCTCCCACCGCAGATTCCTACGAGATGCTGACCAGCGCTGGCGTCAAGACCTTTGCTGAGCAGAACGTCGATCTGGTCTACCCCGACCTGGACTACAGCTTCTACTTCCCCAAGGACACCGATCCTCAGATCATTCAGTACTACGATGATCTGGTCAAGGCTGTTCTGGATCTGCCTGAGTGCCAGCAGACTCTGGTCGACATGGACGTTATCCCCTGCTACATGACTTCTGCCCAGTGCGCTGACAACGAGGCGAACCTGTACGAGACTATGAAGTCCATCGCTGACTCCCTGTAATTCACTTCTGGTATAACTGCTTTGAGGCTGCACACAGAAATGTGTGCAGCCTCTTCCTTGCGCGCCGGGATCCGGGGGGAGCGGCTGGTGCAGGGAAATAACCGTACCCCACAAGGAATATTCGCCTGCGCTGCGCCCCTCTTTTTTGTTGAACTGACAGGGGAAATATGCTATGATGAGTACGGCGATTGTTCCGGAATGCGCGGCTGTGCTCAGGCTGGCATCGCGGTTCCGGGAGAATCACGATTTCACTTTTATAATTGACGAAGCAAGAGATTGCCTTGCAGAGAACGAGAAACGTTACACATGAGGGAGGCATCATTATGAAACGCATCATCACCATTGGCCGGGAATTTGGCGCGGGCGGCAGTGATCTGGGCCGCCGGCTGGCACGGGAGCTGGGCATCGCTTACTATGACCGCGATATCATTCTGCGCACCGCCAAAGCCAGTTCCCACCTAAGCCCCGAGCAGGTGCGCCTCTGGGACGAACGGGTGCCCCATGAATTCGGCTTTACCCAGAGCCTGTTCAATTTTTACAGCCGTCCCTTAAGCGAGGAGCTGTGGAACGCCCAGGTGCGGGCCATTCGGGAGCTGGCGAATAAAGAGAGCTGCGTCATCGTGGGACGCAACGCGGACTATATCCTTCGGGAATATGACCACTGCCTGAGGGTCTTTATCCATGCCGACCGGAGCTGGCGGCTGCTGCGCGTCCGGAACATGATGCCCGATACCTCCCTGGAGGAACTGGAGTCTGACATGGATACCGCCGACCGCGCCCGCCGCACTTACTGTGAAAAATTGACCGGCCGCATCTACGGCGACTGCCGCAGCTACGACCTGACGCTGTGCACCAGCACGTTGGGTATGGAGAAGGCATACCAGCTGCTGAAGGACGCGGCGGAGATGCTGTGAGGATTTTTTTGAAAAATCCGTTAAAAACCAGGCGTTCGTCCTCCTTGCTGTTGTCTATCCTGACGCATTGACTTTTGCACGATAAAGTGCTAAAATGTTCGTAAGATGTTCGGTATCAAAGGCGATGGCGACGTGGTGCCGTCGCCTTTTCCGTTCACCGCCCCCGCCGTGTGGCGGTGGGTACACACGCATACTAAAATCTGATTAAAATCTTTCAGTCTTTCCGGGCTGAATTGCACCAGAATGCGTTATCTTCCTTGCTGGGTGTCAGCCCGGCGGCGTCATCTGCCTTTTCTGGCACAATCTATCCTCGGAAATCGATGAAAGCTTTCAAACAGAGTTTAGTATCAGAGAGCATACAGAGGAAAGGATGAATTACTATGAAAAAGTTTCTCGCACTGTGCATGGCCGTTCTGATGGTTCTGTCCCTGGTCGCCTGCGGCGGTTCCAAGTCTGCTTCCGCTGCCTCCGGCAAGAAGTGGGTTATCGCTTCCGATACCGTCTTTAAGCCCTTCGAGTACACCGATGCTTCCGGTAACTTCGTGGGTATCGACGTGGACATTCTCGCAGCCGTTGCCGCTGACCAGGGCTTTGACTACGAGCTGAAGAGCCTGGGCTGGGATGCTGCCATCGCTGCCTGCCAGGCTGGCCAGGCTGACGGCATGATTGCCGGCGCCTCCATCACTGAGGAGCGCAAGGCCTCCGGCTGGATCTTCTCCGACGGATATTACAACGCCACCCAGAGCATGACTGTGGCTGCTGATTCCGACATCGCTGGCTTCGATGACCTGTCCGGCAAGGATGTGGCTGTCAAGACCGGCACTCAGGGTGCTTCCTACGCGGAAAGCCTGAAGGATCAGTACGGCTTCAATATCGTCTACTTCGAGGATTCTCCCACCATGTATCAGGCCGTAATCGGCGGTCAGTGCGTGGCCTGCTTTGAGGATACGCCCATCATGCAGGCGTCCATTAAGGACGGCGGCCTGGCGCTGAAGGTTCTGGAAGGCACCGCCAACGCCGGCGGCGACTATGGCTTCGCCATCTTCAATGCGGACAACCAGGAGCTGGTGGATATGTTCAACGCCGGCCTGGCCAACATCAAGAAGAGCGGCAAGTACGACGAGATCCTGGCAAAATACTTAGGCTGATTTTCCCGCCTGTAGGGGACGCCTGTAGGCGTCCCCTACTTCTTCATATCAACCGAAAGGAGTCCTGCGCGTGATTTTCCGCATTCTCTCCGCCTACGGCGGCCTGCTACTCAAGGCCATGGGCCAGACCCTGCTGCTGGCGCTGTCCGGACTGTTCTTCGCCTGCATTCTGGGCCTGATCTTCGGCTTGCTCAGCGTGCTGAAAAATCGGGTCTGCAACGCCATCTCCACCATTTTCGTGGACGTCATCCGGGGCGTGCCCATGATCGTTCTCGCCTTCATGATCTATTTCGGCGTGCCCCAGGCCGTCAACGGACTGCTCAGCGGCGCCCGCTTCACCCTGACCGCCCTGCAGGCCGGTACCGTCGCACTGGCGCTGAACTGCGGCGCTTACATGGCGGAAATCATCCGCGCCGGTATCCAGAGCGTTGACCCCGGTCAGATGGAAGCCGCCCGCAGCTTGGGCCTGCCCTATTGGCGGGCGATGGCCCGCGTGGTGCTGCCCCAGGCCATCCGCACCATGATTCCCAGCATCATCAACCAGTTTATCATCACGCTGAAGGATACCTCTATCCTGTCGGTTATCGGTTTCCCTGAGCTGGTCAACACTGCCAAAAACGTGGTGGCGAACACCATGCGCGCCTTTGAGGTGTGGGCCATCGTAGGTATCATGTATCTGATCATCATCACGCTGTTGTCCCGTCTGGCAAAGCGGCTGGAAAGGAGGCTCAACCGTGGGCGTGAATAAGAACAATGTGAAAATTCACATTTCACACCTGAAAAAGAACTTCGGCAAGCTGGAGGTTCTTAAGGATGTCTCCACCGACATCTATGAGGGAGAAGTGGTCGTGGTGCTGGGGCCTTCCGGCAGTGGCAAATCCACTCTTCTGCGGTGCCTGAACCGGCTGGAGGATATTACCGGCGGCGAGGTCATTGTGGACGGTCACAACCTGACTGACAAAAAGACGGATCTGAACAAGGTGCGGGAAAATGTGGGCATGGTGTTCCAGCATTTCAACCTGTTCAACAACCTCAACGTCATGGGAAACATGACGCTGGCGCCCACGGAACTGAAAAAGGCAACAAAATCCCAGGCCAAGGAAAAAGCACTGAAGCTGCTGGATCGCGTGGGTCTGCTGGACAAAGCTTCCGCTTATCCGGCGCAGTTGTCCGGCGGACAGAAGCAGCGTGTTGCCATTGCCCGGGCGCTGGCTATGGATCCGGACATCATGCTCTTTGACGAGCCAACCTCCGCTCTGGATCCGGAAATGGTCGGCGAGGTTCTGCAGGTTATGAAGCAGCTGGCAGCCGACGGCATGACCATGGTGGTGGTCACCCACGAGATCGGCTTTGCCCGGGAAGTGGCTACCCGTGTCATCTTCATGGAGGGTGGCTATATCGTAGAAGAAGGCACCCCCGACGAGGTGATCAATCATCCCAAGCAGCCGCGTACCATGGATTTCCTGAGCAAGGTGCTGTGATCTGCGCCTATCTGCAATAGCGTTTTTATCAGCGAAAATCAATGCCCGCCAAAACCGGCGGGCATTTTTCGTTGTCTGGAGGCTGCCGGGAGCCACCGGGTCAGCGGCTATACGCCGTCGGTTTCGTCAAAAAACCACCGGATTTTCTCGCGGATATCCGCATATTTCAGATATACGATGTTGAACTCCCGCACAACGGATTCGTCCCGGATAGAGAATTTTGCCAGTTCCGGGTCGGAATCCGCCAGAATGTTGTAGACAAAGGAAACGCCAAATCCCTGCTTCACCAGATCCAGAATCAGCTTGAAGCTGGAAATGCAGATGTGCCGCTGAAACCGCTGGAGGGATTCGTTGTAGCCGCTGAGTTCCTGCTCCAGAATGGCCCGGGTGCCGGAGCCGTCCTCCCGGTGGATGATGGTCTCCTGAAGCAGTTCGTCGATGGTGACTTCCTTCCCGGCAAAGGGATGATCCTTCCGGCAAATCCCCACAAACGGCTCCCGGCGGAGCAGGATGTTGTCAAAGCACGCCTTGTCGAAAAAACCCTCGATTACCGCAAAATCCAGCTCATTTTCTTCCAGCAGCTTCAGCAGATGCTCCGTATTGTCCACAATCAGGGTCAGTGCGTTTTCCGGATTGCGCAAATACCGGTGGATATTCTCCCGGAGGCAGTAATCGCCGATCGTTTTGGTTGCGCCGATTTTCAGGCTTTTAATGTGGTTGTCCTCCAGTTTTTCCCGAAGATCCTGATCCTGCAGTTTCGCGGCCCGGGCGTACTTTTCCAGAATCACCGCAGCGTCGGTTTTTACCAGACGGTGGTTTTCGTAGAGGAACAGCTTCCGCCCGTAAAGGTTCTCCAGATAGTGGATCTGCTGCGTGACTGCCGGCTGGGAAACATGCAGAATGTCGGCGGTTTTCCGGTAATTCATACAGTCGCACAGGGTCAGAAAGGTGTCGATTCTGTAGTCCAGCATGGTGCCTCCATAATAAGAAATAATAATCAAATAATAATCATTGCTAAGTTGATTTTATCATATTACCGTGCTACAATCAATATGTAAATGGAAATGAAATCCAAACCGTGAACGAAAACAGATAAGGAGCGATACTATGAACATTGTTGTCATCGGCGGCGTTGCCGCCGGCACCAAGACCGCAGCTAAGCTGATGCGTCAGGATCGCAGCGCTAAGGTCACCGTCTATACCAAGGGCAAGGATATTTCCTATGCCGGCTGTGGCCTGCCCTACTATGTGGGCGGCAGCATTGAAACTCGGGAGGAACTGATCGTCAATACCCCTGAAAAGTACACCGCTCTGACCGGCGTAGCGGTGAAAACCGAAATGGAAGCCGTGTCCGTGGACACCGCCGCCAAGACCGTCACCTTTGCGGGCGGCGAGGTGGTTTCCTACGACAAGCTGGTCATCGCCACCGGCGCCGTTCCCTTTGTTCCCAACGTTGCCGGCACGGATCTGCCCGGCGTGTTCACCATGCGTACTCCCGACGACGCCATCGGCCTGCGCAGCTATGTGGATGACAACAAGTGCCGCAGCGCAGTTGTGGTAGGCGCTGGCTTCATCGGTTTGGAAATTGCGGAAAATCTGCTGGCAAAGGGACTGAAGGTTACCGTAGTGGATATGGCCCCTCAGGTTATGCCGGGCCTCTTCGATGCGGAAGTGGCTGACTACATTCGCCGCCAGCTGCAGAGCAAGGGCATCCGTGTGGTTACCGGAGCAGGCCTGGAAGAAGTGCTGGGCAGCGAAAAGGTCACCGGTATCCGTACGGGCGTGGGCAGCTTTGACGGAGACGTGGTGGTTCTTGCCATCGGTGTCCGCCCTGCCACCGCTTTCCTGGCGGACTCCGGCATTGAGATGAACCGGGGAACCATTGTGGTGGACAAGTACCAGAGAACCAACCTGGATGATGTTTACGCCGTGGGCGACTGCGCACAGGTTTATAACCGGATCACCGGCAAGGGTCAGTGGTCCGCCATGGGCTCCACCGCCAACATTACCGGCCGGCTGCTCGCCAGGAATTTGACCGGAGTGGATGCTCCCTACGGCGGCTGTCTGTGCACCGGCGTAGTAAAGCTGCTGGAGGGTCTGAACGCTGGCCGTACCGGCCTGACCGAGGAGCAGGCAAAGGAAGCGGGCTTCGATGTGATCACCGTCACCTGCGTCAGCGACGACAAGGCCCACTACTATCCCGGCGCTTCCTCCTTCGTCACCAAGCTGATTGCTGACAAAGAAAGCCATAAGCTGCTGGGCATTCAGGTTCTGGGCGGCGGCGCTGTGGACAAAATGGTGGACATCGCCGTTACCGGCATCGCCATGGGCGCAAAAATCGAGGACTTCGACACGCTGGACTTTGCCTATGCGCCTCCTTTCTCCACTGCTATTCACCCCTTCGTGCAGGCCTGCTACATTCTGGAGAACAAACGCAATGGGGTGTACGAAAGCATGACTCCCGCTGAGTATGCCGCCGGGAAGGCTCGCGGCTACAAGGTCGTCGATGTCAGCCCCGCTCCTGCCATCCCCGGTGCAAAATGGGTGGATCTGGGCAAGGTCACCGGCCCCATCGAGGGTCTGGAGAAGGAGGACAAGCTGCTGCTGGTCTGCGCCAGAGGCCGCCGGGGTTACCTGCTGCAAAACCGGCTGAAGTCCTACGGCTACACCAACACCCGCGCACTGGAAGGAGGCCTGTTCGTGAACAATGTGAAGGTTCAGTTTGAAGGAAAGCTGCCTCCCGAGGAGATCAAGCGGGTTAAGGGCCTGGGCTGCCTGCAGGACAAGCGCTATGCGGATGTGTTCAACGTCCGTGTGATCACCCGCAACGGCAAGATCACGTCCGAGGAGCACCGGGTGATTGCGGAGGCAGCTGAGAAGTTCGGCTCCGGCGCCGTGACCATGACCACCCGTCTGACCCTGGAAATCCAGGGCGTCAAGCACGAGAACATCCAGCCCCTGATTGACTTCCTGGCGGAGCACGGCCTGTCCACCGGCGGCACCGGCTCTCTGGTGCGCCCCGTGGTTTCCTGCAAGGGCACTACCTGCCAGTACGGCCTGATCGATACCTACGACCTGTCCGAGAAGATTCACGAGAAATTCTACGTTGGTTATCACGGCGTGACCCTGCCACACAAGTTCAAAATCGCTGTGGGCGGCTGCCCCAACAACTGCGTCAAGCCCGACCTGAACGATCTGGGTATCATCGGCCAGAGAGTGCCCATGGTGAACTACGCCAAGTGCCGGGGCTGCAAGGTCTGCCAGGTGGAGAAGAACTGCCCCATCAAGACCGCGAAGATGGTGGACGGCAAAATCAGCATCGATCTCAACGCCTGCAACAACTGCGGCCGCTGCAAGGGCAAGTGCCCCTTCGGTGCGCTGGAGGAGTATCAGGAGGGCTACAAGGTCGTCATCGGCGGCCGCTGGGGCAAGAAGGTTGCCCACGGCATCCCGCTGACCAAACTCTTCACCACCGAGGAAGAGGTTATGGACGTTGTGGAGAAGGCAATCCTGCTGTTCCGGGACGAGGGCATTTCCGGTGAGCGGTTTGCTGACACCGTGACCCGTCTGGGCTTCGACTACGTCAATGAGAAGCTGCTGAAGCAGACCATTGACAAGGAAGCCATCCTGAGCAAGACCGTTAAGGGCGGCGCAACCTGCTGATTCTATCAAAAAACGCTCCCCTCAGGAAGCAATTCCTGAGGGGAGCTTTTATTGGGGAGTGGTATTTATGGCATATGTCAAAATGTTATTGACATATGCCATAAATAGGCGTATACTATTCAAGAAAGAACCTATGCCGGAAAGGAGGGATAACCCTTGCCAAGACCAAAGAAATGCAGAAGCATCTGCGGATTTCCTCAGACCCTGGCGTTCTCACCGGAGGATGCTTCCGATTCCAAAACGGCGGTGATTCTCACCGTGGAAGAGTACGAAACCATCCGTCTGATTGACAGGGAAGGGCTTTCTCAGGAGCAGTGCGGCGATTTGATGCAGGTTGCCAGAACCACGGTGCAGCAGATCTATGCCAGCGCCAGAAAAAAGCTGGCGGACGTGCTGGTGGAAGGACTGCCGCTGCAGATTGCGGGCGGGGATTATCAGCTCTGCAATGGCAGGAGAACCAACTGCGGGCGCAGCGCCTGCTATCAGAAAATCATCCGGCAGAAATACGAATTACCGAAAGGAGAAACAACAATGAGAGTGGCAGTAACCTATGAAAACGGCGAGATTTTCCAGCATTTTGGTCATACGGAGCAGTTCAAACTCTATGATGTGGAAAACGGAAAAATTATCGCGTCCCAGGTGGTGGATACCAACGGCAGCGGACACGGCGCACTGGCAGGCGTGCTGAGCGCACTGAACGTGGATGCGCTGATTTGCGGCGGTATCGGCGGCGGTGCCCAGGCGGCGCTGGCGGCGGCCGGGATCCGGCTGTACGGCGGCGTTTCCGGCAGCGCGGACGCGGCGGCGGAAGCTCTGGCGTCAGGAACGCTGACCTTTGATCCCAATGCCCGCTGCGATCATCACGAACACCACGGGGAAGGGCACAACTGCGGCTCTCACGGCTGCGGCAGCCATTCCTGCGGCGGACACCAGTAACGTACCGGATAAGATGAAGAAGCCCCTGTAAGGGGCTTCTTTTCGTTTCTGCCTGCCCGCAGCAATTGCAGGGAATGCCGCGGGAGCGGTGCCAAACCTCGGGGCAGGCTCGTGAAGCCCTAGATACGATTAAAATAAATTTCTTTTGGATATGGGCTTGTGGAAAGGCACAAAGAAGAGTATAATGACAATTATGAATTTGTGAGGTTGTGCCAGAAGAAGGGTTCCATACCACGCAATGGACCCTCGTTCACCGGAGAGGGCGGCGACACCGGCGCACGGCTGCATCCGTGGAGCGGCGGCTGAGCCATTCTCCTGATGACAGCGGGTGGCATACCGAACGCAATACAGGCGGGAATCGCCGTCTGGGAACATACGAGGAAACCAAAATGAAGGACCAATTTGGCCGTAAGATTACCTATCTGCGTATTTCCGTCACGGAGCTGTGCAATTTGCGCTGCCGGTACTGTATGCCGGAGGAGGGCGTGTGCAAAAAAAGCCACTTCGATATGCTCACGGAGGATGAAATAATTCAGGCGGTGGAAGCCGCCGCGTCGCTGGGCGTTACCAAGCTGCGCATTACCGGTGGGGAGCCCCTGGTAAAGAAAAATATCGTGTCCATCTGCCGCCGGGCAGCGGCGGTGGAGGGCATCCGGGAAGTGTGCCTGACCACCAACGGCGTGCTGCTGCCGGAGCTGGCCGTTCCCCTGCGGGAGGCGGGGGTGACCCGGCTGAACCTGAGCCTGGACACCCTGAATCCGGAAAAATATGCGTATATCACCCGAATCGGGAACCTGGAGGATTTCTGGAAGGGTTTTCACGCTGCAATGGAGGCAGGTTTTGCGAAAATCAAGATCAACGACGTCCTCATCGGCGGCTTTAACGACGATGAAATTGTGCCGCTGGCGGAGTTAACCCGGAACTACCCGGTGGACGTGCGCTTTATTGAAATGATGCCCATGTACGACAGTGGAGATTTTGACGCCGGGGCGTTCATTCCCAACACCCGGGTGCTGGAAGCGCTGCCGGAAGCGGTTCCCGCAGAGCAGGACGGCGGCGTGGCGAAGCTCTACCGCCTTCCGGGGGCGCAGGGCAACATCGGCCTGATCAGCCCGGTGAACGCCCACTTCTGCGGTGCGTGCAACCGCATCCGTCTGACCGCTGACGGCAAAATCAAGCCCTGCCTGCACTCTGCTGACGAGTATTCCCTGAAGGGGCTTACGTTTGACGGGATGCGCGCCCAGCTGGAAAAAGCCATCTGGAACAAGCCTGCGTGGCATGGGGATCTGGATGTAGCCCACCGCTCTCAGGCAGGGCGGAACATGAACCAAATCGGAGGTTGAACCATGGTTGATTTTACCCATTTCAACGACCAGGGCCGGGCGAAGATGGTGGACGTGGGGGAAAAGCCCATTTCCCAGCGCACCGCCGTGGCGGCAGGCCGGGTGCTGGTCAATGCGCATACCTTTTCTCTGATTCAAAGCGGCGGCATGAAGAAGGGTGATGTTCTCACGGTCGCCCAGATTGCGGGAGTCATGGGGGCGAAACGCACCCCGGACATCATCCCCATGTGTCATCCCATCCTGATGGACGGCATCAATCTGGAGCTGTCCCTGGACGAAACCAGACTGTCGGTGGAAATCCGGGCGACGGTTTCCTGCGATGGCAGAACCGGCGTGGAGATGGAGGCGCTGACCGCCGTGTCCACCGCCGCGCTGACGGTGTACGACATGTGCAAGGCCGTTCAGAAAGATATGGTGATTACGGACATCCGGCTGGTATCCAAAACCGGCGGCGTCCACGGAGATTATTTTCGGGAGGAATCCAAATGAGTTATACAGCAGCGGTGATTACCGTCAGTGACAAGGGCTATCGTGGGGAGCGGGTGGATACCAGCGGCCCCAACCTGTGCCAGATTTTGAAGGAGAAGGGCTTCGATGTGGTGTACACCGCCATGGTGCCGGACGAGCCTGAGATGATCAAGGCGGAACTGTGCAAATGCGCCGACGAAAAGGGCATTGCCCTGGTGCTCACCACCGGCGGCACCGGCTTTTCGCCCCGGGACATCACCCCGGAGGCCACGCTCGCCGTGGTGGAACGGCTGACCCCCGGTATTCCAGAGGCTATGCGGGCGGAATCCATGAAGATTACCCCCAAGGGCTGCCTGTCCCGCAGCGTGGCGGGCATCCGGAAGCGCACGTTGATTATCAACCTGCCCGGCAGCAAGAAGGCTTCCGCCGAGAACATTCTGGCGGTCATCGACCCGGTGGCTCACGGCCTGGATATGCTCTACAGCGAGGGCAGCGCCGACTGCGCAAAGTAAAATAGGAAGGCAGCAACGAATGTTCGTTGCTGCCTTGTCTCTTATTTGTTCAGGGAGTTTACATAATCTATCAGAGGGGAAATGGTGCTGCGGTCGGAAAAGTCAACCACTTTGCCATAGGTATCCAGCATCATCTGATCTTCCGCCCGGAGGTTTTCGTACCCCTTTTGCAGCATGGTCTTGCGGAGCATGGCCATCATGGCCTTGTGGGTCAGGCTCAGCCGGGAATAGTCGATGCCGCCCCGCAGATGGAACTGCTTGATTTTCTGGCGCATTTCCGGTTTCAGCGCCTTTGCCACACCGGCTTCGATGTGCGCCACATTTTCCGGATCCATAGGATCCGCCAGCCCGCAGGAGAACAGGATGATTTCCTGCCCGGAAAGAGCGTCGTAGTTTTTAACGATGGTGCCGATGCCGCTGAGCCCGCCGGCGTATAGCCCGCCGCCGTGGATAATGACATCGTACTGGGCAAGAAGCTTGCTGTTGACTTCCCGGATGTCCTTGAGATCGCAGGCCAGCGCTTCCGCAATCCACTGGGCGTATTGTTTGGTCGCGCCGTATTTTGACCCATAGGTAACCAGACACTTCATAGGCAGCCTCCGTTAAACATGGAACCGGTCGTAGGACTCATAGCAGTCCAGGCACAGCTTCCTGCCGCCCGCAAGGCGAATCCAGTTGGCGCCGGTTTTTTCGCCGCAGCAGTCGCAGTCATAGCTGTCGAAGATTTTCGCGGCGGTGGGCAAGGGAAGCTTCGTTTCCTTTACCCAGAACAGCTCGTGGCAGTCATGGTCAAAGTAATAGCGGGAGGATTCCTCGGGGGTCATTCCGGCAGGCTTGGGCTTCAGCACCAGCCGCACGGATTCTCCGGTTGCCCGGTTGTAAAAGGAAAACGCCTGCTTGCCGGTCATGTGGAACAGCAGATTTCCCTTGCCGATGCTGCACCCCAGCATCACCTGAATGGCATCTACGCCGCAGGCGTCGTTCTCGCTGATGCACACCACCTGCTCGTTATTGGAAAAGCCCACCTTCAGCAGCTCCATGGCGTATTCCGCCGCCCGGTAGCCGATGCGCAGGCCGCCGCAGCTGTGGCCGTGAAATTCCACACATTTTTCCCAATCGGTCATATCAGTTAAGCTCCTTTTCCGTAACGCACTCGCTTTTTATGCGCCCCACCAGATATTGCAGGGCATCCACAACGTGGGGGCGGATATCGCCGCCGATGAGGACGTACATGATGTCGTCGCCCACATCCAGCTCGCCTTCGTTGAGCCAGACCTTGATGTAATAAATGCCGTCCATTTGATAGGTTTCCGCGATGATGGCGTCCACCTTCTCCTGCTCATAGGAAAAGTACATTCCCGTGACAGGCTTGGTGTCCTCGGCGCCGTAGCGCACTTTCGCCTTGGCACTCTGGCGGACGATGCCGTTGTGGGTCAGATACATACCGATTTTGGGCGCGGATTCATGCTGCTTGGCCTCCCGCAGCCAGGCGTCCATAGAAGGGGGAGCCTTTTTGCTCATAGTGACGTACCTCCAGAAGTGATTTCCATTATGATACCGCAATCCGCGCCGGGACGCAAGGCTTAATAGAATGGCGCAGGGGAAAACGTGCCGTTTTCCCACGCCAGCGGGATGATTTCTGCATAGTCCGGCTTTCGCCGGGGCAGCCCCAGAGAGGTAAGGAACAGCGTCAGAATGCCGCCGTGGGTGACCACGGCGAAATCCCCCGGCGAATCTATCGCGGCCTGCGCCATGGCGGCGGAAAACCGGGCCAGCGCCGGAGCTTCGGCTTCCGCGTTGGGCGGCAGCAGACGGGGGTTCTCTCCCCGGGCGGCGTACAGCTCCGGGTACTGCAGGCGAATCTCGTCAAAAGTTAGCCCATCCCAATCCCCGGCATCCAGCTCCCGCAGACCCGGCAGCACGGTCACATCCGGACAGATGGCCTGAGCCGTCTGCACAGCCCGGGAAAGGGGACTGGAAAACACGGCGCACACCGGCGGCAGCCGGGCGGCCATTTCTTTGGCCTGGGCAAGCCCTTCTGCGCACAGCGGCAGATCGGTACGTCCAAGGCACGTTCGCTTTCCCCCGGGAAGCGCCGGCAGAGCGTGGCGGATCAGATACACACGCTTCATTCCAGCAGCCCTCCGAAGCAGGCTTCATACAGCGCGTCAGCCGCCTCTGAAAGCCGTTTTTCATAGGCGTTGTACTGTTCCAGCAGCCGCCGCCCCCTCGGGGTGAGATGGCTCTGGCTGCCGCCGGAACCGCCCTGACTGCGTTCAATCACGGAAAAACTCAGCTGGCTTTCCAGCGTGCGAATCATATTCCAGCAGCTGGAATAGCTCAGCTGCATCCGCTGACCCGCTGCCCGGACGGATTTGGTTTCGTCCACCAGCATCAGCAGCATGGCGGTCTGACGGTCAAAGAAGGGCTTTTCCCGGTTCAGGGAAACCCGAACCACCGGGCGGATCAGCTGGGAATTGTGGTAGCGTACCAGCGCGGAGTAGTCCTCCGGGGTGTCCGCGTCGTGGAGGGTGCCGGGGTCGTCCACGGTGACACTGTGCATAACGGCGCCGCAGCGGTCCAGTGCGCCTTTCAGCCCCTGCTGTCCGCAGTCCGCCAGAATCTGGTCAAACAGCGCCGCACTGATAAGCACCGGATGTCCCGGCTGCCCCTGACACACGGGGCAGGCCAGTTCCGCGCCGGAATCCAGCAGCGCATGGACGGTGTTCGCAGTGAACAGGGGCACGTCCACCGGGGTAAACAGTACCCGGCTGCATTTGCCCCGAAGGTAATCCAGTCCGATTTTCACCGAGTCGAACATCTGGGTGGTTTCGTAGTCGTCGTTGCGCAGGAAGATGATTCCGCTGCCGGAAAGATGCCGTTCCAGCGTCACCGCCTGAAAACCTGTGACCATGACGATTTTGCGGATGCCCGCCTGATGGAAGGTGGCCACCACCCGCTGGGCGATGGAGATGGAGCCGATGTTCAGCATCGGCTTAAAATCTCCCATCCGGGACGACATACCTGCGGCGACAATCAAAGCGGCGGTCTGCATGGCGGCTCCTCCTCAAATCTTTTTGAAATGCGAATTGCATTTCATTACAAGTTGATAAAGATATCATACATGGATTTTTGGCCCATGTAAACCCAAAATGTGGTTTTCTCTTGCCTTTTTGTGCAGAATGGATATAATAAAAGCAGAGTTTTTTGCAGATATGCCGGATGGGGAGGGGATACTATGGGTATTTACGTTTGGGGTACAGGCTGCGGTGTGTCGGAGCTGATCGGAAGGGGACTGCCGGCGGAGCGGATCACCGCCTTTGTGGACAGCTTTCCCGGAGCCCGGACGTTTCTGGGCAGACCGGTCTTGCTACCCCGGGAGGTGGACGCCGGGGATTGCGACCTGATGATCGTGACCACCCGCCACGTCGATGCTGTGGCGCAGTCCTGCGCCGCCATAGGCATTCCAGCGGAAAAATGCCTGTTCCTGAAAAACAGCGTGGCGCTTTTCGACCGAAACGCCGCCTCGAAAGCGGCAGCCGGCGCATTGCTGGGGAAGGAACTGCTGGAAACGCTGCTGCCCCGGCAGCATGTGATCCCCACGCCGGGGCAGCTTTGGGACAGCTGTCTGCCGGCAGAGGATCTGGGCAGTGATTATGTGCGTCTGGCAGCTCTGGAACTGCTGTGCCGCCGTTTGGAGCGGGTGCCCGGTGCGGTGGCGGAGCTGGGGGTTTACCGGGGGTATTTCGCCCGGTGCATCAACCGGCTGCTGCCGGAGCGAACGCTGTACCTGTTCGACAGTTTCCAAGGTTTTGACCCGGAGGCCGGCGCGGGGGAGGCATTTCAGGCGGCTCACGAAAATACCTCGGCGGCGCAGGTGCTCTCGTCGCTTCCATACCCGCAGCAGGCGGTGCTGAAGCCCGGTTTCTTCCCGGATTCTCTGGACGGGCTGGAGGCAGAATTCTGTCTGGTTTCGCTGGATGTGGATTTTGAAACCGCTACCCTGGAAGGCCTGCGCTACTTCTGGCCGCGGCTGTCACCCGGCGGATATCTGATGCTTCACGACTGGGGAAATCCCGGACTGCCCGGGGTGGCCCGGGCGCTGGAAATCTATCAGCAGGCGCTGGGGGAGACCCTTCCGGCAGTACCGCTGCCCGATCTTGGCGGGACATTGGTACTGTGTAAACGCTAAAAATTCATCAAATATGTGAACTTTTTATGACGGCAGTTGTGAAATTTGCACAACTGCCGTCTCCTTTTTTCTGCGACTTGTTTTTTGATATAACTTGTAAAACGCCAGCGTGTTAAGATACAATTAAACCGTGGAGAAGCATTCCCCATAGTCTTTTGAAGCAGAAGGTGTTGGCATGGATGGCGATATTTTTGAGATTTCCGCAAGGGAAGTAACCATCGAGGTGGTGGACGCAGCGACCGGCAAGCAGTACCGCAGGACGCTGCCCATCGACTACTATGAAACCGCCAACGGCCTTGTGCTCCGGGGAGAGAATCTGGACGGCAGCGTTTCTCAGCTGGTTTTCTATTCCGCCCGGGGCATGCAGCGCATGCAGGATCTCACCGGGAAGGGCCCCGACGAGGATCCCTGCGGAACCCACAGGCAAGCAACCAAGAAAGCATGATCAAATGTTAAGGAGGAAACGGCATTATGATTCGGAAAACATTTATTATCAACGGCGTCAGCCGCACGATGCTGGTAGATGAGAAGGAGACTCTGGCAACCTTCCTGCGGGAGCGCCTGCTGCTCACCGGCTGTAAGATCGGCTGCGGCGAAGGCCACTGCGGCGCCTGTAACGTCATTGTAGACGGCAAGGTTACCCGTTCCTGCCTGGTAAAGCTGGGCAAAATCAAGGACGGCGCCGAGATTACCACCATCGAGGGCATTGGCACGCTGTCTGACCTGCATCCTCTGCAGGTGGCGTGGATGGCCCATGGCTGCGCGCAGTGCGGCTTCTGCTCTCCTGGCTTCATCATGACCTCCAAGGTCCTGCTGGACAACAACCCCGCTCCCACCCGTGAGGAAGTCCGCGACTGGTTCCAGAAGAACCGGAACCTGTGCCGCTGCACCGGCTATAAGCCCCTGGTGGACGCGGTTATGGACGCTGCCCGGGTCATGCGCGGCGAGATCACCAAGGAGGACCTGATCTTCAAGCCCACCGGAGATTCCATCGTGGGCACCAAGTACATCCGTCCCTCCGCTGCCCAGAAGGTCACCGGTACCTGGGACTTCGGCGCCGATGACGCCCTGAAGATGCCCGAAAATACCCTGCGTCTGGCGCTGGTGCAGGCCAAGGTCAGCCACGCCCTGATCAAGGGCATTGACACCTCCGAGGCCGAGAAGATGCCCGGCGTGGAGAGAATTATCACCGCTAAGGACATCGTCGCCGCCGGCGGCAAGAACCGGATTAACGGTCTGGTCATGCTGCCTCTGAACAACAAGTGCGACGGCTGGGACCGTCCTGTCCTGTGTGACGAGAAGATCTTCCAGTTCGGCGATGCCATCGCCATCGTGGCCGCCGACACCGAGGCCCACGCCCGTGCCGCCGCAGATGCGGTGAAGGTGGACATCGAAGAGCTGCCCGCCTACATGAACGCCATGGACGCCATCGCCGAGGACGCCATCGAGATCCATCCCGGCACCCCCAACGCTTACTACGAGACCAACTGTATCAAGGGCCCCGACTTCGACTTTGACTCCGCTCCCAACGTGGTGGAAATCGAGTCCTACTGCTCCCGTCAGCCCCACCTGCATCTGGAGCCTGACTGCGGCTACGCCTACATCGACGAGGACGGCATGGTCACCGTTCACTCTAAGTCCATTGGCATCCACCTGCATATGCCCATGATCGCCGACGGCATCGGCGTTCCCATGGAGAAGCTGCGTCTGGTTCAGAACCACGCCGGCGGTACCTTCGGCTACAAGTTCTCTCCCACCAACGAGGCCATTCTGGGCGCGGCTGCCAAGATTCTGCAGCGGCCTGTGTCTCTGGTGTTCAACCAGTTCC
The DNA here is from genome assembly GCA_051867285.1 of Faecousia sp. Taxonomy (GTDB): domain Bacteria; phylum Bacillota; class Clostridia; order Oscillospirales; family Oscillospiraceae; genus Faecousia. The sequence continues at coordinate 102,400 of JBJDYL010000113.1, read as the reverse complement.
AGAACATTACCTACACCGGCAAGCGTAGCCCCGCTTTCATGCACATCAAGCTGGCTGCCGACGAAAACGGCAAGCTGCTGGGTCTGTGGGGCGACAACTACGTTGACCATGGTCCTTACTCCGAGTTCGGCGACCTGCTGACCCATCGTCTGAGCCAGTTCGTGGGCGCGGGCTACGACATCCCCACCATCCGCAACAAATCTCAGACCGTCTTTACCAACCACGCCTGGGGCTCCGCCTTCCGCGCCTACGGCTCTCCCCAGTCCTTCATGGGCTCCGAAATCGCCATCGACGTGCTGGCTGCCAAGATGGGAATGGATCCGTTTGACATCCGTGAGCTGAACTGCTACAAGGAGTCTGTCCAGTCCACCATCCCCACCGGCTACAAGCCCGACGTTTACTGCCTGGAAGAGATGTACAAGAAGGCCCGTCCCCTGTACGAGGCCGGCAAGAAGCGGGTTGCTGAGAAGAACGCCGCCTCCGACGGACGCTACAAGTACGGCATCGGCGTTGCCTCCGGTGTTTACGGCTGCGGCCTGGACGGTGTGGACGCCTCTCAGGCTTACGCCGAGCTGAATCCCGACGGCACCGTCACCATGTACACCTCCTGGGAGGATCACGGCCAGGGCGCCGACATGGGCACGCTGGTTTCCGCCCACGAGACTCTGCGTCAGGCAGGCATCAAGCCCGAGCAGATCCGCCTGGTGATGAACGACACCAAGTATACGCCCAACTCCGGCCCCGCCGGTGGTTCCCGTTCTCAGGTCATGTCCGGCAACGCCTGCCGTCTGGCCGCTGAGAACCTGCTGGCCGCCATGCGCAAAGAGGACGGCACCTACCGCACCTACGACGAGATGGTCGCCGATGGCATCGAAACCAAGGTGCAGGGCCAGTGGGTTGCCACCTACTGCGCCGACCATCCCGTGGATCAGGCCACCGCACAGGGCGATCCCTTCTCCGTGTATATGTACACCCTGTTCCTGCCCGAGGTTTGCGTGGACACCAAGACCGGTAAGGTCACGGTTGAAAAGTTCACCTGCGTGGCGGACGTGGGCACCATCATGAATAAGCTCTTGGTAGACGGCAACTTCTACGGCGGCCTGGCACAGGGCATCGGCCTGGCACTGAGCGAGGACTTCGATGATCTGACCAAGCACACCAGCCTGAAGGGCTGCGGCATTCCGTACCCCAAGGATATCCCCGATGACATCGAGCTGCACTATGTGGAAACCTACCGTCCCGAAGGCCCCTACGGCGCTGCCGGCTGCGGCGAGGCTCCTCTGGATGCACCGCACCCCGCCATCCTGAACGCCATCTACAACGCCACCGGCGCCCGGATTACCCGTATCCCCGCTCTGCCTGAGGTCGTTCTGGCGGCTCTGAAGGATCTGGAAAAGTAAAACCTGATATGCTATAATGAAGAGGCGGGCAACCGCCTCTTCATTCATAATTGATAATTGACAGTTGACAATTCATAGGGAAACGCGGGTGCAGTCAGCATTCATTCAGAATTGTCAATTGTCCATTATGAATTGTTCATTGACTTCTTGAAGGGAAGTGACCAACGTGATCATCGAAGAACGCGCCTCCACCCATGTTTACCGCCAGAAGCGGATGTTCACCAAAGAGGAGCTGGAAGCCATAGAGCATCTGTGCGTCCACGAGCAGCCCCCTTACTGCAACGCGGCATGTCCTCTGAAGCTGGACACCAAGGCCATGGTCGCCGCCATTGCTGCCGGGGATTTTGACCGGGCGCTGGCACTGTATGAAAAGATCACTCCCTTCCCCCATATCCTGTGCGCCCTGTGCGAAGCGCCCTGCGAAGGCAAGTGCAAGTTAAATGAGGTGGGGGAGGGCGTTTCTATCCGGGAATTGGAGGCCGCCGCCCTGCGCTTTGGCGCACCGCCCAAAAAGCGGGGATTGCTGCGGAAAAAGAACAAAAAAGCCGCCATTTTTGGGGGCGACCTGTTTGCGCTGTTTCTGGCAGGGGAGCTGAGCCGGAAAATGTACCCGGTGACGGTCTTCTGCCGGGAGGATGGCTTTGACGCGTTTCTGCGTGTCTGCGCCCCCGGAATGCCGGAGGACATTCTCACGGCGTCGGCGCAGGCGCTGTCCCGGATGGACATTGCCTTTGCCTGGAACACTGACCCAGCCGGTGCTTTTGCGGAAAACAGTGAAAAGTTCGACCTGCTCTGCGCCGCTTACGATACCACTCAGGTTTTGTTCCCCGGGCTTGCCGTTGACGAAGCGGTCATGGTCTGCCGGGAGCACCGGCTGATTACCGGAAAAACCCAGGGCGTTCTTGGCGCGGCCTTTGGGGCGAAAAAAGCCGCCCTGTCCGCCGACCGGCTGGCGCAGAATCTCGACCCCGCCAATACCCGGGGCGAAGAGGGCAGCGTGGAAACCCGGCTGTATACTTCGCTGGATGGGGTTTCCCCCTCCAGGCGGATTCCCTGCACCGACCGGGACAGCGCGATTGCAGAAGCGAATCGCTGCATTCAGTGCCGGTGTGAGGAATGTATCAAGGGCTGCGCTTATTTGCAGCATTATAAGAAATTCCCCCGGATTCTCACCCGGGAAATCTATAACAATGTCTCCATCATCATGGGCGACCACATGATGAATAAGCCCATCAACGCCTGCTCTCTGTGCGGTCAGTGCAGCGTGCTGTGCCCCAATGGGTATGATATGGCGCAGGTCTGCCATTTAGCCCGGGAAAATATGGTCACCACCGGGAAAATGCCTCTGGCGCCCCACGAATTTGCCCTGATGGATATGGTGTTTTCCAACGATGAAGCCTTCCTGTGCCGTACCCAGCCAGGGTACGAACAGTGCAAATATGTGTTTTTCCCCGGCTGTCAGGCCACAGCCATCGCCCCTGCCACTGTCCGGGCGGCCTATCTGGATTTGTGCCAGCGTTTAGACGGCGGCGTTGCCCTGATGCTGGGCTGCTGCGGTGCGATCTGCGACTGGGCGGGACGGTATGAGATGTACGCGGATACCATTGTGTTTTTGGACAGGCAGTTGGAAGCGCTTGGAAATCCCACGGTGATCGCCGGGTGCCCCACCTGTAAGAAAAATCTTGCAAAGCGCGAGCATTTGCAGGTGCAGGGAATCTGGGAAGTGCTGGAGGATATCGGCCTGCCGGAGAAGGCTCAGCGGCTTGACAAACCTGTGGCGGTGCACGACGCCTGCGGCGCCCGGGGCGATGAACAAACCCAAGCCAGCATCCGCCGGATTGCGGAAAGCCTGGGCTGTCAGGTGACACAGACGCCCTACGAAAAGGACAAGTCCCCCTGCTGTGGCTACGGCGGTCTGACCCAGTATACCAACCGGGAAGTGGCGAAGGAAATGACGGACAAGTGTCTGGAGCGTTCCGACCTGCCCTATTTAAGCTACTGCATGGCCTGCCGGGATCGATTCGCCCGGGAAGGGCGGGAGTCCATGCACCTGCTGGAGTTGGTGTACGGTACCTCTGCCGATCACTGCCCGGATATCAGCGCCAAGCGGTTTAACCGCCTGTCCCTGAAAAGTCAGCTGCTGGAAGAAATCTGGAACGAGGAGGTAACCCAAGTGGATCTGGGCTTTGCCATTGAATATACGCCGGACGCGGAAGCCATGATGGACGACCGGATGATTCTGAAAACCGACGTCATCCGGGTGCTGCAGGCTCTGCGGGAAACCGGCGAGGCCATCCGGGACGAGGAATCCGGTTTGCTCCTGACCCGCGCCCGGTTGGGTAATGTGACCTTCTGGGTCAAATACGAGGAAATAAGCGGCGGCTACCGGGTGCACCGGGCCTACAGCCACCGGATGAATATTGTCAATCGTTTGTAGCCCAATCGAAGGCAGATAAAGCAGAATTTAATTGACAATTGAAAATTGACAGTTGACAATTATTGTGTCCCTGCGGGACGATTCAAAAGAGATGTATTGCGTTGATATCCGGATTTTGAATCCATTCCGAAGGGATACCACAATTGTCAATTGTTCATTGTCAATTGTCAACGAAATACCAATTTACCTATTCACAGAGAATATGAGGGAACCAATATGGCCGACAAAAACTATTATACCATCGACCCGGAAGGAAAGCTGACCTGCATGAAGTGCGGCGTGAGGCTTGAAAAGGGCAAGGCAAAATTTATGTATCTGGACAACGGCTTTCCGGTGGAACTGCCGGTGTGTCCCAAGTGCGGCTTTATTTATGTGCCGGAGGAACTGGCGCTGGGCAAGGTGCTTTCCGTGGAGAAAGCCCTGGAGGATAAGTGATGCTGGGGCATCCCGGCGGCGAAGAACACAGCCGCTACCTGATTGAACTGTCCTTCCTGCCTCCGCCGGCTAAATGGCTGGACATGGGAGCAGGAGACGGCAGCGCCGTCCGGCTGCTGAAATCACTGGGCTATGAAGCCGAGGGCATTGACCTGAGCCCCCGGGGCGAGGATGTGACTGCTGGGGATTATCTGAATCCGCCTTACCCGGAGGGCAGCTTTGACGGTATTTTGTCTCAGTGCAGCTTCTACGTCAGCGGGGATGTGCCCGGTGCGCTGACGCAGGCAGGACGGCTGCTGCGCAAGGGGGGCAAGCTGGTGTTCTCCGATGTGACGGAGGATGTGGTTGCCCTTCTGAACCAGACCCGGCAGGCGGGCTTTGTCGTGCGCCACCTGGAGGATTTGACAGATGCCTGGCGGGAATATTATCTGGAAGCCCTGTGGACCCAGGACGATGTTTGCCTGCCCCGGGGAAAGAAAGTATCCTATGTGCTGTTTGTTTGCGAAAGGATGTGACGGCATGGATTTGGAAGAACGGATCCTGGAACTGAGCCGGTACGGCTACGCCTGCGGGCAGATTCTGGCAATTTTGCTGCTGGACACCGTGGGGGAGGAAAATCCGAAGCTTACGCAGTGTATGCAGGGCTTAAACGGCGGCATTGGCGGCAGCGGGGATGTGTGCGGCTGCATGGCGGCAGGCTGCTGCCTGATTTCTTATTTTACCGGAAAGCCTGACGCTGACAGCTTTGAAAGCTCCCACCACAAGACCGCTCTGGGAGAATTCACCCGGTGGTTTACCGAGGAAATGGAGCTGGAGCACATGAGCATCGACTGCCGGGACATTGTGGGCACCAGCCCGGCGAAAAAGGTGCAGTATTGTCCGGGCATCATCGCCGCCACCTATGAAAAGTGCATGGCGATTCTGGAAGATCGGGGACTGCTGTAAATGGAAATCGGAAAAACCATGAGCGTCTGCCCGGTGTGTCTGGCGCGGATTCCCGCTGCGAAAACCGTGGGCGCGGACGGAAATATCTATCTGGAGAAGAAATGCTGGGAGCACGGCGCTTTCCGAACCCTGATCTGGGAGGGAGATTACGAAAGTTATGTCAACTGGGCGGCAGGAGACAGCGGCACGCCGGTGACCCCGGTTCGCGCCAGAGAAGTGGAAAGGGGCTGCCCCTACGACTGCGGCCTGTGCCAGAGCCATGAGCGGGACGGCTGCTGCGTGCTGCTGGAGCTGACCAACCGGTGCAACTTGCGCTGCCCGGTGTGCTTTGCCAGCGCCGGGGAGCAGACGCCCCACGACCTTTCTCTGGAGGAAATCGGCAGACAGTACGATCTGCTGATGGAACGGGGCGGCCCCTTCAACATTCAGCTGTCCGGCGGCGAACCCACCATGCGGGATGATCTGGATCGGATTATCGCGCTGGGAAAAGAGAAGGGCTTCACCTTCTTCCAGCTGAATACCAATGGCCTGCGCCTTGCCGACGAGGAAGGGTACGCCGAGCATCTGGCTGCGGCGGGAGTCAGTACGGTGTTCTTACAGTTCGACGGGTTGGACGACGCAATCTACCAAACCCTCCGGGGCGCAGCGTTGACGGAAGTGAAACTTCGCGCCATTGACAGGTGCAAGGCGGCGGGACTGCCGGTGGTGCTGGTGCCCACCGTGGCGCCGGGGGTTAACGATCACGCTTTGGGAGACATCCTCCGCTTTGCGCTGACCCGCGCCCCCCATGTCCGGGGCGTACATATCCAGCCCATTTCCTATTTCGGCCGCTGCGGACTGACGCCGCCGGAAACCCGGCTGACCATTCCCGCCGTTCTGCGGCGCATTGAGGAACAGATGGGCGGCGTGATGAAGGCGGCGGATTTTGGGGGTGGCGGCGCGGAAAGTCCGTACTGTTCCTTCCACGCAAGCTACCTGCGCAAGCCGGACGGCAGCCTGAAAGCCCTGCCCCGGCGGCGGAGCCAGTGCTGCTGCGTCAAATCCAGCGACGCCCGGGATTTCGTGTCCCAGCAATGGAGCGGCAAGGTTCCCGGCTGTGACGAAAACAGCGACACCGCCTCTCTGGATGCCTTTCTGCGGCAGACGGTGGAAAATACCTTCACCGTTTCCGGTATGGTGTTTCAGGATGCTTACAATTTAGACCTTGACCGCCTGCGCCGCTGCTATATCTGCGAGGTGGACACGCAAAGGGGTATGGTGCCCTTCTGCGCCTATAATCTGACGGATATTCACGGAAAGGCGCTGTATCGGAGATGAGAAAAACAAGACTGGACAACTGGATCTGTGAAATGGAATCCCTCCGGCCGCTGACCCGGGAGGGATTGGATGCGTTGCAGCTGCGCCGCCTGAACGAGACACTGGCGCGGCTAAAGATCAGGGGCGGCGTCTACGCCGAATACCCGGATAAACTGGAAAATCTATCCCAACTGGCAACCCTGCCCTTTACCACCGCCGCCATGCTGGGAGAAAACCCCGGGGCGTTTCTGCTGACCTCCCAGTCGGAGGTCAGCCGGGTGATCTCCGGAGCCACCTCCGGCACCACGGGGCCTGCCAAACGGGTGTTCTACACCCAGCGGGACACGGAGCACACTGTGGGTCTGTTCACGGCGGGAATCGGGGAGATGCTGAATCCAGGCGAAAAGTGCCTGATTGGGTTCCCCTTCACCGGCCCCTTCGGTCTGGGGGATTTAATCGCCAAAGCCGTGGAGCGGCTGGGGGGCGTTCCCATCCGGGCGGGCTTTGGGCAGCGCTGGGAGGAACTGTCCGCGCTGGTGGCGGAAACCCAGCCGGAAACCTACATCGGTTTTCCGGTGACGCTGTTGGGACTTGCCCGGATGTATGGCGCAACCCTACCCATCCGGCGGGCGCTGGTTTCCGGGGACGCCTGTCCCAAAGGCGTGATGAACGCGCTGGAAAAGACGCTGGGAAGTAAGCTCTACCCCCATTACGGCAGCCGGGAGTGCGGCCTGGGCGGTGCCGTGACCTGCCCGGCGTTTTCCGGGATGCACCTGCGGGAAAACCACATTATCCCGGAGATTATCGACGAAACCGGGAAGGTTTTGCCGGAAGGGGAATACGGCGAGCTGGTGATCACCACCATCGGCATGGAAGCCATGCCTCTGATCCGCTACCGCACGGGAGACTTTACCCGGATTCTGCCGCCCTGCCCCTGCGGTGGCGTGACCCGGCGTATTGATGCCGTTTCCCGCCGGGAGGGAGAAATTTCCATGGAGGATCTGGACAGCGCGCTGTTTGCTGTTCCGGAACTGGTGGATTACCGGGCGGTTTTCGACGGAAGATTGCACATTGATGCCCGGACGGTAGGCGGATACGGCGGGGATTCCCTGTGCCGGGCGGCGCAGGCTTGCTGCCCAAACCGGGACGTGACGGTACAGGTTTCTGCTGCGCTGGGCTCTGACCGCCCCATGTATCTGGGCAAGCGGCATATTGTCCGGGAATCCACCGGAATTTGAAGGCTTTTTCTGGCATTTTTTCGGAAACCGTGGTATGATAAAGTACCTGCACGGGATGTACCGCCGTGCAGAATACGACCGGAAGAAAGGGGAGGTGGGAAGCGATGAATCCTGACAGCTATTTTCCGGCGTCTCCTTCTGTCCAGTCGTCCCGCATTCTCTATACGCCGTCGCCCTTTGCCCGGTCGTCCCTGCTGCATTTGCAGGAGGTCGGTTCCCTGCGGGCGATGCGGCCCCATACCTCTGCCAGAACGAATCTTCTGTCCTATCTGTGCTTTGTGGTCACGGATGGGGCAGGGGAGCTGACCTACGCAGGCAGCCGTTATGAACTGAAAACCGGCGACGTGGTGTTCCTCGACTGCCGGAAGGCCTACGCCCACAGCACGACGGAGCCAGGGCTGTGGTCCCTACGGTGGTGCCATTTCTATGGCCCGTCTATGCAGGCGATTTACGCCAAGTACCGGGAGCGGGGCGGGGAACCGGTGATCCGGGGCTGCGATGCCGCGGCGTTTGAAGCGCTGCTGACGCAGCTTCAGGAGCTTGCCGCCGCCTCTGACTACATCCGGGATATGCGAATCAACGAGAAGCTGAACGCCCTGCTGACGCTGCTGATGGAAGCCTCCTGGCACCGGGGAAATCCCGCTGCCAATCCGAAAAAAATGGACATTCAGGCGGTGAAAGCCTATCTGGAGGAACATTACCGGCAGAAGCTGTCTCTGGAATCCGTGGCCGCTGTCTTTTTTATCGACAAATCCTATCTGGCCCGGCGGTTTAAGGAGCAGTATGGCGTGACGCTGACCACCTATTTGCAGCAGGTTCGCATTACCCACGCCAAGCAGATGCTGCGCTTTACGGACAAATCCATTGAGGAAATCGGGTTGGAATGCGGGGTAGGAGAGCCGGCATACTTCAGCCGGGTGTTCCGGAAGCTGGAGGGCGTCAGCCCCAGCCAGTACCGCCAGCTGTGGTGATAGAAAAGTCAATATTGTGCAAGTGAATGTCAGCCGGGGCAATTCCCAAACCCGCCGGACAGCGATACAATACCCTTGACGAAAGATGGTCAAGGGTATTATTCTATTTCCATATCTGTGCAAATTACTTGGAGGAACAACTATGAAAAAAGCACTCATTACCGGCATTACCGGTCAGGATGGCAGTTATCTTGCGGAATTCCTGCTGGAAAAGGGCTATGAGGTTCACGGCATCACCCGCCGGGCTTCCATTTCCAACACCGCAAGAATCGATCATATTTTGGACAATATCAAGCTGCACGACGGCGATCTGTCCGATTCCTCTTCCCTGATTCGGATTATTTCCCTGGTCCAGCCGGACGAAATTTACAATCTGGCTGCCCAGAGCCATGTGCAGGTGTCCTTCGATGTGCCGGAATACTCCGGCGACGTGGACGCCCTGGGTGTGCTGCGGATTCTGGAAGCCTGCCGTATTCTGGGTCTGACCAAGAAAACCAAATTCTATCAGGCGTCCACCTCCGAGCTGTTCGGCAAGGTGGAGGAGGTTCCCCAGCGGGAGACCACCCCGTTCCATCCCTATTCCCCCTACGCCGTTGCCAAGCAGTACGGCTACTGGATTACCAAGGAGTACCGGGAGGCCTACGGAATGTTCGCTGTCAACGGCATCCTGTTTAATCACGAGTCTGAGCGCCGGGGCGAAAACTTCGTCACCCGGAAGATCACGCTGGCGGCTGGCAGAATTGCCGAGGGCTTGCAGGATCACCTGGAGCTGGGCAACATGGATTCTCTCCGGGACTGGGGCTATGCCAAGGATTACGTGGAGTGCATGTGGATGATTCTCCAGCACGAGACTCCCGAGGACTTTGTCATCGCTACCGGCGAGCAGCACACCGTCCGGGATTTCACCGAGCGCGCCTTCGCCGCCAATGGGATGACCATCCGCTGGGAGGGCACCGGCATTGACGAGAAGGGCTACGACGCGGAAACCGGCAAGCTGCTTGTCAGCGTGAATAAAGCGTGGTTCCGCCCCACCGACGTAGACAACCTGTGGGGCGACCCCACCAAGGCGAAAACCGTCCTGGGCTGGAATCCCCAGAAAACCAGCTATGAAGAACTGGTGCGCATCATGGCAGTCCATGACCGGGAACTTGCCATGCGGGAGCGCGCCCTGAAGGAGGTTTCCGCACAATGATGGAGAAAAATGCCAAAATCTATGTGGCGGGACACCGGGGCATGGTAGGCTCCGCCATCGTCCGGGAACTAAACCGGCAGGGCTATACCAACATCATCACCCGCACCCATAAAGAGCTGGATCTGACCCGGCAGATGGAAGTGGAAGCCTTCTTTGCTGCGGAGAAGCCGGAGTACGTCTTTCTGGCGGCAGCCAAGGTTGGCGGCATTGTTGCCAATCAGAATGCCCTGGCGGATTTTATGTATGACAACATGATTCTGGAAATGAACGTGATTCATTCCGCCTGGAAGAACGGCTGCAAGAAGCTGGAATTTCTGGGATCTTCCTGCATTTACCCCCGCATGGCGCCTCAGCCCATGAAGGAAAGCTGTCTGCTTACCTCCGAACTGGAAAAAACCAACGAGGCTTACGCCCTGGCGAAAATCAGCGGCCTTAAATACTGCGAATTCTTAAATAAGCAGTACGGAACGGATTATATTTCCGTCATGCCCACCAACCTCTACGGCCCCAACGACAACTACCACCCCACCCATTCCCATGTGCTGCCTGCTCTGATTCGCCGGTTTCACGAGGCGAAGGTGGAGGGGAAAACCGAGGTCACCTGTTGGGGTGACGGCAGCCCCCTGCGGGAATTTCTGTATGTGGACGATCTTGCCAACCTGTGCGTGTTCCTGATGAACAACTACAGTGGGGACGAAACCGTCAACGCCGGCACCGGCAAGGAGCTGACCATCAAAGAACTGACGGAGCTGGTGGCGAAGGTCATCGGTTACGAGGGCAAAATCAACTGGGATACCACCAAGCCCAACGGCACCCCCAGAAAGCTTTTGGACGTGTCCAAGGCGACCAAACTGGGCTGGACCTACAAGACCGAACTGGAAGAGGGTATCCGCCTGTCCTATGAGGATTTCCTGAACAATCCCATGCGGGCGGAACGGTAAGTCGGCAGAGCCGACAGCCAATGCGTTACATACCTTGGTTATAATCGTAACACCATCGGGTCTGCTCGGTATCGTTTTGCTTGCGTCATTAGGAGAATATTATGAACATTGTACTTTTATCCGGCGGCTCTGGAAAGCGGTTGTGGCCCCTTTCCAACGATGTCCGCTCCAAGCAGTTTATCAAGATTTTCAAGACGGAAACCGGGGAATATGAGTCCATGGTGCAGCGGGTCTATCGCCAGATCCGGAAGGTGGATGCCGATGCCACCGTGACCATCGCCACCAGTAAAACCCAGATTTCCGCCATCCACAACCAGCTGGGGCAGAATGTGGGCATTTCCGTGGAGCCCTGCCGCCGGGATACCTTCCCGGCCATCGCCCTGGCTACGGCTTACTTAACGGACGTAATGGGGGTTGACCCGGAGGAGCCGGTGGTGGTCTGTCCGGTGGACCCGTATGTGGAGGATGATTACTTTGAAGCCCTGAAGGGACTGTCCGAGCAGGCGGCGAAGGGCGAGGCCAATCTGGTGCTCATGGGCATCGAGCCGACGTACCCTTCCGAAAAGTACGGCTACATCATCCCGGAAACCGCAGAACATACCGCTTCCGTAAAAACCTTCAAGGAAAAACCCACCGCAGCCGTGGCAGCGGAGTATATTCGTCAGGGCGCGCTGTGGAACGGCGGCGTGTTTGCCTATAAGCTGAAATATGTGCTGAAAAAGGCCCACGAGCTGATTGACTTTACCGACTATCAGGATCTGTTTGCAAAATACGAAACCCTGACGAAAATTTCCTTCGACTACGCGGTTGTGGAGAAGGAAGACAAGATTCAGGTGCAGCGGTTCGCCGGACAGTGGAAGGACCTGGGCACCTGGAATACCCTCACCGAAGCCATGGAGGAAACTGTGGTGGGTAAGGGCGTGCTCAACGATGTGTGCTCCAATGTACACATTGTCAATGAAATGGATGTGCCCATTCTCGCCATGGGCTTACACGATGTGGTGATTTCCGCGTCTCCCGACGGCATTCTGGTGTCCGACAAGGAGCAAAGCTCCTATATCAAGCCCTTCGTGGACAAGTTCGAGCAGCAGACCATGTTTGCGGAGAAGAGCTGGGGCAGCTTCCGGGTGCTGGATGTGGAAAGCGGCTCCATGACCATCAAGGTGACGCTGAACGCCGGGCATTCCATGAATTATCACAGCCACCAGCATCGGGACGAGGTGTGGACGGTGATTTCCGGCTCCGGCAGAACGGTGGTGGACGGCTTCGAGCAGGCGGTGTACCCCGGGGATGTCATCGCTATGTCCGCAGGATGCCGCCATACGGTATTTGCCGACACGGAATTGAAGCTCATCGAGGTGCAGCTGGGCGAGGAAATCAGCGTAGATGACAAGCAGAAATTCCCGCTGGAGTATTAAGGAAACTGCCCGGAACAGGAGGAAGCCGTGAATCAACCATTTCTGCTGAAACCCTCCGGGAAGGACTACCTGTGGGGCGGCAGCCGCTTAAACGACGAGTTTGAAAAGGGCATTGACCTCGCGCCCCTGGCGGAAACCTGGGAGTGCTCCACCCATCCCGACGGGGACAGCTTCGTGCAGGGCGGCCAGTGGGACGGATGCACCCTGGCGCAGGTGCTGCGGGCGCACCCGGAGTTCTTGGGAACTCGGAATGCAGGCAGCAAAGAACTGCCTATTCTCATCAAATTCATCGACGCAAAGCAGGATCTGTCGGTGCAGGTGCATCCCACGGACGCCTACGCCGCCGCCCACGAAAACGGCCAGCGGGGAAAAACTGAGATGTGGTATGTGCTGGACGCCGGGAAGGACGCCCGGATTGTGTACGGCCTGGCCCGCACCTGCCGGGAGGACGAAATCCGCGCTGCGCTGGCAAGCGGCACCCTGACCAACTATCTCAATACGGTTCCCGCGAAAAAGGGCGACCTGTTCTTCATTGAGGCGGGCACCATCCACGCCATTGGCGCGGGTTCTCTGGTGGCGGAAATTCAGGAGAATTCCAATTTGACCTACCGCCTTTACGATTATGACCGGGTGGATAAGCACGGAAACAAACGCCCCCTTCAGGTGGAGAAAGCCCTGGCAGTTGCGAATCTCCGGGGCAGCGCCGAACCACGGCAGCCCATCCGGGTGCTGAAGTACCGGTGCGGCTCCGCGTCGGAGCTGCTGTGCCGGTGTAAGTATTTTGAAGTGTACCGGATGCTGGTGAATACCGAACGGCGGCAGGTGGTGCATTACCAGGCGGACGACCTGTCCTTCCGGGTGCTGCTGTGCGTGGACGGCTGCGGAACCATCCAGTTTGACGGCGGCGGGATCACCTTCTACAAGGGCGACTGTATTTTCGTGCCTGCTGACTCGGTGGAGCTGCGGCTGCATGGTCAGGCGCAGTTTCTGGACGTGAGAGGATAGCCATGGAACACTGGAAGAAGCTGAACTCGGAAACCCTGCTGGACTGTCCCTGGGTGAAAGTGCGCCGGGACGCAGTGGCGCTGCCCAACGGCGCGGAAATAGACGACTTTTACGCCATTACCATTAAGGATGCCTCCGCCATTGTGGCGCTGGACACCCAGGGAAACCTGATTTTGAAGCGGGAATACCGCTATTGCCATGACCGGGAGCTGATCGAAATTCCCGCCGGGGCGTTTAACGACGGCGAAACCGACCCGCTGGCCGTGGCAAAACGGGAGCTGCTGGAAGAAACCGGCTATGTGTCGGATATCTGGGAATATCTGGGCGCCACGGTGGAAAGCTCCGCAAAAATGACGAATACCATGCACATTTTCTTCGCGAAGGACTGCCGGAAGGTAAGCGGGCAGTCGCTGGACGATACCGAAGAGTTGGAAACGCTGCTGCTTCCGCTGGAACAGGCGGTGCAGATGGTGATGACCAACGAAATCTGCTGCAACAGCTCTGCCCACGGGATTCTCCGGGTGGCGCGGATGCTGGGGAAATAATGGGGGAAGGGAAATGAACTACAAAGAAGAGTATCACCGCTGGGTGTCTCGGGTGCGGGAAAGCGACCTGTCCGCTGCCCTGAACGCCATGGACGAAGCGCAGATCGAGGACGCGTTTTACCGGGATCTGGCCTTTGGCACCGGCGGCCTGCGGGGCGTCATCGGCGCGGGCACCAACCGGATGAACGTGTACACGGTAGCGAAGGCCTCTCAGGGACTGGCAAATTACCTGAAAAACCATTACGCGGAGCCTTCTGTGGCCATTGGCTTTGATTCCCGGATAAAGTCCGACGAATTTGCCCGGACAGCGGCGGCGGTGTTTGCCGCCAACGGCGTGCAGGTGCATCTGTGGCCGAGACTGAACCCGGTGCCCACGGTCAGCTTTGCCACCCGGTATCTGCACACCAGCGCGGGCGTGATGATCACCGCATCCCACAATCCCAGCAAGTACAACGGCTACAAGGTCTACGGCGCGGACGGCTGCCAGATTACCAGCTCCGCGGCAGCGGAAATTCTGGCGGAGATTCAGAAGCTGGATATTTTCGTGGATGTCAGCCGGGGGGACTTTGACCGGGCGCTGGAAGAGGGAAAGATCCAGTATATCCCCGACGCGGTGCTTACCGCTTTCCTGACGGAGGTAAAGAACCAGTCCGTGCTGTTCGGCGAGGAAGCGGGGCGGGACGCAGCCATTGTGTACAGCCCCTTAAACGGCGCGGGCTATGTGCCGGTGACCCGAATTCTCGCGGAAATGGGCTACAGCAACGTAACCGTGGTGGAGGAGCAGCGGCTGCCCGACGGCAATTTCCCCACCTGCCCCTATCCCAACCCGGAAATCAAGGGGGCCATGGCGCTGGGCATGGCCTATGCGAAGAAGCTGGGCGCCGACCTGCTGTTGGCCACCGACCCGGACTGCGACCGGGTGGGTATCGCCGTGAAGGACAGAACTGGGGACTATGTTCTCCTGTCCGGCAACGAGACGGGACTGCTGCTGTTGGACTACATCTGCGCTCAGCGGGTGAAGCACGGTAAAATGCCCGCCGACCCGGTGATGGTGAAAACCATCGTGACCATGGATTTGGGTGAGCGGATTGCTGCCAGCTACGGCGTCAGAACTGTCAACGTGCTCACCGGTTTTAAGTACATCGGCGAGCAGATCGGCCTGCTGGAGAAGCAGGGAAAGGCAGATTCCTATATTTTTGGCTTTGAAGAATCCTATGGCTATCTGTCCGGCAGCTACGTCCGGGACAAGGACGGCGTAAACGGCGCGTTTCTGATCTGCGAAATGTTTGGCTATTACGCCGCCCGGGGGATTACGCTTCTGGAAAAGCTGGAGGAACTGTACGAGAAATTCGGCTACTGCCTGAATACCCTCCATTCCTATGAATTTGAAGGCTCCGCCGGATTCGCCAAAATGCAGCAGATTATGAAAACCTTCCGGGAGGAAGTGGGCGCAGGGCAGTATTTTGGCGGGAAGAAAATCCGGAGGGTGCTGGATTACAGCCTTGGACTGGACGGCCTGCCGAAAGCGGACGTGCTGAAATATTTGCTGGATGGAGACTGCTCTGTGGTGGTGCGTCCCTCCGGTACGGAACCAAAGCTGAAAACCTACATCAGCGTTTCTGCGAAAACCAGAGCGCAGGCGCAGGAAGTTGAGGCAGAGATCACGGCCCAGTTGGATATGCTATTCCGATAATTCTATATTACAAAAGCCCCGGCGGATGGTACGCATCCATCTGCTGGGGCTTATATTTGCATAATTCAATAAAAAATGTTGCAAAACCGATTGCAGTTTGCTATAATAGCCCATAAGATTTTTTTGAAACGGTTCTATGGAATCGGGAAAGAGGCTGCTTATGTGTGGCATTGTTGGCTTTACCGGAAAAAAACAGGCGGCGCCCATTCTTCTGGATGGGCTGAGTAAGCTGGAATACAGAGGCTACGATTCGGCGGGACTGGCCGTTCGGGACGGCGAAAAACTGGCGGAGGTGGTGAAAGCCACGGGGCGTCTCAAAAATCTGGCGGAGAAAACCGACGACGGACGGGCGCTGCCCGGCACCTGCGGCATCGGACACACCCGCTGGGCGACCCATGGGATTCCCTCCCAGATCAACGCCCATCCCCATGTCTCCGGCAACTGCACCGGCTCTGCTTCCGGGGCGGTGGAATCTGAGGTGGTGGGCGTTCACAACGGCATCATTGAAAATTACGCCGAGCTGAAGGAAAAGCTCCTGAAGCACGGCTACCAGTTCTACAGCCAGACCGACACGGAGGTTGTCGTCAAGCTGGTGGATTACTATTACAAGAAATACAAAATCGGCCCCATCGACGCCATTGCCAAGACCATGGTTCGTGTGCGGGGTTCTTATGCGCTGGAGCTGATGTTCAAGGATTACCCCGGAGAAATCTGGGTTGCCCGGAAGGAAAGCCCCATGATCATCGGCATTGCTGACGGGGAAACCTATGTGGCTTCTGACGTTCCGGCAATTCTCAAGTACACCCGGCAGGTCTATTACATCGGCAATCTGGAATTTGCCCAGCTTATGCCCGGCGAGGCCCACTTTTACAACCTGAACGGCGACGAAATCCAGAAGGAATCCACGCGGATTGAATGGGATGCCGAGGCAGCGGAAAAGGCCGGTTTTGAGCATTTCATGATGAAGGAGATCCACGAGCAGCCTAAGGCGGTGGCGGACACCCTGCACTCCGTGGTAAAAGACGGGGCAATCGACTTCAGCGAGGTGGGACTGACGGAGGAAGAAATCCGCGGCGTCAGCCAGATTGTCATTACGGCCTGCGGTTCGGCGTGGCATGTGGGCATGGCGGCGCAGTATGTGTTGGAGGATCTCACGGGCATCCCGGTGCGGGTGGAGCTGGCCTCGGAATTCCGCTACCGCAGGCCCCCGCTGGATAAAAATGCGCTGGTCATCGTCATCAGCCAGTCCGGCGAGACGGCGGACACGTTGGCGGCGCTGCGTATGGCCAAGGAAAAGGGTGTGCGGACGCTGGCCATCGTCAATGTGGTGGGCAGCAGCATCGCCCGGGAAGCAGATAGGGTATTCTACACCCTTGCCGGCCCGGAAATCTCCGTGGCAACCACCAAGGCCTACAGCGCCCAGCTGATGGCGGTATACTGTCTGGCAGTGCAGTTCGCGCTGGTTCGGGGCACCATTACCCGGGAGCAGTACGACTACTATCTAGGGGAACTGGAAACCATCCCCCAGAAAATCGAGAAGATTCTGGAGGATAAGGAGCGGCTTCAGTGGTTTGCCGCCAAGTATTCCAATGCCCATGACGTGTTCTTCATCGGGCGGGGCGTTGACTATGCGGTATGCCTGGAGGGCAGCCTGAAGCTGAAGGAGATTTCCTATGTCCACTCCGAGGCCTACGCCGCAGGAGAACTGAAGCACGGCACCATCAGCCTCATCGAGCCGGGCACGCTGGTCATCGGTGTGCTGACCCAGAGCAGGCTTTACGAGAAAACCATCAGCAATATGGTGGAGTGCAAGAGCCGGGGTGCCTACCTGATGGGCCTGACCACCTACGGAAAATACGAGACGGAGGATCATGTGGACTTTACCGTGTATGTGCCCCGGGTGGATGAGCATTTCGTGGGGAGCCTCGCAGTGGTGCCTTTGCAGCTGATGGGCTACTATGTCAGCGTGGCCAAGGGTCTGGATGTGGATAAGCCCAGAAATCTGGCAAAGAGCGTGACCGTGGAGTAATTTATGGTATTTTGTCATTGCGAACCGGTGGCTGCCGGTTCGCAATGACAGTTTTTTGTCTGCAAAGAAATTGCAAAGGAATCCTTAAGCAAACCTTAAACAATAGGCAGTTGATTCCGACAGGGGAAACTTCTATAATGGAGGAAACGACTATGGACTCTGGAGGTTACCCGATATGAAACGAAATATGGCTCTGGCGCTGGTCTGCGCCCTGTGCCTGACGCTGGCGGGCTGCGGCAGTAGTGCCAATGCGGTGTATGTGCAATCTGTGGAGAAACTGGCGGCGATGGGCGGCATCGCTCCCGGCGACCGCTTTTTGGGCCTGGTGGTATCCGAACACACAGCGGAGATCACCCGGGACGCCGAAAAGACCATTGAGGAGCTGCTGATCAAGGAAGGCGACGACGTAAAGCAGGGTCAGGCGCTGTTCAGCTACGATACTGAGGAATTGCAGCTGAATCTGGACAAGAAAAACCTGGAGCTGGAGCAGCTGAAAAGCAGCATCGAGACATACAACGAAAAGATCAAAACCCTGGAGCGGGAGCGCACCACTGTCACCGGTACCGCAAAATTGCAGTACACCGTGGAAATTCAGACCGCGCAGGTGGATCTGAAGGAAGCGGAGCTGAAGCTGAAAAACAAGGAGGACGAGGTGAAGAAGGCCCAGGAGCTGCTGGACAACTCCACCGTTACCTCCCCCATTGCAGGCCGGGTTCAGAAGATCAATGAGAACAATACCACCGATCAGAACGGGAATCCTGCGGCCTACATCACCATCCAGCAGTCCGGCTCCTACCGGGTCAAGGGCGTGCTGGGAGAATTGCAGCGGGGCGGTCTGAAGGAGGGCGACCGGGTGAAGCTGACCTCCCGCACCGGGGAGGACACGGTGTGGACGGGCAGCATCACGCTGGTGGACTACGAAAACCCCTCTCAGGGCAGCGAATACGACCGCTATTACGGCATGTCTTCCGATGAGATGACCTCCGCCAGCAAGTACCCCTTTTATGTTGCGCTGGACAGCACCGACGGACTGATGCTGGGTCAGCACCTGTACATTGAGCTGGATACCGGCACGGAAGAGGCGCCCGGCGTGGGACTGAGCGGCTCCTTCCTGTGCTATAACGAGGACGGTTCCGCCTACGTCTGGGCAGAAAAGAACGGCAAGCTGGAAAAGCGCGCCGTGACGCTGGGCGAGTATGATCCCATGACCGACGTGCAGAAGATCACCGAGGGCTTAAGCCTGGAGGACTATGTTGCTTTCCCCGACCCGGAGCTGTGCACCCCCGGCGCACCTACCACCCACGACCAGCCGGTACAGGAGACAGAGCCGCTCTCTGTGGAAGGCGGTGGCCTCTGATGGAAATTCTGCGCCTGACCGACATCTGCAAGGACTACCAGCAGGGCAAGGAGCCTGTGCGGGTGCTGAAAAACATCAACCTCACCGTGGAAAAGGGAGATTACCTGGCCATTATGGGGCCTTCCGGCTCCGGCAAGACCACGCTGATGAACATTATCGGTTGTCTGGACGTGCCCACCTCCGGCAGCTACACGCTGGAAGGGCGGGATTTGAAGGATTTAAGCGACGACGAGCTGGCGGAGGTGCGCAACAAGCACATCGGCTTTGTGTTCCAGTCCTTTCACCTGCTGCCCAAAATGGACGCGCTGGATAATGTGGCGCTGCCGCTTTTGTACGCCGACGTACCCCTGAAGGAGCGCCGGGAACGGGCGGCGGAAGCGCTGAAGGCCGTGGGACTGGAGGAACGGATTCATTTCCTTCCCAATCAGCTTTCCGGCGGACAATGCCAGCGGGTGGCCATTGCCCGGGCCATTGTGGGCAATCCAGGACTGCTGCTGGCGGACGAGCCTACCGGTGCGCTGGACACCAAGGCTGGCAATCAGATCATGGAGATTTTCCGCCGTCTCAGCGGCGAGGGCATGACCATTATTATGATCACCCACGAGCCGTCCATCGCCGCCTGCGCGGACAAGACCTATCGCATTCTGGACGGTGAGCTGCGTACCCAGGAGGAACACCATGAAGAAGCTTAATCTCAAACTGGTGGGCGGAAAGAAGAAAATCCTGCTTTCTGCCACCGCAGGCGTGCTTGCCGCGGCAGTGATTACCGGGGCCGTATTCGGTCTGCGGGGACGGGGGGAGCCGGTGGGCGTGTACCCCTTTGTCATGGTGGGCATGACGGAATTCTGGGGCGACAATCAGGAAAGCTACGGCCCCGTCACCACGGACAAAATCCAGACTGTGTTTCTGTCCGATACCCAGACCGTTACCGAGGTGCTGGTCAAGCAGGGCGACCAGGTGAAAAAGGGCGACGTGCTCATGACCTACGACACCACCCTGTCGGAACTGGAATTGGAGCGGAAGCGGCTGGATGTGGAAAAGGCCAAACTGCAGGTAAAGGAAGCGGAGGAACAGCTTCAGAAAATCAAGAATCTGACGCCCATGAGCAGTTCCGGAAACACCTTCCCCACTGTGGACGAGGATTGGGGCAGAGATATTGACCAAAAGGGATATGAAGTATCCCTTGATCCGGCTTATGACGGCAGCAGCCCGGAAAAGGCGCTGATCTGCTGGATCAAGGGCGACAATGCTGTAGATAATGCGCTGCTGCGTTTGCTGTACACCCAGGCAGTGACCTACCAGCTTCGGAACGCGGAGCAAGGCAGCAGCAGCGCCTCTGCCATACCGGAAGGTGAGGAAACCATCGCCTCGCTGCCGGAGGAAACCAACGCAACCGAGCCAACGGAAACCGTGACCATCCCACCGGAAACGGAACCTGACAGCAGCGAACCCACCAACGGTTCCGGCGGCGAGACCGGCGAGGAAACCGGTGGAGAAACCGGCGAGCCGGCAACGGACCCCTACGAGGAAGAGGATTACTATGAATCCGAATTTAATCGCTTCACTCTGACGGCGCCCACCACACTCACCATTCGCAGCTACGATGTGCTTAACGGCGGCACGGTGCTGGTAAACAAGGGAGATGCGGTGAATCTGGTGTTCTCCAGTTCCGTCACGGACAAGGAGCACAGCGCCTTTGTCAGCTGGAAGCTGACTTCGGATACCACTGGGCCGCTCACCGGTATCCCAAATGGGCGGCGAAGCTTCACCGTCTGCGGCGTTGCAGAAAATCCGGGGGAGGTTCAATACACTGTGACAGCGGAGTATGCAGTAGACGGACTCTCCCCGCTGCGGGATACCTATAGCTTCACGCTGAAAGTGGCGGAGGATTCCGACACTCAGAACGCGGTGAACAGCTTTGATATGATTTTGAAAACGACCCAGGATGATAAGCAACTGGCACCCAGGCTGATCTGGCAGGGTGTACATGTCACCGTTTATGACGACGGTGGATTCGGTTTCCGTTTCTTTGATGCAGGCATGGTGCCCGATCATATGCTCACGGATTTGGAGGAAGAGGACACCTTCTTGGACATTGACTTCAGCATCAGCTACACCGCCGCGGAGATTGCCCAGATGCGCAAGGAGCAGGAGAAGAAGCTCAAAGAGCTGACAGCCACCGCCAAAATGACGGAGGCGGAGTATAACCTCATGGAGCGGGAATTTAACGACGGCAATATCCGCGCTACCCTGGACGGCGAAGTGGTGTCCCTGCTGACGGAGGAGGAATCCCGGGACAACCGCCAGCCTATGATGAAGGTTTCCGGCGGCGGCGGTTTCTATGTGGAGGGCAGCGTCAGCGAGCTGGAAAAGGACAGGCTGAAGATCGGTCAGGAGGTCACCATTAACGACTGGAACACCGGCATGACCTACACCGGCGAGGTGCGCTCCATTGGAGACTTCCCCACATCCAGCAACGGCTGGAACGGCATGGGCAACCCCAACGCTTCCTACTATCCCTTCCAGGTATTTATTGACGGCAGCGCAGATTTGCAGGAAGGCAGCTATGTCAGTGTTACCTACTCCGCGGCAGAGGCGGAAAACGGCATCTATCTGGAAAATCCCTTCCTGCGCACGGATGATGGAGAACCCTACGTCTATGTCCGGGGCGACAACGGCCGTCTGGAAAAGCGCACGGTTACCACAGGCAAGTCCCTGTGGGGCAGCTACACGGAAATCCGCAGCGGCCTGACGGAGGACGATTATATCGCCTTCCCCTACGGCAAAACTGTGAAGCCCGGCGCGGCTACGACGGAAAGCGACCTGTCGGCGCTGTACGGCTACTAAGGAGGAACGCCAATGCGGGAAAATATCGGTCTTGCCCTTCAGGGCATCTGGGGGCATAAAATGCGCTCGGTGCTGACTATGCTGGGCATCATTATTGGCATTGCCTCCATTATTACCATCGTGTCCACCATTCAGGGTACCAACGAGCAGATTAAGGAAAATCTCATCGGCGCGGGCAACAACGTGGTCACCGTGCAACTGAACAAAAACGGGCAGACCTATGATCTGAGCTGGAATTCCATTCCCGACGGTGTGCGGACAATCACGGAAGCAACCCGGCAGGAGCTGGAGAAAATCGACGGTGTGGAGCGGGTGTCCCTGTACACCAGTCGCCGTTATGCCGAGCAGCTGTTCTACCAGAACACCCAATTCAACGGTCAGCTTTACGGCATCGACACAAACTACCTCAGCGTTTATGGCTACCAGGTCAAATCCGGCAGAGGTTTCACCCAAAGCGACTACGACAACCACCGGAAGGTGGCGCTGGTGGATACCAGCGTGGTCACCAATTTGTTCGGCGGCATGGACCCGGTGGGCAAGACGGTGGAATTAAAGGGCGATGCGTACATCGTGGTGGGGGTTGTGGCCCAGTCCCAGGAATTTGCGCCGGTGATCAACTCCATGAAGGACTATCAGCTTTACGCCAACACCTCGGCGGGCAATCTCTATTTGCCGGACAGCGTGTGGGCGACGGCATATCAGTTTGACGAACCTCAGAGCGTGGCGATTAAGGTCGTCAATACCGATGCCATGACCACTGTCGGCAAGGAGGCTGCGGATCTGCTGACGGAAAAGCAGATTCTGGATACCTCCTCCAAGCTGGACTACCGCAGCGAGGATATGCTGGAGCAGGCGCAGCAGCTGCAAAAAATGTCCCAGTCCACCAACACCCAGCTGATCTGGATTGCCAGCATTTCCCTGCTGGTGGGCGGCATCGGCGTTATGAACATCATGCTGGTGTCCGTTACGGAGCGTACCAGCGAAATTGGCCTGAAAAAGGCCATCGGCGCTAAGAAAAAGCGGATTCTGCTGCAGTTCTTAACGGAGTCCGCGGTGCTCACCAGCCTGGGCGGCATCATCGGCGTGATCAGCGGCGTGATTCTGGCACAGCTGATTTCCAAGATGATGCAGATTCCCGTGTCCATCAGCATCCCTGCCATTGGCGTGGCGGTGGTGTTCTCCACCCTGATCGGCGTGGTGTTCGGAATGCTTCCGGCGGTGCAGGCGGCGAACTTAAATCCCATTGATGCCCTGCGCCGGGAATAAGGAGAAAAAACATGGAAGAAAAATTCATTGCTGCCTGGGCTGCGTGCCGGGACAAGGCAGCCGCGCTGGGGGTGAAAACCCGCCCGGTGGCGGCAGAGGACGCCATGAAAGCCGCCCACCGCTGCCTGACCGGCAGACGGCTCAGCGACGGCTTCAACGCTCTGAAGGACAAGGGCCGCCTGGAACTGACTCTGGAAGCGCTGGCAATCGATAAGCGCTACACCGGCTTGTTTACCGACGAGGAAGCCAACGAAGCCCTGACCCGGCTGCTGGAAGCGGGCTACCGGTTTTAGACGGCAAAAAAATATAGCTGTCATTGCGAACCAGTGACCGAGATCACTGGTGTGGGAATCCTCAAAAGAGAAGGGGATTCCCGCGCCAATCTGCGGATTGGCTCGGAATGACAGCTATTTTCTTTACAGGGAATATTCTTTTACCACTTCCGTGGGGCCTTCCAGGAAAATGGAGGTGACGGTGTGGTTTTCACCGCCGATGGTGAGCTTCAGCGTACCGCCCCGGTTGTGGGCGGTAAGGGTGCCGCCGGGTAAAAGTCCTTTCAGCCACAGCACGCTGGCGGTGGAACCGCAGCCGGTGCCGCAGGCCAGGGTGAAATCCTCCACGCCCCGCTCGAAGGTCAGCATTCTGACCTCGCCGGGAGCGATGGCCTGATAGAAATTCACGTTGGCGCCTTTGGGGAAGGCGGGATCAAAGCGCAGTGCACGCATTTTTTCCCGGAGACTGTTGGCATCCGCCCATAGGTCGCCGTCATATTCCGCTACGGCGTGGGGCACGCCAGGATTACCCAGCTCCACATAGGCGATATCTCCCTTGCGGTGCAGATCCAGCACGCCGGGGTTATTCAGCTTCACCCGGTACTGGTTTTCGTCCAGACGTTTGCCCGGCACCAGTCCCGCGTCGGTTTCCACCACCATGTTTTCCCCCGCAATGCCATGGTCGTAGGCATAGCGGCAGATGCACCGGGCGCCGTTGCCGCACATCTCACCACGGGAGCCGTCGGCGTTGTAAAAATGCAGCTTAAAGTCCGCTTTGTCGGAATCGTCCACCGCCATAAAGCCGTCCGCTCCGGCGAGTTTACAGAATTCCAGCGCCAGTGCGGAGTAGTCCAGCTTCTGTCCCCGGGCATCGATGACCATGAAGTCATTGCCCGCGCCGTTCATGTAGGTTACGGTCATGCTATGCACCACTTTCTCAAAGGTACAAGATAGTAAAACCGTACTTGGCAGCTCGTATCTTGCACCTTGTATCTCGGTATCTTGTTTCTTATCCCAACATGGATTCCATATTGTACAGCCCCACGGGCTTTCCCAGCATGAACCGGGCGGCATCCACCGCACCGTCTGCCAGCATGGCCCGGGTGACGGCCTCGTGCTTCAGGGTGAGCTGCTGGGTGCCGGTGTGGAGAATGACCTCGTGCACGCCTACCACCGTACCCATGCGCAGGGCGGAAATACCGATTTCCTCCTTGGTGCGCTTGCATTCGCCGCTGCGGCCGCAGTTCGCCACGGCGTTGGGCCGGACTTCCTTCAGGGCGTTGAACAGCATCAGCGCCGTGCCGCTGGGCGCGTCCACCTTCCGGTTGTGGTGGGCTTCCACGATTTCAATGTCCGCATCGGGGAAGAACTTCGCGGCTTCCTTGGCAAGGCGGCACAGCACCGCAATGCCCAGACTCATGTTGCCGCTGAAAAATACGGGAATTTCCCTGGCGGCAGCGTAAATCAGGGACTTTTCTTCCTCGCTATGACCGGTGGTGCCGACAACGGCGGCAGCGCCGATTTTTTTTGCGTAATCCAGAACGCCGGCAATGGCGGTATGGTGGGAGAAATCCACCACCACGTCCGCTTCCACGATTCCTAGTTCATCAAAGGTCTTGGGAACGCCGTTTTCACCGTCGATGCTGACCTTGCCCACAACCTCGTCGCCCAGGATGCCGCAGATCAGCTTGCCCATGGCGCCGTTGGCGCCGCAGATGACTGCTTTCATACGTTGATACCCAGCTTTCTCATTTCAGCCAGCAGGACGGCGCGGGTGGCATCCTCCATGGGGGTCAGGGGCAGACGCAGAACATCCGCGCCGAAGCCCATGGCGGCAGTGCCGGCCTTGGCAGGAATGGGGTTGACTTCGCTGAACAAGGCGTTGATCAGAGGCAGCAGGTCGCACTGCATCCTGGCGGCAGCGGCGTAGTCGCCCCGCAGGCAGGCGTCGGTCATGGCCACGGCCTCCTTGGGCGCCACGTTGCTCAGCACGCTGATGGTGCCCTTACCGCCCATGGCCATCATGGCCACGGTCAGAGCATCCTCACCGGAATAAACGTCGATCTTGTCGCCGCACAGGTGCATGATCTCCACCATCTGGGCCATGTTGCCGGTGGCTTCCTTGATGGCGGCGATATTGGGATGCTCCGCCAGCTTTGCCACGGTCTTGGGCAGCAGGTTGCAGCCGGTACGGCCAGGCACGTTGTAGAGAATCATGGGCACGGTGGAAGCGTCTGCCACGGTGGTGAAGTGTTTGATCAGACCGTTCTGGGTGGCCTTGTTGTAGTAGGGAGTCACCACCAGAATGGCATCCGCGCCCACCTCACAGGCGCCCTTGGTGTTGTGCAGAACATGCTCAGTGTTGTTGGTGCCGGTGCCGGCGATGACAGGTACACGCTTTGCCACCTTCTCCACGGTGTAGGCGATGACCTTCTTCTGATCCTCCGGCTCGATGGTGGCGTTTTCGCCGGTGGTGCCCATGACAACCAGCGCGTTGATGCCGCTTTCAATCTGGAACTCAATGAAGCGACCCAGGGCGTCGTAGTCAATGTCGCCGGTGCTGGTCATGGGGGTGACGATGGCGGTTGCCATGCCGGTAAAAATGGTGTTCTTCATATTCTTTTTCTCCTTTAGTTAAACTTGAAACCGGTTGAAGTATTCATAGAGCGGTGTGAGTTTTTCAAAATAGTCGGCAACCTGCGCTTCCAGCTGAGGGCCGAACAAATCGTCTCCTGGTTCAATGGTTCTGGTGCAGCCGATTTCCCCTTTCCAGGCGAAATAGGGCGCGAGAGCGGGATTCTCCGCGGGCTTGGGACGTTTATAGCACTGGGCAGTAACACTCTGCCCAACGGCTGCCTCCGTATTCTGGATCAGCGTCAGAAATTCTGTAGGCTGAGCCGTAATCTGCCGGCGGAAATCCTCCAGCGTTGCGGTGCGGGGCTTCCAGTAGAAGAAGCCGTAGGACGCACCCTCCGGGGTAATTTCAAAGTACAGGCAGGGGTTTTCTGCCCACCACTGGACGTCCTGCCGGATACACAGCCAGAGACTCTCTTTGTAGGGGGTCGGCGGGTGCAGCCGGGCGTCCCGGTAGATGCGGCTGACCTTCAGGATGTTGCCGGGTTTTTCCAGAAAGGGCTGAAACACAGCTTGTCCCAGCGCCTTCATCGGCTCATAGAGGGTGTCCACATACTGCTTTTTGTGCTGCAGAAACCAGTCCCGGTTATTGTTCATGCGAAGACCCCAGAGAAAATCCACGGTCTCCGGGGTGAAACCGGTAAACATAGGCGTTCTTCCTTTCAGCGCAGGATCATACCGGAGGTGGAAGCCTGCTTTCGGTGGGTTTTATAGATGACCTGATACAGGTGCTTGGGCTTTACGGGACGGTCCGCGATTTCAAAAACATAGCGCTCGCAGGCGTTGAGCACCTTTGTGCCCTGATACTCGATTTCCCGGGGTATCCGGTGGTTGTAGGAGGTATGTACATGCCCATGCACCAGATACTGGGGGTGATATTTGTCCAGCAGCTCCACCAGGGCCTCAAAGCCCCAGTGTGCCGGATCTTCGTCGTCACCCAGTCCGGCGGGGGGCGCGTGGGTGACCACGATATCCACGCCGCCCATCATCCGCAGCTTCCAGGCCAGCTTGGCGATGCGCATGCGCATCTGATTGTCCGTGTACTGGTGAGGACCGGGGTGATAGCGGCGGCAGCCGCCCAGACCCAGAATCCGGATGCCGTTGTACGTTACGATATGATCGTCGATGCAGTCGCAGCCTTCCGGTGGTACCAGATCATAGTTTACGTCGTGATTGCCGTGGACATACAGCACCGGGCATTTTGCCATGGTGACCAGAAAGCTCAGGTATTTGGCGTTCAAATCGCCGCAGGACAGGATCAGATCGTATCCATCCAGCCGTCCGGGGGTGTAAAAATCCCAGAGCGCGGGACATTCCTCATCGGAGATGGCCAGTATCTTCACGGGGGGTAACCTCCTTTTCCGGCGGGATGGAATCCCGGTAAATGCCAAGCTGGCGCACCATTTTCTGGGAGACGGGCAGGATGTCCTCAAAGGGCGGGATCGTGCCAATGATATTGTCGCACAGCCAATCCATGTGCAGCAGCTCTTCCGGGGTAAAATGGCGGGTTCCGTCGTTTTTTACAGTGCCGTCCTGAGCGACAATACGGCGGAAGAAGGGGTCTACCAGATTCTGCTCCATTCCGGTTTTCAGAAGGTTCGCCAGTTGGCGTACGCCCTCGGGCAGCTTGTCGGACAGACTGATGCCGATGACGCCGCTGTCCATGCCCAGCCAGTAATTCAGGGCGGTGGTATCGGTTTTCTCCCGCTTCCAGCCGCCGGAAAGAATGCTGCGAATGACGAACTCGTAGAATTTACCCCAGACCCAGATGGGGCTTGCCAATGGAATCAGGTCGCCCCGGCTATCCATCAGGTAGGTGCCATAGCTGCAGAAATCCAAATACATTTTGGACTGGGTGGGGGTGTCCCGATTGGAAATGACCCGAATGCCGTCGGCGAAGAAATCCGCCTGGGGCATACCCGCCACGCAGGACCAACGCAGTTCGATCTGCGCCCGGGGGTTGGTCATCCGTGCCCCCAGGGCAAAGGCGTTGATGGAAGCGGGAACGCCGAAGATAGGGTAGGCGGCGATGTAGCCGATGCGGTCGTCGCCTGCCATGGCACCGGCGATGGCGCCGGTGATGAATTTCGCTTCATAGATTCGTCCGTAGTAGGTGCGGATGCTGGAATAGGCCTGGTCCACGGAGCAGTTGAGGAAACGTACTTTGGGATATTTCACAGCCGCCTTCAACGTGGCGGTGCTCAGCGGCGGCGCTGTGGTAAAGACCACCTGGGCGCCCTCCGACACCGCCTGTTCAATATACTGCTCTGCCAGCTCAGTGGTGTTGGCGTCAAAATAGCTGCGGACGGTAATCCGGTCGCCAAATACGGCTTCAATATGGGCGCGGCCCTCCTCATGGCCCAATACCCACGCACTCTGGGCGGGGTTGAGCTGATGGATAAACGCCACTGCCAGAGTATCCAGGCTGGATACCAGACGGCTGACCAGATTCGTTTTTGTCTCGTCCTCGGCTTTGGTCTGCACTTTCACGGAATCTTCCTTGCTGGTGGAAACCATGTCGTCCCACAGGGCGGAAACACTTTTTTTCAGCTCCGCCGATGACAGCCGCCCCAAATCCGCATAAGGATACAGCTCCAACCACAGCAGCAGGGCCTCCTCGGGAAGCACGTCCTGCTGCCGCACGTTCAGCGACTCAAAGGCATCCCGAAAATAGTGGAAGTAGGCGTTAAAGGTACGCACCTCATCCTCCGTCCACACTTCTCCCATCTTTTTGTTCAGATAGGCCAGCAGCTTGGCGTAATCGCCGGGACGGCGAAACTGCACTGTATACAGACGGGAACCTTTGTAAAATTCCAGAAATTCATAGTATGCCCGAACCCGGGGTTCTTCGGAGGGGGCAGGGAGAATCCGGCGGACATTGCCGGGAATCCGGGGCGCGTCGAAGTGGCGCAGCACGCTGACGCGCTTATTGCCCTCCTGAACATAGAAATTGCCCAGGTATTCGTAACATACGATGGGATCCGTGATGCCGGTGTCGCCCAGATGGGCAGCGCACAGGCTGATCCACTTGGAACCAAATTCCGATTTTGCATCCAGCAGGGGGCGGAAAGAGGGGGTAAAGGCGGTGATCCGGCCTGCGGATTTGGTGCCAACGATTCGCTCTGAGGGAATCTCCACCAGACCGACCTCTACCACGGTTTCTGCGGCATTGTCCGGCAGAAGTTCATCCAGCACCGCCGGGTGAGGGGGGCGTCCGGCAGCGATCAGATCCTTATATTCTTTTTGCCCGGCGCGCAGGGCCAGTTGATATTCATCCATTGCCGTTTGTGCGTTCATAGCGGCCTCCAAAAGACACAGCATTTTCAGAATATAATATACCAAAACAGGCGGATTTGCAATCGGATTGTAGAATTTCTCACATTCGCGCAATTCTGAGGCGGACAATCGTTTCTAATTGGCGAACATGACGGGACAAAAGAATACCCGGAGGGCGGGGAAGCCCTCCGGGTGGGAAGAATCAGCCATATGGGTGCAGGGGTGCGGACAGCAGACGCATCAGGGACTGGGAGATTTCCTCCACCGAGCTGTCAAAGCCCCGGATATGCCAGTCCAGCATCATGCCAAACAGGCCGGAAATGAGGAATATTTGTGTATCCCTGTCCCAAGAGAGCAGTCCGGGATATACATCGGTCAGAGACGCGGGGTTGTAGGTCAGCACAAAACGCACCACACGATCCATCAGCAGGGCATTGCACTGGGACAGATCCAGGGCGTCCAGCAGTGGTTTCTGCTCCTGCCAGTAGGAGAAGAAGCGACGCAGCGGGTCGTCGCCGGGGTGGTAGGCTTCAAAGGCGGCGAGGGTATGGTCGATCAGGGCGTAGAGTACGTCGTTCTTATTTTCAAACAGACGGTAGAACACCTTCCGGGATAATCCGGCCTCGCGGCAAACGGCGCTGATGGTGATATCGTCATAGTTCTGCTGCAATGCCAGGGTGAGAAAGGCAGTCTCGAGCTGGCGCTGGTGAAGGGCACTTTTTTCCGTACTGCAAATCTTATACATACGCGCACACTCCTTGGATAACCGCTGAATCAATCAACGAAAGACAAATCGCTTTCTTACAGGATCCAAGTCACACCCGGGATATCTTGCCATGGAACTTGCCGGCTTCTCATCGGTTATGAAATTTATTACACTATTAGATTAACCCTGAAATGTTAATTTGTCAATAGGAAAAAGGAAAATAATTGAATAAATTTCCGATAATAGTTATACTTTTTACCAAAAAATGGGACAAACTGTGCCCTTTTTCGATAATTATACTTTCCGGCGCTTCCCTGCGGACGCATTGCGCGGAATGGGTTCAGCAGCCGCTGCTGCCCGCAGCCGGGAACGGCGGCAGGCAACAGGAAATGGGGCAGGGGGAAATCCCCCTGCCCCATGGCAGGATAAAATGCGGGTAGCACAAACGCGATTACCAGGACAGCATATTGCGGAACAGATCCATATAGCGTGCGGCGGGCACATCCCAGCTGAAGTCCGTTTCCATCTCCTTCTTCTGCAGCGCGCGGAAGGCGGGACGGTTGGTGTTGTACAGATCCAGCGCCCGCTTGATGGCGGCATAGAAGTCGTCGGCATTGTAGCTCTGGAAGGTGAAGCCCAGACCGCCCTCGCCGTTGGCGTCGCAGGGAGGCACAGTGTCCTTCAGACCGCCGGTGGCATGCACCACGGGAACGGTGCCGTAACGCATAGCGTTCATCTGGCTCAGGCCGCAGGGCTCGGACTTGGAGGGCATCAGATACACATCACCGCCGGCATAGATCCGGTCAGCCAGGCCCAGATTGAAGGTAATCTTGGCGGCCACCTGCTCCGGGAACTGGGCGGCCAGATCCTTGAAGAAGTTTTCGTACTGAGCTTCGCCGGTGCCCAGGATCAGCAGCTGGGCATCCTCTTCCCACATCAGGCGGCGGGCAATATAGCACAGCAGATCCAGACCCTTGTGTCCTGCCAGACGGGTAACCATGACCATCAGCGGCACGTCCGGCTCCACAGGCAGTCCCACTTCCTTCTGCAGGGCGGCCTTACAGGCGGCCTTGCCTTCCACGAAGGTTTCGGAATTGAAATGGGCAGGCAGCGCCTTGGAGGTTTCAGGGTTGAAGGTGTTGGTATCGATACCATTGGTGATGCCGGTCAGCTTCCAGGAATTGTTGGCCAGAATGCCGTCCAGACCATGAGCGTAGTAGGGATACATCAGCTCCCGGGCGTAGGTTTCGGACACGGTGGTGACCAGATCGGCAGTCTCAATAGCGCCCTTCATCACGTTGACGGAGTTGTTCATGTCCAGCGTGGAGCGGTACTCCCACGGAAGACCCAGCATATCGTCAAAGAAGGAGGCGTTTGCCCAGCCCTGATACTCAATGTTGTGGATGGTGTACATGCAGCGGGTCTTGGGGAACCTGGCGTGGTACACCGCCTTGAGATAGA
Organism: Faecousia sp.; assembly: GCA_051867285.1. Taxonomy (GTDB): domain Bacteria; phylum Bacillota; class Clostridia; order Oscillospirales; family Oscillospiraceae; genus Faecousia. The sequence continues at coordinate 71,036 of JBJDYL010000113.1, read as the reverse complement.
CGGGAATCAGAGCACACTGCCAGTCATTGCACTGGATGATTTCGGGGGCAAATTCGATAGCCAGCATGGCGTCCAGGCAGGCCCGGGAGAAGAAGGCGTAGCGCTCGCCGTCATCCATGTCGCCGTAAATGGCGCCGGTACGTCCACCGAAATAGTATTCGTTGTCCAGGAAGTAGACCTGCACCTTGTCGGCACGGTTGGTCAGCTTCATCACCGCGCAGTACTGCTGGCGCCAGCCCAGAGATACCCGGAACTCCGCCACTTTTTCTGTTTCATAAGCGGCGTTGTTCTTGATCTTATGGTAATAGGGCAGGAACAGCGCTACCTCGTTGCCCTCAATGCGGGACAGGGCGGCAGGCAGGGCTTCCATCACGTCGCCCAGGCCGCCGGACTTGCAGTAGGGTGCGCCCTCGGAGGCGCAGACGGCAATTCTCATACGATTTCCCCCCGCTTCACGATGACGGGATTCTTCTTGGTGCCGATGAGCTTGGCGCCGGGGGTGACGACCACATCCTTGTCCAGAATGGCATACTTCAGCTCTGCGCCCTCGCCGATCACGGCGTCATTGAACACGATGCAGTTCTCAATTTCTGCATCCTTACCCACAGTGACATTGCGGAACAGCACAGAATCCTTCACAGCGCCCTCCAGCATGCAGCCGTCGGCGATCAGACCGTTGTCGATCTTGCTGTCCTCGCCGTAGTAGGTGGGGACGCGGAAACGCACCTTGGTGTAGATGGGGTGACGGCCGTCGAACATATCTTTGCGGACATCCTGATCGATCAGGGACAGGGAGTTGTAGAAATATTCTTCCACAGACTCGTTGAACATGGCGATGCCCTCGAAGGGGAAGGTGTTCACGGAGACAACGCCCCGCTGCCAGCCGCCCAGCACCAGATCCCGGTCCATGTGGAACTTGTCCCGGGCGATCATCTCCTTAACGGAGCGGATCAGGAACTGCTTGCTCAGCACAAAGATATCCATGGAGGCAACGTAGTCCTCGGCAGCGGCGTAGTCAACCAGAATATCAGCGACCTCGCCGTCGTCGTTTACCTTCAGCGCCAGGTCGATGAGCTTTTCACCGTTGCAGACACCCGCCTTGGTGACCACGGTCACGTCCTTGCCGGAGGCCACATGGGCGTTCAGCACGGCTGTCAGGTCGATGTTGGACAAAATGGCGGAGTCGATCATAACCACCAGCTCATCCTCGGCGCCGTACTCCAGGAAGTCCATGGCGTTGGCCAGGGATTCCAGCTTGCCACGGTAGGTGTGGGTAACGGACTGAGCATAGGGAGTCAGGAATTCCAGGCCGCCCTCTTCCAGCTCCAGGCCCCACTCTTCGCCGTCGCCGATGTGGTTCATCAGGGACTGGTAATTGTGACGGGAAATAATGCCCACATGGCGCACGCCGGCGTAGCTCAGGTTGGACAGCGCGAAGTCTACCTGACGGTAGCGGCCGCCGAAGGGCAGAGACGCCATGGTGCGCTTGTCAGTCAGCTCGCCCATGGTGGCGTCATTGGTAAAGATAATACCCATTACGTTCATTGCGGAATCCTCCTAATTACAGCATATCACCGGGCTTGAGCACGGCATTGGCTTCGACCACAGCGCCCTTGGACGTGACGCTGATTTCCTTCTGTTCTCCCTCGCTGAAGGCGCCGCCCACGACGGCGTTCTTGCAGACCCGGGAATTCTCGCCCAGAATGGCGTTGCGGACAATGGCGCCGGCCTCAATGACGACACCGGGCATGACCACGGCATCCTCCACCTGAGCGCCTTCGCCGATGGTGCAGCCTACGGAAATCACGGAGTGCTTCACGCTGCCGTAGACCTCGCAGCCTTCTGCCACGAAGGAGTTGACAACGGTGGCCTTCTCGTCGATGTAGGAGGAGGGCAGAGCGGAATTACGGGCGTAGATGGTGGAGTTCTTGCCGCCACGGAGCTGGAACTCGGGATTCTTGCCCAGCAGTTCCATGTTGGCTTCCCACAGGGAGTCGATGGTGCCCACGTCCTTCCAGTAGCCGTCGAAGGGATAGGCCATCATCTTGTGGCCGGCAGCCAGCAGCATGGGGATGATGTTCTTACCGAAGTCGTTGGAGGACTTGGGGTCGTCCTCGTCGAAGATCAGAGCTTCCCGCAGCACGCTCCAGTTGAAGCAGTAGATGCCCATGGAGGCGTTGGTGGACTTGGGAACTGCGGGCTTCTCCTCGAACTCGTAGATGGAGTTGTCGGGGTTGGTGTTCAGAATGCCGAAGCGGGAGGCCTCCTTCAGAGGCACGTTGCGCACGGCGATGGTGCAGGAGGCGCCGCTCTTCTCGTGGTATTCCACCATGGCGCTGTAGTCCATCTTATAGATGTGGTCGCCGGAGAGAATCACCACATAGTCGGGGTTAAAGCGGTCCACGAAGTCGATGTTCTGGTAGATGGCGTTGGCAGTGCCCTTGTACCAGCCGGACTTCTTGTCGTGGCGCTCGTAGGGAGGCAGAACCTGGGCGCAGGAGTGGGTCTTGTTCAGACCCCAGGGCTGACCGTTGCCGATGTACTCGTTCAGCTCCAGAGGCTGATACTGAGTCAGAATGCCCACAGTGTCAATGCCGGAATTGACACAGTTGGACAGGGGGAAGTCGATGATGCGGTACTTGCCGCCGAAGGGGACGGCAGGCTTGGCGGTTTTCTCCGTCAGAACCTTCAGACGGCTGCCCTGGCCACCGGCCAGCAGCATGGCGATTACACGTTTTTTCTGAAAATACATGGTCACAGCTCCTTATATGAATTGATGGATGCCGCGGTTTTTTGCGAAAACGCCGCGGCAGGCATATTTTTCCACGCTCATAACATACCATATTTTTTTCAATTAGGAAATGGACAAACTATCTAAAATATCGTTTAAACTTTCTGCGTTATGCACAATTTCAGACCAGGAACAGGGAGCAATGCTGGGAGTTTTTACCATTTCCAGGCGTTTTTCAAACCAAATCAGGCTCAGCCAGCGGCCCATTTTGAAGCCGATACCGGGGAACCGGGCGGCGATATGGTAGTCTTGTTTTTCGTGAAAGCGCATGGAGGCTTTGTTTTCTTCGCACACCAGGGCATAGAGCACCTGATAGCCCTGCCGGATAAGGATTTCCTCCAGCACGGCATAGAGACTGCGGGCGATGCCCCGTCCCCGGGCCTCCGGACGCAAATATACCGTCGGTTCGGCGCACCACTGGTAGGCGGCGCGGCTGAAGGGGGCGCTGGCGTAGGCGTAGCCCAGAATGGCTCCGTCCTCCTCCCACACCAGCCAGGGGAACTGAGCGGTGATGGTTTGAAAACGGCGGGTAAATGCCTCCAGTGTGGGGACCTCGTATTCAAAGCTGACGGTGGTATTTTGCACATAGGGGGCGTAAATGTCCAGAATCGCGGGAATATCCCGATTTTGTGCAATGCGGATCATGGTGAATACCTCATTTCTTCCCAGACAGTGGGAGCAGGGTGACGGGCTTTCCGTGCCCGGTTCAGCACCTATTTTACGCGTCAAATTTCCTGCCGTCAAGGTTGACATTTTTCGGAAATGCGGGTAGAATAACCATGACTATACGCACAAGGAGGGAACACCATGGATGCTGGCGGCAGCGGCAATATACCCGGTCGAAGTAGATCAGGCTCCGTGGTGAGCCTGACTGCTTGAATGGGTATGATTGCCTCTTATTTTTGAACTTAAAAATAATAGGAGGGAAATCATGGCTGAGCGTTTTGAAATTGTAGAAAAAGCAGTCCTCGCCATGCTGGAGGGGAAAAAATATGCCACACTCCGGGATATTCTGGTAACGATGAATCCCAGCGACGTGGCGGGGCTGTTCGACGGTCTGGAGGAAAAGCAGATTCCGCTGATGTACCGGCTGCTGCCCAAGGAGCTGGCGGCAGAGACTTTCGTGGAAATGGACCCGGAAGCCCAGGAGCTCCTGATCCGCAGCTTTTCCGATAACGAGCTGAAGGAAGTGCTGGACGAACTATATGTGGATGATGCGGCGGATATCGTGGAAGAGATGCCTGCCAACGTGGTCAAGCGGATTCTGAAGCACGCCGATCCGGAAATGCGCCACTCCATTAACCAGATCCTGCGCTATCCGGAAAATTCCGCCGGTTCCATTATGACCACGGAATATGTGTCCCTGCGTCCCGGCATGACGGTGGGCGAGGCGATCCTGCGCATCCGGCGGCAGGGCGTGGACAAGGAAACCATCTATACCTGCTACGTCACTGCCAAGGACAGAACTTTGATCGGTCTTGTCACCGTGAAGGATCTGCTGCTGGCAGAGGACGACGATGACAAAATTGAAGATCTGATGATCACCAACCTGATCTGTGTCACTACCCAGACCGACCAGGAGGAAGTGGCCCGGATGTTCAGCAAGTACAACTTCCTGGCTCTGCCGGTGGTGGACGGCGAACACCGGATGGTTGGCATCGTAACCTTCGACGACGCCATGGACGTCATGGAAGAAGAGGCCACCGAGGATATGGAGATCATGGCGGCTATGACGCCCTCGGAAAAAACCTACCTCAAGAGCACGCCCTTTGACCTGTTCAAGCACCGGATTCCCTGGCTGATGCTGTTGATGGTGTCCGCCACCTTTACGGGCATGATCATCACCTCCTTCGAGGAAGCGCTGGCTCTGCTGCCCGCGCTGACGGCCTTCATTCCCATGCTGATGGATACCGGCGGTAACTGCGGCTCCCAGTCCTCTGTTACGGTGATTCGTTCCCTGAGTCTGGATGAGCTGAAATTCGGCGACCTGTTCCGGGTTATGTGGAAGGAAGTCCGCACCGCTGTGCTATGCGGCGCTACGCTGGCTGTGGTGTGCTTCGTGAAAATTCTGCTCATTGATCGGATGCTCATGGGCAATGAAAGCATTACGCTGCTGGTCAGTGGTGTGGTGTGTCTGACCCTGGGTGTTACGGTAGTCATCGCCAAGTTTGTAGGCTGTTCGCTGCCTTTGCTGGCAAAACGGCTGGGCTTCGATCCGGCGGTGATGGCAAGTCCCTTCATCACCACCATCGTGGACGCGCTGAGCCTGCTGGTGTACTTCCTGTTCGCCAAGACCCTGCTGGGTGTATAACGCAGATGATTTCCCGGGAGGAATTTTCTTCCCGGGGTTTTTGTATCATGCCTTCCAGCCGACAAAAAGTGGTTGCAATTTTCACGGGCGTCTGCTATAATAAGCCCACAACGCAGGGTTAGTTCATCGGTAGAATGGTCGCTTCCCAAGCCACAGAGGCGGGTTCGATTCCCGTACCCTGCTCCAAAAATGAAAGCACCCCAAAGGGGTGCTTTCATTTTTGGAAAGAGCAGGAGAGAATCGAACCCATGGAAATGCAGATGCCCGGTGGGCATCTGCCGCCGCCAGTTCAAAAACTGGCGGTGTCCTTACTTTCCGCAAAGCGGAAAGGTCATCGATTCCCGTACCCTATCGCCGGTGCACCCCTTTGGGGTGCTTTTATTTTTGGAAAAAGCAGGAGGGAATCGAACCCATGGAAATGCAGATGCCCGGTGGGCATCTGCCGCCGCCGGTTCAAAAACTGGCGGTGTCCTTACTTTCCGCGAAGCGGAAAGGTCATCGATTCCCGTACCCTATCGCCAGTGCACCCCACCGGGGTGCTGTTCTTTTTTGGAAAAAGCAGGAGGGAATCGAACCCATGGAAATGCAGATGCCCGGTGGGCATCTGCCGCCGCCGGTTCAAAAACTGGCGGTGTCCTTACTTCCGCGAAGCGGAAAGGTCATCGATTCCCGTACCCCTCTCCGGTGCACCCCTTTGGGGTGCTGTTGTTTTTGAAACAGGCTGGAGTCCGACCGCAGCAGTTTTCCTCAGAACCAGGGGTGTCTCCCAATGGGGTACGTTTGCGCGGTGCGCTTCAGGCACCGCTGGTCAACTTGTTCAGAAGCGCAACCGCGCCGATCAGGATTCCCGTGATGATAAATACACCCAATATACCATAGCCCAAGATGGGAAGAACTTCCAGCATCCGGTCAGGACAAAATGAAAACATTACTCACCCTCCAATCGCATTGCGCACCAGCGCCAGAATCAGCCCGCCTGCGATTACGGACGCAATCTGCCCGGAAACATTGACACCGATGGTGTGCATCAGCAGGAAATTGGATTTGTCCTCCTCCAATCCCAGCTTGTGTACCACACGGGCAGACATGGGAAACGCGGAAATACCCGCAGCGCCGATCATGGGATTGATTTTTTCCTGGAGGAACAGGTTCATCAGCTTGGCGACGAGGATGCCGCCGATGGTATCCGCTACAAAGGCGACCAACCCCAAACCCAGAATCAACAGCGTCTCAAACCGCAAAAAAGCGTCGGCGGTCATCTGGGAAGCGATGGAAATGCCCAGCAGAATGGTGATCAGGTTTGCCAGTACGTTCTGCGCCGTTTCCGACAGGGAGTTCAGCACACCGCACTCCCGGATCAGGTTCCCGAACATCAAAAAACCGATGAGCGCCACCGCGTCCGGGGCTACCAGACCAACGATCACCGTGACCAGAATGGGAAAGAGAATCCTGGTGGTTTTTGCCACGGGTTTTCCCTTGTAGGGCATTTTAATTTTCCGTTCTGCCTTTGTGGTGCAGAGCTTAATCACAGGGGGCTGAATCATGGGAACCAATGCCATGTAGGAGTAGGCGGCCACCAGAATGGCGGACAAATAATTGGAGCCAAGCTGAGTCGCCACGAAGATGGAGGTGGGGCCGTCTGCCGCGCCGATGATGGCGATGGACGCGGCGTCCTTCAGCTCGAAGCCGAACAGGGAGGCAAGACACAGCGTAAAGAAAATGCCGAATTGTGCGGCGGCGCCAAAAATCATCAGCTTGGGGTTGGTGAGCAGGGGCTGGAAATCAATCATGGCGCCGATTCCGATGAACAGCAGCAGGGGAAACAGCTCGTGGCCGGCAATGCCAATGTCGAACAGATGCCGGATGACAGCCGCAGCTCCGGAGCCGGGCAGGTTCACAAGAATTGCGCCAAAGCCCATTGGAAGCAGCAGCGTCGGCTCCATTTCCCTGGCAATTGCAAGATAGATCAGAACGCCGCCAATGATCCACATAAGGATCTGGCGGAACTCAAGGGTCAGCAGATTCTGATACAGTATGTCCATAGTTGCCCTCCAAAATAGAATTGCCTCGCCTATTATAAAGGCGAGGCAATAAATTTTTTGCAGAAGGGAGGATGCTTACAGAACGGTTTTTATTTTTGATACTATTATCTGATAAAAACCTTTAGCATTTATCAGATGGGCACCGCCTGACGGCGTTGCCGTTTCCGTGATTTTCTACCCTGAAAATTACGGAAACCCGTATCATTATGATCTTCCTATAGAAAACTTCAATTTGTCCCAAATGAAAGTTTTCTATGGAATATCAGTATGAAGCGCATGTTTCACAGCTTCCGGAAGCGCCGGCCCCGGGCTGTCGTTCCGGAAGCGAATTTCTGCGCTGATCCGGGCATCTACCACAGCCGACAACACGTTTCCGCTGCCGCTGCCGGTCATGGCGACACTTTGAATTTGCCCGTCTGCAATTGCCAGCTGGAGGGTTCCCTTTTCACAGCAAATCCCCAGCTCCTCGGCCTTGGGGAAAACGGCGTACATCAGCTGTTCCATCCCTGCCTGATCCAGCGTGACGGTATAGGTGCTGATACCATTATCCTGGCGGCAGCCAAATTCCGCATTGCTGAAATTCTGGTAGGCGGCGTCCAGCAGCGTTGCTGCGTTCCAATTGCCAATGGAAGCAGCGGACACCGTCCTGCCCTGTTCGTCGCAAACCGCGCTGTCCGTAAAGAAGATGGTTTTTCCATCCTTTTCCACGCCCTGAATCATGGTGCCCGACGCGCGCCACTGATAGTAGGAGAACGCATCCTGGATGGTGAGCTGACCGCAGTTTGTTTCCAGAAGCACATCAGCTGCAATGGGATTTTTGCTCCGCATTTGCGTCCATGCGTTCATCAGGCGCACCAGATCATCGGAATAGATTTCCTGCGCCTGATAATTGCCGGAGGCTACTGCCTGAGCGACCGCTTTGGGAATACTGACAGCTTCGGACACCGGAAGAATATCCACCGCAGCGGACACAGAGAAGGGGGTTTTCACGGAATCCGCCAGATTCCCTGCGCCGGTAAAGCGAATCTGTGTCAGCGCTTGGTTTTCGGTAATCAAATCCACCGTCAGACTGTTCGCTTCTGACAGCAGCGCTTCGGCGGAGGGCATCAGCAGCTTCGCAATGGCAGCTGCCTGGGCCTCCTCCGCGGTGACGGTGTAAACTCCGTCTACCGCGTCGATTTCCACCTGCGCATAAACCGCCTGCACCTGTTCCAGCAGCCCGGAGTAGTCCGGCGCGGCGCTGTTGAGCCGGTAGGCGGCGCCGTTTTCCAGCAGGACAACGCCGTCGGCATAGTACAGCTTCCGGCCGCTTTCGGAAATTACGCTGACAGGGGTATCGCCAACTTTGGTTCTGCGGATCTGTGCCGTAAAGTTGGCGTCTTTGTCCGCAATCTGGGCCTTTACCGTCAGATCCATTTGCAGCTCCGGCTGCTCCAGATAGGTTTTCAGAACATCATAGGCCTGGATACTCTGACCGGCGTTTGTCTGTGAGAACCAGAAGCACACAGCGGCAGCGGCGATAAGAAGCAGCACAAGCGGAATCAGCCAGCGCTTTTTCTTCCCGGCGGACGCCGGGCGCTTTGTCTTGCTTTTCCGTATCAGCACAATCAGGAGGATCAGCACCAGCAGAAGGCCTGCCGCCGCTGCCGGGAGCATCCGGCGCGGGCTTTGGGAGTGCGCGGTGGTTACCGCAATTTCAATCTCCGCCCCGGCTGCCGTGAAGGTCAGATAGCTGCCCATTTCTTCTGTGGAAATTCTGCTCCAGCTGCCGTTTCTCAGAAGATAGATTGCGGTATTCTCCTGGGCGGGCAGATAGCGGATGCTGTGGTTTTCCAGACCATCCGCAGGAATGGCAATATGCCATTGCTCCAGCAGCGAATGGCTTTCCGTTTCCGGGAACGCCGTCGTGCCGGGATCAACGCGCAGACTGTCTCCGTCTTTGAATTGTCCCTGCACAAACAGCATGGGTTTTCCATCCTGACGGGTATAGGTGGAATACAGGGAGGTAATATAGGGGTAGTACGATGCCTCCACTATGGTATCAAACCGCAGATCCGTCAGATCCTTTGTGCTCCATTGGGCATAATAGCCCTCTTTTTGGGGTATTTCGGGGAACACGGAGGAATCGAAGGAGTCCCCATAATCGAAGGTAATGGTTTTGATGGTCTCTCCGTCGGCTACAAACGACAGGGTAAACTGACGCAGCGGCCGGGGCAGATTCTCGGTTCTGAGCAGGGTATCAAAGGAAATCGGCTCCGCCAAAGCGGAATAGCTGATGCCGTTGATCCCCGCAAGCGTATCCGAAACGAAATAGTTGCCGGTAAAGTTGCCGATGTAGGCGCCGGAAATACTGCCGGTATACTGTTCGCTGCCGGTGATTTCCACCATGGAATAGCAGCCGGTGACCGTACTGGATTCTCCGCTGAGATCCTCTGCGATGCCGGAGCCTACAATGCCGCCGATATAGCTGCCGCCGGACAGGGTGCATTTGGCAAAGCAGTTCCGGATGGTTCCGCCGGTCATGCCGGCAATGCCGCCCACATAGTCGCCGTTTTCGCTGGTGATGGTGCCGTAGCCCTGGGAAGCGGAGATCATGCCCAGTTCCATCCTGCCGCAGATACTGCCTACATAGCTTCGTTTTCCGGTGACAGCTCCTGTATTGACGCAGTCCTGGACGATGGCCTTCAGCTCATAGCGCCTGCGCTGGGTGAGTTTCCCGCTGGGGGCGTCATCCTCCGGGTCAATCTCATATTCCAGTCCCATGATGCCGACGATGCCGCCGGTATTCAGATCTCCCTCCACAGTGCCGCTGTTGGTACATCCATGCACCTTGCCTTCGGAAATATCTGCCAGATCGGCGTCGGAGATGTCAGATACCGTGTCCTTTTTGGCGTCTTCCGTTGCCAGGGCAAAGGTGCGGGAGATGCTGCTGATCTGTCCGCTGATGGCGTCCACATCGTCGGACAGGCCCGCAACGCCTCCGACAATGGACTGTTTCAGCCTGTTTGTGGCATTGACCATTCCCTGAATGGAGCTGCCCAGAGAGTGGATGGCGTCCGCCGTACCTCCGATTTGGCCGTTTTTGATATCATTGGCCAGTCCGGAGAGAATGGAGTCCAGGGCGGCCCGAGCGCTGCTCTGGTAAGCGGCGATGGTCTGAACGCAGGACTGAATGTCATCTCCGGTTCCGGCCGCGTGGCTTCCTGCCGCGCTGACCAGACTGCCCAGATTTTCAAACTGTTTGCTCAGAGTTTCAAGATAATCCGGAGACAGGATTGTGGCAATATTCGGCTCTATCTGACCGACGATTCCGCCTGCGTCCTTTCTGCCCTGGATGTGACCGGAATTGCGGCAGGCGCTGACAAAGCCGCAGTTCCGGCCGGCAATGCCGCCCAGGTTATAGCCGATATGGGGATAGCCCACGTTTCCGGTATTGGTACAGTTTGTAATGATCCCGGCGGAATATCCGGCAATTCCGCCGGTGTCTTTTGCCGCGTCGCTGGTATCCAGACTGGACAGCCGGGACAGATCCATGTTGAAATCAAAATCAATATCGGTAGGATCAATGGTGGGATCCACGCTGTCGATATTGATTTCCATGCTGTTTTCGCAGCTGTCAATGGTACCCTCGTTATAGCCGGCCACACCGCCGGTTCGGTTTTCACCGGTCAGCGAACCGCTGGCTTTGCAGCGGCGGATGGTTCCGTAATTGGCGCCTGCAATACCGCCGGTGTCCCGTTCTCCTGTGATTTCTCCGGTGAAGGCGCAGTTTTCCACGGCGCCATGGTTTTCTCCCACGATGCCGCCTACAGTGGAGGCGTCCCCGCCGGGCGCAATTCGGCCGCTGACCTTCAGATTTCGCACGACTGCCGTAGGCTGCAAATAGCGGAACAATCCGGCAGGCGCCATGCCTTCCTCCACCACCAGTCCGCTGATGGTGTGGCCGTTTCCTTCCAGTGTACCGCCAAAGGTGGAAATGGTGGTAAACTCGGTATCGCTCAGGGAAATATCCGCCTGAAGCACCACGGTCTTATCCAGGGACCAGGTATCCAGGCTGCATTTTTTTGCCAGCTCCAGCCACTCTTCCGTACTGTGGATGGTGATGGTTTCAGAAAGGACGGAAACAGACACTGTCTCCGTGGCTTCCAGGGCAAAGGCCGGCGCCGCAATGCCGGCAATCAGGACAAGTGCCAGAAGCAGGGCAGGAATTTTACGCTTCATCGTCCGTTTCTCCTTTCTCCGATGTTTTTCCGGAAAGCAGGTTCAGGTCAACCTCGCCATTGATGTCCGCACGGATGATACCGTGAACATATCCATGGATCTCTCCGCGCACCATGCCGTCCACCCGGATGTGGCCGCTGCTGGAAATTTTCGGCAGATTGGCCCGGGGCATGGAGAAGGAGGTCTTATCTGCCAGCTCGCCGCCGATGAGCAAAATCTGGGGCAGTACGAACATGACCAGAAGTATGGAAATAATGGTGCCGCGGCCAAGACTTTGACCGATGCCCACAATGGCTACCTCGGAAGTCATCATGCCGATCAGCGTTCCGGCACATGCCAAAATACTGCCGGAGGTAATGATGGTGTGAAATGCGAAATTCATGGTTTCAATAATCGCTTCCCGATGGTGCATCTGGTTCTTCAGCTCCTGATACCGGCTGGCAATGACGATGGCATAGTCAATGTTGGCGCCCATCTGAATGGCGCTGACCACCAGATAGCTCATAAAGAACAGCGGCGAATCCGTGAAGGTGGGGATGGAGAAGTTGATCCAGATTGCGCCCTGAATCACCAGAATCAGCATCAGGGGCATAGCTGCGGACTTGAAGGTGAACAGCAGCACCACCAGCACGATGAGAATGGAGACAACGGTGATGACCAGATTGTCCGTGGCGAAGGACAGCTTAAAGTCCTGCTCCACCGAGGAATCGCCCACCACATAAATATCTCCCTGCGGATAATATTTTCCGGCAATGTCCCGCAGGGTGTCCAGGAAGGCGTAGGTTTCCTCGCCGCCCTCCGGCAGGGTCAGATAGATCAGCACCCGGTTGTATTCCTCGCCCTGAAGCTGCTTTTTCGCGGATTCCATCTGCGTTTGCGCATCCCGAAGCGTATCCATCTGCGCATCCTCAAGGGTGATAATTCCGTCGTCGATCTGATCGCAGACAAAGAGCATCATGTCAATCAGCGGAACCTTATAGGTATTCAGACTGCCAATCACTTTTCCGAACTCATCCTGCTCCGCGCCGTAGGCAATATACACAGCCTGCGCCAGTTCATAATCCAGTCCGGCCAGCTCTGCGAACTGCCGGGGATTCAGTTTGTCTGCCAGCATATAGCCGTCCATGGCTTCCACGTTGGAAAGCCCCATGGAATAATCGATTTCCTCATAAGTATCCAGCTCTGCCAGCAGCGCCTTTTCGGTTTCATAGTCATCCTTGGGATAGACCAGCGCCACGAAATTGGTGGTTCCGAAATTGTCCTTGATTTTGTTTTCTGCGATCTGGACGTAATTCAGCTTGGGAGTTTCAATATCCCCATAGCCATAGACATAGGGGCACTGGCTGGAGAAGTGGTATCCCACCAAAATCAGCACCAGAAAAATGGGAGGGATTATCAGACGGGTCTTGTAGGCGAACCTGCCGACGAAGGGAATGTGAGGTACGAAGTCTTTATGCCGGGTTTTATCCATGAGCGGACCAAAAAGCATCAAAAGACCTGGCATGATCACAAATACTGACAGCAGTGCGAACAGCACCGCTTTCACCAGGCTGATGGCCATGTCCGGGCCGATTTTGAACTGCATGAACATCATGGCGACAAGACCGCCGATGGTGGTCATACTGCTGGCGCCGATTTCCGGAATTCCCTTACTCAGGGCGGTGATCACCGCCTCCCGGATGGGCATTTGCTCCCGCTCCTCTTTGTACCGGTTGCACAGGATCACCGCATAGTCCAGCGACAGCGCCAGCTGCAAAATGCTGGTGACGGAGTTGGAGACGAAGGAAATTTTCCCCAACAGGAACTGGCTGCCCTGATTCAGGATCATTGCCGATACGAAGGTCAGCAGCAGCACCGGGATCTCCGCGTAGGTCTGGGAGGTCAGCAGCAGCACCGCCACCACGATCACCGCCACCAACACCATAATGACGTTGACTTCCTGATCGATGATTTCCGCTGCGGAATTGCCCAGTGCAGTGGAAACATAGTAGTCCTGATCACTTAAGAGGTCTTCCACCGCAGCCAGCGCCTGCAGGCACTTGTCATCGGTTTCACTGTAGTCAAAGGTGATATTGTATAGGGCGGACACGTTGCAGTAATCCGCTTCCCCGTCGTAGTCCACGCTCTGCACGCCCGGGACGGCTTTCAGCGTATCGCAAAGGGTCTGCGCCTGCGTCAGGGATACATTCTCCACCATCACCTGCGCGGTACCGAAGGTGATGAACTGATCCTCCATGATATCCAGACCCAGACGGCTTTCACAGTCCGCCGGCAGGTAGGCCTTCAGATCGTTCTCCACCTGAATCCATTTGGTCGAGAACAGGGAGAAGATCACGCCGATCACCAGCAGCAGAAAAAACAGGTTCCGCTTGTCAACAATAAAAGTAGCCAGCCGCACCATGGCGTTGCCGCCTTTTTCCTTTTCCTGCGCCATTTGTTAGTCCCTCCCTTTTTTGGTCAGAACGCCCCTTGTCGGGTAGCGTCCCTGTTCCGTAATCATTTCCAGCGACAGGCCATTGCTCAGAAGCGAACCCTCTGCCTGGTAAGACAGCGGCCCCATCAGGGTCCGCATTTCGCCCCGGAAAGCGATGCGGTTTCCTCTGTGACTGCCGTCCTGAATGGGCGTGGTTCTGGTGAACATGGTCAAAAGACCGTCCACAGACGCACCCTGCAAATCCAGTTCCAGGCGGCCCCGCCGCTTCCCCAGAGGCGTTTCCATTTCCAACGTGTAGGAATAATGCTCGTTATCCATACCATGCCTCCATAGCAAATGATAGTTAATTGACATTTGTAGTGGAAAATGATATTCTTTTTTTCGGGTATTTGCAAGAGACAGCTAACCCGCTTTGTTAGATAACTGACAAAATTGAAAAAGTGTTTCCGTACTGGGAGAAAATTATGGAAGAAAAAGTGGACCTGCGCATCCAAAAGACCTACCTGGCGCTGAGCAATGCGTTTGTGGCGCTGCTGGAGGAAAAGCGTTTCGACGAACTGACCGTCAACGAGCTGTGCGAACGGGCCATGATCCGCCGCACCACCTTTTACAAGCATTTCGCAGACAAATACGATTTTTTCGCCTACTATATCCGGGAAGTGGTATCCACCTTCCGGGATCAGCTTGCGCCGGATGTGAAGGACGGCGAGATAAGGGACTATTTTCTGCTGATGAGCCGGGAATTGCTGCAATTTCTGCACAAACACGAACGGATGGTTCGCAATATCAAAAACAGCAGCATGTTTCCGGTGCTGCTGAGCATTTTGCTGGATCAGATTACGGAAGATATGGTTCTGATACTGCGTCGTTCCTGCCCCGGTTTGGCGCAGAATACGGAAAAGCTGAGAGGAAAAGCGGCATTTTACGCCGGCGGCCTGCTGAGCGCCTACTTCCACCTTATGCAGAAAGAATCACCTGTGGACGAAGCACTGTTTCTGGAGATTATCGAGGAAACCACCAGTGAAATGATCTGATACAATCTGCCCCGCAGACAGGAATGCGCCCCAGACAAAGGAAACGGGCTTGCCGCCTGCATTTTGCAGGCAGCAAGCCCGTTTGGCCGCTGGGGTCATGTTCCTTCTGAATACGGCATCCCGTTTCGGGGTCATGGCAAACCGGCATCCTGCCGGTTCCTACCTTCCGTAAAAATCCAGAAACTGTCTGGTCTCCGGCCGTGCCGGGGAGGAAAGCACCTGCTCCTTTGTTCCGGATTCCAGCAGAACGCCCCTGTGAAAAAAGAGTACCTCATCCGCAATCCGCCGCGCCTGCTGGAGGGAATGGGTTACCAGAATCAGTGTGCACCCGGTTTGCCGGGTGTATTTGAGAATCAGTTCTTCCGCTGAGACGGTGGTCTCCATGTCCATGGCTGCGGTGGGCTCATCCAAAATCACCACATCATACCGCCCCATCATCAGCCGTGCCAGCGCCATCCGGGCGGTTTCTCCGCCGGACAGCCGGTCGGCTCGTTTCTTCTCCAGATGACGAATTTGAAGTGCGTCCATCACTTTGCCGGCGCCGGAGGGATCCTTCCCGCCCAGCAGGATGTTCCTTTTGGTGGACATCCGGAAGGCATAGTGCTTCTGGGGCAGGTAGCCCACGGACGCCGCGTCCCGGAGCCTGCCCTTCTGATCAGCCGGGAGCACACCGGCAAGAATCTTTGCAAAGGTGGACTTTCCGCTGCCGTTGGCCCCGATAATGGCGTAGATTCTCCCGGGCAGCAGTTCCATCCCCGGAAAATCAAGAACCTTAACGCCGTCGTAGGTCTTGGAAAACGCCTGAATCTTCACCGGCTCAGCCTCCTTTGCAGCAGGGAAATCACAATATTCACCATCAGGGAGATCGCCAGCAGAATCATCCCCAGGGCGATGCCCAGAGAGAAATTGCCCCGGTTGGTGTACTGCATAATGGCAGTGGTCATCACGTTGGTTTTCCACGCGATGGCGCCGCCCACCATGGATACCGCGCCTACCTCTGCGATGGAGCGGGCAAACGCCAGCAAATACACGGAAATAATCTGGTATACGCATTCGTTGCACAGCAGGGCAAAGGTTTTCCAGCCGCCGAGGCCAAGGCCTTTTGCCGTTTCCCGGACGGCAGGGGCAATCCCGGCTACATAGGTTTCCATATTGCTGATGACAATGGGGGTGATCAGCACCACCTGGGCCATGACCATGATCTTGACGGTAAACAGCAGCTTCATGTGCCGGAATGGGCCGACACCGGAAAACAGCATATAAAACAGCAGGCCGCAGACCACCGGCGGCATACCCATCAGCGTTCGATTGGCAACCAGCAGCACACCTCTGCCGGGGAATTTGCACGCCCCCAGCCAGATGCCAAGAGGAACGCCCAGCAGCAGGGCGATCAGGGAGCTTTGCAGGCTCATCCGGGCGGTAACGCTCAGGATGTTCAGCAGTTCGGCATCCGCCGACAAGATCAGCGCAATCGCCTTATGCAGTGCGCTGCTCATAGAATCGCCCCTTTCTTTGGAAAATCCCGTGGGAAAAGCCCCACGGGATATAGTTTACGCGAATTCAGCCGGAAAAGCAATCCTTATTCCATCACTCCGTCATTTGCAACGAAGGTCAGGAAGGTGGCCTTGTCGGTGAGAATGTAGGCGCCCATTTCCTCTGCCATCACCAGGCATGCGCCCATGCCGGCGTTGGCGGAAACGTACCAGTCGGTGTAATCCACGAAGGACGCAGCGTCAGCGGTGATGCCCAGCGCCTCCGGCCACAGACTCAGCTCTTTGGTGTGGGTGCCGGAAGCGTCGCCCCGGGAGACGAAGGTGTACTTGCCCTCGGCGATAGCAGCAAAGGCATCCAGAACGGAAGCGCAGTCCGCAACACCGGCGGGGTCGGCGGAAGGCCCGCACAGGACAAAGTAGTTATAGAGGAAGGAAATGCGTTCCACCTGGAAGCCGTCCACGGTGCGGGCAAAACCTGCCTCCACGAAAGCCTCCTCCTGGCTCTTGGAGTGCACCAGAATCAGGTCGGCGTTGCCGAATTTGGCGGCGTTGATGGCCTTGCCGGTACCGGCGGACTGAACCTCCACCGTATAGCCGTAGGTGGACTCAAATACGGGCAGCAGATAGCCGAGCAATCCGGAGTCGTTGACGGAGGTGGTGGTGGACAGGCGAATGGTTTTGGTTTCCTCAGTGGCGGGGGCAATTTCACCGGTGTAGACGGGAGCGTTATCCTTAACATAGAACAGGTGCTCGCCGTATTCCGCGACACCATAATCGCCTGCCATGTCCAGGGCTTCCTGGCTCAGCAGCCAGTGGATCAGCGCGTCGGCACCGGCGGTGTTTACGGCGACGTCAGAAACGGCGTTGCCGTCGGCATCGGTGAAAGGAGCGTCCGGGTTCACCGCAATGACGGTGTAGGTGTTGAGCATTTTGTCGTCGGCTTCCTTCAGAATGCAGGTGTCCACCACCAGAGCGGCTTCGGTGGGAGCCTGCGTGGGAGCAGCGGTAGGCGCGGGTGCAGCAGTGGTTTGAGCGGGCTTTTCAGCTGCGCCGCAGGCAGCCAGACCCAGCAGCATCACACAAACCAGCAGCAGGGAAATTGTCTTTTTCATGTTCGTTCCTCCAAAATCGTGCAAAAATAAAACAACGAGCCAACCTCCAAAGGCGAAAGGGCACAATAACTGCGTAAAACCCTCGCTTTTGGAAAGAGGCTCGTCCACCGCTTTTCAAAACGCTTTTTTCGCCGCAGCCCTTCCCCACAGGAGGTCTGCGTTGCTTTCCAGTATTGTAGCATACAATACCTGCAATGGCAATAGCTTTCGGCATATCTTTTTCCCGGTATCCATGCTATGATAAGGCTGTGCAGGAGGGTGAGAACATCGACGAAAACTGGGGGATTTCCATCGAGCGCATTCGGGATTTCTTTGCCCGGCAGCCGGACGCTGTACAGACTGCCCAGGGATTTTCCTTCCCGGATTGCAGCGTGCGGCTTTCACCGCTCCCGGGAAACACCATGGGGAAATGGGACATGCCCAGAACCCGTGTCCAGATGGAGGGCAGCGAAACGGCCGTCCGGGAGATTCACCACCGGTTTTTTCTCCGGTTTCTGTCCGCGGGCGGATAAGCATTGTGCGCAAAAGGCAGCAACGGATCTTCGTTGCTGCCTTCTTATGGTTTCATGCTTTGCCGGTGTGCCTCTGTAATCGGGCACAGCCTATCCGTCCGACGCCAGATCCATGCCCGCCTGGGTTGCCTCCGACAGCACACCCTCTACCATTGGGTGCACAGCCCTGCAGTTGCCGCACAGGCGAAGCCACCCGGGATTTCCCAGCCCGGAAACCAGCGTCTGCTCCGGGCGAAGTCCCACGGCAATGAGCAGAGTTTTGCAGGGAATCCATTCCCCGCCGGACAGGTGGCAGCCCTCCAGCGCCCTTTCGCCCAGTACCTCCGTAATGGTCTGGCCGCAAAGGAGGCGGATGGGGAATTCCCGGAGGCAGCGGCGATTCCTCGCCAGACCGCCGCAGCTTTCCCGCTGCTCCACCAGCGTAACGGAAAGCCCGGCCTGCGCCAGCTGGTTTGCCAGAATCAGTCCCAGATCTCCGCTTCCCAGAATCACCGCAGGCCCTTCCGGGAGAAAGCCATGAAGATTCATCATTTCCTGCATCTGCCCGGCAGTGTAAACGCCTTTGGGGCGGGTGCCCGCAATGGGCAGCGCGCCCATGGGAATCTCCCGGCAGCCTGTGGCAAGAATCAGCCGGGAAAAGGAGAGGGTTCGCCCGCCGGACAGATGGGCAACCCGGGTTTTCTCCACAGACAAAACTGTAGTATTGCCAATCACGGTGATTTCCGCCGGAAAATCCTGAAGCAGCTGCCCGGCGTATTCCACGCCGGTCAGTCCTTCACCGAACCCCCGGTGGGCGCATTGCAAAAGCACGCCTCCCAGTGCGGGCTTTCTTTCTATAATGGCGATACTGCGGCATCCGGCGTAATGTGCGGACTTGGCTGCGGCGATTCCTGCCACACCGCCGCCAATAATCAGGAGGTCATAGTGTTCCATTCCGGTATTCCTCCAGAATTTTCTCGATGGCAAAGGCGCAGCGGCTGCCCTGACAGCGCCCCATGCCGCTGCCTACCCGGCGCTTGACCCCGTCCACGGTGGAAGCTCCCCGGCGAATGGCTTCCAGAATTTCCCCTCGGGTGACCTGTTCGCACTGGCAGACAATTGACCGGTCGTTGGGCTTGGGAATTGCATGCCGGTGGGGATTAAAATTTGGATTCAGCGGCGCGGCCAGACAGGCTGCGCATGCTTCAGCCAGATACATTCCCAATTCGTTGGCGCAGGTCAGCCCCGGGGTTTTGATGCCGATGAGACTGTAAAATCCGGGCGCAGGATTTTCAATACAGAAATCGTGAATATCTTCCCCGGTTTCCCGATAAGGGTTGGGGCGTACGGCGGCGAAGGAACGAATGACCTGCGACAGATCCAACCCGGGAAGCAGATCGTTTGCTGCACTGTGCAGTTCCTCCAGCCCCTCCCGGGTTGTGGCGAAGGGTGTTCCCATGGGTCTCCGCACGCCGCTGATGAGAAGGTTTCCTTCTGTACAGGGAACAGCGGTGATGCCCTTGCCGCAGGCCTTTGCCTGATGAAATACGATTCGTCCGGGCTTCTGAGCCAGCGGATCCAGCACCAGATATTCCGCACCGTCCCAATGGAGCCGGACAGAGGGCGGAAACAGCAGCTCCTGCACCCGGTCGGCAAACAGCCCGGCGCAGTTTACAACCACCCGGCAGGCGATGGGGCCGTTGGAGGTCTGCACCAGATAACCGGAATTTGTTTTTTCCATGCCCGTCACCGCGGTGCCCAGCATGGGGATGACGCCGTTGGCGACGGCGTTTTCATAAGCGGCGATCCCAAGCTGCCATGGGTTCACGGTTCCGGTGGTGGGTGCATACAGTGCGCCCTTCACGCCGGGCTTCAGCATGGGTTCCATGGTCTGCGCTTCCGCCCCGGTCAGCAGCCGCAGACCGGGCACGCCGTTCTGGGTGCCCTGGTTCCACTTTTTCCGGAGCTGGGGGACGGAGGCTTCCTCATAGGTTACCAGCAGGGAACCCCGCCGGGAGAAGGGCACCTCCAGTTCCCGGCAGAGCCTGTCAAATGCCGCATTGCCCCGCACTGTCATCTCCGCTTTCCGGCTGCCGGGTTTGTTGTCATATCCGGCGTAGACGATGGCGCTGTTTGCCCGGGTGATGCCGGTACAGACATCATCATCCTGTTCCAAAAGTACGGTGGAAATTTTCCATCGCCTTAAATTCCGTGCGGCAAAGCAGCCCAAAACGCCACCGCCGATGACAGCTGCATCAAAGTACCGCATGGCCTTAGTCCAAGGGAATGATCTCGCCGGGGTTTTCCATGGTGTAGCCGCCCATGGCGAGTATTTTTTCCCGGAATGCATCGCTTTTCAGGGTGGCGATGAGCTGGCGCACCATGGGGGTGTCCCATGCGTGGTCGGGGATAATCAGATCATATTCCTCAATACAGATGGGAATGAAGTCCAGATCATAGAGCTTTGCGGCGGAGTAAATGCCCATGCCTGCGTCGGCACTGCCGCTGACGATTTGCGCGGCCACGGAGGTGTGGGTCAGCTCTTCCCGGTCATAGCCGTAGATGGCAGCGGTGTCCAGATTTTCCTGCTGACACAGGTAGTCTGTGAGGATCCGGGTGCCGGAGCCCTTTTGGCGGTTTACATAACGCACACCATCCCTGGCGATATCCGAGAATTTCCGGATATTCAGCGGGTTGCCGCCCGCTACCATCAGCCCCTGCTGCCTTCCAACACAGCGGATGAGCTTCACATTTCCCTTGGGGAAGTATTTTTTCATAAAGGAACGGTTGTAGGTTCCGTCATTGGTATCCAGCAGATGGCAGCCTGCGGCGTGAGCTTCCCCCCGGCGGATGGACATGATGCCGCCCATGGAGCCGACGTGGGAAGAACTCATATACAGCTGGGGATTGGCAATGTGGAGCATATCCCCCAGTTCGTCCAGCAGGGGATCGTGGCTGCCGATGACCACCAGGGTATTTTCCAGCTTTTCCCTGGGGCTGAGCAGCCGGACGTTCACCTCCGACCCGGCTTCATAGCCCTCCAGGCCTTGAGGAACCTCCAGAATGCCGTCGGCTTTCATAAAAGAGGACACCACGCCGCTGCCCCGGCTTAAGGGGGAAGCCATGAGCTTATTGCCCACACAGCCCATGTGAACCCGGACAAACTCCTGATACTTCAGGCCGCTTACCACAGGGCGGGTCAGGGTAGCTTTGGCGTACTGGGCGGGAGCAGCAGGAACCTGCAACCAATGGTCAATGAGGGGCTTGAGAAGCTGCTCAATGACGATAATGCCGGACACGGGGTAGCCGGGAACGCCCAGAATGGGTTTGGCGCCCTGACAGCCTAAGATAGCAGGTTTGCCGGGTTTCATGGCGATGCCGTGGTACAGAACCTCCCCCAGCTCCCGGATCACCTTTGCGGAAAAATCCTCCCGTCCGGCAGAGGAACCGGCATTGAGAATGACCATGTCGCATTCGGATGCAGCCTTGGCGACCATGGACTTAATCTGGTCGAATTCATCGGGGACGATGGGATACACGATTGCCTCCGCGCCCCAGCTTTTCACCATGGCGGAGAAAATGGAACCGTTGAATTCCAGAATGTCCCCGGGCTTGGGGTCGGTGCAGGGGGGAATGATCTCGTCACCGGTGGGGATGATGCCGACCACCGGCTTGCGGATGACCTCAATTTCCAGCACACCGCCTGCGATCATGGCGCCGATGGCGGCGGGGGAAACGGTCATATGGCTGGGCAGAATCATTTCTCCTGCACACACATCCTCGCCGATCTGTCGGATATGCTGCCAGGGGGCAGCAGCCGCGTGGATGGTGATGGAGCCATCCTCGTTTTTTACAATGTCCTCCACCATGATCACTGCATCCCGGTCCTCCGGAATGGGATCGCCGGTGTCCAGCACGATGTACTGTTCCGGGCGCAGGGTAACGGGCGTTGTCTCCGTGGCGCCGAAGGTGTCCTTTGCGTTGACGGCGACGCCGTCCATGGCGCTGGCGGCGTAATGGGGGGCGCAGATGTGGGCGTAAACTGCGTGGGCAGTCACCCGTCCGCAGGCCTCATAAACGGGAATTACCTCGGTTTTTGGAGCAAAGCCGTGGCTTTCCAGCAGCTTCAGATAGTCCTCTTGTGCCTGCTGAAGCGGCACATTGGTCAAATATTCAAATCCCATATTCCTTACACTCCTGAACAGACTGTTACTTGAATTTCGGCATGTTTGGGCAGGCCCTCGCAATCCCGGTCTATGCAAAAATAGCCGTCGGCTCCCGCAAGGGTAGTAATCAGACCGGATTTGCCCCGGATGGGTTCGGCGTATACTTCGCCATCCCTGCGGGTCAGGCGGCAGCAGTGATACTGGGCTCTGCCGTGGTTGGCGCTGACGCTTTCCGTGACCTTGGCGGTGACGGTATAGGCGGTGGAGACCTGCCCGGTGAGCCGACCCAGCAGGGGCAGGACGAACAGCTTCGTAATAAAATATGCCGCCACAGGATGCCCCGGCAGGCCGACCAGAGGTTTTTCACCCGTTTTTCCCAGAATGGTGGGCTTGCCCGGCTTGATGGCGATGCCGTGGAGCAGGAGCTGCCCCATGGACTCGATGATGCGGCAGGCGGCGTCCTTCACGCCTACGCTGCTGCCGCCGGACAGCAGCACCGCATCGCACTGGGAAACTGCTTTTTTTACCGTTTCCAACAGCAAAGCCTCATCGTCAATGACGATGCCGTAGTTGATGACGGAGCAGCCGAAGGCGGTGAGCATGGCTTCCAGCATGGGACTGTTCACGTCCCGCACCTGTCCCGGACCGGGCTGCACCTCCGGGGGCACCAGCTCGTCCCCGGTGGAGATCACGCCGACGGTCAGTTTTTTCGCAACCTTCACCTGCACCCGTCCGATGGCGGCCAGCGCGCCGATGTCCTGGGAGGACAGGACTCTTCCTTTATGGAGAATCACCTTTCCGGGGTATACGTCGTCACCCCGGAAAATCATGTTCTGCCCGGGGGCGGCGGGCTTGGAAACGCCGATGGTTCCGTCGCCGTAATCCTCGGTGTATTCCAGCATCACCACGCTGTCCGCGCCCTTTGGCACTGCGCCGCCGGTGGGCACGGCAACGCACTCCCCAATATTCAGCGGGAAATCCGCCCCCTCGCCCATGAGCACTGCGCTCTGCAAAGGCAGAATGGCGGGGATGGCATCGGTGCAGCCAAAGGTGTCGCTGGCACGGACTGCGAAGCCATCCACGGTGGAGCGGTCAAAATCCGGCACATATTCCGCTGCCGCAATATCCTCCGCCAGCACTCTGCCCATGGCGGCGGACAAGGAGACAAATTCCGTCTGCGCCACGGAGGAGAACTCCTTCTCAATCAGCGCCAGAACCTCCTCCGGCGTTTTTACATACAGCATATCAAACCTCCATAATGACCTTGCCCAAATCCCGGTAGTCGTTGCCGGAGAAGTGGGCAACCTCTTTGCGGAAAACGGGAGAACTCAAAATTTCCAGCAGCTTCTGCACCGGAACCGTGTTCCTGCTCTCTTTTTTCAGAACCAGATCAAATCGTTCTTCCAGCAGAGGGATAAAGTCGATGTTCTCAATCTGCCGGGAAATCCGTTCCGTGCCGATGGCGAGATCCGCGTCCCCCGCTGCAATGGCGGCAGCCATAGTCAGGTGGGAACTCATGATCCGGTCATAACCTGCCAGCTGATGCGCCGGAATGCCAAGGCGCTTCAGCTGCATATCCAGCAGAATCCGGGCGCTGGAGCCGACCCGCCGGTTCAGAATGGAGATATCTTCCCGTTTGAGATCCTGCCAGCCCCGGATGTTTTTCGGGTTCCCCTTCTGCACATAGAAGCCCTGGGTACGGTAGGACAGGTTGACCAGCACCGCCGGAACCCCGGGCATCAGACTGCGGACATAGGACGCATTGTAATCCCTTCCGTCAAACAGGTGGCAGGCTGCCACATGGATATGATCCTGATACAGCGCCAGCAGCCCTTCAAAACTGGAAAGATAGGTGCGCCCGGCATTGACCCCCTCCTGCTGGAGGTAGTTCGCCAGAATATCCAGCACCACGTCCTGCCCGGCGATAATCAGCTCCGGCGGTTCGTTCTCTTTTGGGGTCAGCAGGGTGGAGTGGGTGTCGATTCGCTGCACCGGGCGGGTGGAGTGCTCATGCCGGGATCGGGCAATGTAGGCATCCACATCGTCCTGGGTAAAGCGCACCTTGCGCCCGATTTTGTAGGAATGGATCTCGCCCCTGCGGATCAGGTCATAAATGGTAGACTTGCTGACATGCAGGATATCGGCAACCTCCTGGGTGGACAGGGATTGATTCTGTGACATGATGCCGCCTCCTCCGGATACTTTTGACATTTATTATACTCTTCTTTACCCCATTCCACAAGACCCACCGTCGGAGGTTATTTGTATCAGTTCGTTGCGTTTCGTGCTGTTTCGCACAAGCTTTCTGAGGGACTGCCAAATCCGTTCGTATAAAATGAGACGGTTTCGTGCAGTTTCACACGGAAATGCGGCCGGTCCCTTGAACCGGCCGCAAATTACACTATAATGGTAGTATCCAAAGCCGGATAACCGGATGAATCACACAGAAATTGACTTTTTTGGAGGTATTGCATATGGCTGGCGCATATTACGAAAAAATTGCCCGCATCAACCTGACCACCGGGGAGATTAAGGTCGAGCCTCTGGATCTGGAACTGGCGCACAAGTTCATTGGCGGCCGTGGCCTGGGCACCAAGATTCTCTACGACGAGGGCGTCGCCACCGTGGATCCCCTGTCCCCGGAGAATAAACTGATTTACATTACCGGCCCTATGACCGGTGCATCCGCTCCCTCTACCGGCCGTTACATGGTAGTCACCAAGTCTCCGCTGACCGGTATGATCGCCTGCTCCAACTCCGGCGGCATCTGGGGCGCGAAGCTGAAGTACGCCGGCTGGGACGCCATCATTGTGGAAGGCGAAGCCCCCGACTGGACCTACATCAACATCGTTGACGACAAGATTGAGCTGCTGGATGCCCGGGAATACAAGGGTGTCATGAGCGAAGAAATGGACGAGAAGCTGCGTGCAAAGCATGGCGCGGACGCTTCCGTTCTGAATATCGGCCCTGCCGGTGAGAAGAAGGTTCTGCTGGCCGCCATTATGAACGACAAGGATCGTGCCGCCGGCCGCTCCGGCGTGGGCGCGGTCATGGGCAGCAAGAAGCTGAAGGCCATCGTGGTCAAGGCCACCCGGAAGTCCCTGGACAACATTGCCGATGTGGACGCCCTGAAGGTAGCCGCCAAGAACGCCATGGATGTTCTGAAGGCCAATCCCGTTACCGGCGCAGGCCTGCGTCAGCTGGGTACCGCAGTTCTCGTCAACATCGTCAACAACATCGGCGCCTTCCCCACCAAGAACTGGCAGGAGAGCTACTACGATAAGGGTGAGGACATCTCCGGTGAAGCTCTGGCTGAGAAGTACTTGGTGAAGCCCGGCGCCTGCCACCGCTGCCCCATCGCCTGCGGCCGTGTGGTCAACGTCAATGGCAAGGTCGTGGGCGGCCCCGAGTACGAGCCGCTGTGGGCTTACGGCGGCAACTGCGGCAACAACGATCTGAACATCATCGACGAGTGCAACATGCTCTGCAACGAGTATGGTCTGGACGCCATCTCCGTGCCCTGCACCATCGCCGCTGCCATGGAGCTGTATCAGAGAGGTTACATTAAGGAAGAGGAGTGCGCCGGCGTGCCTTTGGAGTGGGGCTCCACCAAGGCATTGGTTGAGTGGACCAAGCGGATGGGCGACCCCCAGACTGAGCTGGACTGGCTGATGAGCTCCGGTTCCGCCCGCCTGTGCGAGCACTACGGCCATCCCGAAATTTCCATGAGCGTCAAGAAGCAGGAAATGCCCGCCTACGACGCCCGTGCCATTCAGGGCATCGGCATCACCTACGCCACCTCCAACCGTGGCGGCTGCCATGTCCGCGGCTACATGATCTCCCCCGAGGTTCTGGGCCTGCCCCAGCAGCTGGACCGTACCGTCACCACGGACAAGGCCGCCTGGGCCAAGACCTTCCAGGATCTGACCGCCGTCATCGACTCCATGGGTCACTGCCTGTTCACCTCCTTCGCCATGGGCGCAAAGGAGTACACCGATCTGCTGAATGCCGCTACCGGCACCAACTGGACGGTGGAGCAGGTGCTGGAAATCGGCGACCGGATCTACAACATTGAAAGAATGTTCAACAAGGCCGCCGGCATGAAGCCTGAGGACGACCGCCTGCCCAAGCGTCTGCTGGAGGAGCCTGTGGTCAACGGTCCCTCCGAGGGCATGACCTCAAAGCTGCCTCTGACGCTGCCGGAGTACTACGAAGCCCGCGGCTGGGTCAACGCCTTCCCCACGGACGAGACGCTGAAGAAGCTGGGTCTGGACGAATGCGTCGGGAAATGATACGATAGTAAACAGGGGAGGGGGCTGCCCCTCCCCAATTCCTTTCCCAAAGGAGAATTCCTATGATTGAGGTTCGTGTTTTTGCAACGCTGCGGCAGGGTCGGGACAAGGTCACCATGCTCTCGCCGGAGGGCGTTGCCTGCGCTGGGGACATTCTGGAGCTTCTGAACATTCCCCGGGGAGAAGTGTCGATTCTGCTGATCAATGGCTTCCACCGGAGCCCGGAAACCCCGGTGAAGGATGGGGACATTGTGGCACTGTTCCCCCCGGTAGGAGGTGGCTAATGTATGAATCCCCGATATGAACGAAATATTCCCGCTCTGACGGAAGCGGAATGCGAAACGCTGCGGGGAAAGCGGGTGCTGGTAATCGGCTGCGGCGGTCTGGGCGGACATCTGATTGACATGCTGACCCGGATTGGCGTCGGCGCACTCCGGGTTGTGGACGGCGATGTGTTTGAGCCGTCCAACCTGAACCGGCAGCTGCTGTCCGAGGTGCCGCTGCTGGGCGTCAGCAAAGCCAAAGCCGCTGCTGCCAGAATCAGCCGGGTTAACCCGGAAGTGAGTGTGGAAGCGGTGGACAGTTTCCTGTCCAAATCGAATGTGCGCAGACTGTTGCTCTCCTGCGATGCGGTGCTGGATGGACTGGACAATATTGAGAGCCGCAAAATTCTCGCAGAGGCATGTGCCGAAGCAGATATCCCCTATATCTATGGCGCGGTCAATGGCTGGGTTGCTCAGGCAGCCGTTTCCATGCCGGGAGATCATCTGATAGAAGCGCTGTATCCGGAAGGCGCGGCTCTGAAAAATAAGAGCGTATTGAGCTTCACGCCTGCCTTGTGCGCCGCCGTGCAGGTTTCCCTGTGTGTAAAATTGCTGGTGGGACGGCCGGTGGAAACGGGCACGGTTTATTATTTTGACCTGCTGAATCAGGAGTTTGAAACCATTCCCATGACTTGACGGAAAAGAGGTGACACCGTGAAAACAGCGGCACTGATTATTATGACAAATTTGCCGGAAAAAAACGGTGTCATCGCGTCTATGCGCAGCGCCGGTTCCGTTCCCGTGGGGCAGCGGATGATTGCCGCGTTTCAGCGCGCGCAGGTTTCTCTGATTGTCGTTGTCACCGGTCCTGATGGGAAAATGGTCGAGCAGAAATTCGCCCAGAATGGTGTCCTTTTCCTGAGAAATCAGCAATACCACAGCTGCTCCATCATGGATTCCGTTCGTATGGGACTTCGGTTTCTGGGAAAACAATATGACCGCATTCTGATAACACCGGGAGATGTGCCGCTGTTCCGTCCGGCTACGGTTGACGCGCTGCTTGCCAGCGGGGCGCCGGTGGCCGTGCCAGTTTACAGGAAGATGCACGGATTCCCCATCTGCGTTGACCGGTACGCTGCGGAGAAGCTGCTGGAAGGGGAAACCACGTCTGGTCTGGAAGGGGCGGTTCGTACTTGCCCGGCGGAAAAAGCGTGGATTTCCGTGCCGGATCCGGGCGTGGTCATTCGCACGGAAGGGTTGGGGCAGAAAAAAGAAGCCATTGCCCGGCACAACGAACTGCTGCTTCGTCCCGTGGTGGAGATCACCCTGAACGGGGAGCTTTCTGTGTACAATGAAAAGCTGTCTACACTGCTGCATCTGGTGGACGAAACCCGTTCCGTCCGGCTTGCCTGCAATCTCATGCAGATGTCCTATTCCGCCGCCTGGCACATGCTGAATTCTGCGGAAGATGGGCTGGGATTTCCTCTGATTGAGCGGATCCGGGGCGGCTCAGTGGGCGGCAGCGTTCTCACGGGAAGAGGCCGAAAGCTGATGGAAGCCTACGATGCATTTTCGGCGGTTGTCAGAGAGAATGCCGCCGCCGCGTTTGGGGACTATTTTCCGGGCAGCACCGGGTTGGAGTCATTGCATACTTAGGGCATATCTGGCCTGCACAGGTTGATTTCTGTGCAGGCTGCATATATAATGAAGAAAAGGAGGGACGGCCTATGGAATCGAAATATTCTGGTTATATGGGAAAAATCATGGAAGTGGATCTGACCACGGAGACTGTTCGGGAGTACCCCTGGAGTGATACGCAGCGGGAACTGTATCTGGGCGGCAAGATTATGGCTTCCCGCATTTTGTGTGACCACCTCACCGGTAAGGAGACTGCCTTCTCTGAGGAAAACTGGGTGGTGATTGCCACCGGCCCTCTGACGGGAACCGGCGCGCCCAGTTCTGCCCGGTTTGATATTTCCGCACTGTCGCCCCAGACCGGAATTCTGGCATCCTCCAACTGCGGCGGCAGCTTTGGCTTCCACCTGAAAAAGGCGGGCTATGACGCGCTGATTCTGAAGGGAAGGTGCAGCACCCATCGCTGGCTGGAGATCGATGGAGATCAGTTTCTCTTCCACGACGCCGACGAGCTTTGGGGTATGAAGGTCGGCCAGTGCCAGGAGAAACTGGCGGAGCTTACCGGAAAAAAGAAATTCGGCAAGCTGTGCATCGGCCCTGCCGGGGAAAACCTGGTAAAATACGCCGGCATCATCAGCGATGAGCGCGCCGCCGGGCGTACCGGTCTGGGCGCCGTGCTGGGCTGGAAAAATCTGAAGGCAATTACTGCCTTCGGCACGAAAACCATCCCGGTGTACGACAAGGAAAAGTCGGCGGCATGGTGCAAAAAATGGATTGCGTACATACAGAAGCATCCTCTCACCGGCGAGCAGCTGCCCCGTCTGGGCACTGCGGGGCTGGTCAGCTCCATGCAGATGCTGGGGATTCTGTCCACCAAAAATTATTCCGCAGGTCAGTACGAGGACTTTGACAAGGTAAGCGGCGAAACCCTTGCGGAGGAATACAATATTACCAACAAAGGCTGCCTGACCTGTCCCATTCGCTGCGCCAGAACGGTCAAGGTGCAGGGCAAACCCGTCAAGGGCCCGGAACTGGAAACCCTGGGTCTGCTGGGCGGCAACATCTGCAACAATGACCTCCAGAAAATTCTGGATTGGAACTACGAGCTGGACGAACTGGGCATGGATACCATTTCCACCGCCAATACCATCGCCTGGGCCATGGAAGCAAACGAAAAGGGGCTTTGGGACAACGGCCTGGAATTTGGGAAAACCGATAACCTGTCCCAGATCTTTGAGGACATCGCTCACCGCCGGGGCATCGGGGACGAACTTGCCGAGGGCAGCAAGCGCCTGTCCGACAAATACGGCGGAAAGGAATTCGCCATGCAGTCCAAGGGGCTGGAGCTGGCGGCTTACGAGCCTCGCCGGGCCGTGGGTCAGGGCCTTGGCTACGCCGTTTCCAACCGGGGCGGCTGCCACTTAAACGGCGGATATCTGGTCATCATGGAGGGGCTGGGCCTGCATATGGATTCCCAGACGCCCAAGGCCAAGGCAGACCTCACCATGACCTTCCAGGACCTGATGGAAACCATTTCCGCTTCCGGACAGTGCCTGTTTACCTCTTATGCCTTCTTCCCCGGATTTTTGCTGACGAAACCCAACGGCATCCTCACCAAAACAGTCAATGCCGTCGCTCCGCACATCGGCTGGGCGGTGCGGCTGATTAACAAGTGCCCCAGAATCGCCGCAATTCACCTGCCCATTTTCCAGCACACAAAAATGATTGAGCTGGCGGTGGGCATGAAGATGGATTTCGGCCGGTATCTGGAAATCGGAGAACGGGGCTATACCATGGAGCGCTATATCAATACAAAATTCGGTATCAGCGCGGCCAACGACAAGCTGCCCAAGCGGCTCACCGACGTACCCCAGGATCCGGGCAACCCCAAAACCAAAATTCCGCTGGAAACCATGAAAAAGACCTATTATCAGGCCCGGGGTTGGGATCACAATGGCATTCCCACCGAGAAAACGCTGCGGCGATTGAAGATCAAATGATTACGGTGAAATTGTACGGCCTGCTCCGGCTGGATTCCGGTATCCGGGAACTTTCTCTGGATGCGAAAACCGTTTCGGAACTGTGTTCCCGGCTGCTTGAGAAAACAGACCGGATTACGAAGAAAGATCTGGAAGGCTGCGTCCTTCTGGTCAACGGA
Source organism: Faecousia sp. (assembly GCA_051867285.1). Taxonomy (GTDB): domain Bacteria; phylum Bacillota; class Clostridia; order Oscillospirales; family Oscillospiraceae; genus Faecousia. The sequence goes on along the minus strand of JBJDYL010000113.1, from coordinate 40,593 downwards.
AAAGTGAGCAACAGGAGAACGAAACTGGCAGATGGCGATGTGGTGCAGCTCATGTCCCCCGTCGCCGGCGGATAGGAGGGAACCTTATGTCAATGTCCTATAAACTGGAGGTCATCTGGTGCCGCACCTTTCAGGGTGTTCTGAAAATCGGCAACTACTTTATGGGCTACCGGATGCCCACATATCTGGAGGGGCCGGGAAAGATCAAAGAATTGGGCGCATTTCTCGAGGAGAAAAATATCAACGATGTGCTGGTCGTCACCGGCTCCGGCATGGTGCGCCGGGGACAGGTTCAGCCCCTGCTGGATGGCTTTGCCGCTGCGGGAATTCGCTACACCGTGCAGGCCTTTGACCATCCCGATCCCAGCAGCGACGATGTGGAGCAAGGATACAAAACCTACAAAGAAAACGGCTGCAAAGCCATCGTGGCGCTGGGCGGAGGCTCCCGGATCGACTGTGCCAAAGGCATCGCCGCCAAGGCTGTGCATCCCAACAAAAAAGTGTCTCAGCTCCAGGGTCTGCTGAAAGTCCACTGGCCCATCCCGCCCTTTGTGGCCATACCCACCACCGCAGGCGCCGGTTCCGAAACCACGGTTGCCGCAGTCATCACCGACTCTGCCACCCACCGGAAGGCAGCCATCAACGACCCCTTCCTGATCCCAAAATACGCAGTGCTTGACCCGGAGCTCACCGTGGGCCTGCCGCCGTATACCACTGCCACCACCGGCATGGATGCCCTTGCCCACGCGGTGGAAGCCTATACCAATCATACTTACAACACAAAGCTGGAAAATAAGCTGGCAAAAGAAGCGGTGAAGCTGATTCACGATAACATTCTCCTCGCCTATGAGGATGGCTCCAATCTGGAAGCCCGTCAGAATATGCAGCGCGGCGCGTTTTATGCCGGCAGAGCCTTTACCCGGGGCTGCGTGGGCTATGTCCACGCCGTGGGTCACACTCTGGGCGGTCTGTATGGCGTGGCCCACGGCCTTGCCATGGCGGTGCTGCTGCCCCACGTTATGCGGGAATACGGCGCCTCTGCCCATAAGCGCTTGGCGGAGCTGGCGGATGTCTGCGGAATCGGCGGGGAAAACGAAGCGGAGAAGGCGAACAATTTTATCCGCTGGATGGAACAGACCAATGCCAAAATGGGACTGCCCGATTCCTTCGACATGATTCGGGATGAGGATATCGACCAGATGATCGCCTGGGCGAGAAAGGAAGCCAATCCCCTCTATCCTGTCCCTGTGGTCTGGAGCAAACAGGATTTCCGCAGATTCATTGAGAGCATTCGCAGATAATGCAGAAATTGCGCTTCGGAGGCAAACGCCGCCTGCGCTGCCGTGAGAACACATTGACACCACGCATGCGCCGCTGATGGCTGGCGTTTGAAATCCACAAAGAATCATAGAAACGGGACTTCCGCCGCGCCGTAAGCGCAGCGAAAGTCCCGTTTCTGGATATGCGGCCAGAGTCTGCATCGGTGAAAACAAACGAAGATTCCCCGATTTTCAAAACAGCCGATTTATTCAACCTTTAACATCCGATATCCAATGCCGATATGCGTCTGAATATACTGGACATCCGGGTCTTTTTCGATTTTCTTCCGCAGGGTGGCCATGTGCACCCGCAGGGATGCCATATCGCTTTCCCAGGAGCTGCCCCAGATGCTGCTGGTCAGGTAGGTATGGGTCAGTACCTTTCCCACATCCTTTGCCAGCAGGCACAGAAGCTTATACTCCGTGGGGGTCAGCTTCAGCAGTGTACCGTCCAGATAGGCGCAGCCTGCGCCAAAATCGATGGTCAGCTTGCCATTGTGGAATGTGGATTCTCCGCTTTTCATTTCCAAAGCCGCCAGGCGCCGCTGGATGACCCGCAGCCGTGCCAGCAGCTCCGCCACGGAGAAGGGCTTGGTCAGGTAATCGTCTGCGCCTGCATCCAGCGCGGCAATCTTATCCGCGTCCTCGCTCCGGGCGCTGATAACAATAATGGGCATCTGGGACCAGGAGCGGATGCGGCGGATGATTTCCACACCATCCATATCCGGAAGCCCCAGATCCAGCAGCACAATATCCGGCTGCCGGGTGGATGCGCTGGCAATGGCGGTTTCCCCATTGGGGGCGCTTATGTAGCAGTAATCATTGGATTTCAGTGTGGTGGTAATGAGATTTCGGACGGTTGCGTCGTCCTCCACCACCAGAATCAAAGGCTTATTCATGGACTTCCACCTCCCCGGAGGGAATTGTAAAGGTAAAGACCGTACCCTTCGGCGTGTTGTCGGAAACCGAGATTTCTCCGCCGTGGGCAGTGACAATGGATTTGCACAGACTCAGACCCAGCCCCAGACTGCGGCGGCTGTCGGCAATGGGGTTGCTGCCGGTATAAAACATCTGAAAAATCTTGCTCTTTTCCCCGTCGGAAATGCCGGCACCATTGTCAGCAACGGAAATCACCGCGCTACCGTTTTCTCCCTTTGTGGTGATGGCGATATGGGAGCCCGCGGGGGTATACTTGATGGCGTTGTCTACCAGGTTGATGATGACCTGTACGATGAGCCGGGCGTCGCATTTTGCCAGCAGCAGTTCGTCCCTGTGGGACACGGTGATGGTATGTTCCACCTTTTTCCGGCTGATGTGCTGCATGGCTTCAGAAACCACTTCCTCCACCAGCTGCGGCTGGCGGATCAGTTCCATGTGCCCTTCTTCGATGCGGGTTACCGCCAGCAGATTTTCCACCAGATTGTGCAGCCATGCGGAATCGTCGTAGATATCGCTGTACATCTGCGCTCTGATTTCCTCGGAAAGGCTGCCGTTGTCCGAAAGCAGGATGCCCGCATTGCCGGAAATGGCGGTGAGGGGGGTTCGCAGGTCATGGGAAATGGAGCGCAGGAGATTGGCCCGGAGTTTTTCGTTTTCCGCCTGCAGCTTGGCTTCTTCCTTTTCCTTGGCGTTTCTCATGTTTTCCAGTGCCAGGGCACACTCGCCCAGAATGGACAGCAGGATGCTGTTTTCAAAGGCTTCCAGCGGCTCGCTTCCATCCATGATGACGCTTCCATAGATATGCGCCGCCGTTTTGATCAGATAGGTGGTGGACTTTTCCTTTCCGCCGGTGGTGATGCCGGGGGAAACGGCTACGTCCCGGTTCAGCAGCTTGTGAAGCTGTGTCCGGGCCACCTGAAAGATTTCCTCATCGGATGCCGCCTTTTGCAGCATCTGATTGGTTTCAAAGAGCAGATTCGTGCGGTATGCGGCCTGGGCGGACTGTTTCACCTGACTTTTCAGCCGGTCGGTCAGGGTGCCGACGATGAGAGCGGCCACAATCATGATCAAAAAGGTCATGGGAGCGCCATGCTCATAGACCCGCAGGGAGAACCGGGGACTTGTGAAGAAAAAGTTGAACACCAGCACGCTGCCCACAGCGGAAAGCACATAGCTGCTACGGGTGGAGGTTGCCATGGAGGTGAGCAGCACTGCCAGCAGATAAATGGCGATGATGTTGGCTTCCGTGAAGCCGACTCTGGAAAAGGCATAGCCCACCAGCGTGGCCAGAACCAGAATGCCGATGGAGGCTGACCAGTCCCGGAGGGTAGTTGGAATATCCACCCGGCCTTTGGCTTTCTGGGGACGGTAAGAGGCGTTCACATTGGCGTCCGGGATGATGTGAATATCCATATTGGGGGCGATGGTGGTCAGCTTTTCCGTCAGGGTGGGCTTACTCCAGAGATGCTTGCGCTTGATTGCGCTTCTGCCAATTACGATTTTCGTCACCCCGGAAAGCCGGGCGTACTCTGCGATTTGATAGGAAACATCGTCGCCAAAAACTGTTTCTACTCTGGCACCGAGACTTTCCGCCAGCCGGGTATTGGAGCGAAGCCGCTCCTTATCGCTGTCCGGCATGGCGTCATAGCTGGGCGTCTGAACAAACAGCGCTGTAAAGGTACAGTGAAACGCCTGCGCCATCGTGGCGGCCGTGCGGATGATTTTCGCATTGGATGGGGCGGAGGACAGGCACGCGAGAATATGTTCTTTGGTCGGCTCCATGATGGCGCCTCCTTTTGTTTTCGTCATCATATCACAAATTATCCAGGATTTCTACCGCTAACAGCACCGCTGTCGCACAGATAGCGCACAAAGGCATCCGCAGGCGCAGAAAACACGCTGCATTTCCACACCACATCCTGCGCAGGCATGTCCTGTTCGATTCGATTCAAGGCGAAGCTGCGCAGCCCGGGATAGGAATCCTGCCCTGCCGGCAGGAAGCCGATGGCGGCGCTTCCGTCGTACACGGCGTTCAGTACGTTCCGGTCGGTGTGCAGCACCATGTCGATATCCGGGTTGTTTTTTGAAAAGCCCTCCAGAAATCCCGTTAAAGATTCTGCCATTCCGGGGTCGGCAAACGCGATGGACAGGACCTCTTTTTCGGGTTCGCTCCCGGACTGCTGCTCCAGATAACGGTCCATCTTTTTCAGACATCGGAACAGATAGATCTGTCCTGCGATAAATGTCATCACTGCCAGTGCAATCCACATATCTTTCCCTCCCTTCTGGGAACTGGCAATGTCAGATACGGAAGCATTTCTGAAGATCCTTGTATTTGCCCATGACCATCAGGGATTTTTCTTCGCTGAGCAAAGTGTCCGAGGTGATAAAGGAATCCAGCTTGCGGCCTGTTTTTACGGCAAGAATGTTGATGTTGTATTTCTTGCGGATATCCAGCTGACCGACGGTTTTCCCCAGCCATGCTTTGGGGATGCTCACCTCGAAGATCGCGTGGTCATTGTCAATCTCGATATAGTCCAGAATATGATCTGCGCTGCACCGGATGGCCGTCCATCGGGCGAGCTGTTTTTCCGGATAGACCACTTCATCCGCGCCGTTGCGCAGCAGGAATTTTTCCTGCACATCGGTGGCTGCCCTGGAGACCACCATTTTTGCGCCCAGTTCTTTGAGCAGTGAGGTGGTTTCCAGAGAACTCTGAAAATCATCACCGATGGCGACGATGCAGACATCGTAATTGTCCACGCCCAGAGAGCGCAGAAATTCTTCGTTGGTACTGTCGCCAATCTGGGCGTTGGTGACATAGGGCAGGATCTCCTGTACCAGTTCCTCCTTATGATCCACCGCCATAACCTGGTGGTTCAGTTCCCGGAGCTTCCAGGCAATGTGCTTTCCAAAACGGCCCAAACCGATCAATAAGATAGATTTCATGGGGGTGCCTCCTAACCGACAGTAATTTTCTCCAAGGGCAGCTTGGAGAGGGTATTTTTCGTGGCGGGCAGTGTGGCGAAGATCAGGGTCAGACCGCCCACTCTGCCGAAGAACATGAGCAAAATCAGGATGGTTTTTGATATGCTTCCCAGTCCCGGCGTGATGCCCAGAGTCAGACCAACGGTGCCCACCGCCGAGGCGCTCTCGAACAGGCAGGTTATGAGGGGGAGATTCTCCACCCGGCTGATAATCATGCCGCCAGCCAGAAACAGGGCAAGGTAAAGCAGAAATACCGTCACCGCGTTTTTGACGGTTTCGTCGGCAATGCGCCGTCCGAAGAAGCGTCCGTTTTCCCGTTTGCGGAATACCGCAATGGCGCAGGAAACCAGCACTGCCAGCGTTGTGGTTTTCATGCCGCCTGCGGTGGAACCGGGACTGCCGCCGGTGATCATCAACAGACAGATGAGCATTTGCCCTGTTTCGCTGAGTTGGGTCAGATCCAGGGTGTTAAAGCCGGCGGTTCTCGGTGTCACGGACTGGAACAGGGAACCCCAGAACCGCTGGGAAAGGGGAAGCTGGGAAAATTCAAAGAAGAAAAAGTACAGCGCGGGAAGGACAATCAGGATTCCGCTGACGGTTAGAATCACTTTGCTCTGCATGCGATAGCGCTGGAGGTGGATTCCGTTGCGCCGGATATCCTGCCATGTCAGGAAGCCGATGCCGCCAATGACAATCAGCAGCATCACTGTGGTGTTGACGACGGGATTGTCGGCATAGGCGGTCAGAGAAGAAAACGGCGTCTGGGTACCCATCAGATCGAAGCCCGCGTTGCAGAAAGCGGAGATGGCATGGAACACCGCAAGCCAGATGCCTTTCGCCCCGTATTCCGGGATAAACACCGTCATCAGTGCCAGCGCACCCAGCAGTTCAAAAAGGAATATCCCCTTCAGAATGAAACCGGTGAATCGGACGATGCCGCCGACCTGGGGAGCGGAAATCGCATCCTGCATCGTGCTGCGCTGCATCAGCGAGATTCTTCGGCCTGACGCCATGGTGATAGCCACGGCAACCGTCACCACGCCCATGCCGCCGATCTGGATCAGCAGCAATATCACCGCCTGCCCGAATGCGGACCAGTGGGTGGCCGTATCGTATACGATCAGCCCCGTGACGCATACTGCGGAGGTGGATGTAAACAGACAGTCCAGAAGCGGCGTCACCGTGCCGGATCTGCTGGAGATGGGCAGCATCAGCGCCAGGGTTCCCACCAGAATCACGGATGCGAAGCCAAAGAGAATGATTTGTGACGATGTCAGCCGCCGCTTATGTAAAGCCGCCCACATGGCGAAACCTCCCTAATGTGATCTTTGCGCCCTTATCATAGGGGAATCGACATAAAAAGGGTGTTAAGGCTTGGCGCATTGGCGTTAAGATTGTGTAAAGATTTCGGCTTTTATCCATTCCAACAACGGGAAACGGACAAAAAAGCGCCCACGGAGTGAAAAAATCCGTGGGCGTGTTTCTGATTCTTCGCTTTGCAGTATGGAAAACCCACAGCGGATCCTTCCATTACGGGAGAATCCATTGTGGGTTTCGCTGTCTTGAAATATGCGGATGTAGATGCAGGGCGGGAAGGCAGCTATTTCCGGTTTGCATGCGCCGTTCTTTGCAAAGAAGCAGAAAAAGGCCGCAGGAGCGGCCTTTTTCATTTGCAGTCAGTTACAGCAGATCCTTTACCAGTGCCAGAGCTGCCTCGTCCGCTACCAGAGTGAAATCCGGGTGCAGCTGCAGGATGGAGCCGGGAGCCTGGGGCTTGATGGGACCGAAGAAGCAGTCCTTTACCGCCTGGGCCTTGCCTGCGCCGTTGCACACCAGAAGCACCCGCTTGGCCTTCATGATAGAGCCAATGCCCATGGTATAGGCGTGGGTGGGAACATCCTCCCGCTTGGCAAAGAAGCGCTGGTTGGCATCGATGGTGGAGTCCGTCAGTTTGACGTAGTTCGTGCCCTTGACGAAGGCGTCGCCGGGCTCATTAAAGCCGATGTGACCATTGGGGCCCAGTCCCAGCAGCTGCAGGTCTGCACCGCCAAAGCTATCAATAACGGCGTCATACCGGGCACACTCTGCGGCGGCGTCCGGGTTGGTGCCGTCGGGGATATTGCAGTTTGCCTGATCGATATTCACATGATCAAACAGGTTGGTACGCATGAAGTAGGCATAGCTCTGGTCGTGGTCCTTGGTCAGGCCGACATATTCGTCCAGATTCACGGTTCTGACCTGAGAAAAATCCAGCTCGCCGGCTTCATACTTGGCGATCAGCTCCTTGTAGGTGCCCACAGGGCTGGAGCCGGTGGCCAGACCCAGAACGCAGTCAGGCTTCAGATAGATCTGTGCGGCGATGATATTGGCAGCCTTGCGGCTGACATCGGCGTAATCCTTTGCAACAATCAGTCTCATATTGTTTTCCCTCGCTGTCTGTTGATTTTATTGAATTTTGGGCAGGGATGCTGCGGCGACAGACTGTCCCACCCGGCGCATCTTCTCGTCGGGCAGCGTGACCGTGCACTTTTTCGCCAGGTCGGGATATTCGTCCGCCAGAATCTCATTGCAGACGCGCAGGATGGTATCACCGCCCTTGCCGGACATGACACGGCCCAGCAGCATCATGTACTCGATGTCATAGAACTGGGAGTACAGGACTGTGGTGTAAGCCAGGTAAGCGCCGATGGTCTCGAACACAGCGATGGCCCGGGGGTCATCTTCTTCCATCAGCTTCTGGACGAACTTCAGCTTCTCTGCCAGAGAAAGCTCCTCGGGAATCTCAATGCCAGCCCAGGGAGCCAGCTTGATGACGGCGTCCTGAGAGAAATATTTGCAGCCCACGCCGAAGTCGGTACTCCACTCGTCCTGCATGGCGCCTGCCTGCAGGTCAACGGGAGCAAACGCCAGCTCGTTGATCCAGCCCAGCACATTCTGATCTTTGTCCACATAGCCTACAGCCTCAGAGGTGCCCATGGCGATGCCCATCAGATTACCCTTGCCCAGACCCATGGCGCCGGCCAGTGCGGACACGTCGCCGTCGTTGGCTACCAGGATGGGAACGTTGGGATCGATTGCGGCAGCGGCACGGTCATAGATGGTCTTGACCTTGTCCCAGTTGGAGCGGGGCACCTTGATGAACAGAGAAGCGACACGGGGTTCGTTGCCAATAAAGTCGCCGGCGGAGGAAACGCCGATGGCATCCACCCGGGGCATCTTGGAGGCAGCGGTCTTGAAGGCCTCCACAATGTGACCATAGTGATAATCAGGATCCTCGTTCAGCTTGGGGAACCAGACGACCTCCTCGGAGTAGACGCACTCGCCGTCAATGACGGCGGAAACCTTCCGGTCAGAGCCGCCGGCGTCGAAGCCGATACGGCAGCCGTCCATATTGCCGCCCATAGGCTCGGCAACTTCATTTGCGGCGGGGCAGGCCTCCAGCGGCAGATCCAGAATTTCCAGATTCTCCTCGTAGAGCTGGTTCACGAAGGTAAAGTCAAAATGACGTTCGCCCTCGGGGGTGTAGGCCTTCTGCAGCCGCTGTGCAAGCTCGGAGCAGCCACAAATGCTCACCCGGAAGCCGCCGGTGGACCACAGCAGGAACTTTACATACCGTTCCACATACCGGTAGTCCGCCTCTGCCATTTCCGGCGTACCATGGATGCAGGTGTGATGTACGGAAACGCGGCCCTTGTCACGCTCCAAGGCAATGGCGATGGGCTTCTTTGCGTCCTTCAGATAGGCGGCGCGCCAGACACCGAAGGGAATAAACTGGGGATCCAGCTTTGGGGGATGCTTCATCTGGTATTCAATACCTAAGTATTGCATGATAATTCCTCCTGTTCGTTGTTGCATTCTTATTGATACGGTTTTGCTTTGAGATACGCCCGGGTTTTCCGATCCTTATTTTGCCAGCTGCTTGTCAAAGCCCATGTCCACCAGCTGGTGGAAGGCATCCCATGCCTCGGCTGGAATATACTGGGGAGTCTGGTAGCCCTTCTTTGCATACAGGTCGATGCGCTGGAAGTCGCCCACGATCACGCTGACGGCGGCATTTTCTGTAATGCCCTGTCTCTGGGCATCCGCCAGATAATCCGCAATGGTGACCTGGGGGGACGTGACGCGGAAAGACTGTTCCGGCCAGTAAATACCCATGGCGGCAGTGATCCGCCGTTCCATAAAGGGCTGATGGACCCCCAGAATCCGTTGGTGGGGAATGCCCCTGCTTTCCAGCAGCCGCCGGGTGAACAGAATGTTTTCGGCGGTGTTTGTAGATTCCGGTTCCAGTATAATGGCTTCTTCCGGCACGCCGCATTCCATGGCCACCCGGGCAAAGCGTACCGCTTCCGGTTCCGGCAGCAGCCCTTCCGTGTTGCGTCCGAGACCACCGGTGAACAGCACCACGGCCGCCAGCCCCTGATGGTACAGCTCTGCTGCCCGACGGGCAATATTCGTGTTAAAATTGCCGAAGCCCACAATGCAGTCGGCTTTCTCCGGGGTCTGGTGCATACCAAGATAGTCCCAGATCACTTGCAGAGGTTGGATAAAGTCCATGCGTTCTCCTTTTGCGGTAAACATTCTGTTTTGGGGGGGTGGTTATTGAAGCTTCCCTGCGGCGGCCAGCCAAGCCTTCGGATGCTCGCCGGAAAAACCGCCGGAGTTTACATAACTCCGGCGGCCTGCTTCCTGGCTTGGTTCAAATCAGCCGCAGGCGATTTGTCCAACGTTTCCTCAGCAATACTTGGCAATGGCAGCCTGAATCATGGCAACGCACTCGTCTACGATGGGGGAATCGCTTTCGATCAGCTCAGCCAGAGGAGCACGGACGCTGCCGCAGTCGGGGCAGCCCATTCTGCGCAGGGCTTCCTTGATCATGGCGTACATATTGCCGTGGCCGGAGCACAGCTTGTAGATAATCCGGCAGCATTCATTCTGGATTTCCAGCGCGGTGGCCAGATCGCCGGACTTAACGCAGTTAAAGAGCTTGACGTACAGTTCGGGCATAGCGCCGTAGGTGCCGCCGATACCGCCCTCTGCACCCATGACCAGACCGGAAATCAGCTGCTCATCGGGGCCGTTGAACACGATGGCGCCCTCGTCACGCCACATCTGAATATCCTGAGTGGGCATGGAGGAGTTCTTCACGCCGATCACCCGGGGATTCTTCAGCATTTCCTTCAGCAGGGGCACAGTCAGCGCCACGCCTGCCAGCTGGGGAATGTTGTAGATGATGAAATCGGTGTTGGGCGCAGCGGCGGAAATGTCATTCCAGTACTTGGCAATGGCGTAGGGAGGCAGATGGAAGTAGATGGGAGGAATGGAGGCGATGGCATCCACGCCCAGGCTTTCTGCGTGGGCAGCCAGCTCCTGAGAGTCGGCGGTGTTGTTGCAGGCAACGTGGGCAATGACGGTGAGCTTGCCCTTGGCTTCCGCCATAACGTTCTCCAGAACCACCTTGCGCTCTTCCTTGTTGTGGTAGATGCACTCGCCGGAGGAACCGCCGACGTACACGCCCTTCACGCCTTTCTCAATGAACCACCGGGTCAAATTCCGAACGGCCTGGGGATCGATATTGCCGGATTCATCATAGCAGGCATAGAATGCAGGGAAAATGCCCTCATATTTTGCGAAGTCTTTCATATTATTCTTTTCTCCTTTTCAGTGAATTTTCACTTTGAATACCGCTTTGGTTACCGTTTTCGGGCTGCCGAGCATCATCTTGATTTTGTGCGCATCATCGGGAAAGACTACCAGGAAATCACCGGGAGACAGCACCAGCTTGTGTGCGCCTTCGCCGTGATAGGCGTAGAAGTCGTTTTCCGGCTGGCTGTCGAAACGCTGAAGTCCGCAGGGGGAGGCGATTTCCACCCGCTCAGAGCCGCGCAGCATCAGGTGAATATCCAGAAATTTGTCGTGTGCCTCGAAAAAACTCTCGGAATCCGGAATGGTTTCATAGGTGAATTTGGTGCACCAAACCTCCCCGGGAAGAATATCCACCCGTTCGTTTCCCAGAGCCGACAGAAATTCCGGTGTAATCCGCTGCAGCGCCAGATCCAGATTGGGGTGAATGCCCAGATAATCCGAAGCGTTTTCGTTTCTCGCAAGAATCATATTCCGCTCCTTATCCCTTGACAGCGCCCATGGTAATACCCTTGGTGAAGTACTTCTGGAAGATCAGGAACACGATGATGATAGGTACGGAAGCCAGTGCAGAACCGGCCATCAGCAGGCCAAAATCCGTGGAGTTCTCCGCCTGCATGGTGGCGATACCAAGAGAAATGGTCAGGTTCTTGCTGGAAGTCAGCATAATCAGCTGCATGAAGTAGTCGTTCCAGGAATTGATGAAAGTGAAGATAGCGCAGGCGCCGACGCCGGGCTTGATCATGGGGAACATCACGTCGGTGAAGGTTCTCCACTCGGAGGCGCCGTCAATGCGGCATGCTTCCACCATTTCCGTGGGGATGCCTTCCGCGAACTGCTTCAGGAGGAATACGCCGAAGGGCCAGCCTACGATGGGGAAAATCACGGCCCAGATGGTATCATACATCTTGAGCGCGGACATTTCCCGCAGCAGGGGGATCAGAATAACCTGCTTGGGCAGGGCCATGGCGCAGACGATCAGGCTGAAGATGATGCCCCGTCCCCAGAACCGCTTTTTCGCCAGCACATAACCGGCCATAGCGGCGGTCAGGCAGGTCAGCAGCATGGAAGAAACGGACATAAACACGGTGTTCACCAGCCAGCGAAGCGCGGCAGGAACCGTAGGACCGGTGATGACATAGCCGAACAGCTTCAGGTCAAACAGCGGCGCGCTGCGGCTGCCCATCAGCTTTTCAAAGTTGCCTGCCGTAAACACCGAGGGCCACCACACGGGGGTGGTTGACATAATGTCCTGCTTTGTCTTGAAAGCGCCGGTGATGATCCAGTACAGGGGGAAGGCGAACAGGAACGCAAGGATGAATACGATCACAAAGGAGACAACATAGTAAATCCTGGATTTACGCTGGCTGGGATCCAGTCGGTTTTGACTTTTCATGATTCACCCCTCCTTTACTTTTCCTGACCGGCCTTAAACTGGACGGCAGACAAAATCGCAATGATGATCGCCAAAATCACGCCCATGGCGTTGCCGTAGCCATAACGGTACAGCTTGAAGGCGTTGTAGTAGATGTAGTACATGATGGTCATGGTGGAGTTGTTGGGTCCGCCGGAGGTCAGCAGCTGAATCAGTGCGAAGCACTGGAAGGAGTTGATGGTGGTGATGACCAGGATGTACAATGTGGTGGGCATAATCTGAGGCCACTTGATTTTCCAGAAGGCCTGCATCTGGGTGGCGCCGTCCACTTCCGCGGCCTCCACCAGAGACTTGTCCACATTGTCCAGCGCGGACACATACAGCACGATGGGCTGACCGACAGAGGTCGTCAGCAGAATCAGAATGATGCAGCCCAGCGCGTACCTGGGATCGCCCAGCCAGTTGATGTTCTGGTCGATCAGACCGGTAGTCTGGCCGATGTAGTTAAAGATGCCGTAGTAGTTATTGAACATCCACTTCCAGACCATGGTGACGGCCACGGAGCCGGTAACCACGGGCAGGTAGAAAATGCAGCGGAATGCGGAAGTTGCCGCTACGGGCATCTTGCTGATGGCGGAAGCAACCCACAAAGAAAATACGCAGGTTACGGGCACGCTTACCAGCACGATAATCAGGGTGTTCCACAGTGCTTTCCAGAACACGGGATCAGCGAACAGCTCGGCGTAGTTGCCGAAGCCGACGAAAATGTCCTCACGACCCATGGTGGCATCAAAGAAACTGGTGATGATGCACATGATCATGGGATAGAGAACGAAGCCAACGAAGAAAATCAGGAACGGCAGCAGGAACAGATAGGATGTAACCGTCTCATGAATCATCAGCCGCCGGGACCTGGAGTTTACGGTGATTTTTTTATTTGCCAAGGATATCCTCCCCTCTCGTGGTACAGCGGGCAGCAATTATTGTGCCCGACTCAGAAATGGAAGCTCTGTTTTGGGGTACCGGGCGAATGCCCGGCAAGAGAAAAGGCCCCTCCCCTCACCCAAGAGAGAGGGAAGGGGCTTTGGTTCTGCACTACAGGATTGCCAGCGGTGAATTATGCGCCGGCGGCAGCGTTGGCGGTAGCCACGAAGGCGTCAGCAGCTTCCTGAACGGGAGTGCCGGTGCCGATCTGCTGCAGCATGTTCCAGGCGGCGGCACGAGCCTCGGTCCAGCCGGGAGTTACGTTGTAGTAGTCGCCCATGTACTGCATGAACATGCCGTAGACGTTCTTCAGCTCGTCGTCAGCGTACAGATCGGTGACGGACTGACGGACGGACCAGAAGCCGGAGGTCTTGACAGACTCAACGGTATTCTCGTCGCAGACCCACTTGATAAAGGTCTTGGCAGCCTCGACCTTGGCGGAGTCGCCGTTGTCAAAGATACCGAAGCCCCAAATACCGCCACACAGCTTCACATCGGTGCCGTTGGAGGAGGGGAAGGCCATGGGGAAGACCTCGAAGTTGTCGCCGATGACCTCGGTACGGGAACCGTGGTTGGCAGCGTTCCAGCAGAAAGCCATCTGCAGCACGCCCTGGGCGAACAGGTCAGCCTCTTCGCCGCCGTTGATGGAAGCGTCAAAGTTGATGCCATCCTGGTTGTACAGGGTCTCCAGAGCCTTGACGTTCTCAGGAGAGTTCATGGTGTACGCGGTATGCTCGGCGTTGGTGAAGGTGCCGCCGTACATATTGTTGTACAGAGCGCGGGTGCCCTGGTCGCCGCCCTGAGCGGAGCAGAACACAGCGCCAACATTCTTGTAACCGGCATCGTACAGGGTCTGGACAGCCTTCAGGAAGTTCTCAGTGGTCCAGGTGTGCGTCTCAGCGTCCACATACTGCCATGCGCCGGTCTCCTCAAAGACGGTCTTGTTGATGGCCATGCAGTGTGCGGTCATGCACAGGGGGTACTCGTAGTAAGCACCGCTGCCATTGTTACAAGCAGCCTCTACGGAAGCGTAGATGTCAGCCTTGGCATCCGCAGTCCACAGGTCAGCCAGGTCAACCATCTTGCCCTTGGCGCCCCAGTTGGCGACCAGACGCTCGGGGCCTTCCATGATGATGTCGGGAGCGGCGTTGCCTTCGATGGCGGTGTTAACCTTGTCGTCACCGTCGGTGTAGGTCAGGTACTCCACAGTAACCTTGATGTTGGGATAAGCGGCGTTGAACTCAGCGAGCAGCTGATCCACGACTTCCTGCTTGCCCCAATCGCCGATGGGGTAGGTCCACAGGCTGATCTCAACGGGAGCAGCCTCGGGAGCGGCGGCCTCGGTGGCGGCGGGGGCGGCGGGAGCCTGCGTCGGAGCAGGAGTCTCAGCCTTCTGGACGGAGCAGGCAGCCAGAGACAGAACCATGACCACAGCCAATGCCAGAGCGATCAACTTTTTCATTGCATTTCCTCCTAATATTGATACAATATATGCTTCACGGCTTATGCCGTAAGAGCCGGCTTCAGGCAGGGGGAACCAAACGGCGGTTTGAGGTAATCCCCACAAATTGCAACCTTATCTTACAACACTTATTCAGCAATGTCAACAACCGCCTGAAAATAATTTTCCATAAATCAAGAAAAATGAAAAAGATTTCTGTTTTGAACAAGAAAACGTTTCCAATTTCAGCACAATGACGAAACTGTTTTGCCGCCCTTGACGCAGGGCGAAAACATGGTATTCTGGTATGAGAAAGGAGCAATCAACTTATGAAAAAGCACATACTCTGCTTTGGGGATTCCAATACCCACGGCTACTGCGCGGAAAGCGCAGACTGCGCTGATGGCGGCATCCGGTTCACGGAGGATCAGCGCTGGCCCCGGCTGCTGCAGAAGGCGCTGGGAGAGGATTATCTGGTGACGGAGGAAGGCCTGCCTGGGCGAACCACCTGCTTCGAGGATCCCGTTCACGAGGGACTGAATGCGCTGAACTATATTTATCCCTGCCTGAAAAGCCATGAGGTGATCGACCTGCTGATCATCATGCTGGGAACCAACGACTGCAAGGATCGGTTCTATGCCAGCGCAGCCTGCATTGGGCTGGGGATGGCCCGTCTGGTGAAGAAGGCAAAGGACACCGACTGCTGGGGCGGGAAAAACCCCAACATTCTGGTGGTCGCCCACCGCCCATTGGCGAAGGAATGCTCACCAGCCCGGTGGCGCAGACGATGGGCCAGCTGTGCGTAGAAAAATCCCGGCAGCTTGAAAAATACTACCGGGAGCAGTGTGCGCTTCTTGGGGTATCCTTCCTGGATGCCGGGGAACTGGGCTGCGAGTTCAATACCGTGGACTATATGCACCTGACCAGCCGGGGACATGCCCGGCTTGCTGAAAAGCTGGCGGCGGTTGTTCCGGAGCTGCTGTAGCCAGGGAAACTGCTATTGCGTTTCCTGGGGCAGATAGGGCTTGAACATCGGTTCTACCGCAAGCGTGGAAATCAGCGCTGCCAGCGCCGGCAGGAAAAACAGGGGAAATACATACCGGGCGCACAGAAAGGTGGCTGCGGTGTTCACGATGCCCAGCAGAATCGTCCGGGGCAGGTTGGCCAGAGCCAGCAGCAGCGTATTTTTCAAAAGACCGGTGAGGGTATTTTCAAACCGGGACAGCACGGGGAAGGCCAGACTCAGGATGCCCATTGCCGTAACAACCAGAAACGCGGTGCCTGAGAACAGCATCCAGGATGCGCTGCCCAGCGCGGCAGCATTCCAGGCGAGAATCATGCCCTTGGCCAGCAGGAAAAGCAGTACAAGAAACAGCAGTGTGGGGACAAGTCCCGCTTTCCAATTCTCCCGGAAAACCTGCCAGAACCGCTGCCAGGGATGCTTGTCTCCCCGGCGGAAGCCACGGTATACGGCATCGTACAGTGCGGCGCAGGATGCACCGATGGTCACTACCGGGATGCAGCCCAGGATCCAGAACAGGCTCAGAAAAATGCAGTCTGTGATCTGGGCCATGGTGAGCATCAGGCCGCTGTCCGGCCGAAAAAGATTACGAAACATGGGGTTCCCTCCTTTTTGGGGTATTGTAGCACAGATTTTCCGGTCTGTCACTACCGCATGGACAGGAACCCCGGGAAGAAAAAATAATTTTCAATTGTTTTTTACATTGAAATCATTTACACACAGTGGTATGATGGTACAATAGAACCAAGATCATAAAAACGATATATTTAAGGAGGTCTTTCAAGTGGATCGTGAAAAATTTCTTGCACAGCGCCAGTGGATTCGGGATCAGCTGGCGAATGTTGCAGATTTCTGGCTGAAAAATGGCATGGATGCCGAGCATGGCGGCATTTATACCTGCCTTGACCGCAAGGGCAACATTTATTCCACCGACAAGAGCGTGTGGATGCAGGGCCGCTGCGGCTGGACCTACGCCTATCTGTGCCATGTATATGGCGTGAAGGAAGAGTGGCTGGCTGCTTCCAAGAGCTGCATCGACTTTTTGGAGAAGTACTGCGTCAACCGCGATGCGGGAGGACGGCTGTACTTCACCGTCACCGGCGACGGCAAGCCCCTGCGTCAGCGCCGCTACTGCTTCTCCGAGGCTTTCTACTGCATTGCCAATGCCGAATACTACGGCATCACCGGGGAGAAAGAGCATCTGGAGCGTGCCCGCCGTGCCTACGACATGTACTGGAATCTGAACCATGGCATGCCTGACCCCACCGGCATGGGCCCCAAGACCATCCCCGAAACCCGTACCGGCCGCGCTCTGGGTATTCCCATGATTATCCTGAACGTCACCGGCGTGATGAAGCGGGTGGATCCGGACAACGCAGAGCTGTACGATGCCCGGGCAAAGGAGTGCATCCATGATATCTTTGCCTATCACGTCAAGCCTGACCTGAAGTGTACGCTGGAAAATGTGGCGCCTGACGGCACGCCCCGTCTGGATATCACAGAGGGCAGAATGGTCAACCCCGGTCATGATATTGAGTGCAGCTGGTTCCTGATGGACTACGCCAATGAAGTGGGCGACAAGGAGCTTCACGCCAAGGCCATCGACGTATTCAACATGGCCTTCAATATGGGCTGGGATCAGGAGTATGGCGGCATCCTGTATTTCATGGACTGCCTGGGCAATCCTCCCGAGGCCTACGAGCACGACATGAAGCTGTGGTGGCCCCATAACGAGGCGCTGATTGCTTCTATGATGATTTACCGGGATACCCGGGATGAAAAGTATCTGGAGATTTTCGACCAGATTCTGGACTACTGCAAGACCTACTTTGCCGACGAGTATGGCGAGTGGTACGGGTATCTGCGCCGGGACGGCAAGCCCACCCAGCCTGCCTGCAAGGGTTCTACCTTCAAGGGCCCCTTCCATGTACCCCGCTGCCTGATCCTGGTGGATCAGATGATGACCGAGATTCTGGGCGAGTAATCAGGGCAATGCAAAGGAGGCACGATTATGGACGAGCAGAATATGGATATTCTGGAGCGCATTCGTGCCTCCTACTACCAGCTGACCGCCGCGGAACGGCGGGTAGCGGACTTTGTGCTGGCGCAGCATACGCAAGTGCAGTTCATGTCCATCACCCAGCTTGCAGACGAATGCGGCACCGCAGAGGCAACGGTTTCCCGGTTCTGCCGGAGACTAAAGCTGAAGGGCTTCAACGCATTCAAAATTGAACTGGCGCGGCATTCTGCGTCGAGAGCGGGGAACAGAAATCAGCAGGTATCCACGGATACCCTTGCCGGGCGGATTCAGGAATCGGGGCGGCTGACCATTGACGCAATCCATCAGACCATGGAACTGATGGATCTGAACCAGATCTGCCGCGCGGTGGAGATGATTGAGCAGGCGCCCACTGTGCTGTGCATCGGTTCCGGCGGCTCCATGATTATGGCCAGCGAGTGTGCCCACCTGTTTTCCACCGTTACAGGGAAATTCTCCACGATTTCGGATGCCCATATGCAGATTTCCGCAGTGGCAACCATGGATCCCCAAGGCGTTATTTTCCTGTTCTCCTATTCCGGTGCCACCACTGGCGGCCTGCAGATTCTTGAATTGGCAAAACAGCGGGGCATTCGGACCATTCTGGTGACCCGGTTTCAGAAATCCCCGGCGGCGAAGCTGTCGGATGTGGTACTGCGATGCGGTTCCAACGAGAGCCCCTTCCAGTTTGGCTCTGTGCCGGCAAAAGTTGCACAGCTGGTTGTGGTGGACGCGGTATTTCAGGAGTACTGTCTGCGCAACCGGGAAACCTGTGAGAAGAACATTCAATCTATCGCTTCCGCGTTATCTGTCATGCACGTTTAACAGTAAGGCGGCACCCCATAATTCGACGAGCTTTCCCGCCGGGTTATGGGGTGCCGTTTTATTTTGTCAATGCGCGCACGGACAGACGATCCCGGACTTTTCCGCTTCCTGAAACCGATCCGGCTGGAGCGGCGGTGCCGGGAGCGGAAAACCGAGAAGCAGCCGCCGCGCTGGAGCGCCAGCGCGGCGGCAGGATTATCCGGTTGGGCGCAGGCAGGGAGCCGGAAATCAAACTTTGAATTTGAAGCAGGCTTTTTCCACCAGTGTGCTCTCCTGGTCAATCACCTTCACCATGTGTGCGTCTTCCGGATAGACGATCAGAATGTCCTCCACAGTCATGGGGAGCCAGGCCTCCACCGGACCTTCGTAGCCGATAAAGTCCTCCTCCGGTTTCTGGGCAATTACCTTCAGGGATTCGGAATTGGCGACACCGATTTTCTCTCGACCGGACAGAAGCACATGGATGTCGGCATACCGGGCATGACCTTCCCAGATTGCCTCTTCGGGGGACGTGGTCTGGTAGTCAAAGCGGTTGATAAAAACCGAGTCGCCATCCACCTCGTTGCGGCCCTTGTGCAGTTTTGTCAGGTCAGCAGACAGAAGGTAGCGGATGGCGGTGTCCAAAGCGTCGCTCTGACCAAGATAGCGTTCAATAAATTTGCGTTTCGTGTAGATCATAAAGAACCTTTTCAACAGTTGAACGTTGGAAACGTTTCAACTGCTGCCTTTCTTCAGAAAATATGGGATCAATCAAATAATATCATGCTGAATGTCGGAATGCAAGGGAGAGCCCTGCATTCGGAATATAGCAAAATAGACAAGAATTTATGAAAATTTTTTTCATCCTGAACAGAAAAAGATTGTTGACATGTCAGAGAATACTGTATATCATGTACAGTAAGGGCTGAATGTGATTGTTTTAATCGAGTGAAAACGACGAAGTTTTTTGAAAATAATTTTCGGAAATTCATCGGCGCTTGCCGTTGGAGATATTTATTAACATACGAGGAGGAATAATGAAATGAAAAAAGTCCTTGCATTGCTCCTGGTGCTGTGCATGGTGCTCGCCCTGTGTGCCTGCGGCCAGTCCACTGCCAACTCCGCCCCTGCCGCACCTGCTTCTGACAGCAAGGCGTCCGCTGATGCCCCCAAGAACGAAGGCGTCGGCGGTACCGCTTATCCCAACCCCCTGCAGGATGTCCGCGTCCGTCAGGCTCTGTGGTATGCCATTGACATCGACGCCATCGTCGAGGGCCTGTGGGATAACACTGTTGTGGCCGCCAAGAAGTCCCTGGTTCCCGAAGGCTCCTGGCAGGCTGCCGGCCTGACGGAGTACAGCTACAACCCCGAGCTGGCCAAGCAGCTGCTTGACGAAGCCGGCTGGGATGGCTCCTATACCATCCAGGCTGTTTACTACACTGCCAACCTGCTGGACACCATCACTGCCATCCAGTCCATGTGGGCCGATGTGGGCGTCAAGATGGAGTTCAACCTGCTGACCGACAACCTGACCGCTCTGCTGTGGACTCCCTCTCCTGACGGTGTTACCTCCGCTGTGGATTGGGACATCGCCTTTGCCGGTACGAACGCCCTGACTCTGGGTGAGTTCTACAACCGTCATCACTCCACCGCAGCCAACAACTCCACCGTTCTGTGGGACAAGGATCTGGACGCTCTGATCGAGACTGCCAAGGTTGCTGTTACCACCGACCAGCAGAAGGCCGCTTACGACGCCATTCAGCTCTATGAGAACGAGAACGTGGAAGTCATTCCTCTGTTCTACATCCCCTCCTGGGTTGTCACCTCTGACAAGCTGGATACCAAGGGCAATGCCGCCGGCAACGACCAGTTCTTCTATCAGAAGAATATTCTGGACTGGACCATCGACCGTGCTGACAACACCATGTACACCAACACCGGTGCTGTCAACGCTCTGGAGCACCCCGCTACCAACCCCGCTCTGTTCTGGCACCAGGAGCTGGTCTTTGACCGCCTGCTGAATGCCGACACCTCTCTGGCTCCCACCGACGGCCTGCTGGCTGAGAGCTATGAGGTTTCCGAGGACGGCAAGACCATCACCTTCACCATTCGCGATGGTGTGAAGTGGCACGACGGCACTCCCTTCACCGCTGAGGATGTCAAGTGGACCTTCGAGTACTATCCCACCGTTCCCGGCGCCAACACCGTTATGACTGATGTGATCAACGATGCCAAGTCCATCACCGTGGACGGCAACAAGGTCATCTTCGAGTTCAATAATCCCCAGCCCAATGCTCTGACTGTCTTCTCTCAGTGGGCCATTATGCCCAAGCATCTGCTGGAGAATGTCACTCCTGAGAACTTCGCTGCTGATACCTTCTGGCAGAAGCCCATCGGCACCGGTCCGTTCAAGGTCGAGACTGTGAAGCTGGGCGAGTACACCACTCTGGTTCGTAATGACGACTACTTCCTGTCCGGCACCGGCAACATCGAGCGGATCTATATGTATCCCTCCACCGACGCCGGCGATACCAACCTGATCACCAATGCCCAGGCTGGCAAGATCGACTACGCATTCTGCAAGGATGCCGCTCAGGTTCAGCAGCTGCAGGCTATGGATGGCTACAAGGTTGAGACCGTCAACGTTACCTTCCCCCGTTACATCTTCCTGAACATGTTCGAAAGACCCGCAAAGTAATTCCCATATAACCTTTGGGGGCCGGCGTTGGCTGGCCCCCAAAGTGCTACCGTTCTGTAATACTGTGGTAGCAGGAACGCTACAGAAAGGGGTTATCCCATGGTAAACTTTACACTGAGAAAACTGCTGGGCATGATACCCATGCTGCTGATCATTACCTTTCTGATCTATGCAGGCATCGAGCTGATGCCCGGCGACGTCATCGACTTTCTGATCCCCATGGATCAGCTGGCAGAAATGACGGCAGAAGAAGTGGCGGCTTTCCGTGCGGCCAAGGGTCTGGATGGTCCCATGATCGTTCGCTATTTCAATTGGCTGGTGGGCGTATGCAAAGGAGACCTTGGCTATTCCCTGCAGAATAATATGCCTGTGGGTCAGCTGATGATGCAGAAGCTGCCCGCAACTGTGGAGCTGTCTCTGGCAGCCTTGATTATCTCCACCGTTCTCGGTATTCTGCTGGGTGTTATTTCCGCACTGAAGAAAGGCAAGCTGGCCGATAACGTTCTGACCGTTGCCGGTATGATCGGCGTTGCCATTCCTCAGTTCCTGTTCGGTATTTTCTGCATTATCCTTTTCTGCCTGAACCTGAACTGGTTCCCTGTGGGCCAGAGAGGCGACGGCACGCTGCTCAGCGAGCTGCACCACCTGTTCCTGCCTGCCTTTGTTCTGGGAATCTCCCAGACTGCCGGCGTTATGCGCTACTCCCGGTCCAGTATGCTGGACTCCATGAACTGTGACTACGTTAAGACCGCCCGGGCAAAGGGCCTGCCGGAGTGGAAGGTCAATATGCTCCACGGTTTCCGTGTGGCCTGTACGCCCGTTATGGTTTTGGTTGGTTTCCGTCTGCCCACCCTGATCAGCGGCGCCATTGTTATCGAGAATATTTTCCAGTGGCCCGGTGTCGGTATGTGGTTCACGGATGCCATTAAGACGCAGAACACGCCGATTATTATGTCCGTTGGCCTGTTTATGGTACTTATGGTGCTGCTGTCCTCCCTGCTGGTGGATATTCTGACGGCAGTGCTCGACCCGAGGGTGAAGCTGTCATGACAAATAATAAAGTGAAGAAAACAGCGCTGGATCGGAAGTTGGATAAGATTCGTGCTGCTGAAGAAAGCGGAAAGCTGGGTAACAAACTCACCAACAGAACCCTCCGCAAACTGACATCCAACAAGCTCGCGGTCTTTGGCGTGCTCCTGTTTGCTGTGATTTGCCTGCTGTGCTTCGGCGCGCCTCTGTTCACGAGTTTTTCTCCCACCTCCATCGACCTTCGGGCGAAGATGTCCCCCCCGGATCTGAAGCACATCATGGGCACCGATCAGATGGGCCGTGATATCTGGGCCAGAATGCTCTATGGCGGCCGGATCTCCATTATTGTCGGTCTCGGCTCCGCCCTGGGCGCTGCCGCGCTGGGCGTTACACTGGGCCTGTATGTGGGCTACAAGGGCGGTATTCTGGACAATCTGCTGATTAAGATTTCCGATATCTTCCAGTCTGTCCCTCAGATGGTTCTGATCATCATTATCGTTGCACTGGTTGGCCAGAGCACGGAAAATCTGATCATCATTTTCATCGTCACCGGCTGGCCCGCGATGTACCGTATGGCCAGAAGTAAGGTGCTATCCCTGAAGCAACAGGAATTTGTTCAGGCACTGCGGGCCTTCGGCATCTCTGACGCGAAGATTGCCTTTAAGCATCTGCTGCCCAATACGCTCGGTCCTGTGGTGGTCAATATCACGCTGTCCACCGCCATGTTCATCCTTCAGGAGGCCGCTCTGTCCGTGCTGGGCTACGGCGTTCCCATGGAGATCGCAACCTGGGGCAATATTATCAATGTTATCACCAATGGCGGCACCATTCGGTTCGACTGGCTGGGCTACTGGTGGATGTGGCTGCCCTGCTCGATTATGCTGATCCTGTTTGTTCTATCCATCAACTTTATCGGCGATGGTCTGCGCGACGCATCCGATCCCACTCAGATTGGTTAAGAGGTGAATGACATGGCTGAAAAGAATAATGATGTTGTTCTGAGCGTAAAAGACCTGCATGTCTATTTCTATACCAACCAGAGATGCAACAAGGTCATTCGTGGTGTCAGCTTTGACATCAAGCGGGGCCGTACTCTGTGCGTGGTCGGCGAATCCGGCTGCGGCAAGTCCGTCACCGCAAACTCCATTCTCCGGCTGCTTCCGGAGCTGAGCCGCATCGAGGAAGGCTCTATTACATACTACAAGGAAGACGGTCAGGAAATCCGGCTGGATCAGCTGGAGAAGAACGGCAAACAGATGCGTAAGCTCCGGGGCGAGGACATCGCCATCATCTTCCAGGACCCGATGACGGCCCTGAACCCGGTTTACACCGTGGGCTATCAGATCGAGGAGATGCTGAAAGAGCATAAGAAGAACATGACCAAGGCCGAATACAAGGCCGCTGCCATTGAAGATCTGGCAGACATGGGCATTCCCGCTCCGGAAATCCGCTACGGCGAATATCCCCACCAGTTCTCCGGCGGTATGCGTCAGCGTTCCATGATCGCCATGGGTATGTCCTGTGAGCCGAAGATTCTGCTGGCCGACGAGCCGACTACGGCTCTGGACGTTACCATCAGCGCCCAGATTTTTGACCTGATGAACAACCTGAAAAAAGAGCATAACACCGCCATCATGATGATTACCCATAATATGGGCGTTGTGGCGGAAATGGCGGACGAGGTTGCGGTCATGTATATGGGCAATATCGTGGAATACGGTCCTGTGGAGAAGATTTTCACCAATCCTTCCCACCCCTATACCCAGGCGCTGCTGCGGTCCATCCCTGTTCTGGGCAAAGGAAAGAACCAGCAGCTGGAGCCGATCCGCGGCTCTACGCCCGATCCCTTCAACCGTCCCAAGGGCTGCCAGTTCTGCCCCCGCTGTGACTATGCCTGCGAGCGCTGCCAGAACGAGATGCCTCCCGAGGAGTGGGTAACCGAGGGTCATTATACTCGCTGCTTCAATTATAAGGAGGTAATGGCAAGTGGAAAATAAGGAGAAAGAAGTACTGCTGAAAGTTCGCAACGCCAAAACCTATTTTGCCATTAAAAAGGGCTTGCTGAAGAAAACGGTCGGCTATGTCAAGGCAGTGGACGATATCAGTCTGGATGTCTACCGTGGAGAAACTCTGGGCCTGGTTGGCGAGTCTGGCTGCGGCAAGACCACGCTCGGCAAGTCTATCCTGCAGCTGGTTCCTGTGACCGACGGAAGCATGGAATATAAGTTTGAGGACGGCTACAAGGATCTGCGCAAGCTCACCCGGAAGGAACTGGACAATGCCCGCCAGAAGATTCAGATCGTTTTCCAGGATCCCTATTCCTCTCTGAACCCCGCCTTCACAATCTTCGGCTCCTTGGAGGATCCCCTGATTAAGTTTGGCGTAAAGAAGAAGGAAGACCGGATCAAGAAAATCGGCGACTTGCTGGAAGCTGTCAATCTTCCCCGGGATTATATGGGCCGCTACCCCAACGAGTTCTCCGGCGGCCAGCGTCAGCGTATTGGCATTGCCCGTGCCCTGTCTGTCAATCCTGAGCTGATTATCTGTGACGAGGCGGTTTCCGCGCTGGACGTTTCCATTCAGGCGCAGGTTCTGAAGCTTCTGAACCAGCTGAAGGAAGAGTACAAGCTGACCTACATCTTCATCACCCACGACCTGTCCGTGGTGGAGTACCTGGCGGATAGAATTGCTGTTATGTACCTGGGCCGCGTGGTGGAACTGACCACGTCCGAGGAGCTGTTCGCCAATACCCTGCACCCGTACACCAAGGCTCTGCTCAGCGCCATTCCTGTGGCGGACGTAGCCCACAAGAAAAAGCGCATCCCCTTACAGGGCGATGTGCCCTCTCCTGCCAATCCGCCTTCCGGATGCACCTTCCATCCCAGATGCCCGGAGTGCTGCGACAAGTGCAAGACAGAGCGTCCTGTCCTGGAAGAATACATCATCAACGGTGTAAGCCATTTCGTCTCCTGCCACAAGGTCAAGGAGGAACTGGCTGCCCAGGGAATTGAGAAGGTGACCAAGGAATGAGCAGAGACATTCGGGATTTCAAGGGCGTAATTCCGGCAGTCCTGTCAGTTTTTGACAAGGACGAAAATCTGGACGAGGAGGGCACCCGGGTATTTATCCGGCATCTGCTGTCCTACGACATCGGCGGACTGTATCTCACCGGCTCCACCGGCGAGACCTTCCTGATGGACTCTGAAGAACGGATGCGTCAGCTGGAGGTCGTCATGGAGGAAGTGGGGGATAAGGTTCCTGTGGTGGTCCACGTTGGAGCCATGTCCACCCGGGCTTCCATCAAACTGGCACAGCATGCCGAAAAGCTGGGTGCGGCCGGTATTTCCAGCGTACCTCCCTTCTATTTCAAGTATAATCAGGATCAGATTTTCAACTACTACAAGGATGTGGCAGAGTCCACCAGCCTGCCAATGATTGTGTACAATATCCCTCTGGCCGGCATGATGACGGTGGATCAGATCATCCGTCTGTCCGAAATCGAGAATGTCAAGGGCGTGAAGTACACCGGTACCGCCCTGTACGAGGTCACACAGATCAAGGAGGGCTGTAAGCCCGGTTTCCAGGTCTACGGCGGCTGCGATGAGCTGGGCAGCTCCAACATTGCCCTGGGCGTGGACGGCATTATTGGCTCTTTCTATAATGTGATTCCGGACCTGTATCTGAGAATCTGGAAGGCAGCGAAGAATTCTGACATTCCCACCGCAACTGCGCTGCAGGCGAAAGCTGTCCATGTAATCATGGAGGGCATCCACAGCGGCAGCATGATGGCCTGCATGAAGGTCTGGCTCCGGGGTGCGGGCATTCCCGCCGGTTATGCCAGACGTCCCTTCTCCAATTTTACTCAGGAAGAGGAGCAGAAGCTGCTGGCCAACCTGGTGGCCATTGACGAGGCGGATCAGACCGGCCTGGATATCGTGAAACGGATCAAGAGCCGCTGATATCTCGTTTCTGTAAACTGGCAATGCGCCGGGAAACAGCGATTGATCGCTTGTTTCCCGGCGCAAATGTCAGAGAGATGGTTGCAGTGCATGCTTTCCCGCTTGCATTCTGAGAATGTGCGGGATTATTGGGGAAAGTCGCTGGAAATCAGGGGAAATCAGTTTTTAGGAGATTTCGATCGATGATAAAAATACTTTTCGTGTGCCACGGCAGGATTTACCGGGCATGATGAAAAGTCTCATATCGTCTCATAAGCCCCGTTTTTAAGCGTTTTTTGTGTTTCAATCTCGAATTTACCAAAGATTTACCAATATTTCTGGAGAGTCAGACTTGCGATTCTAACACCAGAATAAGGAGATCAATACTATGACTGAGATGAAGAAACACATTTATGATGAAAGTAATGGCCTTTGGTATGAACACATTGGCGATTATTATATTCCGGTTCTTACCCTGTCCTCTGAGGAGCAGCGCCCCATTGGTAAATGGGGACGGATGCACCGGGACTATCTCAAAGAGCATCGTCCGATCCTCTTTAATGATCTTGTTCTCAGCGGTCAACTCTGGACATATCTGGCTGATCTGAACGAGCAGGCGCAGGAGCGTTTGTCCCTGATTATCGAGCAGATGAAGGCATCTGAGGGCGTGACGGAGGAACTGAAAGCAGATAACCAAATGGCATGGGTTGGTGCCATGAACAGCATCCGCAACCGGGCAGAGGAAATCATCCTCCAGGGACTGATCTATGGGGAGGATGTGGCATGAGACTATTGGAAGAATTTTGGTACGGAAACATCGAGCCGACAGAGTACGATACTTCTTCCAAGGAGTACAAGAAGCTACAGGAATTGATCTGTAGGAATGAAGAAAAACTCAAAGCCACCATGACGGATGAGCAGAAAGAGTTGTTTGAGAAATACACGGATTGCGTCCATGAGTTCCAGACCATAACCGACTGCCTGATCTTCCAGAACAGCTTCAAGCTGGGTGCCAGAATGATGGTTGAGGTCATGGAAGAATAATCGAATATTTAGATAGTTGAGCAACACGCCGCCTATGGGAATCCCCTATGGACGGCGTGTTATTTTTGTGGAACCACTTGATTTATTTCGTTTAAGCGAATACAATTATAGTGGTTTTTGTATCGTGATTTGCGAGGTGTTTGTTATGAATGGATATATTACAGTCCAGGAAGCTGCTGTAAAGTGGGGAATCACTCCCAGACAAGTTCAAATTCTATGCAAGTCGAATCGTATTGACGGTGCTACTCGCATGAGTAGAATTTGGATCATTCCAGAAAATGCAGAAAAGCCGACAAACGATAAAAGAAAGGCAGCGTACAGCAATGACTAACCTGACTGAATTGCAGAACCTTCTAGATCGTTTTCATGCTAACATCGACTTCTATAAGGACGCAAAAAATGCTTACAATGAGCATTCTTGCAGAATTGAATATATTGATCCTCTGTTAAAGCTCTTGGGTTGGGATGTTGCAAACGAAAAAGGATTGGCACCCCAATATCGAGAAGTTATTGCGGAGAATTACTCCACTCGAACTGACCGCCCTGACTATACCATTACGCTCAGAGGTGTGCCTAAATTCTTTGTAGAAGCAAAGAAGCCTGCGGTAGATATTACCAGAGATGCAGATCCAGCTATTCAGACCAGAAAGTACGGCTGGAACGCAAAGCATCGTCTGGCTGTTCTCACAAATTTTGAATATCTGGCAATCTACGATACCTGCCATATTGCTCACGAAGATGATGGATGTGCTGTAGCAAGATACCGGCTGTACCATTATACTGAGTATGTAGAAAAGATTGATGAGATTGTAGGGTTGATTGCGAGAGACACCGTTTACTCTGGTGATTTTGATGCTTATTTGGATGCAAACTTCCCCGCAACCGGAGGGCAAACCCAGCAGGTTGATACACTGTTTCTTTCTCAAATCAACGAATGGCGTGTGGCTCTTAGCAACGAACTGTATGCTCAGGGTGGCCGCTATGCGTCGTTGGAAGTGTTAAACGATGTTGTGCAGGAGTTTATTAACCAAATTGTTTTCCTGAGAATTTGCGAAGATAAGAATCTGCCACTGTATCACAAGTTGAAGGATACCATTACAGATGCCGATCAACTGCAACCCAAACTGGAGGAATTGCTCCGTTCGGCTGACCGGCGCTACAATTCTGGAATGTTTTCCGGCGAAGACATTATTTTTGATCTTTCCTGCGAAGTTATTAAAGGCATGATTGAGGATTTGTATTACCCTCAAAGCCCTTATTTGTTTAATATTATCGAGCCTAATTTGCTTGGAAAGATTTACGAGATATTCTTAACCGAACAGTTAGTTCTGCTCGAAAATAATACCATTGGTCTTGGCAAGAAGAAAGATTGCCAGAACAGATCTGTTGTTACAACACCAACAGAAATCGTTAAGTACATGGTCGATAAAACGCTTTCCAAAGTGTGTGAAGGAAAGACTCCCTCTGAGATTTTGAATATCAGTGTGGCTGATATTGCCTGTGGCTCTGGCATTTTCTTGGAAGAAGCATTTGCCTATTTGCAGGATTACTGTGTGCAATGGTATATCTGCAATGGGCAAACAGATCATTTGATTGAAACGGGTATTGACTTGTATAAGCTGCCCCTTCAAGAGAAAAAAGACATTCTTTGCTCCTGCATTTACGGCATAGATATTGACATCCATGCGGTCGAAGTTGCTAAATTCTCTTTGTTAATCAAGTTGATTGAAGATGAAACCGCACCTTCTGTATCAGAAGTTGTTCCGATTCTTCCTGATCTGGGTGACAACATTCAATTTGGAAACTCCCTTGTCAGCCAAACTGAATTGAATGGCATTAGCGGTGCCAACCGTCAGATGATGGAGATTGCTCCCTTTGACTGGAGCACAATTAACAATGGATGTGGATTTGATGTAATTATCGGCAATCCTCCATATGTGAATACCGAGGGAATGCACGCCCTATTGCCGAGTGCCGAAGTAGAAGTCTATAAAAAGAAATACAAGACATCGCACAAGCAATTCGACAAATACTTTATTTTTATAGAGCAGGCTATCAATAAGATCAACGAAAATGGCTTGGTATGCTATATTGTACCTAATAAATTCTTCAAAATTGGCGCTGGCGAGAAGTTGCGCAACCTGATTGCAAAAGAACGGATGCTCGTCAGTCTGGATGACTTTGGAGATGCACAGCTGTTTGAGGATAAAACCATTTACAGCTCGATCATTTTACTTTCCAAGGCGAAGCAGACGAGTTTTGTTTACAGCAGCGTTGATTCTGCTAACAAACTGTGGGCAGGAGAAGAAGTGAGTTCCATTGAGCTTAATTCTTCCGTATTGAACAAGCTGCCATGGAGATTGACAACTGACTTTGAGTTTTTGACAATGCTCCAGAGGTTGGATGAAGTATCTGTCCCCATTACAAAACACGCAGAGATATTTAACGGCATTCAGACAAGTGCAGAAAGGCCAACGCCTATATATTGGTTCTCCTCAGATGAAATTGTGGCCGAATATGCCGATACTGTTGAAATCAGCAGGGATGGCGATAATTATACTATTGAGAAGGCCTTGCTTCGCCCTTATTTTAAGCCAACCAAAAAAGCTGAGAAGGGCCTGAATTCGTATAGTATTCTTGCGACTGACAAGCAGATTATTTTCCCCTACGATAACAACGGACATCTTATCCGCATAGATGAGATGCAAAGCAGTTATCCGGGAACATATGCTTATCTCTTAGCGCATTATGATCGTCTGGTTCCTAAGTGTGTTT
Organism: Faecousia sp.; assembly: GCA_051867285.1. Classification (GTDB taxonomy): domain Bacteria; phylum Bacillota; class Clostridia; order Oscillospirales; family Oscillospiraceae; genus Faecousia. Next base: position 10,560 of record JBJDYL010000113.1, on the reverse strand, counting down.
CCCGTGATGGAACTCGTGACGTTCCAAACGCCACCGCAGATACATGGTACCAGTATGGCAGAACACAAGCCTTGACCGCCTTTATTAACACGCCCAAATTGATAGTTGGCGTGTTGAGCAAAGAACCCATGTATGCGATGGATACGAATGATATTCTGATTGCGTCAGGTGGTACTGCTGGATATTGTGCAGTTAGCAAAAAAGATGGTAGTCCATACGCACTTGAATACATCCAGGCATGGCTGTCAAACCCCATTACAGAGCGAATCTTGGAGATCGTAGGCAGCGATTTTGAAGGCGGATTTACTGCTCGTGGTACATTCGTTCTCTCTACACTACCCTTTGTTGAGTTGGATTTTGCCGTAGAAGAACAAAAAGCCATTCACGACAGAGTGGTAGCAGCAAGTCGAGAGATTTACGAAATCAATGATGCACTGTCTGGACGTCCCGCAAAGCGCATTGCAAATCTGTTACAGAGACAGAAAGAAACACTTATCTCTGAGATTCAGGGATTGATTGATCGGGTGTATAGACTCGATTATTAAGCGAGGTATTAACGATGAGACTCAAAAAGGATAGTTCAGAGCAGAAACTAAGAGGAGCGTATTATACGCCATTGCAGCTTGCGGATGCTATGGTGGAGCTTTTTGCGTCTCAAAATATCTCTACCGTCTTGGAACCAAGTTGCGGTGATGGAGTATTTCTTGATGCGCTACAGAACCTTAATCTTCTGAATAAGGTGGATAAACTAACAGCTGTTGAAATCGAACCTGACGAAGCCGAGAAAGTTCGTGATAGGTATTCTGAATTTGAACAAATCGAAGTATGCACCGAAGACTTTTTCGACTTCTATAATCGTGTTCTCGGCAAGGAACAGTACGATTTGATTTTGGGCAATCCCCCTTATATTCGCTATCAATATCTGAAAGAAAGCCAGCGAGAAATGCAATCTCAAATTTTGACTTCGCATGGTATGAAAGCGAATAAATTGATAAATGCATGGGTTGCGTTTATCGTAGCTTGTGTACAGCTATTGTCCGAAAAAGGTAAGATAGCGTTTGTTATTCCAGCTGAGATACTTCAAGTTGCGTATGCGGAGGATCTGCGCCTATATTTGGCCAATAATCTTGCGAAAATTACTCTGATCACATTTGAACAGCTTGTGTTCCCTGACATCGAGCAAGAAGTCGTTGTGTTTATTGGCGAGAAAGGCGAAGAAGAAAAGGGTATTCGCATCATTGAAATGAATGATCTTAGCGGTTTTGCTCAGTTGGATCTATCTCAAAATGGATTTCAAAAGTTGCAGCACGTCAAGGAAAAATGGACAAAATATTTCGTAAACGCAGAGGAAATGGCTCTTATTCAGGAGCTTCGTGCAGATAAGCGTTTTGCCAAATTCTCCGAATACGGCATAATCAATGTTGGAATAACCACAGGTAATAATGGCTACTTCTCCATTACGGAAGAAACATCTGAGCAATATCAGTTAAGTGAAGTAACCCTTCCTTTGATTGGCAGAAGTTCTCATGCACATGGAATATATTTCACGGCACAAGATTGGGAGAAAAACAAAATTGCCGGAAAGCGTGCCCGCCTAATCAACTTCCCTGAGATTCCATACGATGAATATCCCGCCAAGCACAAAGAGTACATTTCGCTCGGTGAAACAAATGGAGAACACGAGGGCTACAAATGCTCCATCCGGGAAAGATGGTACATTGTTCCTTCTGTATGGGTTCCGGATGCGTTTTTCTTAAGAAGAAATAATTTCTATCCTAAATTTGTACTGAATAAATGTGATGCAGTGTCAACAGACACTATGCACCGCATGAAGTTTAACGATGGCGTTGATCCAGAGAATGTCCTTCTTGCCTACTATAACAGCATCTCTTTTGCGTTCACCGAGATTTGCGGACGAAGCTATGGTGGAGGTGTTCTTGAAATCTTACCCGGTGAGATGGGCAACATTTTACTTCCCAAAGTGGAAAGGATTGATCCTGCACTAAGGGACAAGCTGCTTGCACATATTGACGCTATAGTGCGCAATGATGAAGACATTGAACTTGCGCTGGATGTTGTTGACAAAGAACTACTTGTAGATACATTGGGGATCGATCCTGAAATATGCCGTAAATGCCGTGCTATCTGGAAAAAGATGCAGACACGCCGGTTAGGAAGAGGATGACAAATACTATTATCAAGCTGTGAAGGGTGGAATTGATTTGAAAATCGGCCTACATATACCGAAAGTTCATGATATGACAACTGATGCAAGACTTATATGGAGATATAAGACGATGATAAAAATACTATTCGTGTGCCACGGCAATATTTGCCGCAGTCCCATGGGGGAGTACATATTAAAGGACATGGCTTTGCGTGCCGGGCGTGGGGAAGAGTTTGAAATTGACTCTGCGGCGGTGAGCCGGGAGGAAATCGGAAGCGGCGTATACCCGCCTGCCAGGCGGGAGTTGGAACGCCGGGGCATACCCTGCGGCGGCCACCGGGCCAGGCAGGTGACCACGGCGGACTATCGCCATTTTGATCGGATCTACTACATGGACGCCAGCAACGCCCGGTATCTTGCCCGGATGCTGCCCCGGGATCCGGAAAAAATCCGCCCGCTGCTGGATCGGGACGTGGCGGATCCCTGGTATACCGGGGATTTTTCACAAACCTTTACCGATATCTGTGAGGGCTGCGAGAAAATTATGGAGGAATTTGCATGAACAGAGATTTGCTGGAGGAAAAGCTGTCAGAGCTGCCGCTCTATATTTACGACTACATCGACCCCAAAGAGCTGGAATTTTCGGAGCGGATTCGCTGGATTTGCCAGAATGAGTGCCCGATGTATGGCAAAACCTGGGCCTGCCCTCCGGGGGTGGGTACGGTTCCGGACTGCCGGACAAAATGTCTGTCCTTTGCGCACTGCCTGCTGATTTCCTCCATTGCAGAGGTGACGGACATTGCGGATATGGCGGAAACCCTTGCCACCCGTCCCGCCCATGAGGCGCTGACAGAGCAGGTGGCCGCGCTGCTGCGCCAGCAGAACGTGCAGCCCTATATTCTTTCCACCCAGGCCTGCGCCATATGCAGCCGCTGCGCCATTGCAGACGGTCAGCCCTGCCGCCATCCGGACAAAATGCACCCCTGCGTGGAAAGCCACGGCATCAACGTGGTGCCTATTCTGGAACGTCTGGGGCTGGAATTCCAGTTCGGCTCCAATGTGGTTACCTGGATTTCCCTGCTGTTTTTCTGAACTGGATATGCAAAGCAAACGCTGCCGGCTCCCGGCGGCGTTTTTTATGGGGGAATTGCCATCGTGTGATAGTTTTCCTTGATTTTCCAAATTGAGAACATTATAATGAGTGCAAGGTTTTATCAAATTTCGACAGGAAGTGATGCAATGGGCAGATACATAACGGCGGGCTTGCTGATTCTTTTGGCTGCCGCGCTGGTTTCCGGGTGCCGGAAAAACGTTGCGTCTGAGACGATCCCTCCCAAAACGGTGCCTGCGGAAACAGCATCCCTGGAAACCTTTCCCGCTTCGGAGTTTACAGAAACTGCTCCCGGCGAGATCAGTGAGAATGGACAGTTGATAGCGTCTGCGGAAACGCTGGAGGAAGCGCAGAAACTGGCAGAATTATACGGGATTGAGCTGGTGGACTATGGCTATCATATTGCCCTGTTCCGCACGGAGGAGGATCCGAAGGCGGTTATTCAGCGGGGCAGGGAAAACGGCTGGCCGGAACTGTCCCTGAATCACACGGCAAAAGCGTTTTAAGTATACTCCGTCCTGACCCGAACCCACGGCAATATGGCGCAGGACGAGGAATAAGAATGAGAGGCGAATTTTATGAAGCATCGTATTCCCACCAGGCTGCTGTCCCTGCTTCTGGCGATTGCCCTGCTGGTGAGCTGCTGCCCCTTTGTCCTTGCGGCAGAGGAAGAGGATGCCAGTGAACCCGCAGTAGTGATCGCTGCGACGGAGGCGCCTGTCGAGACGGAGCCTCCTGCTGAGACGGAAGCTCCCGCTGAAACGGAAGCTCCCGCTGAAACGGAAGCTCCCGCTGAGACGGAGGAACCCGCTGAAACGGAAGCGACTGAAGCGACGGGAGAAACTGAAGCAACGGAAGCAACCCAGGAGACCACGGAGCCTATCCAGGAAACCGACCCCACTGAGGAAACGGAGCCTGTGGAGCTGCCCTATGGTCTGGCAGGTCTGCCCGAGGGCTATGTCCTCAGCAAAGAGGAACTGGCAGGCAAGCGGGACATGGTCGACCATGACGTATCCCAGACCACCGACGGGTTGACGGCGGGCGCGGATTACGAGGACGGTGTACTGATTTTCGGCGCGGATTCCCGGGAGGAAGCGGAGCTTTACGCGGAAGCTTTCAGTGCTGAACTGGTGGATTACGGCTATGGCATCGCCAAAATCCGGCTGCTCACCGCCACGGTTCCCCAGGCGGTAGCGGCGGCGCAGGACATGCGCCTGCCTCTGCCTGCGGCCTATCCCAACTATATCGTGTCGCTGGAACCCATTGAGTCTGTTCCTGTAAAGACAGAGAACGGGACAAGCACTATGAGCATGGATGCTCCCGAGCGGCAGAGTTGGAATACCTGGGTTGAGAATATGACCGACCCCGACCCAGCACTGATGTATCCCACAAACTATTATCTTGATTATAGTGATGAAGGGGAAGGCTGGTGGTATTGGCAGCCCTACCAGTATATGCACGATGTGGTGGACAGCTATGCCGCCTGGGGTGTTACCACGGGCAAGGGAGTCACGGTCGCTGTCCTGGACACCGGTGTGCAGAGTGGCCATCCTGATCTCGTCGGAAAGGTAGTAGAAGGGCCTGACGTAGGCTATGGGAACGGTGACGAAAACGGTCATGGCACCCATGTTGCGGGCATCATTGCCGCAACAATGAATAACGGCAAGGGCGGAGCGGGCATTGCTCCGGATGCCAGAATCCTCAGCGTCCGTGTTCTTGATGAAAATGGGTCTGGCAGTTACGATATCATTATTCAGGGCATCTATGCAGCTGCGGATAGCGGCGCAAAGGTGATCAACATGAGCCTGGGCGGTACTGGGTATACTCCGCTCATGCAGGAGGCAATTGACTATGCTCGCGAGCGTGGCGTCACGGTTGTTGCGGCTATGGGCAACGATGGAACCAACTGCATGCAGTATCCTGCTGCCTGTGACGGTGTGATTGCGGTTGTGGCAAGTAATCCCAACAACAGCAGAGCGACTTTCTCTAACTATGGTTCCTGGGCGGATATTGCAGCGCCTGGCGCCGGGATCTATTCTTCCACAATAACGAAGGACGGTTCCAGCACCTACGAAAGCTGGAATGGCACCTCCATGGCCACCCCCGTGGTTGCCGGTATTGTCGCCCTGTACAAGAGCGTTTATCCCTGGGCAGAGCCTGCCCAGATTGAAGCACGTCTGAAATCCACCGCGACCAAGGGCGACAGCGATCTGGGCGTGGGCATTGTCAACGCGGCAAATATGCTGTCCGAAAAACCCGCGATTCCTGATTTCCGTGTGTTGGATGCAGAAGAAAATATCATTGACGATTCTGCCGATGCGACTTTCAGCAGCACAATTTCCTGCGATAGCAAGCTGGAATTCTACTCTAATATTGGTGATAAGAACGAATTCATTCTTTACACCCTGGACGGCAAAACGCCCAGCGTAAAGAACGGCGCTGTGGTGGTTGGCAGCAAATATGAGAAGCCCGTCGATCTGACTCCCTATGCCGGAAAAACCATCACCGTGAAGGCGGTGCAGGTCAACGGCTTGGGTATGGCTGGCATAGTGCTGACCAAGAAGGTGACAGTGGCTGCCACCCTTCAGATTGAGAAGGTGGAAATTTCCGGCCCGACCAGACTGATTGCAGGCAAGACCGGTGAATTCACCGCTGTGGTGCAGCCTGTGGAAAAGGCGGATCAGGGTGTTATCTGGAGCATTAGCAATCGCTCTCCCAGTATGACCGCCGCAAAGATCGATAGCAAAACCGGTAAGCTGACTACCCCCAAAAATCTGGAAGGCTCAATTACTGTGGAAGCCGCCTGCAAGGCGAACCCCGATATTAAAGGCACGATCACGGTCCAGGTGGCAAAGCTGCTTCCTGTAGCTAAGATGACGTTGAACAGCGCAGCGGCTTCCTGCTATGTTGGTGAGAAGGTGCAGCTCTCCATTGCAGCGATGCAGGATACTGCGAATGCGCCGCTCAATCCCACCGACGTGGACGTGCGGTGGACCAGCAGCAACGCCAAGGTCGCAACTGTCGATGCCAATGGTATGGTTACTGCCGTGGCCAAGGGCAGCGCTGCCATCACCTGCAAAGCGCTGGACGGCAGCGGCAAGAGCGCAAAGTGCTCTGTCAAGGTCATGCAGGCGGTGACGGACATCACCATTGCCGGACAGTACTCCATTGCCCCCGGCGCTTCCGCTACTTACAAAGCAACGGTGCTCCCTGCCACTGCCGATAACAAAAAAGTGACCTGGTCCCTGCCGGACGCCCCGGAGGGTGTCACAATCTCTTCCAGCGGTAGGGTGACAGTGCCGAAGGACACTGCTCCCGGCGCGATCTTTACAGTTCGGGCAGTCTCTCAGGACGTTGGCATCGTAGGAACTTACACCGTTCATGTTGCTCCCAAATGCGCCTCTGTTTTCGTTTGGTTCGATATGTGGCCTGGCTGGGCGCCCGGCCCCAACGCATGGAATATAGATACACAGAAACTCACCAGTGTGGGCTTGTTTAATGTGGATTTGAAGGATTCCCCGGCTGCGGACTGTGTTGAAAACAAGATTACACTGGTCGCATCCGCCTATACGGCGGCTGGCGTTCCTGTCGGGAATGACGGGTGTATTGTCTGGAGCAGCAGCAATCCGGCGGTTGCCTCCGTGGATGACAACGGCAATGTTACCGCCCATAAGGCAGGCACCGCAAGAATTACCGCAGCTGCTATGGATGGTTCCGGTAAAAAGGCAACTGTTACCATCAACGTTACGGTTCCCGTTTCTACCATGGCTTTGACATCTTCCGCACCCAAGGGGACCAACGGAATGAGCCTGCTGGCGGTGGGCAAATCCTTCAGCCATAAAGTGGTGTTTGGTAACACCTATGGAAAGCCTACCAACCAGAAAGTCACCTGGGGCTGGGACGTAGGCTACTCGGAACTTCAGGATGATGGCTACTACCGGTGGGTAAGCGTGCGCGATGAATTTGAAGGACTGGTCAGTTGCTCCGGTGGCAGGCTTTCTGTGAAATCCAGCGCAATGAGCCTGCTTGGGAAGTATGGCAGGCAGGGCATCTGGCTGGAAGCAGAAATCTTCGCATATGCAATGGATGGAACCGATGGCTTTGCATCTCATAATTATCGATTGGTAGCCCCCGCAACGGCTCTGTATCCCGCATATAAGACAGTGACAGCCAGCGTCCGGACGGAGGAGCTTGATTATATTTATGGCGCTGCCTTCTACTGTGACCAGGCAGTTGACGGCCCTTACACAGCACGCGATGATGGCAGCACATACACATACTACATCGGCGATTTCGTTGTCACCAGCAGCAATCCCAAGGTTGCCAATATTTTGGGCGTTGACAGCTATGGAGATGGCTGGCACCAGGTTTGGTTCTCTCCCAATCAGGCAGGTACTGCAAAAATTACCATCAAGACCACAGATGGAAGCAATAAGTCCTGCACCATCACCGTAAAAGTTTCGTGATTCCGTATCCTTGTGTTTGTAGCTCCGGGGAACAGGCATTTGCCTGTTCCCCGGCTTTTTTACTTCGGAATGGTGATGGTCAGCACGATCTGGCTGTCCGTTTCCCGGCGTTCGGACACGGCGGGAATTCCGGAAAGCTGGATTTTTTGCAGATTCTGGGTCAGATTGTTGAGAAACGCGCCCACGTTGGCCTTACGGTTCTTCTCCGTCGGGGCGGAAAGCAGGCTTTCGATGTACCGTTCCGCCCGGGCGACGCTCATATTCTGTCGGACGATTTCCTGCAGGGCAGACAGCGTGGATGCCTCGTCCGGCAGCCGCAGCAGCGCCCGGGCATGGCGTTCCGTCAGACCCGCTTCCCGCAGGGCGGCCAGTACCGCCGGAGAATGGCGCAGCAGCCGCAGCTTGTTGGCTACGGCACTCTGGCTTTTTCCCAGCAGCCGGGCGGCCTGCTCCTGGCTCATATCAAACCGCTCCAGCAGACATTTGATGCCCTGGGCTTCCTCGATAAAGTCCAGATCCTGCCGCTGCAAATTTTCCACCAGCGCTGCCATCCCCGATTCCAGATCGTCCATGCGCATGAGGATGCAGGGAATGTCCGTGACCCCGGCCAGCTGCGCCGCCCGCAGCCGCCGCTCTCCGGAAATCAGCTCATAGACGTTGTCCCGGCGGCGGACGGACAGGGGCTGCAAAATCCCGTGCTGCCGGATGGATTCCGCCAGCTCGTCCAGTGCCCCCGGGGCAAACACCTTCCGGGGCTGCGCCGGATTGGGGCGAATCGCCTGTGCGGGCAGGAAAACCACCCGTCCGGTTTCCATGTAGGTTTTCAGCTTCTGGCACTGCATTGCCCGTCCCCCTCGTTAGTTTGGTACTTCCATTGTAGGCACCCCAAACCGGGAAACCCGGCGAAACCGGAAAACCGTTCCCGGAAACTCTCCGACAGATTTCGTGCTGTCTTACGGAACTAGGGAAAAACCGGGAAAATCTGTGAAAACCTATTTACATTTTTGCGGGAATCGTGTATAGTAGCCCTGAACAGAGTAGGAGATCCCGCGTCAAGTGCCACCGGGACGGGGAGTTTGCCCGGAGGACGAAGGAAAGCTATCCACGATGGGATCACCGCACCCGCTGTTGCATATGGGACTACCCTCCTTTATGTAGCAACGATACTCGGTCGGGCAATGGGTTCGGCTTTTCTTTGCTGCCTTTTCCCCATGGGTAACCATGATCTGTACAGCTCCCCGGCGGTTTCCGCCGGGGTTTGTACTTATCTGATCCGTCGGGGCAGCAGCCGTCCGTTGCTTCATTTTAAGGAGGTATTTTTATGCGCGCCATCCAGAAAAGCACAACCCTGTACGCCCATCCCTTCTCCAAAGCCTACTGGCACGATGCCGCCATGGAGCTGAAGGACACCAAAATGCTGGTCATTGCGGCCCTGATGATTGCTCTGCGGGTGTCTATGAAGTGGACGGTCATCCCCCTGGCACCCAACCTGAACATCAACGTGGGTGCACCTTTGATCAACGCCATGGGCGCCATGATTTTCGGACCCGTGGTTGCCGCGCTGGCAGCCTGCATCTCGGATTTTGTGGGCTTTCTGCTGTTCCCCCAGGGTGGCGTGTATTTCCTGCCGTATATGTTTGTGGAAGTGGCAGGCAGCGTGCTGTTCGCCCTGTTCTTCTACCGGGCGAAGGTCACTGTCACCCGGGTGATTCTGGCACGGTTCTCCATGGATTTGTTTGTGAACATCATTCTCAACTCCCTGGTGTCCATGTGGTACTATGCGGCGATTATGGGAAAGTCTTACGCCTTTATGATCCTGCCCGCTGTGATTAAGAACCTGTGCCTGTTCCCCATTGAGTCCTTCCTGCTGACCCTGTTCCTGAGCGTTGTCATCCCCGTGACCCGCCGGATGAGGCTGACCTACACTCCGGCAGCGGGAACGGATGTGCAAAAAACTGACGGCAAGGCGAAAAAGTCTTACGTTGCGGACGAACTGAAATTCGATAAAAAGCACCTTGCTCTGCTGCTGACTCTGTTCGCCGTGGGCGTTTGCTGCGTGGTTGGGTACCTGGCTTACTACTATGACCACAACTCCATTTCCGGCAGCTATACCGCCCAGGAGCGGTATGAGATCAATACCCACATGATTGCGGTGGTACAGGAGCAGAGCGACGAATACGATGACGCAACCCTGGTGACCACTGTGGAAAGCGCCTATCGGAAGTTCCTGGGCGATACCACCACCTACAACGTGGCGGTGTATGTTGTGGATGAGACCGCGCTGGAGGGTTATAGTCAGGATTTGGAAGCCATTCGCGGACTGTCCAAGTCCAAGGCGAAGGCCGTTGCAGATGACGGCGTGATGACCCGCGCAGCGGATGCAGTGGTGGTTCTGAATCAGGACACCGGCAGCGTTGTCTCTTTCCAGATGGAGCCTTGAGAAAACGGATACCCGGCATTGCTAACAGGCAATGCCGGGTATTTTTTCGGGATTCAAGCACTCGTGAAAAGCAGTGCGGCATTTTTGCAATGCAACCTACTGTATCGCCCACAGCTCCTTGGGCTTCACAAAGCCCGTCGTGTAGAACAGCAACGCCCGAAGATTTTCAAAATCTTCGGGCGTTGCTGTTTGTATGGATTCTTTCTTAGTTTCCGGGGCAATGCCGTTTTACAATGCCATAGCAATCTGCGGAACGGTTGTATGTCAATCCAGATGCTCGCCGGTGTGACGATAGGGGCTTTCCAGCGGGGAGGCAGAAGCGGCTTCCTTACTGTACTTTTCCACGAATTTCGTCGCCTTGTCGATGGGCAGAATG
>JBJDYL010000112.1:0-18439 GCA_051867285.1 Faecousia sp. | reverse complement strand
ACCGACAACACAGGCAGAAGGAGGTTCATAAAATGTTTACATTTCAAGCGGGACAAAATTGCATTTTCGCTGCCTAGTAAGTGAGAGAAAATTTTTTTGAGAATTGAGTTCCGTTTTTTGCTCTCTTTGCTTTAGTGGTATTATGAGGGACTTTTTAAGGGTGGTGAAAAATATTTTTTGAGGTAAGTGAGAAAAACGGGGTTTCCGTGTCCTAATGTTATTATGAAGGGATTTTTTCAAAACAGGTCAGCAAAGAAACGAAAGGAGAGGCCAATGCCGAGAATGAGCAAGAAACTGAAACACGAATGGTCGCTGTTCCTGAACCACCGGGGACGGCGCTGCTACAACAGCTTGTGCAGGCGATGCATCCACAGCTGCAAGCAGAGCTTTCGTGCCACCGTGGTGGAGTGCCCGCGATATTTCTCCAAGCGGGCAGTTGGGAGGGAGGATGATTATGCGTAAGCGAGCAGAAGTACCAAAGCGAAACCGCACAGAGCAAATCAAATTCTGGGCAACCCCGGAAGAAAAAGAACTGATTCTCAAAAAGATGGAATTGTACGGAACCAGCAATATGGGCGCTTATCTTCGCAAGATGGCCATTGACGGCTATGTGATCAAGCTGGAGCTTCCGGAGCTGAAAGAGATGATCCGGCTGCTGGGCATCGCCAACAACAACATCAACCAGATCGCCCGTTCCCTCAATTCCACAGGGCGGATTTACGAGGCGGACATTCAGGAGATTCGCGACAGAATCGACGGCCTGTACGACTATGCAAGAAAGATTTTGGATTCTCTTGCGAAGATTCCTTAAGCGCCGGAACGGTGCGCAGCCGCAGAATTCTCTGCGTATCGGGGGATTGGGGGAACCACCCCAACAAGCCATTTCGCAATCTGGGTACCGGGTTGCATTGCTTGCCCCTATTGAAAACAACATATTTTTAAGGAAAGGAAATAGAAAACATGACAAATACTTACACTTCTATCGATCAGCTTCCCATCACCCTCTGCGCCGAGGATGTGGCGCAGGTTCTGGGGATTTCCCGGGCCGGAGCCTACACCCTCATGCACTCCAAGGGCTTTCCCACCATCCAGATCGGCAAACGTATGGTTGTCCCAAAGGACAAGCTGCTGGCATGGATGGAAGAACAGAGCGCCGCGTAAAGGAGGAATCGATGATGCAATCTTCTGAAATCCTGCGAACGGAAGTCAAATTCCGCTTCATCGATTATCTGAAAGCCGCCCAGATTCCCTACTACGAACCCTCCCTCACCGTCTGCCCGCATTGCGGGCAGCACGCGCAGGTGGTGGGGGATTTTCTCTGGAGCTGCCCCAACTGCGGCAGCAAAGGAGACGTGGTGGACTACGCCATGGAAAGCCACGGCTTCCGAAAAACAGCCGATGCCCTCAAGCACGTTTGCCGGGTGCTGGGGGTCAAGATTTGCAGCCTCGACACCATCGCCGCGGACGAGCTGATGGACATGCAGTTCCCGGACAACCCGGAGTTGATCGAAGGGCTGCTGGGCAAGGGACTGTATCTTTTGGCGGGTGCTTCCAAAATCGGCAAGTCCTGGCTGGTGCTGTGGCTGGCCCACTGCGTCAGTCTGGGGCTTCCGGTGTGGGAGCTGAAAACCTGGCAGTGCGGTGTGCTCTACCTGAGCTTGGAGGACACCGACCAGCGGCTCCAGCGTCGTCTGGTGGAGGTCACCGGCGGCGAAACCGGGGACCTGACCATCGCCACCGACGCGGAGCTTCTGGGAAGCGGACTTGAAGAACAGCTCACCAATTTCCTGAGCGACCACCCGGAAACCAAGTTCGTCATCATCGACACCCTGCAAAAAATCCGCCAGCTGAAAGCGGACAGCTACAGCTACGCCGGGGACTACGCCACCCTGACGGTGCTGAAGCAAATCGCTGACCGGTTCGACCTGACCATCCTGCTGGTGCATCACACCCGGAAGCAGGAGGCCGACGACGCGGTGGACAAAATTTCCGGCACCACCGGTCTGATCGGCTGTGCCGATGGCTCGTTGATTCTGGAAAAAGAAAACCGGCTGGGGACGCAAGGCTCGCTTACCGTCACCAGCCGGGAGCACCCGGACAAAAAACTGCTGCTGGATTTTGACCGGGAGAAAAAGATTTGGAAATTTCTTGGCTACGCGGATTCTCAGGAGGAAGACCCGGAGGATCCAATCCTTGCGGCGGTGGGAATCTATATCCAAGACAAGCCTTCGTGGAAGGGGACAGCCACGGAGCTTTTGGAAGCCCTTCTGAAAATCAACCCCGATCTCCTTGCCAAGCCCAACTCGCTGGTGCGAAAGCTCAACGCCAAAACCAGAGAACTGTCCGAACGCTACGGCATCCGCTACCTGGGGCGTCGGGAGGAGAATGTGAAGTATCTGATTATGGAAAGGGTGTCCGATAAAAACGATATGTGCGATATTCCGGACGCCCCACCCGGTGCCTGATTATCGCACCAATCGAACATACCGAACTACGGCTCGCAACTTCGCCGAAAAATTCGGCGAAGTCTGATACAATCTCTTGATGAAAATCTTTCCTTCTTTCCGGTCTGAATTGCGCCAGAATGCGTTATCTTCCTTGCTGGGCGACAGCCCAGCGGCGTCATCTGCCTTTTCTGGCGCAACCCATCCTCGGAAATAATGGAAATCCTTTCATCAAGAAATTGTATACCGCCGCAAACTTTACAAAATAAACCGCCATGCTGTACAATGACCATGACGAAACACATTGTGCCAGCGGAAAGGAGTTCAATGGCAAAGAAAAGAACCAACGGCGAAGGTCACATTCGCCAGCGCAAAAACGGCCTTTGGGAGTGTACCATCATGGATGGGTTTCAGCCCAACGGCAAACGCAAGTACAAAAGCTTTTACGGCAACACCCAGTCGGAAGTCAAGAAAAAGATGCGAAGCTTTCTCCGGGCGAAGGAAGAAGGTGTGATTCTCGCCCATGAGTATACCTTCAGCGAGTGGGCTGAGCTTTGGTTTGAAAACCACAAGGATAACATCCAGTCCACCACACAGGAGAGCTACCGCTACACCCTGCGGATTCTGGAAAGCCATTTCGGCAGACGCAAGCTCGATCAGATCAAAGCCTATGACATTGAGCAATTTCTGAAACAGCTTCGCCAGAGCAAGGCCTCCAATTCCCGGATTTCCCAATGCCGGGGGATGCTGTTTCAGATCTTCAACAAGGCGGTTGCCAACGATCTGCTGAACAAGAATCCCGCAGCCTACGCGGACAAGATGCGAAAGGCACGGCCCAAGCCGAAGGAGGCTTTCACCACCAGGGAAGTCCAGCTCCTTCTGGACAAGCTGCCCCAGAACAAAATCGGCTGGAGCATCCGGCTGATGCTGGGCACGGGAATGCGGACACAGGAGCTGCTGGGACTGGAACCCCGGCACATCGCCGAGGACGGCTCCACCATCACCATCGAGCAGGCAGTGTGCATGGACAAGGGCACGGCGACGCTGGGTACGCCCAAATCCTTTGACAGCTACCGCAGCATCCCGGTGCCCGAAAACCTCCGCTGCTATGCAAAGCTGCTCCGGGACACGCCGGACAAATTCATCTGGGAATCTCCCAGAAAGCCGGGGATGCCCTGCAATCCATCCACCTTCCGAACCCAGTTTCAGAAGGCAGTGAAAGGGGTGGAGGGGGTTCGGGTTCTGACACCTCACAGTTGCCGACATACCTATGTTTCTCAAATGCAGATGCTGGGCGTTGACCTGGCAACCATCCAGAGCATCGTCGGTCATGCGGATGTGGACATGACAAAGCACTATCTGCACGTTCAGGAGCCGGTGAAATTGGCGGCAATCGGGAAGTTTTCCAGTGCCTTTTCCGGGGGAAAAGACCCGGATTTGGACGTATTGGACCACCTGGAACCGTTGTAATTCCGGTACGATTCCGGTACGGTGAGTAACGCGAACCGGGGTGTAACGCCCCGGTTCGGAAAATACGGATTATACAGGGATTATTCACGATTACAACAAGAAAAAGTCCTGAAAACCAATGGTTTTCAGGACTCGTGGTGGAGATAAGCGGGATCGAACCGCTGACCTCTTGAATGCCATTCAAGCGCTCTCCCAGCTGAGCTATACCCCCATATTCTGTTGCCCTGTCGGACAGCTTCTGTATTATAACACACTTCGCGGAAATGTCAAGGGATTTTCTCGCTTTTTTTCATTTTCTTTTTTACGCCGAGAATTGTGACGTTTTGGAAAATTGCCCCTTCCATTTCGCAGCGATTCAAAGTATAATAACAAACGAAATACCATCACAAATCGCCTGCGGGCTTATTTTGGGAGGCTGTTATGTCTGCACTGATTCTTTCCGCAAACGACAAAAAAAGACTGGACGCTGGGTTTGCCGCTGCGTTCGGTGGGGAAGCGGAGCGCTATTTTTCCGCACCCGGCCGCACAGAAGTCAGCGGCAACCATACCGATCATCAGCGCGGCAGGGTTCTGGCCGGCGCGGTGAATCTGGATACGGTGGCGGCGGTCCGTGCCAACGGTACCAATACCATTCGGATTCAATCCAAGGGCTATCCGCTGTGCCAGGTCAGTCTGGATGCGCTGGAGCCAGTGGAATCGGAAATCAATTCCACACCGGCTCTGATCCGGGGCGTTGCCGCCCGGTTTGTACAGCTTGGCTGCAAGGTTGGGGGCTTTGACGCTTACTGTGAATCCACGGTTCTGCCCGGCTCCGGCTTGAGCTCTTCCGCCGCCTTTGAGGTGCTGATCGGCACGATTGTGAACCACCTGTTCTTTGACGGCCGGGTGTCCCAGCCGGAGATTGCACAGATTGGTCAGTATGCGGAAAATGTGTTTTTCGGAAAACCCTGCGGGCTGATGGATCAGACAGCCTCTGCCGTCGGTGGGCTGGTCACCATTGATTTCGCAGACAAAGAGCATCCGGATATCCGTCCGGTACACTTTGACTTTTCCACCACCGGCCACGCCCTGTGCATCATTGATTCCCGGGCAGATCACGCCGACCTGACCGACGAATATGCCGCCGTGCCCGGGGAAATGAAGATGGTTGCCGCCTACTTCGGCAAGGAAGTCATCACCGAGATTCCCGAGACGGATTTTTATGCCGCCATCCCCGCGCTGCGGGAACGCTGCGGTGACCGTGCTGTGATGCGGGTCATTCATGAATACAATGAAAACCGTCGGGTGCCCCAGCAGGTTGCCTGCCTGGAAAAGGGCGACTTTGAAGGCTTCCTGCGGCTGACCAAAGAGTCCGGCTTCTCCAGCTGGATGTATCTGCAAAATGTGATTCCCGCTGGATATGTGAAGCAGCAGGCCATGGCGGTGGCGCTGGGCCTGTGCGAGCACTATTTGCAGGGTCGGGGCGCTTACCGGGTCCACGGCGGCGGCTTCGCCGGAACCGTGCAGGCTTTCGTTCCCTTTGACCTGCTGGAATCCTTCCGCGCCGGCATTGACGCGGCGCTGGGAGAGGGCGCCTGCCATGTATTGTCCATCCGGCCCCAGGGCGGTGTTGAGATGGAGGTGGAGGCATGAAAATCGATACATGCATCGATTCTCTGGTATCCTATGCCATGAACTGCGGCCTTGCCGAGCCGGTGGATCACCAGGTGCTGACCAATCGTCTGCTGGATATTCTGCGCAAGGATGACTATGAACCCTCTGACGAGCCCCAGAGTGAGGATCTGGAGGAAATTCTCGCAGGGATTCTTCACTACGCTGTAGAGCAGGGGCTGTGCGAGGACAACATTACTGCCCGGGATATTTTCGACACCCGGATTATGGGTGCGATCACGCCCATGCCCCGGGAGGTGGTACGCACCTTCTCCGAAAAATACGCCAAAAGCCCGGTGGAAGCCACGGACTGGTATTATCGGTTCAGCTGCGATACCGATTACATCCGCCGCTATCGCATCGCGAAAGATATGCGCTGGAAGTACCCCAGCGAATACGGCGAGATGGACATTACCATCAATCTGAGTAAGCCGGAGAAGGATCCCAAAGCCATCGCTGCTGCAAAAAATGCGCCCCAGACGGCTTATCCCAAGTGTCAGCTGTGCCGGGAGAACGAGGGCTACGCCGGACGGATGAACCATCCTGCCCGGGCCAATCACCGGATTGTTCCCATTGAAATCTGCGGGGAACCCTGGTGCTTGCAGTATTCTCCCTATGTTTACTATAATGAGCACTGCATCGTGTTTAATTCCAAACACGTTCCCATGAAGATTGACCGGGCGGCCTTTGAAAAGCTGCTGGACTTTGTGAAAGCCTTTCCACACTATTTTGTGGGTTCCAATGCCGATCTGCCCATTGTGGGCGGCTCCATTCTCAGTCATGAGCATTTCCAGGGCGGACATTACCGGTTTGCCATGGAGAGCGCCGGGCTGGAGAAGGAAATTTCCTTCCGGGGTTATGAAGATATTCATGCGGGCATTGTGAAGTGGCCCATGAGTGTCATCCGGTTGAACGGCAGGGAGCCCCAGCGGCTGGCAGAGCTGGCGGATAAGATTCTCACCTGCTGGCGGGGCTATTCCGACGAGAGCGTTGGGGTTGTCGCTTTCTCCGACGGGGAACCCCACAATACCATCACCCCCATCGCCCGGCGCAGAAGCGACCTGTACGAGCTGGATTTGGTGCTGCGGTGCAATATCACCACACCGGAGCATCCCCTGGGCGTATTCCATCCCCATGCGGACAAGCACCACATCAAGAAGGAAAATATCGGCCTGATTGAGGTGATGGGTCTGGCGGTGCTTCCCAGCCGCCTGAAGCAGGAACTGACGGATCTGGCGGAGGCAATCGTTGCGGGCAGGGACATTGCCGCCGACGCGGCGCTGGAAAAGCATGCAGACTGGGTGGCGGAGCTGAAGCAGCGTTACACCTTTACCAAAGACAATGCGCTGGAAATTATCCTTCAGGAAACCGGAAAAGTTTTTGCCGAGGTTCTGGAGGACGCGGGTGTGTACAAGAACACCCCCGAGGGACGGGCGGCTTTTGCACGATTCGTGGACGCGGTGAACGCACGATAACAATAGGAAACTCTCGGCAGTTCGGGCGGTGTTCGTAAGACAGTAAAATATGCAAAAGGCGTGACTTTTGAACTGCCCCAGATTGTACGGACAGTACAAGAATAGGCCTTGTGTAAGATTATTTGATTTAAGAGGATAGCCGCCAAGCGGCGCAAGGGATACAGTCCCTTGTTTGGAACACAGTGAAATAAAACGCCCTGGACATTTGTAAAGTATCCGGGGCGTTTTGCCTCGCAAAGCGCACTTCTATACGGGATCGCCCCGTATAGAAGTGCGCACTTATGTCTGTTCGAAAAACTGGAATTTACTTTTCCTGTTTACGACGGTTTCTCCAAAATTTCTGTCATTTGTTCAATGAGCTGTTCTGCATTATCCATTTTGTACGTCTTATTGTCAATGCCGATTTTTCCTGTTGAAGATATGGTGATAAGATTAACTGTTGTATCATCACCATTTATAAAAATATAAATCAACCTATTTCCTAATCCAGACATAGAACCGTCTGAGAATATTGTATGAAATGTTCTTCTGTACGAATATTGATTGCACAATGCGAAAATGCTGTCCTTTTGTTCTGCCGTGATATCTGGATAAGTTATGGGGTCAATAAATGG
Source organism: Faecousia sp. (assembly GCA_051867285.1). Lineage (GTDB taxonomy): Bacteria > Bacillota > Clostridia > Oscillospirales > Oscillospiraceae > Faecousia. The sequence goes on along the minus strand of JBJDYL010000112.1, from coordinate 10,786 downwards.
CTCACCGTCTCTAATGCCAATTTCGTTCATCGTTATGGTAATTTGACTGCTTTCGCCTAAACAATCCGATAGTGGCTCAGGTATGATATAAATGATTAAACTGGCTAACAGTATTGTGGAAACCACTGCAAAGCAAATTATTTTCTGTTTCACTTTTATAACATCCTTTCTACAAACTCCGATTTGTAGATCTGTTCGATCCCATATTATCACATAACGGGATAGAATACAAGAACAGCCACAGTAGTGCAAACTGCTGTGGCTGTTAACTGTCTTATGGACCCCGCACTTTACTGCCGGGGGTTTTTGGATTATTTGAAGAAATTCACCAGTCCAACGACGAAAATCACAAAGACGATGACAGGAAGAATGTACGTCATATAGGCGCGCATCCAGCGGGCGACCTTCAGACCGGCACCTTCATTGGCCTCTGCCATGAATTTTTCCCAACCCCAACCATACCGGGCGGTGCAGAAGAGGACAAAGATGAGCGAGCCAAGCGGCAGCATGATGTTGCTGACCAGGAAGTCTTCGCTGTCCAGAATGTCATGACCGGCAATGGGGCGAACGTGCTGCCACAGGTTATTGCCCAGCAGGCAGGGCAGGCTCAGCAGGAAGATGCAGACGCAGCAGATGAGGCAGGTTTTCCGGCGGGCCCAGCCGGTGAGTTCGCTGACGCAGGACACAATGTTCTCAAATACCGCCAGTACTGTGGAGAACGCGGCGAAGGTCATAAACAGGAAGAACAGGCTGCCCCAGAACCGGCCCAGAGCAATGTGGTTAAACACATTGGGCAGGGTCTTGAAAATCAGCGCGGGGCCGCTGTTTACGTCAACGCCGTAGGCAAAGCAGGCGGGGAAGATGATCAGACCGGAGCACAGGGCCACCATGGTATCCAGCAGGCTGACCCGTACTGCCTCGCCCATCAGGGCGTGCTCCTTGCCGATGTAGCTGCCGAAAATTGCCATGGATCCAATACCAAGACTCAGGGTGAAGAACGCCTGATTCATGGCGCCGACAATCACATTGCCCACGCCAATGTCTGCCATGCGCTGAAAATTGGGAATCAGGTAGAATGCCAGTCCGCCTGCGCCGCCGGACAGGGTGATGCTGTGCAGTGCCAGCACCCACATCAGCAGAATCAGCGCCATCATCATCCACTTGGTAACCCGTTCCAGCCCCTTCTGCACACCAACGGAGAGCACAGCAAAGCCGACCACCACAACGATCCCCATGTAAATGGTCATCTTACCGGGATTGCCCAGCATCTCCACGAACTTTCCTTCGATGGCAGCAGTGTCCAGGCCGGTAAAAACACCGGCGGCGGTGTCCACAAAATATTGCAGCATCCATCCGGCGACGGTGGTATAGAACATCATCAGAACAACGTTGCCCAGCAGACACACATAGCCGTGCCAGCTCCATTTGCTGCCGGGCTTCAACTGTTGGTACATTTTCAGGGGGCTTTTCTGAGCGGCACGCCCCATGGCAAATTCCATGGTCAGCACCGGAACGCCCAGCACCAGTAAAAACAGCAGGTAGATCAGCACGAAAGCGCCGCCGCCGTATTGACCGGCCATCCAGGGAAATTTCCAGACGTTGCCGATGCCGATGGCACAGCCCGCGCTGAGCAGAATGAAGCCCAGACGGCTTCCCAGATGCTCACGTTGCATACGAGATCCTCCAAAACACAAAATACGGGGAGATTATACCGAATATTCCGGGAAAAGTCAACGCTATCCTCAGGAATTGGCGTCCTCTTTGTAATGCTTTCCCAAAGAGAAACCACGTCCCCAGACTTCGGTAACATGGCTGACAACCATAAAGCAGTCCGGGTCAATATCCCGCACCAGACGCTCAATGCGGGGCAGTTCGTGGTTGGATACCACACTGAGCAGAACCTCGGTGGGGGCGTGCAGGTAGCCGCCTTCTCCGTGAAGCAGCGTCACACCCCGGTCGGCCTGGGAGAGAATCGCGTCCCGGATCAGCCCGGCTTCCGGGCTGACCACTTTAATCTCAATCTTGCTGGTACCAAACAGCAGAACCTTGTTCAGCGAGATGGAAATGACAATCAGCAGGAGCACGCCGTACAGCAAATCTTCGGCAGTATGGTACAACGCCTGGCTGAGCAGAATGCAAAAATCGAACGCCCACAGGCTGGCGGAGACGGGAATGCGGAATTTGGCCTTCAAAATCAGCGGCGGGATATCCATGCCTCCGGTAGATGCGCCGCCCCGAATGACCATGCCCAGAGACAAGCCCAGTCCCAAACCGGCAAACAGCGTGTCCAGAAGCAAATTGTCGGTAATGCGGATATCACCCAGCCAGCGGTTCAGCAGCTCCAGCGCAACAGGGTAGAATAACGAGGAGAAAATGGTGGTCAGTGCAAATTGCCTGCCAAGTACCCACCAGCCCAGCATCAGCATTACCAGATTGAACAGGAGGATAAACACAGGCATGGGGAATCCGGTGATGTGATTCACCGCCAGTGCGATGCCGGTGGTTCCGGTGCTGATCAGCCCTGCAGGGAGGAGGAATAGCTTAACAGTGAGCGTATACAGGCAGTTGCCCAGCAGTACCAACAAAAGGCTGAAGAATCGGCGATCATTGCGTTCCATGGTGGTGTCCTTTCCAGCAAAAAAACACGCCTGCCGCATCTGTGCCGGACAGGCGTGAAGCATACAAGTAGTCCGGCATTCAGTATACCCGGTTTTTTGGAAAAGGTCAATGGGAAATTCCCGGGTTTTTGCTTTTCTTTTCCGGGGAAATGAGGTATAATGGGCGAAAAAAGGGATGGCGTGATTCCCGGGAAGGTGAGAAATGATGGTGCAAATCATGGCGCTGTTGGAGGACAGACATACGAAACGGAAGGATCTGATTGCGGAGCACGGACTTTCGCTGTACCTGCAATACCATGGCAGGCGGATTTTATTCGACTGCGGCAGCGGCCCCAACGTTCTGTGGAACGCCCAAAAGCTTGGGGTGGAGCTGGAACACCTGGACGCGGTCATCCTGAGCCATAGCCACTATGACCACGCCGCCGGTTTCCGGTTTCTGGTTCAGCAAAATCTGGGCAGCGGTCAGGTGTATACGGGTTCCGGCTTTTTTGAACCTAAATATGCCCGCAACGGCGTTTGCTTTTCCAATCTTTCCGCCGGATTTGACCGAGAATTTCTGGAAAAACACAATGTGCTCCACCAGCAGGTGGCGGATTGGAGAGAAATTTTCCCCGGCGCATTTTTGATTTCCGGGTTTCCCCGGGTGCAGCCGATGGAAACCATCCCGGAACGGTTTGTGCGGCTGACAGAGACAGGTTTTGTCCCGGATGATTTCCGGGATGAGATCTGCCTTGCCCTGGATACCAGGGATGGGCTGATTGTCCTTGTGGGCTGCGCCCATCCCGGGATTGTGAATATGATCAGCCATGTGCGCGCGCTGTTGGGAAAACCGGTCCGGGCGGTATTTGGCGGCACCCATCTGGTGGAAGCGGATGGGCGCCGGGTGCAAATGACCATTGACGCGCTGCGGGATATGGGGCTGGAGATTCTGGGGCTGAGCCATTGTTCCGGTGAAGCTGCGGAATGTGCCATTCGGGAACGGGCGGAGGTTCAGGGCTGCCGGCTGGGACCCGGCGATTGTGTTTTCTTTGACTGAAGGGTGCCCTGATGGGCAGTGTTCAAAGGACGTTTACATTTCCGCTATTTACTTTTCCGGCTTAGAATGATATAATTCACGGGTAGTACGGAAAAGGAGGCGGAGAAATGCGCCGTTATTTAGAAGAATTAAAAGATTTCTGGAAAAAAGGAGACATTGTTCTTCTGGTGATGTGCGTGATCGTGGCGGGCTTTGGTCTGGTCTGCATTGCCAGCGCTACCTCTGCCGAAAAATTTGGCGGAAACTTTCGATATCTGGCGATCCAGACGGTTTCCATCGGTCTGGGCATCATCATGTATGCGCTGGTTTCCTCCATTGACCTGGATTTCCTGTCGGAGCATCGAGCCATTATGGTGGTTTTTAACTGCTTCCTGCTGCTGCTGCTGATTCCCTTCGGCACGGATAACAACACCGGTAACCGAAGCTGGCTGCATTTCCCCGGTTTCCCCGTGAACATCCAGCCTGCGGAGGTTTGCAAGATTACCTATATCATTATCATGGCATCGGTCATGTCGTCCCACCAGAACCGGATTTCCCATCCGGTGTCGGTGATTCACATGGGAATGCACCTGATGCTGCTGGTTGGCCTGAATCTGGCGCTGTCCTCGGACATGGGCGTTTCCCTGATTTTCGTCTTTATTTTCATCGGTATGACCTTTGCCGGCGGCGTCAGTCTGTGGTGGTTTGCCCTGGCCATTGGCGCAATTGCAGCCATGTTCCCGATCCTGTGGCAGTTTCTGGGTGATTATCAGCGGAACCGAATCCTGATTCTGTTCGATCCCACCATCGACCCCCAGGGTATCAACGAACGCTACCACTCCAAGATTAACCTCCAGTCCCTTACCGGCGGCGGCCTGACAGGACAGGGACTGTTCAATGGCAACCGTACCCAGGGCGGCAACCTGTTTGCCCAGCATACGGACTATATTTTCTCTTCCATGGGAGAAGAGCTGGGCTTTGTGGGCTGCGTGGCGATCATGCTGGCGGAGCTGATGATTATTGCCCGGTGCGTCTATGTGGGCGTCCGGTGTCAGGACTATATGCGCCGGCTGGTTTGCTACGGTGCGGCCTCCGCGCTGATGTTCCAGCTGATGATTAACGTAGGTATGTGCATCGGCGTCATGCCGGTTATCGGTCTGACCCTGCCGCTGATCAGCTATGGCGGCTCCTCGGTGGTTACCATTTTCGCCATGCTGGGACTGGTGTCCGGCGCTTATGCGCGACCATCGTCCCTCAGTCACGAACGATATGTCCAGCCCTATCGGGGCTGATTCCAGAAAAAACGGGGCATCCGGATTTCGGATGCCCCGTTTGTGTCATTAGATCGTGATAAGTTCGTAGGAATCCTCGCCCAGGCCGATTTTCTTTGCGTGGGCAATCTGACTGCGCCAGTCGGTATGGGGGAAGGAGCCGGTGAGATTGTCCAGATCCGGGCGGTTCGCCCTTGCCAGCTTGGAGCCGGGCATAATGGTCTGGGCGTTTACCGCTTCGGCGCAGGCCAGATCCAGCGCTACGGGATCGAAGGAAGCGAACATGCCCACATCGGGGACAATAGGAAGATCGTTTTCCGCATGGCAGTCGCAGTAGGGGCTGACATCCCGCACCAGACTGATGTGGAAATTGGGACGCCCGTCCAGCACCGCCTTGGAGTATTCGGCGATTTTGCAGTTGAGGATGGTGGCAGACTGGGCGTAGGCGGAGTGAATCGCGCCAACGGGGCACACGTCAATGCAGCGGCCGCAGCCCATGCACTTCGTCCAGTCGATGTGCATAATGCCGTCGGAAAGCTGAGGACCCTCATGGGCGCAGTATTTTGCGCAGGTACCGCAGCCGACACATTTGCTGCCATCTACTTCGGGGCGGCCTTCGCAGTGCATTTCCCGCTTGCCGGCGTTGGAGCCGCTGCCCATGCCTAAGTTTTTCAGAGCGCCGCCGAAACCGGCTTCCTCGTGCCCCTTGAAATGGGTCAGAGAGATGACGATATCCGCGTCCATGATGGCGCGGCCGATCTTCGCGGACTTCACATATTCGCCTCCCACGACAGGCACATCCACATCGTCCGTGCCTTTCAGACCGTCGGCAATGATCACATGGCAGCCGGTGGAGTAGGGCGTGAAGCCGTTTAAGTAAGCGGTTTCCAGATGATCCAGGGCGTTTTTCCGGGAGCCGACATACATGGTGTTGGCGTCGGTAAGGAAGGGCTTGCCGCCCAGATCCTTGATAATGTCCACCAGAACCCGGGCGTAGCCGGGACGCAGGTGCGCCATATTGCCAAGCTCGCCGAAGTGAATCTTGATGGCCACAAATTTATCCTGGAAATCAATCTGGTCAATACCGGCGGCGAAAATCAGCCTGGCCAGCTTCTGAGGCAGCGTCTCTGAAGTGCCGGTGCAGAAATCGGTGAAGTATACTTTGGATGCCATACAGTACCTCCTGAAAACGTAGTTACGGTTAGTTTATCGTTATTCGTTAGGAAAGTCAAGGAAATTGCGGTTTTTGGGAAGAAGTAAACAAACTGTGAAAGATTCGCTTGTGCGGTAGCAAAAAAATCAGGGGCATGATATACTGGGAAAAAACTGTGATAAGGATGAAGAAGTATGGAAATCAAACAAATGGATGAACCGCAATGGACAAGCGGCGGGGAAGGTATGAACCTGATGTTTTGCGTGAACCGAAAGGCATTGGGGCTTCTGGCTTCCTGCCTGAAATCGATTCTGCGCAGCGGCGGCAGTGCGTGCTACCATGTCTATGTGCTGCATTCCGATCTGGACGAGGGTGTGCAGCGGGGGATGGAGCGGGACTTTCGGGAACGGGTGACGTTCCAATTTCTTCAGGTGCCGGAGGAACTGTTTGCAGGCTTTCCGGAGAGCAGCCGGTATCCGAAGCAGATTTATTACCGGCTGGCCGCCCCGCTGCTGCTGCCCCAGGAGCTGGAGCGCATTCTTTACCTGGATGTGGATACCGTGGTGATCAATTCCCTGCAGCCGCTGTACAATATGGATTTTGAAGGGAACTATTATATCGCCTGTACCCACACCCGGGAATTTCTGACAAAGCTCAATCAAGCACGGCTGAAGTCGGAAAAGGCGGTAGCCTATATCAACACCGGTGTGCTGCTGCTGAATCTGACCCTGCTGCGCCAAAAGACCAGCATGGCGGAAATCCGGGACTATGCCAGCGAACGCCGCCGGGCGCTGATTTTGCCGGATCAGGACATTCTGACGGCGCTGTATGGCGATAAGGTCAAGCTGGCGGACACCATGCGCTTTAACCTCAGCGACCGGATTCTGGCATTCTACAACGCGGACCGCTCCCATGACAAGGTGGATCTGGACTGGGTGCGGGAAAACAGCGTTATTATCCACTATTGCGGGAAAAACAAACCCTGGAATGACGACTATACCGGCACTCTGGGGGTATTCTATCAGGAATTGATGGAAAAAGTATCAAAGCAGACATAAATATCCCTGAAATTTGCAGGAAAACCGCCCCGGCGATCTGTGCCGGGGCGGTGAATTTGTGTGCAGAGAGGTCAGTCCGGCATGGGCAGCTTCTCGCCGCTGCCTAGTAGAATGTAGTCAACTTCCGAAAGAACAATGGGGGTTTCGGCCTCCAGCTTCTCTCCGGAACCATGGGTATGGAGGGCGACTTTGCTGCCGTCCTTCATGACTGCGTACACATATCGGTCCTCATAGCCGAACATGGACTGGTATTCGATGAAAGCACTGAAGGCAGGTTCTTTGAATTCGTAGGTTACCGTAGCGCCGAAGGGATTCAGCACGAAAGAAGTGATCTTCACCGCGGCCATACCGCTGCCGGTCTCGTAGGCGATGGGGTGGTCGTCCAGCTTCCAGGTGACCAGTCCCCAGGTCATGGCAGGTTCTCCGGTGATCAGCTCGATGCTGGTATTTTCTAATCTTTTTTCGTCAAAGGTAACGGTGAACTCCCATGTCTCTTCTATCAACGTTTCATATTTGTACAATCCTTCCATTTCTTCGCCATCGATTATGTACTCCTGCCCGGCGTATTTCGCGTCAATTTCTGCCCGCTTTTCCGCATCTTCCCAGGTGTGGATGAAATTCTGGAAGCAGAAGTGAAATTCGATGTCGCTGGCGAAGGGATCTTTCAGCAGCATTTCCTTGCTGGGATCCAGTTTCTCTGCCCGGATGGTGAAAACATAGTTCAGTGTGTTGGAAAGTCCGTCGTTATCCGCTTCCCAGTTGCTGCCATCTGCCCAAACGATGTTGTTTTCGGGGGAGCCATTGCCCAGGCCGGAAGCAATGCCGATGGAAGTTGCGAACATGGTGCGGCTTTTGGGATTCCAGACCATACTGGGACGATTTCCGGGAATGATAGAATCAGAATCGCCGGGGGTGTTGAGGTTGACTTCTTCCAGATCCACATCCTCCGGGGCGGTGACACCGAAGATGACATAGGCAGTTTCTCCATCGGTGATGGCGGATTTCAGTTCTATCGTCCAGTTTCCTTTCACCTGGGTCTCCTGAATGATCTGCTCGTTTTCCTGTATGTATTCAATCTGCTCAGAGGATAAAGGCGCCTCGCTTCTTGCGGCAAAGAAGTCCGTAAACCATCCCTGCACATAGGCCACCGCGCAGCCCACCAGCAGCAGCGTCAGCCCGATGACGGCGGCAATCAGCAGGGTACGCTTCAGGGAAACCCGTTTCACGGGCACAGCGGGATTACTGTGGGCTTCCAGGACGTATTTGTCCCGGGCGCTACCCAGGATTTCCAGCAGTTCCAGAGAGGTCATCGCAATCCCTCCTTTGCCAGCTGCTGGTTCAGCTTTCCCCGAATCCTATGGAGCATGGAGGCGGTTTTGCTCTGGGTGAATCCAAACCGGTTTGCAATGTCGGCTACCGGTTCCAAATACCAGTAGCGGCACAGGAATACCCGTCGCTCGGTTTCCGTGAGACGGTCCAGAAACCGGTTCACACTGGCAATGGTTTCCCTGCGAATCAGGGCGTCCTCTGTGCTTTCCTGTCCGGAAACGCAGTCCTCCAGCTCCTCCAGGCACAGGGCGATTTCTCCGCCGCCCCGTTTCTGCCTGGAACGCTGCTTCCAGCGGTCCAGGGAGATGTATCGGGTCAGTTTTCCAAGGAACGCGCCCAGCAGGGAAGGACGCTTGGGCGGCATATTGTTCCAGGCTGCCAGGTATGTATCGTTCACACTTTCCTCGGAATCCTCCCGGTTGGACAGAATGTTGTAGGCGATGGCGTAACAGTATTTGCCATACCGGGCGGCGGTTTCGGAAATGGCTTTCTCCGAGCGCGCCCAGTATAAATCCATAATTGCGTTGTCGTCCATAAGAATACTTCCTCCTTTTTTATCCTTCACCTATCCAGTAGACAAAAGAAAGAAAATATTGCAGACATTTGCGGAAAATTTTCAGATACGCCCTGGATTGTATAGAAAAACTCCCCGCCGGGCGGCAGGGAGTTTTTTGAAGTTTCGGACAATTACTTGGCAGCGCCGGCAACCTGTGCGGCAACCTCGGCAGCGAAGTCGTCAACCTTCTTCTCAATGCCTTCACCCTTGATGTAGTGAATGGCATCCACGAAGGTAACCTTGCCGCCCAGCTTCTTGGCAGCGTCGGCAATGTAGCCGGCGACATCGCCCTTGAAGAGGTCGGAACGGACGAACTCCTGCTGCAGCAGGCAGGTCTCCTTGTAGAAAGCGGCCATCTTACCGGCAGCGATCTTTTCCTTCACAGCGGCGGGCTTGGAGGCCATCTTGGGATCGTTGTCCATCAGAGCGACCTGCACAGCCAGCTCCTTGTCAACGTCAGCCTGAGGCACCTGAGCCTTGTCCCAGTACTTGGGAGACATGGCAGCGATCTGCATAGCCACGTTCTTGCCCATCTCAGTGACATCGATGTCGCCTTCCACAGCCAGGTTCACCAGAACACCGTGGGTGCCGCCAGCGTGAACGTAGGCAACGGAAGTGTTGGAATCAAAGCGGGCAAAGCGGCGGATCTGCATGTTCTCGCCGATGGACATGACCTTCTCCTGCATGATCTCGGTGACGGTCAGGTCGGAGTTGGGGTACTTGCAGCCCTTCAGAGCCTCCACGTCGGCGGGGTTCTGGGTGGCGACGATGGTTGCCAGGTTCTTGACCAGATCCAGGAACGCATCGGTCTTGGCAGCGAAGTCGGTCTCGGAGTTCACCTCGATGACGACGCCCACACCGTCGATCACGGCAGCGTAAGCAACGCCCTCAGCGGCAATACGGCCGGCCTTCTTGGCAGCCTTGGCCAGACCCTTTTCCCGGAGCCAGTCCACGGCCTTGTCCATATCGCCGTCGGTGGCCTGCAGGGCCTTCTTGCAGTCCATCATGCCGACGTTGGTCATTTCACGGAGCTTCTTAACATCCTGAGCGGTAAAAGCCATTTTACATTTCCTCCTGATACTCTATGTGTATGGTAGGTCAGCTTATTCAGCGGCAGCTTCAGCGGCGGGCTCCACAGCAGCCTCGGTATCCTCACCCTGGCGGCCCTCGATGGCAGCGCTGGCCATGGCGGAGGCGATCAGACGGATGGCGCGGATGGCGTCATCGTTGCCGGGGATGACGTAGTCGATCTCATCGGGATCACAGTTGGTGTCCACAATGGCGACCACGGGGATGTTCAGCTTCTTGGCCTCGGCAATGGCGTTGCGCTCCTTGCGGGGGTCAACAATGAACATAGCGGCAGGGATCTTCTTCATTTCCTTGACGCCGCCCAGGTACTTCTCCAGCTTGGCGATTTCGCCCTGGTGCTTGATGACTTCCTTCTTGGGCAGCATGGCGAAGGTGCCGTCCTCTTCCATCTTCTTCAGCTGAGCCAGACGGTCGATACGGGAGCGCATGGTGCGGAAGTTGGTCAGCATACCGCCCAGCCAACGGGAGTTGACATAGTAACCGCCGCAGCGGGCAGCCTCTTCCTTGATGGCGTCCTGGGCCTGCTTCTTGGTGCCCACGAACAGAACATAACCGCCGTCAGCGGAGATGTCACGGACGAAGTTGTAGGCTTCCTCCAGCTTCTTCACGGTCTTCTGCAGGTCGATGATGTAGATACCGTTCCGCTCGGTGTAGATGTAGGGAGCCATTTTGGGGTTCCAGCGGCGGGTCTGATGAC
>JBJDYL010000111.1:0-4561 GCA_051867285.1 Faecousia sp. | reverse complement strand
TGGGAGTTTCCCAAACCCTTATATTTTAGAGAAAGGAGGCTGCCGATGGCAAGTTTACGGGACACCGTGAGAGAATATCAGGACGATTTACGAAGCGGCATTGCATGGCTGGCGTTCTGGCGGGAGGGCCGTTCATGGCACGGGGAAGCGTTTCATCTGGATATGAGCGACTATTTGTACCCGGAGGACAAAATGCGGCTTGCCGAGATACAGGCCACAGACCCCAAGGCCGTTGTGGTGAACGGCTACTATTCCGGCTATCTGGGCGAGGAAATGAGTATGGACGAGCTGGCTGCCGGAGTGCGCCATCACTACGAAAACGGCCTAAGTAATATCGCCCCGTTTATGGAGGCCCACGACGATGTGCTGCCCCCGGAGGTGTTGGAGGAAGCGCGGGCCAAGGCCCATGAAGCGGGGCTGCCCTTTTATGAGCGCCCCTATAATGGCGAGGACATCGACCCGTATGTATATGACGGCAACATGAGCATCGAGGACTACGAGCTGATGCACCGTCTGATGGAACAGGACAATGAAAGGAGTGAGCGCGTGAACGAAGTATTTTCTATCCAGCTCCATAACCGCCAGCTCTACGAACAGGGCAAGGATGGTGTCTGGCTGGATATGCCTACTACAACGGAACAACTGCAAGCAGCCCTGCGGCAGATTGGCATTTCCGCCGACAATCCGCAGGACTTTTTTATCAACGGGTATTCCTACCCGGAGGGCCAGCACCTTGCGCTGCCTTACGATATGGTGTTGGCCGCCGACGTGGACGAACTGAATTTCCTTGCTGCCCGGCTGGGCCAGCTTGACGCCGCCGAGATCGCAGAGCTGAACGCCGCCCTGCAAAACCCCAAGGGCGGCTTTGCGAGTATCGGCCAGATCATTGATTTTACTGAAAACGCGGACTACTATGTGCATCTGCCGGATGTGCATACCGCCGCCGCTTTAGGCGACTACTACCTGAACCGTTCCGGCATGGTGGATATGCCGCAGGAATGGAAAGCCGGGATTGATACGGCGCAGTTTGGCCGCTACATTGCCCAGCAGGAACAGGGAGCCTTTACCGAGTACGGCTATATCGTGAAAAGCGGCGACGAGTGGCAGCGCGTCCATGAGGGCCAGCCGGTGCCGGAGGAATACCGGGTAATGGCCTTTCCCCAGCCGGAGGTTATGCGGGATGAGATCAAGACCCGGCAGGCAGCGGTATTGACTGTCGAGGCCCCGCAGTCCCAGTCGGTTATCCCCATCGACTTAAACGGAAAGAACAATGCCGAGCGCATGAAAGAGATCACTGACCGTCTGGAAGCCGGAATACAGGCCCTTTTTGAAAGTGAACAGTACAAAGCCTATCTCACTGCGATGTCCAAGTTCCACAATTACAGCTTCAACAATACGCTGCTGATCGCCATGCAGAAGCCGGACGCCTCTCTGGTTGCCGGTTTTGGTAAGTGGCGGGACGACTTTGAGCGCCATGTGAAGAAAGGCGAAAAAGGCATCAAGATACTGGCCCCGTCCCCCTACAAGGTGAAAAAGCAGATGGAGAAAATCGACCCGTCTACTCAAAAGCCGGTAATCGGCGCAGACGGCAAGCCCGTTACAGAGGAACGGGAAATTGAAATCCCGGCCTTTCGCGTCGTCACAGTCTTTGATGTGAGCCAGACCGAGGGCAAGGAAATCCCGGACATTGCCGTGTCCGAACTGACCGGCAGCGTGGAACAGTATCAGGATTTTTTCGCCGCGCTGGAAAAGGCGTCGCCGGTGCCGATAGCCTTTGAGAACATCGAGGGCGGCGCACACGGCTACTACCATCTGGAAGAAAAGCGGATTGCCATTGACGAGGGCATGAGTGAGCTGCAAACCCTGAAAACGGCCATCCATGAGATCGCCCATGCCAAGCTCCACGCCATCGACAAGGGCGCCCCAGCCACCGAGCAGGCTGACCGGCTTGACCGCCGCACCCGTGAGGTGCAGGCCGAAAGCGTGGCGTATGCCGTCTGCCAGCACTACGGGCTGGACACATCGGACTATTCCTTTGGCTATGTGGCCGGTTGGAGTTCCGGGCGGGAGCTGTCCGAGCTGAAAGCCTCCCTTGAAACCATCCGAAAGGCGGCCAATGAGCTGATAACCAATATTGACGGCCATCTGGCCCAGCTTCGGCAAGAGCGCGAGGCAAAACAGGAGGCCGAACAGCCGCAGGAGCAGGAAGCAGCTTACCGGCTGGAAAACGGTAATACCCTGTATGTGCAGACATCCGAAACCGGCTATGACTATACCCTGTATGGCCCGGATAACAAGGAGCTGGATGGAGGCCAGCTTGACAATCCTGACCTTTCCATGCTGGCAGCCCGTGATGAAATCCTCTCCGTTCTGGAACAGGAGACCGCTGTAACGGAAGCTCTCACCGGCGATAAGCTGGAAGCCTTTCAGGAGGCGGCAGAACAGGCTAACGCTATCCCCACACCGGCGCAGGAAACCGAAACACCAGCCCTTGACCCGGCAGCGGAGCCGGTTGTTACGGTGCTTTGGAGTGAAAGCCCCCATCTGAAAGAGGGCCAGACCATGCCGCTGCATGAGGCCGACGCCCTGTTTGCCCGTCTGGACACGGAGTTTCAGGAGCCGGGCTATGACAAGACCAAGTTCCGCATTGATTTTACTTTCCGGGGCCAGCCGGATAATTACGAGGGGCGGCAGGACTTTGGTGACGGGGACGGTTCCCTGATACAGCACATCCAGAGCTACCATGAATACTACGCCCAGGATGAAAGCTGGAAAAATCATGTGATTGCGGAAACCGGCTTAGAGGGCTGGGAGCAGGACAAAGCGGAACGGGATATGCTGCTGGGTGAGTTTGTTCCTTATATGAAGCTACATTGCAATCTCTCCCAAATGGAACAGGAAGCCGGACGGGCCTTGCGTTCCGGGGAGGAATTGACGCCGGAGCAGCAAACCTATTTCCATGCTGTTCTTGACTATGTGCAGGAGTGCCGCCCACTTCTCAATCAGGGCCAATATCAGTTGCCGGAGCCGCCGAAGCTGTCCGATTTTGACCAGACCTTGCAGGACTACAAGGAGCAGGTGCAGGTCGAGATTGCACAGGAGGCCGCCGCAGCCGGTATGACCGTGGAGGAATATGCGGCGGCTGGCTATGAATCGCCGGAGCAGGACAGCTTTTCTATCTATCAGATCAAGAGTGGTGATGAAACGCGGGACTATCGGTTTGAACCCTATGATCGCTTGCAAGCCACGGGCCGCTCTGTGGACAGGGCCAACTATGACCTTGTTTACACCGCGCCGCTGGATGGCAAGACCACGTTGGAGGACATCTACCGTACATTCAATATCGACCATCCGGCAGACTTTAAGGGACATTCCCTTTCCGTGTCCGACGTGGTGGTGCTGCATCAGGGCGGGAAAGATACCGCCCATTACTGTGACAGCTTTGGTTTTCAGCAGGTGCCGGAGTTTTTACGGGAAAATCCCTTGCGTACCGCCGAACTGTCCACGGAACAGAACGAAAACATGATTGACGGCGTTATCAATAACACCCCATCCATGGGCGAGTTGGAGGCCAAGGTAAAAGCCGGGGAACAGATTTCCCTTACCAATCTTGCCGATGCTGCCAATGCTGAGGCCAAGAAGCCCAAGGCCAAACAGTCCCACAAGACCCAGCAGAAAAAGCCCTCCATCCGGGCGCAGCTTAAAGCCGCACAGGAGGAACAGGCAAAAAAGAAACCAGCGCGGGAAAAATCGCAGGAATTGGAGGTGTAACGGATGCAGAAGTTTGAGAATGTGGATGTGATTGCGGCGTTGGGTGAGATCATGCGGCAGAACACCGCGTTTTATCAGAGCGACTTTAACATTGACAAGGGTATTATCCAGCGGGCCGCCGCCAGCGATCAGGCCGTGGACAAGACTCTGCTGTGGATGTCCCGGCCCTCCGGGACGTACTGCTTCCGGGAACGTGATGTGTTCCTGAAAGATACCCGGCAGCACAATACATGGCGTTTCTATGGGGAGCAGACCCGCGACAAGATACTGGCCTACGCCGTGGAGCTGACCGGCACCAAGGATGATACTATCCGGGGCAATCTCTATGAGCTGGACTACCAGCAGCATTTCCGGCACGTCATTGATGCCGCCTTGCCGGTAAGTATAAACCGGCTCTTTTATGAGCATGGAAGCAGTGATATTCCGGCGGAACAGTATTTTGACGGAAGCCCTGACCGTGTGCTGGGAGATTTCCTGCGGTATGAGGCCCAACCCCACGACCCGGCTGTGCTGCAGGAGGCGTTACAGCAGGAGCAGCACGGACGGGAGCAGGCAAGACCGGGAGATTTCAAGGCCCACATCACCGCTTTGCATGACAGCCGGATTGAAACCGAGGCCCAGCGCATCGTGGATAAGCTGAAAGATCTGTCTGCACCCAACAGCCCCAACAAGACGCATTTCATGGTGGAGATCTCACCGCACTTTGACGCGCTGGCCTCCACCAAAGACAATGACCGGCTCTTTGCCATGCTGCCCTATAAGTCCCTGTGCTTTACCGGCATAAAAGACC
>JBJDYL010000110.1:0-4642 GCA_051867285.1 Faecousia sp. | reverse complement strand
CTGTCTGCCAGAAGTGGCTGGATACCTACAACGACGGCGAGGCCAACAAGGAAGCTACCAAGGCCCTGATTGCCAACCTGGAAGCTAAGGTTTGCTGCGACACCGTGAAGGACATCCTGTCCAAGAAGGAATACCTGTCCAAGAAGTCCGTGTGGATCTTCGGCGGCGACGGCTGGGCATACGACATCGGCTTCGGCGGCGTTGACCACGTTCTGGCTCAGAACAAGGACGTGAACATCTTCGTCTTCGACACCGAGGTTTACTCCAACACCGGTGGACAGGCTTCCAAGGCTTCCAACATCGGCCAGGTTGCTCAGTTCGCAGCTGCCGGTAAGGAGACCAAGAAGAAGTCCCTGTCTGAGATCGCTATGAGCTATGGCTATGTCTATGTTGCTCAGGTCGCTATGGGTGCTAACCCCGCTCAGACTCTGAAGGCTATCACTGAGGCTGAGGCCTACAATGGTCCTTCTCTGATCATCGGCTACGCTCCCTGCGAGATGCACTCCATCAAGGGCGGCATGATGAACTGCCAGGCTGAGATGAAGAAGGCTGTCGAGTGCGGCTACTGGAACCTGTTCCGCTTCGATCCCTCCAAGGAGACCGGCAAGTTCCAGCTGGACAGCAAGGCTCCTAAGGACGGCTATCAGGAGTTCCTGATGAACGAGGCTCGTTACAGCCGTCTGACCCGCGAGTTCCCCGAGCGTGCAACCGATCTGTTCGCCAAGAACGAGGCTGCTGCGAAGGAGCGTTGGGAGCACCTGAACAAGCTGGTTGAGATGTACAAGGACTAATCTCCTGTACTTCCCTTCCCTGACGTAAATATTCGCCCCCGGGTAACCGGGGGCGAATTTCAATTATTCATTTTCTCAGGAGGCGGCATTATGCGTTTTACATTCTGTCCTCATTGCGGGGAAAAGCTGATTAAGAAAGAAATCGGTGACGAAGGTCTGATTCCCTATTGCACCCATTGCCAGGTGCCTCTGTGGGATCTGTTCACCACCTGTGTCATCTGCGCTGTCGTAACAGAAAATCAGGAAATCGCTCTGCTGCGGCAGGACTATGTTTCCACCAGCAACTACGTCTGCGTGGCCGGCGTCATGAAGCCCGGAGAATCCGCCGAGGAAGCCGCCATGCGTGAGGTACAGGAGGAGCTGGGACTGAAGGTGGAGAAGCTGGAATATATCCACAGCTATCCCTTTGAGCAAAAGGAAATGCTGATGCTGGGCTTCAAAGCCACTGTCCGGAAGGGGGATTTCCACCTGTCTCAGGAAGTAGACCGGGCGCAATGGTTCCCGCTTTCAGAGGCTCCCGGAAAGCTCCGGCAGGGCGGCGTTGCCTGGCAGCTGGTAACCACAATCTATCAGGAGGGCTGATGGCTATGCTGTGTACGATTATTGATATCCGGGGGGACTATGCCTTTGTCAAATACCATGACACCGGCGTCGTCTCTGAGGTCGCCATCGCCCTGCTGCCTTTCGGTGTGGATGTGGGCGATCAGCTCAAATTTGAAGATTACGAATTCACGCAGGTATAATCCCAGGTAAACTGCCGGTTTACCCTCCGAAACTGTTCTTCGGTTGTAATATCACGCTGGAAATGGTATCATTGGGTTATTCCAACAAAGGGAGCGCTGAGACTATGACAAAACAATCCATGGGAGCGACAATTGCCACACTACGCAAGGAACGGGGAATGACCCAGCTGGAGCTGGCAGAAAAAATGGGGGTCACCGACAAAGCCGTGTCGAAATGGGAGCGGGATTTGTCCTGTCCGGATATCGGTTCTCTGCCCAGACTGGCGGAAATCTTCGGTATTTCCGTGGACGAACTGATGCAATCCGCGCCGAAAACCAAAGCCCAGGCTTCTTCCACCATTTCTCCGACAGTCCCTTTGGTACTTAAAGCAGTTGCCCTGGCCATGGGCGTTGCCGTTACGGTGCTTACCATTCTGAATCAGGTTGACGCCAAATCGGCCGTAGGAATGCTTGGGATTGGTCTTGCCTGTCTGTCCCTCACGCAGTTTTTCGGGGGAACAAGCGAATAACACAGAAACGTCTCCGTATGCGCTGCATACGGAGACGTTTTCTTGTTTTCATTGTTATTTTTTCTTTTGGTTCTGCATCCGTACAAACTGCTCCTTCATTTTTTGCAGCCGCAGGCGCTCTTTTCGCTCCTTATTCCGGCGGAACCGGGACTGAATCTCCGGCGGCTGCTCCTGGAGCTTTTCCTCCGGAATTCCCCGCTCTGCCAGACGCCTGTCCGTAAATTCCCGCAGCAGCGCATACAGCACAGAAGTCACCGGAATCATCAGCAGCATACCGCCCACGCCCATCAAGTCACCACCCACAGTAACGGCCACCAGTACCCACATGCCAGGCAAACCAATGGAGGTTCCAACCACTCTTGGGTAGATCAGGTTATTCTCCAGCTGCTGAATAATCAGGAACATGATTACGAAGGTTACAGCCTGAATGGGATTGTTCACCAAAATAAAGAACGCACCGACAATACAGCCAACGAACGCGCCCACCACCGGGATCAGCGCGGTCACCGCAATAATCACGCTGACCAGCGGAATATAGGGCATTTTGAAGATTGCCATGACCACAGCAAACAGGCAGCCCAGAATACAGGCCTCCAGACACTGGCCGGAAATGAAGTTGGAAAAGGTCGCGTTGGTCAGCCGCAGCACCCGGATCACCTCATCGGCGTGATTCTCGGAAACCAGCGAATACAGGATTCTTCTCCCCTGCCGCGC
Organism: Faecousia sp.; assembly: GCA_051867285.1. Taxonomy (GTDB): domain Bacteria; phylum Bacillota; class Clostridia; order Oscillospirales; family Oscillospiraceae; genus Faecousia. Next base: position 1,885 of record JBJDYL010000110.1, on the reverse strand, counting down.
CAGAATTTCCTTTCTTGCCAGACAATAAATCGCAAAGGCAATGCTGATTACGGCATTGACAATCGCACCGGTGACGTTTCCGATAACACTGACTGCACCGCCCATTACTGTGCTCACCTGATTGCTCAGGAATCCCAGTGTCTCTTTCAAAATGCTCGACCAGTCCAGGCTTTCCAGCTTCAGCGTTTCCTGAATCCAGGCACTCATTTCCGGATGATCTTCCATGGCAACCTTCAGACTGGCTGCTGTGTTCTCCACAAACACCGGAATTGTCTGGGACAGGGATGCCACCGTCAGCCGGATCTGAGGAATCAGAAGTTCAAAGACAAACATGATGATCAGGATCAGGCAGAACAGCGTCAGGATAATGGAAAGCGTCCTGCGCAGGCCAGACCGGCGCAGATCCGCCAGCTGCCGCTCAATCGCCCGCATGGGCACGTTGAACACAAACGCCATACCGGCACCCACGACAAAGGGCGAAAACAGATTCCAAACGGCAGAGAACATTGCCGTGGCCCGCGCCGTGTCCAGAACCAGCCAGGCAAACAAAATACATCCGGCAATCAACACAAACAGCTTCTTGATCACACTTTTATCAATATGCACCCCGAAAGCCCCCTTTCCTACCAGTATAGCGACATTTGCACAAAAGTCCAATGAATAAGTTGTTAATTTTCCCCTAATATCTGACGCAGATCCGCGCAGAGGGCATCCACATCGGCCTCCCGGGTTGTCCAGCTGGTGCAGAATCGAACGGCTCTATGGGTTTCATCCACGCGCTCCTGTTCACAGAACACATAGTCTTTTGCCAATTCAGAAAGCACCGTATCCGGGAGGATGGGAAACAGCTGATTGGTGATGCCGGGTACCAGAAACGGAATATGCAATTTCTGCATGGTCTTTCTCAGCTTGTCTGCCAGAGCGTTGGCACGGGCTGCGATATCAAAATACAGATTGTCTGTCATCAGTGCATCGAACTGCACGCCCAGCAGCCGTCCCTTGGCCAGCATTCCGCCGTGCTGCTTGATCAGATACCGGAAGTCCTCCTTCAGTGCAGGGTGCGTAATGACCACCGCTTCTCCGAACAGGGCGCCTACTTTGGTACCGCCGATGTAGAACACATCACACAGCCGGGCAATATCCGGAAGGGTGACATCGTTTCCCTTCGCGGCGATACCATAGCCCAAACGGGCGCCATCCAGAAACAGATACAATCCCAAATCCCGACAGGTTTCCGACAGAGCCTCCAGTTCGGAAAGGGTGTACAACGTTCCCAGCTCCGTAGGATTGGAAATATACACCAGCTTAGGCTGCACCATATGCTCAAAGCTGCCGTCACTGCGGTGACTTATTACTGTCTGGCGTACCTGCGCAGCCGTGATTTTGCCGTCCTCAGACGGCAGGGCAAGCACCTTATGTCCGGTTGCCTCCACTGCGCCGGTTTCATGGACATGAATATGCCCGCTTTTGGCACAGAGAACGCCCTGATGAGGGCGCAGCGCCGCGTCGATCACCGTCAGATTGGTCTGGGTACCTCCCACCAAAAAATGCACGGCCGCATCTTCCCTGCCGCAGAGAGCTCGTATTTTTTCTGCCGCGCGGGCACAGTAAGCATCCTCCCCATAGCCGGGAGTTTGCTCCAAATTGGTGCGGGTCAGCGCCTCCAGTACCCTGGGATGGCAGCCCTCCGCGTAATCATTATTGAAATAGATCATGGTTGTCTCTCCTTATTCTATTGAGTATTTCCCATTTTATCCCCTCTGCTACGCCCTGTCAAGACACATAATGCACTTCCAGCGCGCATAGGATTTTTCAGCAGCACAGCATCGGAGGGGAGCCTATGAAACAAAATCTGGAGGAGCGAGCCTGTGAATTGGCTGTGTAC
>JBJDYL010000109.1:0-4665 GCA_051867285.1 Faecousia sp. | reverse complement strand
ATTTTGCAGATTGCCCTCCGTCCTGCGGTGGAGCTGTCCTACCTTACCGAAAAAGAACAGCAGGATTTGTTTGAAATCATGGAAAGCGAGGATTGCACACCATCCCATGCCCAGGCCATCAAAATGCGGCAGTTTTCTCAGGAGCGCAGATTGGACGCCAATGTGCTGCTGTCCATCATGCAGGAGGAAAAGCCCAATCAGGTGGAGCAATTCAAAATGCCCAAGGAGCGTATTTCAAAATTCTTCTCGCCGGGGACGCCCGCGAAGAAAATGGAGGATACCATCGTGAAAGCACTGGAACTGTACCGCAAGCGACAGCGGGATATGGAACGCTAACCGGGCCGCCAAGGGGAAAGTCTGCCCATTTATCTGCAAGAGGCATTCCGGCGTTCTCCCCCTCTCCACACCTCACCCCCTCTAAACCTGCTGTACCAGCCGAAAAAGAGAGATAGGCTTTATGACGGTTAGAGGTATGGAGACAGGGGCCAAGGCCCAAATGTCAACACACGGCTGGATTTCTTTTCAGCCGGTAAAATCACACAGAAAGGATTTGAAGGTAGCAATGAAAATCAAACAGTTATTCAAAAAGGCCGCAGCGATGGTCATGGCTGCGGTCACAGTTTTGTCCCTGTTGCCGACGACTGCGTTTGCAGCGACGGGAGATGTAGGTACGATCTCCTTTACCCGTACCTACGATTCGGCAGGAAATGTGATGTACTACAACTCCAGCGCCGTGATCAATGGTTACACGGCCGGAGGTACAGGCAAAAATAAGTACCGTATGTATGTGGACGGTTCCACAGCGTTTTGTATCCAGCCCGGTGTTCCGCTGAAAACCGGAAACACGCTGATTGAAAATTCGTCCGATACCTGGAATGCTCTTTCAGCCAGTCAGAAAAAGGCTGTGGGGCTTGCGCTTCTGTATGGCTATCAGGGCAACCGAGACAGTCTGACCGGCAGCGACGATGAAAAGTGGCTGGCCACGCAGACTCTTGTATGGGAGTTTGTGACCGGGTGCCGTAATTCCACAGGCTCCTATGCACAGACAGACACCACGGTTTACTCCCTGCATTTTGGCTCCAATTATCCCAACAGCGGAGCAGCGGCAGCGTATGATCAGATCGTATCCATGCTGACAAGGCACAACACGGTTCCGAGCTTTATGAATGGTTCTTCCAGAGAGCTGGAATACAAGGACGGAAAATATACGCTGACCCTGACGGATACTAACGGTGTCCTGTCCGAGTACAGCATTTCCAGTTCAGACCGGAGTGTGAGCGTTTCCAAGTCCGGTAACACGTTGACGATCAGTTCCGCCGACCCGTTCAAAGGTTCGGTACGCATCACAGCGACCCGAAATAACATTCCTGTTGTCAGCGAGAGTGCCAAGCTGATTGCCTATGGTGATCCCAACCTGCAGGATTTGGTCACTGGTGTTGAAAATGCGGATGGCGTGAGCGCCTATCTGAATGTGGAAACACCTACCGGAACGATTGCTCTGAAAAAGACTTCTGAGGACGGCAAGGTGGAGGGTATCACCTTCACGGTAGCCGGAAACGGGATCAATCAGACGGTCACGACCAATGCGGCTGGTGAACTCCTGATTGATGGTCTGACTCCCGGCGTTTATACCGTGACCGAGCAGAGCTATGAGAAGTATGAGCCGCAAAGCGTTCAGCGCGTGACGGTCATCGGAGGCCGAACCACAACCGTGACCTTCAACAATGTGCTGAAGCGCGGCGACCTGACCGTGACCAAGACCAGTGAGGACGGTCTGGTGGAGGGTATGAAGTTCCACCTGTATGGCACTTCTCTTTCCGGGATTGCCGTGGATGAATACGCTGTGACCGACAGCAGCGGCAAGGCGTATTTCAAAAATGTGCTGATCGGCTCCGGCTATGTGTTGGAGGAAGTGGACACGCCGATCCGCTATGTGGTTCCCGACAGCCAGACGGCGGCAGTGGAATGGAATACCGTCACCGAAAAGAGCGTCACCAATGTGCTGAAAAAGTGGAGCACCACCGTGACCAAGAGTGACCGGGAAACCGGCACACCCCAGGGTAACGCCTCCCTTGCCGGTGCTGTTTATGGCATTTACAAGGGCGACCAGCTCATCGACACTTACGCCACCGATGCCAACGGTCAGTTTGTCACAGCATATTATGTCTGTGATGATGACTGGAGCATCCGCGAGATCAGCCCGTCCGAGGGCTATCTGCTGGACGAAACCTCCTACCATGTAGGTGCGGAACCCCAGCTTTATACCGTGGAATACAACTCCACCGCCAATGATGTGAATGAGCAGGTCATCAAGGGCAGTATTGCTCTCATCAAACACACAGACGACGGCGAAACCAAGCTGGAAACCCCGGAAGCCGGTGCAGAGTTCTCCGTTTATCTGAAATCCTCCGGCAGCTATGACGCCGCCAAAGACAGCGAGCGTGATTATCTCGTTTGCGATGAAAACGGCTTTGCACAGACCAAAGAGCTGCCTTATGGTATCTACACCGTCCATCAGGTATCCGGCTGGGAGGGCCGTGAGCTGCTTGCCGACTTCGATGTGTATATCGCAAAGGACGGGCAGGTTTACCGCTACCTTGCCAACAATGCAAACTTTGAGAGCTATATTAAGGTCATCAAGGTAGATGCAGAGACAGGCAAGACCATTCCCTATGCGGGCGCGGGCTTCCAGCTTTACCGTCCGGACGGCAGCAAGGTGGAAATGACCTTCACCTACCCGACACCGACCACGATTGATACCTTCTACACCAATGACGAGGGCTATCTGGTGACGCCTGAAAAGCTGGAATACGGTTCCGGGTATTCCCTTGTGGAAGTATCCGCACCGTATGGCTATGTACTGAACTCTGACCCGGTTTACTTTGATGTGACCGCTGACAACGCAACAGAGGAAAGTTCTGTGACAGTAGTGGAAGTTACCAAGCCCAACATGGCACAGAAAGGGATCATCAAGATCAGCAAATCCGGCGAGGTATTTGCCACAGTGACCGAAAGCGAAGGTATTTATCAGCCTGTCTATGAGGTGCAGGGCCTGCCCGGTGCGGTCTATGAAATCACCGCCGCCGAAGATGTGGTTACGCTGGACGGCACCCTCCGTTATTCTGCAGGTGAGGTGGTAGATACCATTACCACAGACGAAAACGGGGTAGCAGAAAGCAAGCCGCTGTATCTCGGAAAATATGAAATCCGCGAAACTACTGCACCTTTTGGTATGGTGCTGAATACCGAAGTCCGCACCGTCGAGCTTGTCTATGCCGGTCAGGAGATCGAAGTTACCGAAACATCTGCCAGCTTCTACAATGACCGCCAGAAAGTTCTTGTCTCTCTGGATAAAGTCATGGAGCAGAATGAGAAGTTCGGCATTGGCATGAACGGCGAAATCACCGCCGTCACCTTTGGCCTTTATGCAAAAGAGGATTTGACTGCCGCAGACGGTTCCATTATCCCGGCTGGCGGCCTTCTGGAAATCCTCTCGGTGGATGAAAACGGCCATTCTGTCTGCAAGACGGATCTTCCTTTTGGCAGCTACTGCCTGAAAGAAACCTCCACCGACAGCCACTATATTCTTTCCGATACCGAGTACCCGGTTGTATTTGAATATGCCGGACAGGATACGGCCCTTGTGGAGATCAGGGCAAATGATGGCGCTGCCATTGAAAACGACCTGATCTATGGTGAAGTACAGGGCATGAAAAAGGACGACAGCGGCAACGCCCTGGGCGGTGCGCTGATTGGCCTGTTTGCCGCTGATACCGAAGAATTTACAACCGATACTGCGATTCTGACTGCCACCTCCGCAGAGGACGGCAGTTTTTCTTTTGCCCAGGTTCCTCTCGGTAACTGGATCGTCCGTGAAATCAAGGCCCCGACAGGCTATGTGCTGTCAGAGGAAGCCTACCCGGTAAACATCGAAGCGGATTGCGCCATGATCGAGGTGGAGATTGAGAACACGCTGATTCGCGGCACGGTACAGCTTACCAAGGTGGATAAGGATTACCCGGACAACAAGCTGACCGGTGCGGAGTTTGAAATCTACCGTGACTTAAACGGCAACAAGGAGCTGGACGCTGAGGATGAAAAGCTGGGAACGCTCATTGAGGTCAGCACAGGTATTTATGAGATGAGCGAACTGACCTACGGCGGCTATCTGGTCAAGGAAACCAAAGCGCCGGAGGGCTTCTATCTGGACAGCAATGCCTACTATTTTGAGATCACTGAGCATGGCAAGACCGTGGTTGTGGAAAATGAAGCCGGAAAAGGCTTTATTAATGCGGCACAGGTGGGCAGCCTGAAAATCATCAAGACATCTTCGGACGGCAAGGTGGAAGGTTTCTCTTTCCGTGTGACCGGAGTGGGTGGCTATGAGCAGGTGTTCACCACGGATAAGAACGGCGAAATTCTCGTGGAGGGCCTGCGCATTGGTGATTACACCATCAGCGAGGTTTCCGACAGCGTATCTCAGAACTATGTGCTGCCTGCGGATAAAAAAGCCACTGTCTTTGAGGGTGCCGTGACCAAGGTGGAAATGCACAATGAACTGCGTGATACCCCGAAAACCGGCGATGACAGCAACCCGGCCCTTTGGATTGCCCTGATGGGCATTGCCGCTGTGGGCGCTGTTACCTGCGGTGTGTTCGGAATCAA
>JBJDYL010000108.1:0-4782 GCA_051867285.1 Faecousia sp. | reverse complement strand
TCAGATAGCTTTCTTCCTGAATCATTTGTTTCCGACCTCCTTACTTCGCCTTCTCAATGATCCGGACCAGTCTCCAGCGCTTGTCCTTGGACAGGGGACGGGTCTCCATGACCTCCACGGTATCGCCGATGCCGCACTCGTTAAGCTCGTCATGGGCCTTCAGCTTGTAGGTCCGCTTCATGGTCTTCTTGTACAGAGGATGCTGCACGCTATCCTCGATTGCAACCACAATGGTCTTGTCCATCTTGTCGGAGACGACCTGACCGATTCTGGTTTTACGGAATGCTCTATTCTCAGTCATTTACGTATCCTCCTCAGACGTTGGTCTTCTCGCGAATAATGGTCTTGACGCGGGCAATGTCCTTCTTGGTTGCAGCGATCTGCATGGGGTTGTCCAGCTGGTTGGTTGCGTGCTGCATTCTCAGCATGAACAGATCCTTCTTCAGCTCTTCCAGCTTCTTACCCAGCTCTTCAACGGACAGGTTCTTCAGTTCCTTTGCCTTCATCATTATTCACCACCAATCTCAGTTTCGACTTCCTTGGTGATGATCCTGGTCTTGATGGGCAGCTTGTGCTGTGCCAGACGCAGAGCCTCGCGGGCGACCTCTTCGGACACGCCGCCGATCTCAAACATCACCTTCTGATTCTTAACGACTGCGACCCAGCCTTCGGGAGCGCCCTTACCGGAACCCATACGGGTGCCCAGGCCCTTCTTGGAATAAGGCTTGTCGGGGAAAATCTTGATCCAGACCTTACCGCCACGCTTGGTGTAACGGGTCATGGCGATACGGGCGGCCTCGATCTGGTTGCCGGTGATCCAGCCGGGCTCCAGAGCCTGGATACCGAACTCACCGTAAGCAACCTTGTTACCGCGGGAGGCAGTGCCGGTCATACGGCCACGCTGAACCTTGCGGTACTTAGCTCTCTTAGGCATCAGCATTAGCGGTTACCTCCTTCACGGTTGTAGTTTCTTCTCTCGCCGCCCTGACGACGGTCGCCATTGCGGCGGTCACCGCCACGACGATCACCATTGCGGCGCTCGCGGCGCTCACGGGGAGCGGGTTCGGGAGTGGCGGCCCGGAGGGTGGTGTTCAGAACCTCGCCCTTGTAGATCCAGACCTTCACGCCGATGCGGCCGTAGGTGGTGGCAGCCTCAGCGAAGCCGTACTCGATGTCGGCACGGATGGTCTGCAGGGGGATGGTGCCCTCGTGATAGCTCTCGGAGCGGGCGATTTCGGCACCGCCCAGACGGCCGGCGCAGGTGACCTTGATGCCCTTGGCACCCAGGCGGGTGGCCTGCTGCATGGCCTTCTTCATGGCCCGGCGGAAGGAGATACGCTTCTCCAGCTGCTGAGCGATGTTCTCAGCCACCAGCTGAGCGTTCAGGTCGGGGCTGCGGACCTCAACGATGTTCAGGTTCACGCTCTTGCCCAGCTTGACTTCCATTTCCTTGCGCAGGTTCTCGATCTCGGCACCAGCCTTGCCGATCACCACGCCGGGACGGGAGCAGCACAGATTGATCTTGACCTTGCCGTTAGAACGCTCGATCTCGATCTTAGCGACGCCAGCGGCGTACAGCTTGTTCTTCAGATACTTACGGATGTTGTAATCTTCGACGACCAGGTCACCGACCTTGTCCTCGCGGGCGTACCAGCGGGAATCCCAGTCCTTGATTACGCCAACCCGCAGTCCATGGGGATTAACTTTCTGTCCCATAGCTACCTCCTGATTAAGCCTTCTCGCTCACACCGATGGTGATGTGAGTGGTTCTCTTGTTGATCCGAACGAAACCACGACGGGAAGCGATGCGGCCGCGCTTCAGGATGGGGCCGGGGTTCGCAACACAGGTGGAAACGTACAGGTTTTCAGCGTTCATGCCGTTGTTGTGCTCAGCGTTGGCAACAGCGCTCTTGAGCAGCTTGGCCATGGGCTCACAGGCTGCCTTGGAGGTCTGGCTCATCAGAGCGGCGGCGGTCTTAACGTCCTTGCCGCGGATCATGTCGCAAACCAGCTTGACCTTACGAGGAGACATACGGACGAATTTAACATGTGCAAAAACTTCCATCATTCTACCTCCTTACTTGCTGTTCGCGGTCTTGCTGCCGGAGTGGCCACGGAAGGTACGGGTGGGGACGAACTCGCCCAGCTTGTGACCGACCATGTCCTCAGTGATATAGACGGGAACGTGCTTCCGGCCGTCGTGGACAGCGATGGTGTGACCAACGAAGGAGGGGAAGATGGTGGAAGAACGGGACCAGGTCTTCAGAACCTTCTTGTCACCGGCCTTGTTCAGCTCCTCCACGCGCTTGTACAGCTCAGGAGCTACGAAAGGGCCCTTCTTGATACTTCTGCTCATTTCATTTCCTCCTTACTTGCTGTTTCTGCGCTTGACGATGAACTTATTGGAGCGGTTCTTCGTCTTGCGAGTCTTGTAACCCAGTGCGGGCTTGCCCCAAGGAGTCACAGGGCCGGGACGGCCGACAGGAGCGCGGCCCTCACCACCACCGTGGGGATGGTCGTTGGGGTTCATGACGGAGCCGCGGACGGTGGGACGGATGCCCATGTGACGCTTGCGGCCAGCCTTACCGATGTGGACGTTCTCGTGATCCAGATTGCCCACCTGACCGATGCAGGCAGTGCAGTTGGTACGGACGTAGCGGACTTCGCCGGAGGGCAGGCGGATCTGAGCCAGCTCACCTTCCTTAGCCATCAGCTGCGCGGCAGCACCAGCGGAGCGAACCAGCTGAGCGCCGTGGCCGGGCTGCAGCTCCACGTTGTGGATCACAGTACCGACAGGGATGTTGGCGATGGGCAGGCAGTTGCCGGGCTTGATGTCGGCGTTGGCGGAAGCGACCACCACATCACCGGCCTTCAGGCCGTAAGGAGCCAGAATGTAGGACAGGGTGTTGTCCTCGTACTTAATGAGAGCGATATAAGCGGAACGGTTGGGATCGTACTCGATGCGCTGCACAGTGGCGGGCATCTCGGTCTTCAGACGCTTGAAGTCGATCACGCGGTACTTCCGCTTGTTTCCGCCGCCCTTGTGGCGGACGGTGATGTGACCATAGCTGTTGCGACCGGCATGCTTCTTCAGGGTCTCAACCAGGCTACGCTCAGGTTTTGCCTTCTTGTCCACGCCGTCGAAGCCGGAAACAGTCATGTTGCGGCGGGCGGGGGTATAAGGCTTAAAAGTCTTAATTGCCATTTGCGTTTCTCTCCTTTTTGAGATTGATTAGACCATGCCCTCGAAGAACTCGATGGTCTTGGAATCGGCAGTCAGGGTGACGATTGCCTTCTTGAACTCGGGCCGCTTGCCGGCGGGGTAAGCGCCGGTGCGCTTGACCTTGCCCTGCATACGGATGGTGTTGACCTTAGCGACCTTCACGCCGAAAGCCAGCTCAACAGCTTCCTTGATCTGGGTCTTGTTGGCGTTGACGTCCACCATGAAAACGTACTTCTTGTCAGCGACAGCCTCCATGGACTGCTCGGTGATGACAGGTCTTCTGATGATATCGTAAGCGTTCATTATGCGAATACCTCCTCGATCTTCTGGAGAGCTTCCTGATCGACAACCAGCTTGTTGGCATTCACAATGTCGTAAACGTTCAGCAGGTTGGCGAAGGTGACCTCGCAGCCGGGGATGTTGCGGCCGGACTTGACCACGTTCTGGTCAGCGGCGGCGGTGACAACCAGGGTCTTGGTGTCGCAGCCCACAGCCTTCAGGAACTTGGCGAAGTCAGCGGTCTTGGGAGCGTCCATCTTGATGGCATCGATGACCACCAGGCTGGACTCGGCGACCTTGGCGCTCAGGACGCTCTTCAGAGCCAGGCGCTTGGCCTTCTTGTTCAGGGTGTAGCTGTAGGAGCGGGGCTTGGGAGCGAACACGATGCCGCCGTGGGTCCACTGGGGAGCACGGGTGCTGCCCTGACGGGCGCGGCCGGTGCCCTTCTGACGCCAGGGCTTACGGCCGCCGCCGGAAACCTCAGCGCGGGTCAGAGCGGACTGAGTGCCCTGACGCTTGTTGGCCAGGTGATTCTTAACTGCGTCGTGAACGGCAGCAGTGTTGGGGTCAATGCCGAAAACTGCTTCGGAGAGTTCGATCTCGCCAACCAGCTTGCCGGACATATCATAAACATTCGTCTTAAGCATGATTTAAGATCTCCTTTCCTTAGCCTCTTGCGGAAGCCTTCTGGGGGTTTCTGCCGGAAGCCTTCTGCGGGTTCTTGCTGATGCCGGTCTCGACATTCTTGACCTTGTTGTTCTTGACGGTGTTGCGGATGTAGACCAGACCGCCCTTGGGGCCGGGGATGGCGCCGCGGATGACGATCATGTTCAGCTCTGCATCCACCTTGACAACCTCAAGGTTCTCGATGGTGACCTGCTCGTTGCCCATCTGACCAGCGCCGATCTTACCGGGGAAGATACGGGACTGATGAGAGGAGGCGCCCATGGAACCAGCGTGACGATGGACAGGGCCGCCGCCGTGGGTCATGGGGGTGCGGCCAGCGCCGTGGCGCTTCACAACGCCCTGATAGCCGTGGCCCTTGGAAATACCGGTGACATCGATCATGTCGCCAGCGGCGAAGGTGTCAGCCTTGACCACGTCGCCGACGTTCATCTCGGCAGCGTTATCCAGCTTGAACTCCTTCAGGTGCTTCTTGGCCTCAACGCCGGCCTTCTTCAGGTGGCCAGCCTCAGGCTTGGTCAGCTTGGACTCCTTGATATCCTCGAAGCCCAGCTGGACGGCTACGTAGCCGTCGGTCTCGACGGTCTTCTTCTGAG
>JBJDYL010000107.1:0-19353 GCA_051867285.1 Faecousia sp. | reverse complement strand
CTGGCTGACGTGGAAGTGCAGACCGGCAACAAGGCCTGCTGGTTCAAGGTGGACGAGAACGGTCAGCTCACCGGCGGCGTAAGCAAATTCCTCACCAACTACACCGACGCCCTCGCCGCCAAGCTGAACCTGAAGCCCGGCTCCTTCGTGTGCATGGCGGCCGGTAAAAAAGCCGTGGCACAGAAAACTGCCGGCGTTATCCGCACCCTGCTGGGCAAGCGGGTGCCCGGTCACTTTGACGAGGAGCAGTACGCCATCTGCTGGATTGTGGACTTCCCCATGTACGAAATCGGCGAGGAATCCGGCCAGCTGGAATTCTGCCACAACCCCTTCTCCATGCCCCAGGGCGGCCTGAAGGCGCTGGAGGATGCCGAGGGCGACACCGAAAAGCTGCTGGCCATCAACGCCGACCAGTACGATCTGGTGGTCAACGGCTACGAGTCCGCTTCCGGCGCTGTCCGGAACCACGACCCCGAAATCATGGTCAAGGCCTTCCAGATGGTGGGTCTGGGCGAAGAAGATGTCAAGGCCAAGTTCCCCGCTATGTACAACGCTTTCACCTACGGCGCACCTCCCCATGCGGGCGCTGCTCCCGGTGTTGACCGCCTGATCATGCTGCTCACCGGCGAAGAGTCCATCCGGGAGGTTATCACCTTCCCCATGAACAAAAATGCGCAGGATCTGATGATGGGCGCGCCCACCGCCGTGGACAAGTCCCAGCTGGACACCGTGCACATTGCACTGATCGAAGAATAAACATTCGCGCCCCGCTGGCATCCAGCGGGGCGCAATTTTTCTATGTTCTTCGTATTATTCCGTCTTTTGTTCCCGCGCCGCCTGATTCACAAACAGATTGGCAGGATCGTGGGGCTTGAACTGCTGCCACAGCAGAATGGCCGCGGCCGTCACGCAGGTCAGCGCCGCCAGCACCTGGCTGACCCGGAAGGATCCCCAGTACAGGCTGTCCACCCGCAGACCTTCAATAAAGCTGCGTCCCAGACCGTACCATGCGGCATACCCAAGAGCAATCTGCCCGTCATATTTCCGGTGCCTGGACAGGAAATGCAGCAGCACAAAGCCGACCAGATTCCACACGGATTCGTACAGGAAGGTGGGGTGGTAATACTCCCAGCTTCCGGTAACGGTATTGAAAAGGCCCATGCGGAAGAAACTGTCCGTTGCTGCGCCGAAAGCTTCCCGGTTGAAGAAGTTGCCCCAGCGGCCCAGGATCTGGCCGATGAAAAAGCCCAGCAGCGTAATATCCAGCACCGTCGCCACCTTCAGCTTTTTGACTTTACACAGAATAATCACGCCGATGACCGCGCCGATGACGCTGCCGTAGATGGCAATGCCGCCCTCCCAGATGGCGAACACGGACCAGAGATTGTCTGCATAGTCCTTCCAGGAAAACGCCACATAGTAAATGCGGGCACAGATAATGGCGAAGGGCGTAATCCAGAGCACGCCGTCCAGAATGTCGTCCTCCTTCAGGCCAAACTCCTTGCTCCGGCGGCAGGCGTACAGCACCGCCAGAATCAGCCCCAGGCCGATGGCCAGACCGTACAGGTGCACCGTCAGCGGCCCCAGAGAAACGGTTCTGGGAGGGTTGACCTCAATCCCCAGAAATGGGAAGGAAATTGCGGAATAATTGCTGGGATTCATAGCAAAACGTCTCCTAATGATTCAGATTGGTTCGATCATGGACAGGCAGCACCGCTCCGGCTTCACCACACGCTCCAAAAACGCGCAGATTTCTTCCGCAGTGATTTGGCGGTAGACTTCCGGGAAGCGGAAATAGTCAAAATCCGAGAAATGATAAGCGCAGACGCGGAAGCAGGTGGCGTCGAAGCTGTCCAGCCCCCGGATCCTGCGGCCCAGCGCACTGCGCTTCATTCGCAGGAAATCCGCTTCCGGCAGCCCCTCCCGGGCGATCACCGCCGCCTGGGCGATGACGGCATCCCGGACAGCCCGGGCATTCTCACTGTCACCGGAACACAGGAGCATGGCGCAGCCGTCGATGGTCTCAAAGCCGCCGCCGAAGGAAGAATCGATGAGCCCCTGCTCATACAGCCGCAGGTACAGTTCCGAGGACTCGCCGAACAGCGCCTCCGCCGCCAGATCCGCCACCATTTCCTCCCGGATGGCTTTGCTGCCGGTTCCCAGCGGTTCGCATTTGAAGGCCAGGTTGAACATGGGCATGGCGACTTCCATTTTGGCGGTGACCTCCGGCTCCAGGCAGGTCATTTCCTCCTGCCATTCCCGGTATTTTTCGCCCACGGACTTGCTTTCGCCGCCCAGCGTCTTTTCCGCGATTTCCACCACAGCCTCCGGATCTACGTCGCCAACCACGCACAAAAGCATATTGCCCGGGGCGTAGAACGCCCGGTGGCAGTCGTACAGCGTCTGGGGCGTAATCTCCCGGATGGTCTCGCTGGTGCCCAAAATCGGCACCCGGATGGGGTGACTGCGGTACATAGCCTGCATGAGATTTTCAAAAATCACGCTGTCCGGGGCATCTTCGTTCATGCCGATTTCCTGATCGATAATGCCCCGCTCCTTTTCCACACTTTCCTCGGTGAAGTAGGGAGTGGACACAAATTCCAGCAGCAGCTGAAGGCACTGGTCAAAATTTTCCGTACAGGAGAAATAATAGGCGGTCATGTCATAGCTGGTGAAGGCGTTGGTGCTTGCCCCAAGGGCGGCAAACTCCCCGGATACATCCCGCGTTCCCGGCAGGTCGAACATTTTGTGCTCCAGATAGTGGGCAACACCGGCGGGAGCATGATACTGCTGATCGTTCCAGCGGTAATCCGTGTGGATGGAGCCGTAATCCGTGACAAAATACGCAAGACGCTTGGTAAAGCCCTTCCGGGGCACCACGCACACTGTCAGGCCGTTTTCCAGGGTCTGCCGGTACAGGGTTTCGTCCAGCTCCGGATAATCAAAGCGTGTCATTGGCTCCCTCCTTTCAGAAAATAGGTGCTGTGCAGCTGAAGTCCGCCGGCACAGCGCACCACGTCCTCCAGCGTCACTTTCTCCACGGCCTCCATATAGCTGTCCCGGGAGTAGCCCATGCCGCTTAAAGCGGCGGTGCTGTAAAAGCTCTCAATGGCGCCGGGGGAGTCGTGAACCCCGCGCAGGCTGGACAGAATCGCCTCTCTGGCGGCCGTCAATTCCGCCTGGGTGATCTGTCCGTCCCGGCAGGCCTGAAGCTGCCGCAGAATTTCCTCCCGGGTGATTGCTTCCTTGTCAAAGTCAATGCCCGCGTTCACGAGCACGATGCCCTTGGCTCCATAATACGCCGAGTCGATGGAATAGCAAAGGCTCATCCGCTCCCGGACATTCAAAAACAGCTTGCTGGTCATGCCCCCGCCGAAAATTACGTTGAGCATCTGCATGGCAGGCATTTCTTCGCAGCGGTTGGTAACCGGGGTGGTAAAGCCCATGCACAGCTTCCCCTGGGCAACGTCCATGGTTTCCGTAGTGTCGCTGCCGGCGCAGGACGTAAAAGCGGTCTGGGGCGGCAGCGTCCCGGGAACACGATCCAGCGCAGAAAGCAGGGGCTGCACCGCAGAAAGAACCTGCTCTTCCGATGCGCTGCCCACATAGAACAGCGCCATGGGACTGGTGCGCAGAATCTCCCGGTAGTGATCGGTCAACGCTTTTGGGGTAATCGCCGCCACATCCTCCGGTTCGCCCAACCGGGGCAGTCCAAAGGAATCTCCGGCACACATGGTTTTCAGCAGCCGCTGCATGGCGTACAGCCGCTTGTCGTTGCGGTCGGATTCAATGGTTGAAATCAGGTTTTTCTTCTCGCTCTCCACGAAATCCGGCAAAAAAACGCCGTTTTCCATGGGAGACTCCAGCAGCAGCTCCCGCAGAAATGACAGCATGGGGTCAAGCACCCGATCTCCGGGCAGGGCGAATCGGTCGTCCATAAAGCCGCAGTAAAATCCGGTGGTCTGGTAATCTCCCACCCGGCGCACCAGCGGACTGACGGACGCGCCGTACAATTCGTCCAGCCGCTGGGTCACGACCCGCAGATCCGGGCAGCGGCGGGTGCCCCGCAAAAGCACAGAGGGCAGCAGGGCGTTCATTGCCGCTTCTTTCTTCGCCATGGGGCGCACCAGCTGGAAACTGAAGCCGCCCTGCTTGAACCGGGTATCCCGAAAATAACGCAGGGTCACGCCGGGCTGAATGGTAATGGTCTTGATCATAGACAGGCTCCTTGCAATCGTATTTGAGTATTATATACCATTTTTTGCAAAATAGGAAGTAGGACATAAAAATTTAAGACTTTATGTGTTGTGTTTTTCCCGGTTCTGCGATAGAATAGAGAAACGGAACAAAAAGGGGGGATTTTCCCGTGGCATGGCTGGAAATTACCGTAAATACTGCGGCGGATACTGTGGACGAAGTGGTCGCGCAGCTGACAGCCCGAGGCTTTTCCGATCTGGTCATTGAAGATCAGGTGGAATTTGAGACATTCCTGGAGGAAAACCGGGCTTACTGGGATTATATTGACGAGGATTTTCAGCGCAGGCTTTCGGGGCTTTCCCAAATCCGTCTGTATCTGGAGGACACGGACGAAGCCGGGCTGAGCCGCCTGAAAAAGGCTGTTTCCCAGCTGGAACTGACCATGACTGTCAGCGCTCTGCCGGAAACCAACTGGGAGGAAAGCTGGAAGGACAGCTACCCACCCCAGGAGGTGGGCCGGCAGCTGGTGGTGCTTCCCTACTGGCTGGAGGACACGGTCACGGACCGGAAGAAAATCATTCTCGACCCCGGCCTGACCTTCGGAACCGGGGCCCATCCCTCCACCCAGATGGTAATGGAAGCCATGGAGGAAACCGTGAAGCCCGGTTATCGCTGCCTGGATCTTGGCAGCGGCAGCGGCATTTTGTCCATCACCGCCCTGCGTCTGGGCGCGGAAACCGCCGTGGGCGTGGACATCGACCCCAAAGCAGAGGACATCGCCCGGGAAAACGCTGCTTACAACGGCTTCGCCGCCCCCGCTTTTACCGCCCTCACCGGCAACGTTACCGAGGACAAAGCGCTGATGCAGGCTCTGGCCGGTCAGTCCTATGATCTGTTGCTGGTGAATATTGTTGCGGACGTGATTATCGGTCTTGCGCCGGTGCTCCCGGATTTTATGGGGGAACAGACTACGCTGATCTGTTCCGGCATTCTGGACACCCGGCTGGCGGATGTCACCGCCGCTCTGGAACGCGCCGGGCTGACCGTGACTGGAATCCGGGCAAAAGAAGAGTGGCGCTGCGTTACCGCAAAGCGCTGAAAAACAGGAGGTTTCCCCATGAGCATTCCCTACCGGCACCGGCGGATTCTGAATCGAATCGGAATCGCCGCGCTGATTCTGCTGCTGATATTTCTTGTGACCTGGCTGTGCTGGGTCGTATGGCTCCAGCGCTATGTGGTCTACACCAGCAGCGGTGCAAAACTGGACTTCAGTCAGTCCTCTTACGAGATTTCCGGCGTGGAGGCGGCGCCGCCCGCCGCCAATGTGGATATATCCATCTTCTATAACGAGGGCGCCGACGCCATCGATACCACCAAAGAGATGACCCAGCTTTCCGGATACTACATCACCAGCGACATGTACAAGGAGGATCTGGATAACGTCATGCTCCAAATCGAGCGGCTGCCAAGCAGTACGCCCATTATGGTGGATATGAAAGGCCCCTTCGGCACTTTCTTCTATGAATCTAAGCTCGGCGAAGCCATTCAGTCCCAGAGCACCAACATTCCGGGCGTTGCGCAGCTGCTGGATCGCATTAATAAAAAGGGCTTTTACAAGATCGCCCGGATCAGCTCCTTGCGGGACAGAACCTTTGGTGAGAACCATGTGTCCAGCGGTCTGTATATGCTCAGCCGCGCAGGTCTGTGGATGGATGAGGGCGGTATGTACTGGCTGGATCCCACCAATGCCACCACCATTACCTGGATTTCTTCCGTTGTGCTGGAATTGAAGGAAATGGGCTTTGACGAGGTGCTGCTGGATAATTTCCGATTCCCCACATCAGAGCAGTACATCTTCAGCGGCGATAAGACGGCTGCGCTGCAAACCGCCGCCACCAAAATTATGGAAGCCTGTGCCTCGTCCAAGTTTGTCATTTCCTTCTGTGTGGACGATCCCAGCTTTACTCTTCCCGGAGAGCGATGCCGTATTTATCTGGACAATGTGGATGCAGGCAGTGTCAGCGCCAAGTTCAGCCAGGCCACCTGTGAAGATCCCGAAATTCGTGTGGTATTCCTGTCCGAAACCGGCGACACCCGTTATGACAAGTACAGCGTCCTGCGTTCGCTGAACGTCGCCGAAGAGGTGGAAGCCCGAAAGGCTGATTAAAAAAACAGCGCCCCGCCGGAGTTCCCGGCGGGGCGCTCAGCGTGACATAAAGCCTCGCAGAGTTTACCTCAAATGCGGCAAATGAAGTCGAAATCATTTTCTGCCGGGGCGTGTACCTGGCAGAAAATACCTATCAGGCTGCAAGTGTGCGAATTGTGCGCCTTTGGGGTTACTGGGGACCCCGTAAAGCGGAAACGCGCTTTATGGGGAGAGGAAACGCCCAGACACAGGCGGAGTTTCCTGCCGGCAGGAAATGGAGCATTGTGTCCGGAGCGTTGACGAAGTGCGCGCAGCAGACTGCGAAAATCTGGTGAAAAAGCCCGAAGGGTTTTTTCGCCAATCTGAGCGCCCCGCCGGAAAATCCGGCGGGGCGCTCACATTATTCCGCTGTCATTGCCTTAGCAAGGTAGTTAAAATAGTCCGTATTCTGCACTTCCCGGGAGTAGTAGATCTTGTTGTACACGATATTTTTAATCCGCTCTACATAGTCGCTGTCCACGCTGACACCATCAGCCGGCGTAAACTTCCGGGTCTCGGAATTGTAGGAACCTTTGTCGGTTTTCCAGGTGTAGTCGTACCACAAAACGATTGGCTCCGCATCGGAGAACACGTCCCGTCCCACCAGCAGCCGGGAGTCATACTCCACGCCGAACAGGTTGGAAATGGTGGGCAGAATGTCCAGAGAATAGGTGGGCGTGTCGATGACAATGTTCTTGCCCTCCAGACAGCCGCTCCACATAATCAGTGCATTGTGATCCCGCTCAATGTGATTCTTGGGATCATAACCATACAGCTCCGCGATATAATCTTTGTTGTTACCCCAGGTGGCGCTGTTTTCCAGGCCGTAGGGGTAGTGATCCGCAGTGAGCACGATCAGGGTATCGTCAGCAATGCCGGCCTCCTCCAACTGCCGCACCAGCGACTCCATGGCGTATTCCAGCTCCAGCTGGCAGGCCAGATAGCACTTGACCGTCTCAGAGCAGTCCATGTCCTTCACTACATCATAATTCTTCTTGGACATCTTGTTGCCCAGATAGTTATACCGGCAGTGGCCGCTGACAGTCATATAGTAAATGCTGAAGGGCTGCTGGTCGATATACAGGGGCACCGTAAAGTCCATCATCTCCAGATCGCTTTCCGGCCAGACCTCCTGGACACCTTCCTCCATGCCGTTGTGCAGACCCATGAAGGTATCGTAACCATAGTAGGTATGGGTCTTGTCCCGGTCATAGAAGGTATACAGATGATTGTGATAGGCGGCGGAGAAGTAGCTCTCCTTCTGAAGCTGCTTGCCGATGGACAGGAACAAATCCTGCTGCCTACCCTCCTTAATGGAGTTGGTTCCGCTGGCGGATACCAGGCCCGACAGCACGGAGAACTCGCCGGAGCTGGTGCTTCCGCCCCACATGGGCTGGTAATAGTCCGTAAAGCAGATGCCCTCGTTGGCAAGACGGTACAGCGTGGGGGTGAGCACCGGGTCGATGACCTCTTTGGAAAAAGCCTCGGCTGTAATGATAATCAGATTTTTCCCCTTGAACAGCCCGGTATACTCATTTTTCATGGTGGGGGAAACGGTGTTGACATACTTGTGGATGGACGCAATGCGGCTGTTCTGTTCGCTCTGCGCCAATGCCGCAAAATCGAAGTCCATCACGTTAGGCTCATAGACAATCTCCTGGGGCGTCGTCTCTTCCGGTACCGGCTTTGCAGGCTCCGGCAGCGGCGCTTCCATCACCACGAATTCTCCCTGAGGTTCCTCTGCCGCGCCACTGTTGGTCAGATCCATGACCATTCCCATGTTCAGTCCAAAGCAGCGGATGGCACTGTCAAAATTGTAGGCAGAGGACAGCCGGGCAGCGTCCGTTCCCACGCCCTTGACAATGCCGAAACCCAGAAGATAGGCCGCCAGCGCCGCAACCAGCGCAAACCAGCGCAGCCGCCAGCCGGTCTCTCGGGGCGCCGCCAGCAGGGCGTACAGGATCACCGGCAGGAAGAACACCACAATCCGCCAGAAGTCCCGCAGCACCAGCGTGATCACCACGTCGGCAAAATCCGTGGCAACGCCCTTGGCGCCGCCCAGCAGGGTGCCCATGGGCATAAAAGACATATAGGCATCGTTGACGAAATATTCCACGATATAGAATACCGTCAGAACCGCCATCACAGCGGTGCAGACCCATTTCCCCCAGCGCTTGTGGCCAAGGAAGGTAAATATCTGCCCCAGAATACCGCCAAAGCCCAGCGCGAAGGCCAGCACAGCGGCAAACCGCCCGGCGGAAAACGCCTCCATGGTCCACAGGTGCAGCAGACTTTCGCAGTAAACTGTGGTAACCATAGCAAACAGCCAGGCCGGGATGGGGTATTTTCCCAGTTTTTCTTTCCAGTGCATTGTTTCTTCTCCTCGGAGGGCTTACTGGCCGTCGTTCTGTCCCTTGGCAGGTCTGCGGCGGCGATAATTGGGACGGCGGCGGACAGGTTTTTTCTCGCCCTCCGGCGCAGAAGCCGCGTCCCCGGTGGGAACCGGCTCTTTGGATTTCGGCTTTTCCTGGCGGGGTGCCGCTTCTGCCTTCTGCTCCTGTCCGGACTCGGACTGGGGCTTCCGACGGCGGCGGCTGCGGGACGGCTTTGGCTCAGCCGGCTCCTGCGCTGCCTGCTCTGCCCGCTCCGGCGCTGCAGGTTCCGCCGCTTCCGATTCCTCAACCAGCGACTCTGTGCTGTAGCGGAAGCGAATGGGCTCCAGAATCATGGACTGCTCCGCCTCCTCCCGGCGAACCCGCTTACCGCCGCCGGAAATCGGCGCCAGATCTGCCGGAATGGGCGGATCGTTCTTTTTCGCCTTGCCGCTGCGCAGCACCGCGATGTCCGCGTTGGCAAAAACGCCCACCGTCTCCGGGCTGTCCTCCATGCGCACCTTCACCCGCTGACGCAGCAGGTCAATTTCCACCACCGTGCCCCGCCCTTCGGGGGTATCCACGAAAGAATCCATTTTGGGGCTGGTGCGGATCAGATCCTCATAGGCATCCTGCTCATATTTCAGGCAGCACATCAGCCGCCCGCAGGTGCCGGAAATCTTGGTGGGATTCAGGGACAGATTCTGGGTTTTCGCCATCTTGATCGACACAGGCTGAAAGTCATCCAGGAAGCTGGCGCAGCAGAAGGGCCGCCCGCAGATGCCCAGGCCTCCCACCATCTTCGCCTTATCCCGGACGCCAATCTGCCGCAATTCAATGCGGGTGTGGAACACGGACGCCAGATTCTTTACCAGCTCCCGGAAGTCCACCCGCTCGTCTGCGGTAAAGTAAAACAGAATTTTGCTGCCGTCGAACGCGACCTCCGCCGACACCAGCTGCATGTCCAGACCGTGCTCCGCAATTTTTTCCAGGCACACATCATAGGCGCGCTTTTCCTTCGCCCGGTTATCCGCCGCGACCCGTTCGTCCTGGGCGGTTGCCTTGCGCAGAACCTTCCGCAGAGGCGCCACCACATCCTTCTGGGCAATGTTGTGGTTGCCGCCGGCGCAGACGCCGTATTCTGCTCCCCGGGCGGTGTCAATAATCACATGATCACCGGCCTGGTAAGAAATTCCGTCGGGGTCAAAATAATAAATCTTCTGTCCGGGCCGGAACTGGATGTCCACGACTTCCACGTTCTGCTCCGGCACATTGCTCATTTCCTGTTCCATAGATGCTCCTTTATGCGCAATTGACAATGGTATCCCTTCGGGATAAATCATAATTTATTTGATCCTTCGTTTCCCTCCGCAAAATTGTCAATTGTCCATTATCAATTGTCAATTTTATCGCAGCTCCCAGCTCAGCCAGCCGCAGACAGCAGCCGGGGAAACGTTGCTCAATGTGTAATCCCGGGCCTTTTTCAGGGCGAGCACACCGTTGTGCAGATCCGTTGCCGTCCGCCGCTGCGCCAGCTCCCGGGCCAGCGGGGATACCGCGCCCATACCGCTGCGGCTGAGCAATGCGCTCTCCAGCAGCTCCAGCCAGTCCAACAAAATGTCCGCCAACGCTTCCCGCTTCCACTTTTCCATGGGAACCAGGGTTTGGGTCAGCAACAGCGCATCCCGCCGGGCGAAAGCCTGCACGAACTGCTCCGTCTGGGGCGCAACGCCCTCGCCGCTGCCCAGCAGCGCCCGGCCCTGTCCCAGAAAGCCGCCGCTCCGTTCTATTGCCGCTGCAATGTCCTCCGGGGAAGATTGGGGAAAATCCGCGCTGAGCTGCCTGCTCAGCACCTCCCGGGGCAGCGCCTGCATTTTCAGCTCCGTACACCGGGAGCGCACCGTAGGCAGCAGTTTATCCGGATTGTCCGTCAGCAGCAGGAACACCCCGTAATGGGGCGGCTCCTCCAGCACCTTCAGCAGGGCGTTCTGACCCGGCAGCCCCATATCCTGTGCCCGGGGAAACTGGTAAATCTTGTGCTCGGATTCATTGGGCTGGATGAACATATCCGCCCGAGCCTGACGAATCAGCTCCACGGGAACGGTTTTCTTTTCCGGATCGTCCACGATGATGTAATCCGGATGATTCCCGTCCAGCACCTTGCGGCAGGGGGCGCACACGCCGCAGGGCTTATCACCGCCCTGGCAGAGAATCGCCGCCGCCAGCAGCCGGGCCAGGGTGCGCTTGCCCGACCCTTCCGGGCCGGAAATCAGATAACAGTGGGAAATATGTCCCTTTGCCAGACTCTCCTTCAGGTTGGCCTTCAGCCGTTCGTTACCCAAGAGTGCCGCAAAGCCCATATTTCCCACCTCCTGCTCCCTGTATTTGCTAAAGGTAGATTATACCACAGTATTTGGGAAATGTAAAATGAAAACTTTCCCGTATTCAACTCCACAGATCCGACAGCATAGGAATCACCTGCTTTTTTCGGCTCATAATCCGGGGCAGGAAAGCAGTGTTGTCCTTGGGGATCACATTGAATGCCTGGCGGATGGAGTCGTCATCGCCCACATAGAGAATCTGCGTGCCTTCCATCAGCACGTCCGTCGCCATCAGCAGCATGAGATCAAAGCCCTTTTGCTCCTTATGCTGGCGCATCCGCTCCAGAATCTCCTTCTTCCGGTTCAGCACGCCGGCGGAATCCACGCAGGTCAGCTGCGCCACTGCCAGGCTGTGCCCCGCCAAATGGAACTCCTTGTAGTCGGTAAACAGCATCTCCTCCACACTCTTGTGATCCACGGTGTTGGAGAAGAGAATCTTACCCAGCTCGTCCAGAGAAACGTTGGCAATCCGTGCCATCCGTTCCGCCGTGCGGATATCCCGCTGGGTGCAGGTGGGAGACTTGAACATCAGCGTGTCCGACAGAATGGCCGCCGCCATCATGCCCGCCAGCCCTGCCGAGGGCATCAGTCCCCGATCCTGGAACATGCTGGCAATGATGGTATTGGTGGAGCCAACCGGCTCGTTACGGACGTAAATGGGGCTGCTGGTCTGGATATCCGCCAGACGGTGGTGGTCGATGATCTCCAGAATTTCCGCCTGATCCAGTCCCAGCACAGACTGAGACGCTTCGTTATGGTCAACCAGCACCACCCGCTTGCGCCGGGGACGCAGCAGATGATACCGGGTTAGAATGCCCACCACTTTTTCCCGGGCATCCAGAATGGGGTAGCTGGGATGGCGGTACTTCAGCACAACCTCCCGCACATCATCCACCCGGTCGTTCAGGTGGAAGCAGATCATACCCTTGGTATTGCAGATTCTGCCTACCGGCGTAGACTGGAACAGCAGCCGGCTTGCCCGGTAGGCGTCGAACGGTGTTGTGATAATGCAGGTCTGGGTGGGATAATCCCGCAGCTCCGCCGGCAGCGACGCCTGACAGAGCACCAGACAATTCACGTTCATTTCCAGCGCCCGGCGGATCATATCCGGCTGATAGCCGCACAGAACGATGGATTCCTTCTTCTGGAACAGCAGATTCTCCTGACACTGGGGCAGGGCAATCACCACTTCGCCGGTGATGGTATCCGTGTTTTCTCCCGCCTCGTTAAGCACCTTGCCCTCCAGCACGGACAGCAGGTTAAACAGCGGCACTTCCTCCAGCATACCGGAGGTGATGCCGGTCATATTGTAGCTGGCAATATCCGTCCGGGAAAGAATGCCATACAGGGTGCCGTCCTCCTTCGCCACCGGCACGGAGGCAATGGCAGGATAGGCGGCAAACTCGTCCCACGCCAGACTCACCGACACGCCGGTGCTTAAAATCGGCGGGGTGTCAAAATCCAGATCCCGCACCTGGTTATACAGGTTGGTAATCCGGTTTGGCGCCTGGAAGCCAAACCGCTCCAGCACGGTCTGGGTTTCCTCGGAAATCTGCCCCAGGCAGGCCGGTTCATATTCCCGGTCGCCGCAGGCGTTGCGCAGCGTGGCGTAGGCAATTGCCGCTACAATGGAATCGGTGTCGGGGTTGCGGTGTCCAGTCACATAAATGGGATCCATAGCAAGCACCTCCGGTGAAATATTGTAATCATAAATGATGAATGCAAACTGCAAAATTGTCTATTGAATTTAGGGCGTATCTGAAAACTGGCAATATGACCAACGGCGAGAGATTTTTTCTCTGTGCAGGCCGTTTTTTCGCGTACTGGGTGTATTGCAAGGAAAAACGGTGCCGCACGGGGGAAAAAGAGCCGCAGTTTGGGCGTTTTGGCAGTTTTCAGATACGCCTCAGAATCTTCGCGAAGCGAACACCATCATTCTGCATTCTTCAGTTCTTCCCGTGTGGATGTGATCTCTCCTGCCAGGTTCTTTTGGAACAGCTCAGAAATTTCTTCCTGATTCAGTCCCTGTCCGATGGCCCACATGAGCTTCGTCATGGCGGCTTCCGAGGTCATGTCCCGTCCCTGAATCACGCCCAGCTCCAGCAGCTTGCTGCCCACCTGGTACACTTCCAGATTGGCGCTGTCGTACAGGCACTGGGTGGTGACCACCACGCTGACGCCATCCTCCACCGCCCGGCGGATGCCCCTGAGCCCCTTGTGCAGCACATTCACACCGCCAAGACCAAAGGCTTCAATGACGATTCCCCGGTAGCCCATGGCCGCCAGCATCTCAAAAACAGCGGGATTCAAGCCCGGCGTCAGCTTCAGCAAGAACACATTCTGACTGATTCCGGGGCAAAGCGCCGCTTCTCCCCGGCGCTTCGGAAGCACCCGGGGATCCACCACCAGTCCCCGGTTGCTGACCTGGGCGGCATAGCGGGCGTTGACGCTTTCAAAGGCCGAAAAACCGGATGCCCGCACCTTCACCGCCCGGCAGCCCAGCATGACCTTCCGGTCAAAAGCCAGGAACACACCGGAGTATCCCGCCGCTGCCATGGCAAAGGCGGTACGCAGGTTGTCCGGCCCATCGGAAAGGATATCCGCCAGCGGCAGCTGAGAGCCGGTGAACACCACAGGAAGGTCGATATCCGGCAGCATAAAGGTCACCGCCGACGCAGTGTACGCCATGGTGTCGGTTCCGTGGGAAATCACGATGCCGTCAAACCCAGCCCTTTCCTCAAATATCCGGCAGGCAATGAGCTGCCATTCCTCCGGGCGGATGTTGGAGGAGTCCAGGCAAATTACGTCCCGTACCGTAATATCATAATAGGTGCGAAGCTGCGCCAGTTCCCGCTCCATTACCTCAGAGCGATGGGGCTCCAGCCCATCCCCGCCGGGCAGGGAAGCGATGGTGCCGCCGGTGGTCAGCAGCAGAATTTTTTTCTTGGGGGCCATATCCGGACTCCTTTTTCTTTTCATGAATTTATTATAGCCTAATGGATAAAAAATAGCAAGAAAAATCCAAAAGCGCACAAAAAGAAACGGTTTTGGACAGAATCCCGAAACGGCTGATCCACGATACGGGCA
Source organism: Faecousia sp. (assembly GCA_051867285.1). Taxonomy (GTDB): domain Bacteria; phylum Bacillota; class Clostridia; order Oscillospirales; family Oscillospiraceae; genus Faecousia. The sequence goes on along the minus strand of JBJDYL010000107.1, from coordinate 5,131 downwards.
CGACGCGCCCCATTCCATTTTTCATAGTATGGAAAACACCCTGTTGCTGTAAACAAGTTCGGCAAACTTGTCCAGCAAACAGGGTGCAGTTCATTTCAAAGACTTTCAGGCGTTTTTCTCAGTACTCCGGCAGCGGCGCATCGGCGTCCGAAAGGATCGCCTGCGACGGTGACCAGCGGGAGCTCCCGCTTCCTTTCGGTACTATTTGGTATCCTCAGGCATCACGATGCGCTCTTCAATCCGCGTCAGGGCATACTCCATGCTGTCCTTGCAGGCATCCGTCACCTTATCCAGGAAGTTGCCGTTATACGCCTGCAATGCTTTTTCGATGCGAACTACCCGGCGGTCACTGTTACCCACGCACTCTGTCTCCCGGACAGTGTAAATGGGATGGAGCGTATAATCCGTGACCTTGGTGGTGCCGGCGTTGGCATCCTTGGTAATCTCAATATCCAGAATCACAGAATAGTTGGTGGCGCCCCGGTCTGCATCGCCGAAGAAGTCTCCCAGGGAATAGGCGACCAGGGTTCCCGCACCCTTGTCAAACACGATGGGCTGGAGGGTGTGGGGATGGGTGCCGATGATCACATCCACCCCGTTCTTTTGCAGCAGGGATACGATCTGCGTCTGGGTCTTGCTGATATCGTCATTGTACTCGCTGCCCCAATGGAGCATGGCAATGGTGATATCCGGCTTTTCCGCCTCCATGTTTTTCAGGATGGTGGTAATACGGGTCCTGTCAATCTCCTTATATTCCGTAGCATAGTCGGTATAGAGCAGATTCACCAGATCCTCGTTGCCTGCGGGCATACCCCGGCCGCCCAGGCCCTTGGTAAAGGCCACAAAGCCTACCTTAATTCCCTGAACCTCCGTCATGGTATAGCCCTTGGATTCCTTGAACTCCGCAGAGGACGAATACGCGCCCAGCGGCTCGATTCCGGCGGCACGGATGGCCTGCAGTGTGGCTGTCAGGCCGTTCAGGCCGTTATTGATGGAACAGGAATTGGCCATCTGCAGCAAATCCACGCCGCAGCCCCGCAAAGCTGTCAGCAGCGCGGCAGGCGCAGAGGTCGTTTCCGAACCGTAAGGCTCGCCGCAGACATTGCCTTCAAAGTTCATAACCGTCAGATCCGCGTCGGCCAGGATCGCCGCCACGTCCTTAAACACGGGGCTGAAATCGTAGTTATTCACCGCCATACCGGCATTCACCACACTGTCGGTGACATTCAGATCTCCCGCCGCTTTAATATGGATGGTGGTGATGGGACTTTTCTGAACCGGGGTCGTCTCCCGTGTCTCCTCCGTGGTGGGCACCGTCTGCACCTGAGAAACCGCCGCGTCCTTTTCAACGCCCTGGGTCATCCGGTAAATCACCACGCCGCAGGCAGCCAGCACAACCGCCGCCAGGATCAGTGTCAGCCGCATCCGGCGCACCTGCGCCTGACGCTGTTTGCGCTGCGCTTCCCGCTTCTGCCGGCGTCTATCCATTCCATCGCCCTGCTGCGGCATAGTGATCCCTCCCTGCTCGTGATGCTATGTGTAGTTTTGTATTATACCGCATTTTTCGGCATAAAACAAGGGTCAGAATGTGAACGTTGTTTGAATGGGTTTATCCCGGAAATAGTCTCGGGTTTGCCCGGCATTTCGGATAATTTCCGCTTTCAGCGACTCTAAATCGGGGAATTTCTGCTCCGGACGAAGAAACCGGTAAAACTCCAGCAGAATTTTCCTGCCGTACAGATCGCCCTCGTAATCCAGAATCCACGGCTCCACCGTGACGCTGTGCCCCTCCACCGTGGGACGGACGCCCACGTTGGTCACGGCGGGATAGGACGTACCCTCTACGATGCACCGGCACATGTAAACACCGAACCGGGGCACTGCCAGCTCCGGCGGCAGACGCAGATTGGCGGTGGGAATCCCCAGGGTACTGCCCAGGTGCCGTCCATGGATCACCTGACCGCTTAAAATGTGGGGATGTCCCAGAAATCTCACCGCTGTGGCCATATCCCCGGACTCAATCTGACTGCGGATATAGGTGCTGGAGATTCGGATTCCATCCAGAGCCTGTTCCGGCACCACCGCCCAGGGAAGCCCTTCCATCCGGCAGTAAACCGCCATGGTTCCGGCGCTTCCCTGCCCCCGGGCGCCGAAGCGGAAATCCTCGCCGCACACGAAGCCCCCTGCGTCATAATCCCGCCGCAGCAGCTCCAAAAACTCCCGCCAGGGGCGGTCCCGCATCTCCTGGTCAAAAGGAAGGGTAACCACAGTGTCCATGCCGAAGCTCTGGCGCAACAGCCGCTCCCGATCCTCCGAAGTATTGATCAGCGCCGGGGTGTTGCCCAAAACCAGGGTATCCGGGTGGGCGGCGAAGGTGATCACGCCGGCACGCCAGCCCTCCTCCCGCGCCAGCTCCCGACAGGTGGACAGCAGGGCTGCGTGGCCAATATGCACGCCGTCAAAAAAGCCCAGCGCAAAAATTGTCTTGTTTCTCATAGTTCTTCACGTTTCTGCACGGAATTTGCGTCCTGCGCAGGTTCTACTCCGATACGTCAAAAAAGCTTTTTATGGTTGACATAACACCGTTTTCCACTTTCGCCAGCATGAGAAATTCCCCGCTGCGGCTGTAGGCGCGATAAGTACCGTCGGCAATGCTCCGGGAAAAGGCGTTGCCGTTGCGGCAGCGGGTTTCCTGATTGGCAGTGAGGGTCACAGCCGGATAATTCCGGAACATGGTGTCCACGCCCCGCAGATATTGTTCCGGCTCCGCCGTGTCCAGCAGCTCCTGCAAAGGCACTGCTTCTTCAATGGTGTATTCCCCCGCAGAAGTCCTTCTCAGGGACTGCATACAGCCGCCGCAGCCCAAAGCTTCCCCAATATCCTTACACAATGTGCGGATATAGGTGCCCTTGGAGCAGCGAACCCGCAGCCGCAGGGTATTCTCCCCCTGTTCCAGCAGCGTCAGCTCATGAATGGTAACGGGGCGGGGCTGCCGCTCCACCACTTTGCCCTTCCGCGCCAGATCGCACAGCTTCTGCCCGTTCACCTTCAGCGCAGAATACATGGGCGGCACCTGAAGGATCTCCCCCCGGAAGGATTCCAGAACATTTTCTACCTGTTCCCGGGTGACGGACACAGGCGATTCCGTCAGCACCGTGCCGGTGATGTCCTCCGTGTCCGTGGTCAGACCCAGACGCAGCACCGTTTCATAGGTTTTCCGGGCGTGCTCGAAAAATTCCACACCCCGGGTGGCGCGGCCTACGAACACCGGCAGCACGCCGGTGGCCATGGGATCCAGTGTTCCGCCGTGGCCAATCCGCCGGGTATTAAACACCCGACGCAGCCGGGCGGTCACGTCCTGGCTGGTCCAGTCCTGGGGCTTATCCACAATTACAATTCCGTTCATACCCTTTGTTCCAGTTCCTGCATGACTTTTTCCACGGCCTGCGCCGCTTCCTCCAGGGACAGCTTCACGCTGGCGCCTGCCGCACCCTTATGTCCGCCGCCGCCAAATTTCTCTGTGACTTTGGCCGCATCATAGCCGGGAACCGCCCGGACGGAAATCTTGGTATCCCCTTCCTGGGTCTCCCGCAGCGTCGCCGCAATGCACACGCCCGCCACCGTCCGGGGGAAGGAGGAAATATTGTCCATATCGTCCTCGGTGACGCCGATTTCCGTCTCCACGGCCCGGGGAATGGCGCAGATCGCCATTTTACCCCCGTCCAGCATCCGCATATGATCCACAATCCAGCCCTGCATTTTCAGCCGGCCCAGGGTGTTTGTTTCAAACAGCTCCTGATTCAGCTCGTAAATCCGCGCGCCTGCCCGGGCGCATTCGGCCGCCACGGCAAAGGTGTGGGCGGTGGTATTGGAGAAACGGAAGCAGCCGGTGTCCGTGGACACGCCCACATACACCGCCTCGCCGATTGACTGGTCGGCTTTCACGCCCATCATGCTCAGCACGTCCCACACCAGCTCTGCACAGGATGCGCTGCCGGGATCCACCAGCTCCTCATGGGTAAAGGAGGTAGCGCTGCCGTGGTGGTCGATCCGCAGCTGAATGTTTCCCAGCAGGGGCTGAAACGCACCGGGCAGCATGGAGGGCGATGCCACATCCACGCTGACGATCACATCCCCATCCTCCACAGACGGCTTGGTCAGGCCCTGATGCAGCCACTGGAATCGGGGAGAAACCTCCGCATTTTCCAGAACATGGGCAGTTTTTCCCAGCTGCCGCAGCCCTAAGCACAGGGCGGCGGCGGAGCCGGTGGTGTCCCCGTCCGGGCGGCGGTGGGTCAGGATGGTGTAGCCGTCATGCTCCAGCAGAAACCGGGCGGTTTCATTCCGGGTCAGTTTCATCATCGTGCTTCACCCCCAGGGAGTTGATCAGATTCAGCATCTTCGCGCCGTAGGTGATGGAGTCGTCCTCCTCCCAGACAATTTCCGGGGCGTAGCGCAGGCGCAGGTTGCTGCCCAGCTGACGGCGCAGGAAGCCGGCAGCGGATTTCAGACCCGCCATCGCCTCTTTGGCCTTTTCATTCTGGAGGAAGCTGACATACACCTTGGTATAGCGCAGGTCGGGGGTGGTTTCTACCCGGGTAATGGAAATCATTACGTCCTGCACCCGGGGATCCTTCACCGTACGCAACAGCGCGGACAGCTCCTTCTGGATTTCTTCATTGATCAGCAAAATTCGATTGGATGCCATGTTACATCCTCCTAAACACGTTAACACGGCTCCCCTTTCAGGGGAGCTGGCAAAAATCTCTGTTTTTTGACTGAGGGGTTTCCCAAGTTTGGAGCTGGATAACCCCTCCGGCCCGGCGTAGCCGAGCCACCTCCCCTGCAAGGGGAGGCAAGTTCTGCCGCGCCGCGGTTTGCGGCGCGGCAGAATCAATTATCTTTTCACTTCCTGCATGGTGAAGCACTCGAAGATATCGCCCTCGCGGATATCGTTGTACTTGGCAACGGTCATGCCGCATTCGAAACCGGCGGTAACTTCCTTGGCAGCGTCCTTGAACCGCTGCAAAGAGCCGATTTCGCCCTCGTGAACAACGATATTGTCCCGCAGAACACGAACCTGTGCATCCCGGGTGACCTTGCCGTCCTTGACCATACAGCCGGCGACGGT
>JBJDYL010000106.1:0-63327 GCA_051867285.1 Faecousia sp. | reverse complement strand
TTTACTTCTCACTTGTTGCCCTGTGAAGCCCTGGGCAGCTGTACACAAGGAACTCATAGGATGCAAAATCAGTTTTTCGTGAGCAATCCACGAACAGGAAATTCACAATCGAATACATCTAAAAACCGCTGATTTATGCTGAAAATCAAGCAGAAAGCGAAGAAATTTCCTGACATTCAGCATGGTGTATTTGGGGCTTTCGGAGTTCAGCAAGCGCTGATCCTTTCCTTTTTACTTCACAAAAGATGCAAAAGTCCCGAAATCGACCGATTTCGGGGCTTTTCTTTTGTATTTGATTTGATAAAGCGGGCTGGCTGTGAGCGAACCCGGGCAATCCTTTCCCTTGCGCATTTAATCGTCCAGGCCGTATCCACCCAAAAGTATCTTCCTCTGAGATTTGCCTGACTTTCACATGATTTCCCATGTCCCATTGCTTTGCGCTCAGCTACTGTCACTGGGCGCACTTTACATGTCCGGGATAACATATGCATGCAGATACAAACACCGGATGCAGCCATAATACTGCCTTTATGGTCTGTAATACCCGATGCTTTTTGTGGCTGTCTGATCTGCTTTTCCTATCGCTCTACTTGCTTTTTTCATGCTCCTATGTTATGTTTATAACGATACGATCCCGGTATATGTCGTTTTGTCGTTTATTGGAATGGTTTCACTCCATAGCGGAACCTATAGCGTGCACAGGCTGCCACTTGGACGTAGCTGAGATACGGCACACGGATGAGAAGCGTCTGTGCGTTGCAGAATGAGGAATCCGGGGCAGACGGAAATGACATCGCTGCCCTTTTTGTCTTTGGGTGCGTTGGCAAATCGGGAGCCAGCTATGACAGAAAAGGAACCTAAGCACGATGTGCCCAATGGGATTGCATTGGATTGCACAAACCCAGGGAAAGGCATATCGGGCGATATATGTCCAACGGTGTCAGCAGCTGCCATTCAAACAGCGCAGGCAGGGAGACATCTGTGGCAGACCGGGAGTCCCGGCAGCCTGCTGGAACTGCTGCTCGCAGAAACTGAGGAAAAGGTACATCTGTGCAGGGAGCCGGAACAGACCCATATAGAGTTGGCAAACCAGCCTGATTCCATGGCGGAAGCCGACCTGCGGCTGAACGATAGAATGAAAGCTGCCGGTAAGCCGGCCAGACAATACCCTGAACGTGTTCGCCACATGACAGAGGAGAAAGCGGAGCCAAATGAAATCTTCATCCAAAAAAGCAATGGAATTTCCCAGTGTGGAGCAGCTGACAGCGGAGTTAAGCCGGGAAAAGTACAAAAAGCGTTACAAAAGAGTATTGCGCAGCACCGTGTATACCCTGATCGTCGTGGCAGCTGTTGCCGTTTTGGTGGCGACAATCTGGATGCCGGTTTTGCAGATTTACGGCTCTTCCATGACGCCGACCCTGGCGGAAGGGGACATTGTGGTTTCCCTGAAGGGTGTTGACTTCCTGCAGGGTGACCTGATTGCGTTTTACATGGGCAATAAAATCCTGGTTAAACGCTGTATCGCCGGTCCCGGGCAGTGGGTTGATATTGACGCTGACGGAAATGTGTATGTGGACGGTCAGTTGCTGGACGAGCCGTATCTGACAGAAAAGGCTCTGGGCGACTGCGACATCCAGTTGCCTTATCAGGTGCCGGATAACCGGTACTTCTGCATGGGCGACCACCGCTCCACCTCAGTGGATTCCCGCAATACTGCAGTTGGATGTGTTTCCGAGGAACAGATTGTGGGAAAAATTGTATTCCGGGTCTGGCCTCTGCCAGACTTCGGTGCGTTGAGATAGGAAGGATGGTGACTGGTATATGAAGCCAGGCTCTCTGCCAAGCGCAGAGAAATATACTAAGGCACATCAGAGGAAGAAACGTTGGTACCGGGTCGTGACCAGCCTTGCCTGCGTGGTAGTGTTCTGCACGGTCTATGCGCTGATCCTGCCCGCCATCACGCTGGAAAAGTCCGGGTGCGAACTGCCCGAGCATACCCATACACAGGAGTGCTATACCCAGGTAACTTCCATTCAGAAAACCGTACCGGTTTGTGATGCGGATACACGGAATCTTCACCGCCACACCTCCGACTGCTATGACGGAGTTGGCAGCCTGACCTGTGGTTACGCAGATTTTGTTGTCCACCGCCACGATTCTTCCTGCTATGACGAAACGGGAAACCTGTGGTGCACACTGCCGGAGATTCCGGCACATACCCATTCGGAAAGCTGCTATGCCACACCAGAAGCAGAAGAACCCCATGTCCATGCGGATTCGTGTTACACCCTGGAACGCGGCGAGCTGATCTGCACAGAGCATGTGCATACAGAGGACTGCTACACGGAAATCAGCACTCTGATATGCAGCCTGGAGGGAAACCCAGCCGCTCTGCCGTAACGGATTCGGACGGCGTTGCAAAGTTTACGGATATTCCCATGGGCTTGTATCTCGTAATCGGCAACGGTGTTCAGAAAAATGACCTTGTTTATACCACTTTGCCCTTTTTCGCGCTGCTTCCGGAGCAGGATCTGAGCAGCAACACCGGGAATTATCATATTGTAGCAAAGTCCAAGCCCCAACCGAACCCCGTGCTGGATGATTTTGAGGTAATCAAAATCTGGGACGATAAATGTCACAAAAACGAGCAGCACAAGCCGATTACCATTCAGCTGATCTGCGACGGAGAGGTTTACGATACGATCACGCTGCCCTATGAGGGGGCGTGGAAATACACCTGGTATCAACTGGAAGTCAACCACGTCTGGACGGTTCAAGAACCGGAAAAAGTGGATGGTTACAAGGATCCGGATATTCGGCAGGAAGGCAACACCTTCATCGTGACCAATACCTGCAACAGGCCGACCACCCAGCCGACACAGCCGGGGAAGCCTACGCTGCCCCAGACCGGACAGCTCTGGTGGCCGGTACCGGTGCTGATCGCTACCGGACTCCTGTTTGTCGTGATCGGCCTGATCCGCCGCAGAGGTGCCGGGGATGAATAATAGGAAGAACAGTCGGAGACAAGCGGGGTTGCTTTGGATCACGATTGGGCTGCTGCTGATCGCAGCAGCCCTTTCCCTCACCGCCTACAACCTGTACGACGAACTCCGGGCCGAACAATCTGCCAGGCAAGTGATTGCGTACTTCCCCACAGAAACCCCTTCAGAAGCGCCCCCAGAACCTGCTGGGGAACAGGATGCACTGGTCGAAGAAATCGTGGTTCCGGACTATGTTCTCTGCCCCGAAATGGAGATGCCGGTGGAAACCATCAACGGAATTGATTATATCGGGATTCTGCAAATCCCGGCATTGGAACTGGAATTGCCGATTATCAGCCAGTGGAGTTATCCCTACTTGAAAACCGCTCCCTGCCGATACAGCGGCTCGGCTTATCTGAACAATATGATTGTCTGCGGGCACAACTATACTTCCCACTTTGGCAACCTGAAACATCTCTCGGAAGGAGATATTGCCACCTTTACAGATGTGGATGGGAACGTGTTCACCTACAAAATGGTGGAACGGGAGACGCTGCTGCCAACCTCCACAGAGGAAATGGAGAGCGGAGATTGGGATCTGACCTTGTTTACCTGCACGGTAGGCGGTAAGAGCAGAGTAACGATTCGGTTTGAACGGGAGGAGAATTGACTGCCGCCCAGGATCAAAGCGGACTTCCCAGTTCCGCAAACGCGGATTCTGTTCGCTTCACAAAAGACATAAACGCCCCGAAATCTCGCGATTTCGGGGCGTTTTCCAAATTGCAGTTCTGATACTAACTCTTGATTGAAACTAGTATGAAAATCGGGTGGCGGCAACATTACTGGTTCTCAGCAGATACCGGGTACGTTGGATTTTACGGATGGAACTCTCTTTCCAAAAGCCCATACTGAAAGTCATCGCCCCAGGTACCGTCTTTCCGCTTGATATGTTCCCGCAAAACCGCTTCCCGTTTCATTCCGACCTTTTCCATAACTCTGCGGGAGCCAACATTCTCGCTGTCACAGCCCGCAATGATTTTCCGGTAGTGAACGGTATGGAACAGGAAATCGATCACTGCTTTTGCCGCTTCTGTGATATAACCATTTCCCCAATAGTCGTACCCAAGCGCATAGCCAATACCCGCGATTTCTGAGACTTCATCCGAATAGCAAACGGAAATGGATCCGATTGCCTTGTGATCCAGTTCAATGATCCAATTGTAATCGGACAGCTCCGTCTTCCCTGCCATATATTCCACATAGGCTTTTGTGTCTGCAATGCTTTTGTGGGCATTCCAGCTCGTATATTTGGCCACGCGCTCATCGCTGGTCCATGCAGCAAATATCTCCTCCGCGTCATCCATATGGAATTTTCTCAGCACGAGCCGATCGGTTCGGATTTCAACCGTTCCTTTCTGTTCCAACATAGTAAAAACCTCCGCAAACCTGCATTTCTCTCGTTCTGTCCCAGACAGCGCAAAGGAACGCCCGAATCGTTAAAAAACCATCGGGCGTTCCTCCTGCAATGTCTATCCTTGTTTTCAGCAATTCACGCCGCGGCAAATCCACGCGCGGAAGGCACATGCCTTTTGCAGGGTTTGCACCCCAATCCTATCCGTTACCTTCGATGACCCCACTGTCCTTTTTGGGGATCACAGATTTTTCAGCACTTCCAGCAGGAACTTCCAGGTACGTTCCGTAGAGGCAATCTCCAGACGCTCCCGGCTGGTGTGGATATCGTGCATCTGCGGTCCGATGGATACGCAGTCCAGACCGGGCAGCTTTTCACTGAACAGGCCGCACTCCAAACCGGCGTGGATCGCCTCCACCTTCGGCTCCACACCAAACATCTCCCGGTAGACGCGCACCATGATATCCCGCAGATGAGACTCCTTCCGGTACTCCCAGGCGGGATATTCGCCGTCCTGAGAATAGGAAGCTTCCAGCATCTCAGCCAGTTTCTTCAGCTGGGCCAGCACCTCCTGCTTTTCGGCGTTGACGCTGCTGCGCACGGAGAAGGTTACATTGAACCGGTCACCCAGCTTGGCAACGCCCATGTTCAGGCTGGTCTGCACCAGGCCCGCAATATCCTGGCTCCAGCTCTGCACACCGTTGGGTGCGGAACACAGCAGGCTGATGACTTTGGCAGTGGACTCGGTGGACAGGCTGTTGCCGCCCAGTGCATCCACATCAAACGCCTGAACCGTCGCTTCCGGCTCATCGTAAATCTCCCGGATCTCCGCCTGCAGCGTCTCGGCAATCTCGTTGATTCGCTCCAGATGGGTACCCATGGCCACCAGCGTCGCCTGGCAGGAACGGGGAATGGCATTGTCCTTCGCGCCGCCGGTAAAAGAGGTCAGGCACAGAGGCATGATCTTCTGAATCCGGTTCATAAACTCGCCCATGATCTTATTGGCATTGCCCCGGTTCCGGTGAATATCCGCGCCGGAGTGGCCGCCCTGCAGGCCGTCCACGCTGAGCCGGATGCACGGGCCGTAAACCGCCCGGCGCGCCACAGGCAGCGCAATGTGGGCAGTGCATCCGCCGGCACAGGACACGGTAAAAATGCCCTCGCTCTCGGAATCCAGGTTGATCAGCGCTCTGCCCTTCAGCTGGGACAGATCAATGGCGTTGGCGCCCAGCAGCCCAATTTCCTCATCCGTTGTGATCACAATTTCCAGAGGCGGATGGGGGATGCTGGGATCCGCCAGCAGCGCCAGACCCATGGCAACGGCGATACCGTCGTCACCGCCCAGCGTCGTGCCTTTGGCAAACACGGCGGTATCATCGTGGGTAATGTCCAGCCCCTGAGCGGCCATGTCAATGGGACAGTCCGCATCCTTCTCACAGACCATGTCCATATGCCCCTGCAAAATCACGGTGGGATGACCCTGCATTCCGCAGGTACCCTCGCCAAAGAGAATCACATTGTTCGCTTCGTCCTGAATATACTCCAGGTTATGCTCCCTGGCAAATCCGACCAGATAGTCGGAAATCATCTTTGTATTCCGGGAGCCGTGAGGGATGGCGCAGATTTCTTCAAAATATCCGAACACAGCGGCAGGCTCCAGACCCGCCAGTCTTTTTGCTTCCATATCGATCGCTCCTTTTTAATTATTGTAACACTCACATCTTACCATACAAACACAAATAAATCTACCCAAAAGCGCAGGGGAAACCCCTGCCATTCTTATGCTGAACGCCCAGAATTTCAGCGTGACAGCAAAAACTGTTTCAGTTTTTCCAGGTCATTGTTCAGGATCAGGCGCTCATCCACACCGATTCTGTCCAGCAGGGCAATGGCCAAAGTGAAGTCTCCCACCGTCGCAGGGTCATGGGAATCGGTATTGACCACAATCGGAACGCCTTCACGCATACACAGAGGAATCATCTGCGCATAGTTTCTTTCACATCCCGGACGCAGAGCAGGCTTGCGCAGGGAGCTGTTGTTCACCTCCAGCGCGGTTCCGGTGGCCCTGGCGCCCTGCACCAGTGCAGGATAGTCCACGGGATAGGTGTCGCTGTCCGGGTGGGAAATGAACTTCACCTTGGGATTTTCCATGCAGCGGATCACATTATCCGTATTTTTCACCAGCCCGGCATCCTCATAGCAAAGCCCGTGGATCCCTGCCACCGCATAGTCCAGGCACTCCAGATGGCGCTGGTCCAGATCCACAGTGCCGTCATTCAGCACATTCACCTCACTGCCGTAGAGCATTTCCACACCGTACAGCATTCTGGGCGCGTCCACAAAATTCCGGAAATAAATCGGGTCTACCGTACCGGGGATACCGGGGCCATGCTCGGTAACGCCGATGAGCTTCAGTCCCCGCTCCGCTGCCGCCGCAGCAAGCTCCCGGATGGTGCCGAAGGCATGCCCGCTCATGATGGAGTGCATATGCACGTCCGCAACAAAGGGTTTCATACAAATCATCCTTTCCTATGAAAAAAGACCACGGAATCCATCCGTGGTCTTATCGGCATTCCATTAAACCAGACTCAGAGACAGAGTCAGCAGAACCCACACCAGAGCAATCCACTTGGTGGCGGAAGCCAGCATGGCATCCAGATTGCCCTTCTTATTCTTGTTCAGATAAGTGTCGGAAGCGCCGGTCAGCGCACCGGACAGGCCTGCCTCCTTGCCGGACTGCAGCAGAACAACCACGATCAGTGCCAGGGAGCAAATTGCCTCCAAAACGATCAGAATGGTCTCCAGAATTCCCATTTTCAGTAACCTCCTTCCGCCTGTATTCGCGGAAATGCGAATGGTAAATGGCTCAAAGCACACGATGAACCTTATAATAGCCCGTATAGTATAGCATATTGATTTTCAAATATCAAGGGCTAATACGGACTTTTTTTATTTCTGAACCCAGTTGCCGGTAGCGAGGCAGTTGAGATAGCTCTCGATAAAGGGATCCAGCGCGCCATCCATCACGGCGTTTACATTGGAAGTCTCACAGCCGGTACGGGTATCCTTCACCAGCGTATAGGGCATGAACACATAGTTACGGATCTGGCTGCCCCACTCGATCTTCTGCTGCACACCCTTGATGTCGGAAATCTTGTCTAGGTGCTCCCGCTCCTTGATCTCCACCAGCTTGGAACGCAGCATCCGCAGACAGGTTTCCTTATTCTGGAACTGGCTCCGCTCCGTCTGGCAGGACACCACAATGCCGGTGGCCTTGTGAATCAGACGCACCGCAGAAGAGGTCTTATTGATATGCTGGCCGCCTGCGCCGGAGGAACGATACACCTGCATTTCGTAGTCCTCGGGGCGGATTTCCACGTCCTGAGAATCGTCCTCAATGTCCGGAATGACCTCAATGGCGGAGAAAGAGGTCTGACGGCGGGCGTTTGCGTCAAAAGGAGACACCCGAACCAAACGGTGCACGCCGTTCTCCCCTTTCAGGAAGCCGTAGGCGTTTTCGCCCTCGATCAGGATGTCGGCAGACTTGAGGCCTGCTTCGTCGCCTTCCTGATAGTCCATGATTTTATAGGTAAAGCCATGGCGTTCCGCCCAGCGGGTGTACATCCGATAGAGCATCTGGCACCAATCCTGAGCCTCAGTGCCGCCGGCACCGGCGTGGAAACTCATCAGGGCGTTATTCTTGTCATAATGGCCGGTAAGCAGGGTCTCCAGGCGGCAGGTTTCCATTTCCTCCGCCAGCGTCTCGAAGCCTTCCTTCAGCTCCTCCAGCATGGAGTCGTCGTCCTCTTCCGCCGCCATTTCACAGATGGTCATCAGGTCGTCCCAGCTGGACAGCATCTTTTCATAACGTTCAATTTTATTCTCCGTCTGCCGGGTCTTGACCACAATCTTCTGGCTTTTTTCCGGATCATCCCAGAATCCGGGGGCTTCCTGCATGGCATGGTAACGTTCCAGCTCGCTGCGCAGGCCTTCCACGTTCAAAGAATCCGCCAGTCCCTCCAGCGCAGGACGGCAGTCGTTCAATTTCTGTTTGTAAGCATCAAATTCAATATTCATAGCAATACTCTCTCATTCCGTGTTTTTACCGAATCCTAGTATACCAAAAAAGTCCATGATTGCAAGTATTTTTTGCCCGCAAACCCGGAAAATGATTCTTCAGGCAAAGAAATCTTCCAGGCTAACCCTGTCCCGCGCCGTCTGGCATGCTGCCAGCAGTTTCGGCGTAGGCGTAACATAGAGTTTTGCCAGCCCTTTCCACAGATATCTGGGCGGAAAGGAATTTCCCCCTTCCCGGAGATACGCCCACAGGGCGGCCTTCAGCGCTGTCAGCGTCTTTTCCGTGCTTCCCACGTTCCCGGAAAGATACCAAATCACATCCAAATAGTTTTCGTCAAAGGCCCTGCGCAGATGGGGCAGGCAGGACAGAATCTTCTGCCGCCGTTTTGCGGCACTGTCCAGACAGTCCAGCACCAGCCGTTCTGCCGATTCCGGCGAACGCATCACACTGGAAGCGCGCTTACGGTAATTGTAGACAATCCGGCTGTCCCGCACTACCTTGCGTGGTTTCAAAAAGCCCTGATAGGTAAAGTATTCGTCGTCAATCTTGTGCCCTTCCTCAAAGAACACCCCGTCGAACAGTGCCCGGCGGTACAGCTTGTTCCAAAGCAGCGCGCAGGTAAAGTCCTTGGGAAAGCGCAGAAGATAGCTTTCCCCTTCCAGCACTTCCCCGGCGACAAGCTGCTCCGCCGTCCGGCTGCGGTAAACCTCCCGGAAGGAAAACTGCACCGCGTCGGCCTGATGCGTCAGCAGGGTTTCCAGCATCATTCCGTAAACATTGGGTTCCAGATAGTCGTCGCTGTCCACAAAGCTCAGGTATTCGCCGGATGCAATGCGCAGTCCCGCATTTTTCGCCGCAGCCCCGCCGCCGTTTTTCTGGTGAATGACCCGAACCCGGCTGTCTGCCGCCGCGTACCGGTCGCAGATTTCCCCGGAACGATCCGTGGAGCCGTCGTCAATGAGAATCACTTCCAGATCCCGGTAGTCCTGAGAAAGGATGCTTTCCACGCACTGCGGCAGATAGCTTGCCACATTATACACGGGGACAATTACGGAAATGGTTTGATTCATGCACTCTCCCCCTTTTCTCCCCGGTGGATTCTGGACAGCAGCCACCACACTGGCTTGCAGGGATAGGCCGCTTCATATGCCCAGAGCGTATTCCAGCGGCGCGGAAAACAGCCGCATGCGTGCCCCAGCTTCAGGGCTGCGCGAAGCTTTTTCCGCAGTTCCTTCTGGAACACCACCGGCGCCTGGTTCAGCTGCTCATAGCTGCCATATACATACTGTTCCGCCGCCTTTTTCAGCAGCCGATCATCTCCCCGCTCTCTTGCGAAGGCAATCTGCTGTTCAAAGGCTTCCAGCGCGTGCATTCGCCGGGGACTCCAGGGGGCTTTCATAATGCCGCCCGGGTTCTGGTAATAGGCATACAAAACCATGGGGGTTACGCCCACCTGCTCTGCCTGATAGACTGCCTGATAGGTGGTAAATTCATCCTCATGCAGTTTCCCCACCGGGTAACGCAGCCGCTTAAACAGGGACTTATGATACAGCTTATTCCAAGCCACCGCCGTTTCTCCCCGGTGGAAATCTCCGCAGTAGTAATCATCGCTGCCGACCCGCATGGCAACGTTATAGGGCTGCTCCGAAAAGTCCTCCCCGGTGCTGCGGAAAAAGTCGCATACGCTGATTTTACACAGAGTCTGCTCCGCCGTTTCGTACAGCACCTTCAAAAAATCCGGATGCACCCAGTCGTCGCTGTCCACAAAGGCCAGCCAGCGGCTGGTGCTGTTGGCAAACGCCCAGTCGATGCCGGAATTCCGGGCGGCGGACAGGCCGCCGTTTTCCTGATGGATGACATGCACCCGACTATCCTGTTGAGCATAGGCGTCACAAAGTGCTCCACAGGCATCCGGGCTGCCGTCGTCCACCAAAATCACTTCAAAATCTTCATAGGACTGGCATAAAATGCTGTCCACACAGCGGTTCAGAAAGGCCTCTACTTTATATACCGGAACGATTACACTGATATTCGCCATCACGATCCCTCCCGGTTACTTTCTTTTCAGGAACGATTTCAGCTTTTCATAGCCGCTTTCTCCGAACAGGCGGCGTCCGATGGCGACCCGGAGATTGCTGCGCTTCTCCCGACGGAGGCGGCGTGCCTCCGAAAGCAGATACTGCCGCTCCTCCTCCGTCTGCCAGCTGCCGGAAAACCAGTGAATCGCCACGGTTTTCCGGGTTCGTTTTAGCTTCTTGGTATCAAAATCCACCGGGCAGAAGATTTCCCGGGGATATACTGTCAATCCATCCACCGTCTGAAGCCGGTCGTTGCAGACAAGTCCCTTTTCCAGACAGAGTCTTGTGAGAATCTCCACATTGGTAGTGGTGTCCGGCGTACCGTCGGGACGCAGGAAGCTGGCATGGTCATAATATGCCAGGAACTCCCGGAACAAGGGGAAATCCTTTTCGCAGGCCAGCAGGCCCGTCTGGATTCTCTGGGGGTGCTCAAAGCCGGCAAAGGCCTGATGCTTCAAAAATGTGTCCAGAGGTTTTACCAGCTCCACATCCGTATCCATATAGACGCCGCCCTGCTCGGTCAGGGCACAAAGGCGCACATAGTCTGTGACAAACGCCCAGCGTCCGGCAGCTCTCGCCTGCTCCACATAGTTCGGTGCGGCGGATAGGTCAAAGTTTTCCTCGTTCCACTCCACAATTTCATAATCCGGACAATACTTTTTCCAGCTTTTGATACACTTTTCCGCCAGCTTCGGCTTGGGTTTTCCGCCGAACCAGCAGTAGTGGATGATCTTCGGAATGCTCATTCGCCGCTCCCCTTTCCCTTCCACAGCTTTCTTGCTTTCGCTGCCACGGACCAGAACCGACCCATGGCTTTCGGATACGCCGCATTCAGAATGGCAACCTGCTGCTGCTTCGTCAGGTGCAGCGTTTCCCGGTGCAGAAAACGGCAGGTATTCGCCATGATTTTTCGCACCAGCTCCGGTTTCTCCAGCTCGCTGCGCACCCCATTGCAAGCTGCCTCCACCGCCAACCCATAGCGCGCCAGAAACCGCTGCGCCAGCGTATCGTACCCAACAGAGCGGTAATAGGACGTAATGCTTTCCAGCGCCCAGAGATAATCCAGCTTTTTCAGGCTGAACCCACTTTTTGTGGTACTATCCGGATTGGTTCTGTAAAAGTACAGTTCCTCCGGCAGTTTGGCCAGGGTTTTCGCCGGCAGCAGCCAGCGGCATACCGCCTCGTTATCCTCGTAAACCCGCCCCGTCTGAAAGGGGTAGGCTTCCACATACTCCCGGCGAATCAGCTTGGCACAGGCCACCCAGCCAGGGTACTCATCCCGGTCATGGAGGGAAATCAGCGTTTCTTCATCCATGGTCAGCAGTTCGTACAGAAATTCCCGGGCAGCTGCAAAATTCTCCGGCATCTCCGGCGCTTCCAGCATTTGACACATAGTGATGCCAGCGCCGCTTTCCACCGCCGCCCGGTACAGCTGCTCCAGCATCTGGGGATGAATCTGATCGTCGCTGTCCACAAAGCACAGCCAGCTTCCCTGAGCCAGCGGCAGGGCATGGTTCCGGGCAGCAGCCTGCCCCTGATTGGTCTGGTGGATGACCCGCACCCGGCTGTCCCGGCGGGCATATTCGTCGCAGATTGCGCCGCATCCATCCGGACTGCCGTCGTCCACCAGAATCACTTCAAAATCTGAAAAGGTCTGGGAAAGGATGCTGTCCACGCACCCGTACAGATAGGCTTCCGCCCGATAAACCGGGACAATCACGCTGATTTGCGGCATACTTTCCCCTCCTGCTTCCTTTATTTCAAGCGCTCCCTCCGAAAACGGACGCACCACATTCTCACCGGATAGAATCTGCTGAGCATTTCATAGTCCGGCCAGTATTCCAGCACCTGTTCTTCCCGGCATCTGCGAATCAACGCCCGGATCCGTTTTTTCATCCAACGCAGCTGCGGCTTCAGCTCCGCCGCGTTGGGCGCGGAGAGCGCGGCATCATAATACCCTATCGCGTTTTCCAGATACTTCCGGATACGGAAGCGGATCAGCTCTTCATCCCCCATTTCCCGGAAAAAAACAAGCTGCTGTTCAAACGCCTCCCAGGCATCCAGCCGCTTGGGCACCCAGGCTTTTTTGGAAATCCCCGCGGGATTCACAAAATAAGCGTACAGCGGTGCTGGAATCACCGCCAGCCGGTCACAGGCAAACAGCAGCCGGTAGGTCAGGAATTCATCTTCAATATATTTTCCCGGAGGATACCGTTTCCCGTCAAAAACCCGGCGGCTGTACAGCTTTCCCCAGCATACCGTAGCGTTGACATGGCGCTGAATGTAAAAATCCTTCGGCTTCCAGCAAACCGGATGCAGCGTTTCTTCGGGGACTTCCGGATTGGCGCCGGTCGTCTCCTGGTAGCCGCAGATGCTGATGTCCACCTGCAGCGTCTGCGCCGCGTCCAGCAGCCGCTCCAGGGTTTCCGGGTGAATCCAGTCGTCATTGTCATGGAAAAAGATCCACTGGCTGTCCGAATGAGCATACACCCAGTCCAGCCCCGTGTTTCTTGCCACACACACGCCCTCATTTTTCTTGTGGATCACATGAATCCGGGTATCCTGCGCCGCGTAAGCGTCACAGATTTCCCCGCAGTTGTCCGGGCTGCCATCGTCCACCAGAATCAGCTCCAGATCCCGAAAGGTCTGGTTCCGGATTCCCTCAATACACCGGGGCAAATACTCCGGCATTTTATACACCGCCACGATCACGCTGATCTGCGCCACGGCGTCCACCTCCTGTTACGCTTCCTCCACCAGAGAGAGGAACATCTCCTCGACTTCCTTTACCATCCGTTTTCCGTCAAAATAGGCGCTTCTGGCTTCCGCCCCCGCCTTTACTTCTGCATAAAACCCGTCATCCGTGAGCATCCGGCGAATACCGGCTTCCAAAGCTGGAACGCTGTTTTCCGTAATCAGACCGCACATTTCATCCCCAAAGGCTTCCCCCACGGAAGGCACTGTTGCCACTATGGGCACGCCCAGACACAGAGCCTCCATGGCAATCACCGGCAACCCCTCCGTGAAGGAGGAATTCACCAGAAATTTGCTGCGCTTCATGTAAGGGTAGGGATTCTCCTGATATCCCGCCAGAATCACCGTATCGGAAACCCCCAGCGCATTGGTCAGCCGCCGCAGGAAATCCCGATCCGGGCCGTCGCCTACAATCACCAGACCATGCCGGATTCCCTGATCCAGCAGAGATTTGTGAATCACCAGAAGCCTCTCAAAGGCCTTCTCCTCCGACAGCCGTCCCACCGCGCAGACCAGCGGCATATCCTCCGGCAGCCGCACCGGCACCTGCGCCAGTTGGCGCACATGGTCGCTGTCCAAAGGATTATAGTGCAGCTCCGTCTTTTCCGTCAGACCGCTGATTTCCCGGAAGGAGTTCCACGCCGCCTTGGAAACGCACACAATCCGGTCATAACGCTCCAGAACGCTTCGCTTTTCCAACGCTTCCTGGCGGTACACCTCATTCGTGCCGGGATCGCCATGGATATACTTGACGGTTTTTGCATTCTTCACAAAGGCAATCTCGTCGTAAATCCAGGCGGAGTAGGACACCACAATGTCCGGATGTTTCGGCAGACACACCTCCAGCAGATTTCTGCCATCATTCCGGTAGGCCTGGGCCACCTGGTATTTTTTCACCAGATTCCCCAGCTTTTGCAGGGGGTTCCTCGTGGCTTTCCGGCAGGAATAATCGTGAATTACGGGAATTCCGTGGGTCCAGAATTTTTCCTCCCATCCGCCGCCGGCGCTCTGGACATAGACGGACGCCTCAAATTTATCCTTGTCCAGCAGATTGATCAGGTCAAACAGCGCCTGTTCCGCGCCGCCGCAGACAAGCTGGTATTCTACAAAAACCACCCGGATTTTTTTCATTGCTGTGTTCCTTCCTGTCCGCATCTGTGCAGAACCGCGTCCGGGAACCGAATATGCCCCCAGTTGGCCTGGTTCCACACAATATCCTCCGGCTGCTGCACCTCAAAGAAGCAGGCAGGCAGCAGCAATTCCTGGTCGAAGCTGTTGCCGCAGTCGTCCTTTTCAAACAGCACCATATCCAGACGGTAACGGCCGTTGGTCAGGCAGATGGGGTCAAACTCCACCTCATATTCCTGATCCCTGTGCTCACCGCAGTGCCCCAGCGGCACATCCGGCATGGTGCCCACCGGGGTTTCATCCCGGCTGCGCAGCTCTAAGCGCAGGTGCAGATCGTCGTACGCCTTTTTTGTATGCACCCGGATGCGCATCCGGATTTTTTCGCCGGAACGGTACATGGCGTTTTCCTTGTCCAGCAGCTTGAGCCAGGTAATCTGTGCGTTTCCCGGCGTATAGGGAGAGCGGTTCGGAGTATCCGTCAGGTCAAATTCCGTCCGGTTGTCCGACCACTGCTCATGGGCGTTGCTCATATACAGCTCGATGGCCTCTTCCACATCGCCAATGAAAATGATTTTACCCTTGTCCATCACAACGCAGCGGTCACACAGGCGGCGGATGGTGCTCATATTATGGGAAACATACAGGACGGTTCTCCCCTCCTGCTTGGCCACATCCCGCATTTTGTCGATGCACTTGCGCTGGAAAGCCACGTCGCCCACCGCCAGCACTTCGTCCATAATCATGATCTCGCTGTCCAGATGGGCCGCCACGGAAAAGGCAAGCTTCACGAACATACCACTGGAATACCGCTTGACCGGGGTATCGATGAAGTCCCGTACCTCGGAAAACTCGATGATATTCTCCATCTTGGCGTCGATCTCCGCCTTGGTCATGCCCAAAATCGCGCCGTTCATATAGATATTTTCCCGGCCGGTCATCTCCCCGTTGAAGCCGGTGCCCACCTCCAGCATGGAGGCCACCCGGCCGTACAGGTCAATCTCGCCCTCCGTAGGGGCGGTGACCCGGCACAGCAGCTTCAGCATGGTGCTCTTGCCTGCGCCGTTGCCGCCGATGATACCCAGCGCTTCGCCCTGATACACCGTCAGGTCGATGCCATTCAGCGCCATAAAGGTCTTTCCCACCAGACGCTGATCTGTGCCGATCAGGGTATTGGGGTCTTCTTTTCCCCGGACTCTTGCCCACCAGCTTTGCAGATCCGCCGTCAAAGTGCCGCCGCCGATCTGACCCAGCTTGTAGCGTTTTTTCACGCCGGTCAGGCGCAGGGCAATTTTCCGGTTCTGTTCCATTTCCATTGTCCTTCGCCTCCTTACACCGTATCCATGAAGGTCCGCTCAATCTTATTGAAAATCATAATTCCCAGCACCGCCACCAGCAGCGTGACCCCCCAGGACAGGCCGTAATAGCCCCAGTGCAGGGTACCCTGTCCCAGAATGGCGTAACGCATCAGTTCCACGGAACAGGTAACCGGGTTCAGGAGCAGTCCGGTGCGCATCCAGCCCTCCGCCACAGTGGACAAAGGGTAGACAATCGGCGTCAGGTACATCCACAGCTGCACGCCAAAGCTCACCAGCACCGTCAGATCCCGGTACTTTGTGGTCATACTGGAAATGATAATGCCGCAGCCCATGCCCAGAATGCCCAGATGCACCAGCTCCACGGGAATCACCAGCCAGGCTGCCCAGTTGGGATGCACCGCACCCTGAATCAGGAAATACACGATAAACAGCATCACCAGAATCATCTGAATGCCGAAGCGGATAATCGTGGAAATCACATTGGAAATCGGCGTCACCAGCCGCGGGAAATACACCTTGCCAAATACATAGGCATTTTCTGTAAAGGTATTGGCATTGGTATTCAGGCAGTTGGCAAAGTAGGTCCAGATAGCGTTGCTGCACAGATAGAACAGGTAAGTGGGCACGCCGTCCGTGCCGATGCCGGCAATCTCACCAAAGACAAATGCCTGCACGATACTGCTCATCAGAGGCGTTAAAAACAACCAGGCAGGTCCCAGAATGGTCTGCTTGTAGGAAACCACAAAGTTCCGTTTGGTGAACAGGTAGATCAGATCCCGATACCGCCAAACCTCCTTCAGGTTCAAATCCAGCCATTTATGCTTGGCGGAAATATGGGTGTGATAGGATGTCTCAGCCATTCGCTTACCTCTTCCTCTTCAAAATTTGCACAAGACCGTGCAGCCAGCGTACCGGAGGCACCAAAATCCGGGGCATGGCAATATACTCCGCAATCTGGGCATCCGTGCAGCGATCCATGGCGTCGGTGGCATAGCCATACCACAGTGTCAGCTTCTGCCAGAGAGAATAGTGCAGGAATTCTGCCTTCTGGCGGAAGAACAGTCCCGTTCCCTGGGGATTTTCCAGGAAAACCCGATAACCTGCCCGGGTCAGGCCGTCGTCTTTGTACTCCCAGATCCAGATAATGTCATTATAAAACCGCATCTTGTAGCCGTCGTGTGCCATCAAATCCCAGGTGACAGCTTCCGTCAGAAACTTTTCCCCGGGGAATTCCGGATACAGATACTTGCGGTGAATTTCCGTGTAAAATACGAACGCCCTTTCCCCGTCCACGACGCTGTAGCGGTCCAGGGCGTCGCCGTCCAGATACCCCCCGTCAAACAGGCGGTTCGGCGTATCCTCCGGCGTTGTTCCACAGTTTCCCGCATAGCCGCAGTATTTTTGCTCCTTTGGCAGCTCTGCATCCCAGCGGGCGACCTTTTCCAGGGCGTCATCCGTGAGATAATCGTCGGAATCCACGGTGAAGAACAGCTCTCCCGCCGCCCCCTTCAACCCCCGGTTGATGGCCCGGCATTTGCCGCCGTTTTCCTGATAGACATAGCGGATGGGAAAGGGATTTTCCTCCGCCTGCCACTTTTTTACCAGCGCATCCGTTCCGTCGGAGGAGCCGTCGTCCACAATGAGCCACTCGAAGTCTGAATAGGTCTGCCGCTGCAGGGAGCGGTACAGATTTTCCAAAATATACGCCCGGTTATAGGTGGGCGTAAACACGGTAATTTTATATGTAAATTCCATTGGGCACCTCATGAGAGCAGGTGAATATCGATTAAAACGTTCAGAAGCTTGCCGGTTCCTTCCAGATTGCGCTGGGCAAGCTTCATCAGAAGCTTCCGCTTTGCCGGAAGCTCCGGCCGGATTTCCAGGGGTGTAATCTGCGCCAGCACGCCGTGGATTTTCTCCCGGGCTGTGTCCAGTTCTTCGCCGGTGAGGCTGCGCAGGCAGCCCTGCATGGCAAACAGGCAGGTAAAGAGCAGATCGGATTTTGCCTCCCAGATCAGGGATGGAAACCGTGTTTTCAGGTACTCCAACCGCTGCAGTTTGGCGTCCAGCCCCTGCAATCGCCGCAAGGAAAAGGGCCTGTGCATGGCGCTGCCCGTCTGCTGGCGGTAGGCATACATACAGGCGGAGGAATGGGCGAGCTTTTTCGCATTGCCGATGACCCGATAGGTGAAAAACTCATCATCAATGAGATTGCCCTCCGGGAAGCGGATATCTCCCACACAAGCGCGGCTGTAGAGCTTGTTGGGCGGGGTCTGGCGAAATACCTGATCCTGAATATGCAGCCGCATAGCTTCTTCCGTATCGCAAACCAGAATTTCCGCACCGCTGCCGTCCTCCATGGGCATTTCATCCGATTCCGTTGTGCCGATCTCGCACTCAGCAATCTCCACGCCCTCCCCCAGAAAGCGAAAAAGGTGGGTATACAGATTGGGATGCAGGTAATCGTCGCTGTCCACGAAAGCAATCAGTTCGCCCTGCGCCGCGTCCAGCGCCGTATTGCGGGCTGCGCCTGCGCCGGCGTTTTCCTGGTGAATCACCCGGATGCGGCTGTCCTTTGCCGCCCAGCGGTCGCAGATGGCGCCGCTGCCGTCCGGGGAGCCGTCGTCCACCAGCAGAATCTCCAGATTGGAATAGGTCTGCTCCACAATGGAGCGGATGCAGCGGTCGAGGTAGGTTTCTACATTGTAAACCGGCACAACCACGCTGATCAGCGGTAAAGCGTCCATGTTGTTCTCCTTCTAATGCTGCTCCTCCCGCTGGAACAGCGCCACATATGCGCCATAGGCGATGTGAAAGCTCCAGGGAGCATAGCAGATCATGTTTGCCAGAGTTTTGTTGCGCACAGACAGCAGGCGGAAGGTATCCTGCTCCTTCCGGAGCATTTCCCGCACCCGCTGCCGGTACTGCCCATACTGCTTTCGCTGAGGGTGCACGTCCAGCTGGGCATAGTTAAACAGCAGATTTCGCAGCAGCGCCTGCTGCACATCCTCCCGCATTTCCGGGGCGCACCGCTCCAGCAGCAGCCGCCGTACCCGGATGGGGTCAAAAATATAGGCTTGCGAAATGCCACGGCAGGATGCCGAATCCTTCCGCAGCAGATAATGATAGGGGCATACCCCTTCAAACACCGCGCTTTTGGCGTGATCAAAGAGGTAATAGTTCATCAGCAGATCTTCATTGTAACGGATGT
Organism: Faecousia sp.; assembly: GCA_051867285.1. Lineage (GTDB taxonomy): Bacteria > Bacillota > Clostridia > Oscillospirales > Oscillospiraceae > Faecousia. Next base: position 44,370 of record JBJDYL010000106.1, on the reverse strand, counting down.
CCGTGGGCATCCAGTCAGCAAGCCCCGCAAACAGCTCCCGGCGGTACAGCTTGGTACACAGGCTGAGGCTGACCTCCCGGTTGTCCAGCAGCTCCCAAAGCCCCGTGCGGTGATCCTGCTGCCGGATTTTTTCGGAACGGTGGACATACTCCACCCGCCCGTCGGAGAAACAGATCTGGTGGCCACAATGGGAGATGTCCGCGCCGGAAGCATGGGCGTTTTCCAGCAGCCGGGCATACATCTGCGGCTCCACATAATCATCACCGTCCATGAACCCGATCCAATCGCCGGTGGCCTCCGCCACACCCCGGAGCCGGGCGGAGGTCACGCCCCCGTTTTCTTTGAAAATCGCCTTGATATTTGGGAATTTACCCGAATATTCCCGGATAATTCTCCCGGTGTCGTCTGTGGAGCCGTCATCCACCACCACAATCTCCAGATCGGGGTAGGTTTGCGCCAGCAGGCTGTCCAGACTGCCGCCCAGGCAGGATGCAAGATTGTAGGCAGGAACGATTACAGAAATCCGCTCCATCCGTCATTCTCCTTCCGATTGATACACCCGGGCATACTGCTCAGCCATGTGCCGGGCAGAGAAACGCTGGCTTTCGCGCAGGGCATTTCGCCCCAGTTTCTCCCGCAGTGTCTGATCTTCCAGCAGTCGAAGCACCGCGTTGGCTACGGTTTCCGGATCACAGGGAGTCAGCAGGCCGCTTTCTCCGTCCTCGATCATGTCCGGTACCCCGCCGACAGCGCTGGCCACAATGGGCAGGCCGGTACCCATGGCCTCGATCAGCGTCATGGGCATTCCCTCATACCGGGACGGCAGCAAAAACAGGTCAGACTGCTGCAAAAAAGGATACACATTGGTCTGGCTGCCCAAGAAACGAACGCTGTCGAAAATGCCCAGTTCCCGGGCCAGCGCTTTTGTGGGTTCCAGCAGTTCCCCATCCCCCAGCAAGTCCAGACGGCACCGGGGATTCTGGGCATGGATACGCTGAAAGGCCCGCAGAAGTCCCTCATGGTTTTTCTGCTCATTAAAGCGTCCGATATGAGTCAGCACGATGGTCTCGCCCAAAGAATAGTCCGTCTTTGGCTGGCATCTGGACAGATCAATGCCGTTATAAACCGTGGGAATTCTGTCCGGCGGCAGCCGGTAAAAGTCCGCAATGCTGCGCTGAACCTCCGGGCTGAGCGCCACAGGAACCGACCAGCCGTGGGAAAAATAGAACCCGTTGATACACTTCTGCACCCAGCCTTCCGCTTCCTTGTCCGCCACATTGTGCACGGTGTGTACGCAGCGGTGAATACCGGCCAGGTGTGCGGCAGCGGCGGCATACTTGATGATATTCAGATGGGTGTGCACCACATCCGGACGTTCCTGCCGCATCAGATTCGTCAGCTTGGGCACCATAGACAAATCCAGTCCCAGTTTTTTGTCCAGGTACACAATTCGTACGCCCGCCGCTTCCATGCGTTTGGCAATGGGTGTGTGCTCGTTGTAAAGGCTGACTACGCACACCGCATGCCCCATGGCGCTCAGGGCATAGGTCAGATTTTCGCACATGGTTTCCGCCCCGCCGAAGCAGAAATAGGGAATCACCTGCATGATTTTCATAGCGTCTCCTTCAGCGGTAGCAGTCCGCAATTGCCTGCTTGTAGCTTTGCGCATCGTTGATGGCGTCAAACTTCTTTTTCGCGTTTTCCGCCAGCAAATTCCGGTGCGACCGGTCGGCAAAAATTTTCAGAAGATCCTGGGCCATCTGCTCGTCATCGTCGGTAAGATACCCGCTGACGCCGTCCTCCAAAAGGTCCTTCATGCCGTCGGAGGGGGTGCTGACCACGGGGGTGCCCAACGCCATGGCTTCCAGCGCGCACATGGGGGTTCCCTCCCAGCGGGAGGTGAGGATCATGGCTTTGCTGTCCGCCACCATTTTGATGGGATTGCTCTGGAAACCCAGGAACTGCACCGCATCCTGCAGCCCAAGTTCCTTACAAAGGGCTTTGAGTTCCGCTTCCAGTTCTCCGGTACCCACAATGGCGACCTTCAGATCGGGTTTGCTTTCCTTCAGCCGGGCGCACAGCCGCATCAGCCGCTGGGGATCCTTCTGGAAGGTCAGCCGCCCCACATAGATCATGTCAAAATCATAGGTGTTGGTGTCCTGTGCCTGTTTCCGGAAAATCTGCTCCGTATCGATAATATTGTACAGGACGCTGCTCTTTTTGGCGAACAGCTTGTGGAAGGCATAGCCGTCAAAGGAGCTTTGGGACACCCAGAGAATATGCTTTGCCTTAAAACCCGCCAGCAAATAGCCAACCGTTTTGGGAGACAAGCCCCGGGCGTCGTAGGCATTGTTGTGAATGTGGGACACCAGCGGCAGTTTGCCGCAGCTCAGAGCGCTGATGAAACCCGCCCGCATATCGTGGGCGTGAATCAGATCCGGCTTCTGCTCCCGAATGACCCGGCGCACCTCCGAAACACGCATTTCCTTCATGGGCAGGTAGGTTACGCCCTGCTCAGCCAGCATTTGCCCTACGATTTCACTTTCCGGGCTGGCATAGACCATGTCAATTTCCCCCCGAAAGGACTTAATGATCTGGCAGGCTACCTTCTCCGCACCGGAGTAGATGCGGGAGCTTAAAACGTGCAGTACTTTCATGGTCAGCCCTCCCGCTTAGACAGTTCTTCGGCGGCCTCCCGCATATTCAGGCTGCGCATTCCGTAGGTTTTCTTCAATTCGTCATAGTAGGAAAATATCTCTTCCAGCTGTTTCATGTGTTCCTCCGTGTACACGCCCACATTATGGGGGTGCCACCACAGGTGGAAGGTCAGCCCATGCTTTGCCGCGTGGCGCATCTGCGCCTTGATGCGGCGGAGCTTCAGCCCCTCCAATGGAAGATGGGGCTTGATGGGACGGTACATCCGGGAACCGGTCAGGTTCCAGATACCCATCTCGTTTTTGGGACGGTATCCTCCCTGCCCGGTCAGCGGCAGGTACATATCCAGTGTGCGCAGCACCTTCATCAGTAAGCGGCACTTGATTTTTTCGTGAATCCAGTCGTTTTCCTCGTCCCGGTAGGCGGTAAAGCCCGCCTGCTGTAAGACCCGGGTGTACTCCGGCTCGCACTGGTTCCGCGGCAGAATCACGGAGGTCAGATCATAGCCGTGATCTGCGGCGATGGTCTTCGCCGCCGCTATATCTGCGGCAAACTGCTCAACCGTCTGTCCCTTCTCCCGGCAGTAGTAATGGCAAAAGGTGTGGCTGCCGATCTCCTGCCCCGGCGTTGCCGCTATCTGCTTCAAAAGAGACGGAGCGAAAAAGCAGGGCGCTTCCTGCTCATTTTCGCCGATTTGGGAAAACTCCCGGTAGGGATCCAGCTTGTCATTCCAATAGCCCGGTTTCTCCGCCGGAAAATACCGGCGCAGTTCGTCGTAATTCTCCGCGAACAGGAAGCCCACCGCTGCCCAGGTGGCGTGAATGCCGTATTTCTGAAATAGTTCCAGCAGTTTGGGAATGGCCTTCCTGCCGCCCAAAACGTTATCCTGATAGTCTTCCAGGGCGCAGCAGTCCAGCATGCCCCAGAACAGTTCAAAATCCAGAGAAACAATCAGCGTTCCCGGCATATTACTGCACTCCTTCCCCGAAATAAATCCGCTTCATCTGGGCATGGACGGTCTCCTCGTCGAAAAGCACTGCCTTTTCTGCCGCCGCCTGCCCCAGCTTTTTTCGTCCCTCCGGGTCGGCGTATGCCCGCAGCAGCATCTCCGCCAGCGCCTGGGGGGTGTTCTCGCAAAACAGGCCAGACACGCCGTCGTCAATCAGGTCGGTATTGCCCCGGATTTTCGTACAGACAATGGGCATGGCGCTGCTCATGGCCTCCATCAGCGCCACACTCAGCCCTTCCCGGAAGGTCATAAAAGCAAACAGGTCGCAGCAGCGGTACAGCTCCGGCGCATCCGTGCGGTAGCCCAGGAAATGCACATGGTCGGCAATTCCCAGCGTCTTTGCGCTTTCCTCCAGAGAGGACCACATTTCCCCCCGTCCCACAATCAGGTAATGGATGTGAGCAAATTCCACCCGGTCTTTCAGAGCGGCGAGGGCTTTCAGCACGGTGATGTGGTTCTTGTTGGGGGTCATTTCCGCCACGGTGAGCACAAGGAAATCTTCCTCCCCGAAGCCCAACGCCCGGCGTTTTGCCTGCCGGTCCAGCGGAAGATTCCGGAATTTTTCGGTATGGATACCCACGCCAGGCACATATTCAATCCGTTTTGCCGGGAGCCGCTTCTGCGCCCGGGCGTAGTCCTCCCGGTTAATGGTGATCAGCACATCCGTCACCGGCGCCAGCAGACGCTCCGGCGGATAGAACAGGAGCCAGTTTTTCAGCGGTGCGCCGGTGAAAAAGTGGAAGCCGTGGGCGGTATAAATGACCTTGGTTCCCTTCTTCCGGGCGTCCAGCGCCGCCAGACGGGCAATTAACGCCCCCACCGGGGTATGACAGTGGATGATGTCATAATGCTCCCGGTCAATGATTGCTTTCAGCATCCGGTAGGCCTGCAAGTTTTTCGGCTTCCAGGGCAGACGTTCAAAGGGGATATCATAATAAGTATCACAATAGGGAATCACGCAGTCCGAAGGATTCTCGTAGTCATTCCGGGAAGCCACTGCCGTTTCCCAGCCCATTTCCTGAAACAGCTTCAGATAGGGAATATGAAACTGCATGATGTGGGTTTTTACTACGGTTGCCACAAACAGAACCTTTTTCTTCATTCCGTCCTACCCTCTCTTCAGGAAAATGGTCACAATTTCAGTCATATTATACATCTTTTCCGCACAGAATGCAACCCTAAGAAAAGCGGCCGGGCACAGTGCCCAGCCGCTTAAAAAGCAGGTTATATCAGAACTTTCCGCTGTTTCACACGCAGAAGCTCAAAAATGCCGATGACCCCGCCAATGCCCCAGCGGAGCAGCCAGGCGTTGGGCGTCAGGAACACCATCGCCATGATGGCGCAGTATCCGACGGCGTATTTTGCCCAGAGCTTCATCGGGAAGGGATAGTCGTCCTTCCCAAGAATCCGGGCGGTATAGACATAGTGCAGCGTAAGCTGGAGCAAATGGGAAGTCAGCGTTGCCAATGCTGCACCTGCCATACCCAGCGCTTTGATCAGGATGTAGTTCAGCGCCAGATTCAGAAGGGACGAAATGACGGTGATGATTGCGACTACCTTGGTCTTTTTATGGTAATACTCATAGTTCACCGGAAAAGTACACAGGAAATTGGCATAGAAGCCTGCCACAAACAGCGGAATAATGCCTGTGGCAACCCAGAATTCCTTCGACCCATAGACATGAAACACTTCCGGCGCCAGCAGGATGAAGCCGCAGGAAAGCACCGTAAAGACTTCCAGGAAGTTCCGGGTCTTTGCCAGCATGGCCTCCCGCTTTCCCAGCTTCATTTCTTCAAAAAAGAACGCGCACCAGACATTGTTCAGCGCCTGAAACAGGATAAACAGGAAATTGCTGAACGACCACGCATAGCTGTAATAGCCCACTGCGGCTTTGTCCATCATCTGATTGAGCATGATGGAGTCCATCTGATTCAGAATCAGATCCGACAAATTGTGGAATACCGCAGGAATCGCCAGTACGATGCAGAACTTCCAAAATTCCCGGTGATAGAACGTCCTGCCCCGCATCAGAATTGCAACACAGACGACCGTGCCGATCACGCCATAGGTTGCGGCATTTGCCACCACTCTGCCGACGTACCGGGTTTCATAGGGCAGCCGCAGGATCAGGATCACCGCCAGAACCAGAGGCACCAGCGTCATCACCAGGGACAGAATCATGTTCCAGCCGGCGCGGAACTCATAGACATTCTTCTTATTCAGGAACTCCACGCAAAACGTGCCGAATGCCTGAAACAGCACCAGGCACATGATCGCCGGTTCCAGCTCCAGCAGCGACGATACCGGCTTGAGAAACACCAGCACCACCCCGGCACACAATGCAAAGGCCATCACCGACAGGCTCATGACCGAGGACTGATACCGCCGTTGTGCCTCCTCCGGATACTCCACTCTGGCGTTTGCCAGGGTGGTCTGTGTTTGCAGCGAGAACAAAATGGCAATGATGCTCACCGAAATATTGTACATTTTCAGGGAGCCATAGCCGCTGCCGCCCAGCAGCCGGGAGAACAGCATCCCGGTAAAAAAGGCGGAGCCTTTGAGAACTACCGTGCTGAGAATATTAAAAAACGCGATGCGATTTTGTCGTTTCATGGGCACTCCAACTTACGATCTGTGAAACAGCGGACGCAGCAGCCGATAAAGCCCCAGCACCAGCAGCAGATCCGTAATCCGCTCCTGCATTGTCAGCCAAGGGCAGATGAGGAAAAACCTCCAGTGCTTTGCCAGCTCCCGCCGGGCATGCCGGTATTCGCCCGCATACTGCTTTCTGACCTCCGGCTCCGCCTGAGACAGCCGCAGCAGAATATGGGACAAAGAATGCACCCGCAAGAATCTTGCCTGAGGGGCAATCTTGGGATAATTTTTTTGAATATAGGGATAGATTTCTGCGGTATGCTGGGAATAATGGAAGGTTTTCTCCGTAATTCCCGCGCCCTTGGAAATGCTCCCGGAACGGTGGAAATAATTGTAAACCGGCCGGTCGCACAGCACTGCCCGCTGAGCCTTCAGCGCAATGCGGTAGGTGGTGGCAACGTCCTCGCAGACCCTGCCCTCCGGATAGCGGACACCCTGAAACAGCTCCCGGCGATAGAGCTTATCGCAGGCGCTGGAATCACAGTGATCCCACAGAAAAATCCGGCCTGCCAGTGCTTCGCCAGTGATACATTCTTCCCGGGTTGGGCAAAGACCTATGGTCTTTTCTCCCGTTGCTTCGTCCACATCGTAGCGGCCCGCGCAGACCAACTGGGCATCCAATTGCTCCATCCGGTTCATCATCCCGGCGTAGGCATCCGGTTCCAGCCAGTCGTCGCTGTCAACGAACCCGATGTATTCCCCGGTTGCTGCCTCCAGCCCTGCGTTCCGGGCGCTGCTTAAGCCCCCGTTTTCCTTGTGAATCACCCGGATCCGGGGGTCTTTTCCGGCATAGTCATCGCAAATCCTGCCGGAATCATCCTGGGAGCCGTCGTCCACCAGAAGAATCTCCAGATTCTTCCAGGTCTGGGTAATGAGGGAATCCACGCATCTTCCGAGGTAAGGCGCCACATTGTACACCGGCACAATCACGCTGATACACGGCTCCATCGTCATGGTTCCTCCTGACTTGCCGCCAGAAGGTAGTAGATATCCAGCAGCGTTTCCAGATTTGTTTCCGGGTCGTGGGTCTTTGCCGCCCGGTCACGGGCAGCTGCGCCCAGCTTCTGCGCATCCGCTTCCATGGCAAACACCCGGCAGATCCCCTGGGCCAGCTGCTCCGGGGAAACCGGGTCGCAGAGGATGCCCTCCTCCCCGCTGATCAGGCTGGACACGCCGCCTACGTTTGCCGCCACGCAGGGCAGTCCCAGCAGCATGGCCTCCCCCAGAACATTGGGGGAATTCTCCATGGTGGAGGGCAGCGCAAACACATGGGACTGAAGGTACGCCTGCTTCATTTCCTCCGCCGACAAATGCCCCAGAAATTCCACAGCGTTTTCCAGATGGTTCTGTTTTACCAGCGCAGACAGGTACTTTTCATATCCGTTCTGCCGCATCCGGCTTTTGACATCCTGCGCCAGAAAAGAACGTCCCGGCACCGCCAGGGTGGCGTCCGGGTACTCCCGGCGCACCAGCGCCAGGGCTTCCAGCAACAGATGGAAGCCCTTGACGGGATAGGAACAGCTGGAAGCAAAAATCCGGTGCTTTGTGCAGCCGGCATACTCCCACTTTCCGGTATAGAATACCTTCCGCAGGGTTTCATTGCAGAAATGATAGGATAGTTCCGGGTTGATTTCCAGCGCACTGCGCCGGTCCCAGTCCGTACGCCCAATCACATGGGAAAGCTTGCGCAGCGCCAGAATTTCCAGATCTCCCCGCTGAGCGTAAACCGCCTGCTGATTCAGAATGCTGTCCCGGCGTAAACCGTCCCGCAGCGTCCGGCTGTGCAGCGCCCGCTCCGGCAGGCCGTCGGTATAGTGGGGCGCAATCCGGCAGCACAGGCCCTGAATGCTGGCGACCATCCGGGCAAGCTCCCCTTCCTTCTGCGCCGCGTTCACCATGGCAAGGGCATGGTGGTATTCCACGCCCCAGCTGTGAATCACATCCGGCCGGAAGGTGCGAAGCTCCTGCCGGAAGGCCTCCTCCAGCTTCGGCTGGTAAATCTCAGCCGGGGTTTCCGGCACCGGGGCATAGCTGCACAGCGTATCGATCTGCCCCGGCGCACCGCCGCCGCGGTACAAAATCCGCAGGGTAATCCCCCGCCGGCGCAAACCGTCCAGCACGGAATCCAGCCAGTTGACCGGACTTTCCGGCTTGCCGCTGAGCGCAGAACGCACTGCGCCGGGGGCGTTATTGCACAGCCAGAGCACTTTCATGTTACTTCTCCTTTTCCGGCGCAACGCCGACCTTTCTGGCGGGATTGCCCGCCCAGATCTCCCCTGCCGGCACGTTTCGGGTCACCACGCTGCCCGCGCCAATGATCGCTTTTTCTCCAATGGTCACACCCTTGAGAATCATGGCGTTGGCACCGACAAAGGCGTAATCCCCAATGGAAACCGGTTTGGAAACCGGAATGTCAATTTTTGAGCCTTTTCCCCGTTTTTCATAATCCAGGGAGTGGGCATCAGAATCCATAATTTTCACGCCGCCGCCCAGCAGCACATGACTGCCGATACTCACCCGCTCCGCGCAGGAAATGGCCACACTGGACATTCCCGTGTCGTCGCCGATTTCCAGCACTCCGGTGGTCACGTTGAACACCGTTTTGGGATAGCAGCCCATACCGGGATTGGCGCTTTCTCTGGAATTGATCTGCACGTTTTTCCCGATTTTGATCTGCCCTCTGCCGAAAATTTTTATGGTACCGCGAATGCGGATGGATTTGTGAAAATCCACCTTTTTCCGGCGCAGAGTAATCCAATTCAGGATCCGTTCCCAGAAATAAACCACTTTCAGGAGGATTGTTTTCATTTTCGGATTCGCTCCTTCCAGTCGTACAGGGTCTGCACCGCGCGATAATAGTATTTGCTGTATTTGGGGCTGCGGGACAGGGACACCCGCAGCTTCTGGAAGGTCAGCGCCATGAGCAATTTGTATTTCAGCTGCTCGCCTTTGGGGAAGTAAGTATCCAGCAGACGCTGCTGGTCTTCCCGGTTGCGCTGAACATGGGCTTCCTTGGCGCTTTCTCCGCCGCCCTGATAGTCGGCGATCACCGTGTCCAGGTAAACGGGAGATACCTTTTTCTCGCAGACCAGATACCACAGCATCTCCCGGTCCGCCAGAATGCGGTAAGAAAGGTCGTAGTTCCGCTCCTTCAGCACATCCGCCCGGTAAACCGTGGCCTGATGGCAGATCATGGTGCGGTAGCAGGTCATCCGGGTCAGCTGCTTGGGATAGGCGCGCACCTGACCCGTCATCCGGTCATAGCACTTTCCGTAGTACAGGGGCGCTTTCTCTTCCCCGATGCCCGCCGCGATTTTTTCCAGCGTCTCCGGCCCATAGAACCAGTCGCCGCAGTTCATAAAGATCAGGTAATCCCCCCGGGCTTCTGCCACCGCCTGATTCATGGCGTCGTAGATGCCCGAATCCGGCTTGCAGATCACGCGAATGCGGGGATCCTCCGGCAGCAGCTCCAGACTCCTGTCCCGGGAACCGCCGTCTTTTACCAGAATTTCAAAATTCGGATAGGTCTGGTTCAGGGTGCGGCGCACCGTTTCCGGCAAGTCCTGACCGGCGTTGAAACACACCGTAATGACACTGAATTGAATCATTCCGCACTCCTTCTCATGACCCCTGCAAAAGCGCCATGTGGGCCTTTGCCATGCTTTCTATGGTATAGGGACGGATCTTCTCCAAAGAGGCCGTTCCCATTTTCTCTCTGTCGGAAGCCAGCACCGCAGCAATTTTTTCTCCAAGGGCTTCCGGGTCGTCCACGGGAACCACATAGCCGTTGACCCCGTCCTCCACCAGCTCCAGCCCGGCAACGCACCGATCCGTAGTCACCACCGGCAGACCGTAGGCCATGGCCTCGCCCACCACCAGCCCCCAGATATCCTCCCGGGTGGGCAGGGCAAACACATCCGCTGCCTGATAGTAGTCCGCCAGCTGCTCTCTGGGCTTGAAACCCAGAAAATGTACATTGGTAAGCCCCAGCTCCTGCCGCATGGTCAGGTATTCCGGGGTAGCTTCCCCGCCCACAATGTAAATTCCGGTGTCCGGATCCAGCCGCCGGGCGGCGTGCAGCAGTACATCGAAACCCTTGCGGGGAATAAATTGCCCAATGGCAAGAATCATGTTTTTCTCCGGAATCCCCAGACGCTCCCGCAGTTCCCGCTTTTTCTCCCCGGATACTACGCCGGGCAGAATATCCCGGGCATACAGGGAGGAAAAGGGATACTCGGTAATTCCCGCCGGGTCCGCGCCGTAATGGATCAGGTACTGGGTTGGGTACTTGCCGGTGCTGAGCCACCGGTTCGCCAGACGCACCAGCGTCCGTTTCAGCAGATATTTTCCCCTGCCGTCCTGCCGGATCAGGCCGCCGTCGATTTCCATATAGAAGGGAATCCGGCGCAGCCGCATCCACAGCATTGCCAGAATCACCGTGGGAGAAGAATAACCCGCCACAATAATGGCATCATAGTCCCGCTTTAGCCACGGAAGCACCCCAAAGCACATGGGTTTTCTGCCGAAGCCCACAGCGCCGCCCAGCTGGACACTCTGAAAGCGTCCGTCGCCTGGTTCAAACCACTTTCCATCCCGGTGGGTAATCTGTTTCCGCCGGTCGGAATACAGCACCGTAACCTCCGCCGTTTTTCCCAGCTCGTCAAAGAAACGAACCCGGTAAGGCGAGGCATAATTGGTTAAAAACAAGATCCGTTTCATGACGTTCCTTCCTTCTATTCGCCGAAATCGATCTGCACGATCTGGTGGCGGTTTTCCCGCTCTCCCTCCGGGGGCGGCTGCATATAATCGCCGTACTGGTTGGTCAGGTAAGCGTCAAAATCCTTTGGCCCCGGGAACGTCACGCCCTCAAAGGTATACTCCGCCAGCTCCTCGCACCATTCCCGCCGGAAAAAAGTGGGTCTGGGCCGTCCGCTCTGCTCGATCACCACGCCGCTTTCCGGGAAGGACACCGCCAATGCGTCATACGCCTTTGCCAGCTCCTTATGGGAAACGAACAGGGCTTTCAGCTGGAAGTAGAGGTAACCAATGCGCTTTTTCCAGATAATCCGGTCTTGATCCATCCAGGGGCGGTAACCGCACTTCATCAGCATCACCCGGGCGTTGGACATCAGCCGCCGCACCAGCGCCGACTGCTCTTCCGGCTCCGCCGGGGCATTGTCAAAGGGAAAAATGTCCACATAGAAGCCTTTTTCCCGCATTTTGTCGTTCTTTTTGCTTTCCAGATAGATAGTATTGCGCTTCATGACCTTTCCAAAGGGCAAACCGTAGCCCGGATCCGCATACCAGGTTTCCAGGCAGTACTCCGGCTTCAGCGCGTTGGGGGCAATGCGGCAGAATTTCTCATAATCCGCCCGGAGCATCCCCATGTCCATATCGTCGTCCCAGGGGATAAAGCCCTTGTGGCGCACAGCCCCCAGGAAAGTACCGTCGGAAAGAAAATAGCGGATGTTATTCTCCTCACAGACCCGCTTGATCTCCCTGGCAATCTCCAGCTGGGTCAGCTGAACCTTCCGCAGCAGCTCCTGTTCCATCTACGCTTCCCCCTTCCTGTGCAATTTGGGCAGTCCCCATTCTGCCAGCGCCATGCAGGGGAACAGCCAGAAAAATACGTCCGCAATCAGATTCTGGGTATTGAAAGACATGAGGAAAATCCCCAGCAGAATCAGATTGCCCAGAACATTCCGCTCTTTTTTCCACAGCAGCGCAATCCATGTGGCCAAATGCAGCGTTCCGCCGGCAAAGCCCAGAACTGCATACAGCAGCAGCGTGGAGCTGGTATTGTGATTCGTCCCGTGGAGCACCGGCGCAATCCGTTCCCCCAGCAGCGGATGCTGCAAAAAGAACTCCACATCCGTAAAAATGGCGCTGAGCCGGTCCATCAGGGAGTCGGAATCGGTGGTGAGGCGGATGAACATATCATAAAATTCATAAAAAACGGTTTTTGCAAAGTTGGGCTGATGGATTCGGAACAGAACATAGGCAATCATTCCCACAATCGCCGCGCCGGCTCCCAGCCCAATCAGCCGTCCTGTTTTTGTCCGATGATAGCCCTTGTCAAAATACAAAAACAGCGCGAACAGCCCTGTCTCCACAAAGCCGCCGATGGCAAAGGTGGTGACCATGGTAAGGGTCAGCGCCAGATTTACCAGCCAGCGCACCCATTCCTTTTCCCAGTCCACGGTATAATTGTTCAGGTACAGCCCGAGGATCACAAAAAACTGGTAAACCCCCGGCTCCCGAAAAATGCCGAAATTCCGGTGCCAGAACCGGTCTGTCACCCCGAAACAGAGCAGAAAATCATAAAAATTCATGCCTGCGTCGTTGACACGCACAGGTGCGGACAGGTACCCACTCCACACAAGTCTGCGGAAAAGGTAAGTAGCGATGACCGAATATACGCCCAATACGGTGAGAATCACCACATAGTATTTGGAAACCCGGCGGCTGTCGGTGAAATACGTCAGAAACACCGGGAACACCAGGCACAACAAAATGCTGAAATACATAATCTGCCAATCCCGCTTCAAAATCATGATCAGCAGAATCAGCAATGCAAACGCAAATATCAGGAAAATCCGTTTATCCGTGACGATTTCCCGAAGATTTCCCCGGTTTCGCAGCAGAAATGCCAGACCCAGCAGCACGACAGCCGCCAACATCAGAAACTGGGAGCGGTAAAAGCCCAGACGCATGGATGTAATCAGTGTGTCCCGGGCCAGCAGCAGCATAACAAACAGGAACACGCCAAACGCTGCCGAATACCAGCGGTTTTTGGGGAATGGGTACTGCTTCACTTGGTCTCCTCCCTGGTCAGTTTCACAATGGCGTCTCGCAGATTCACCGCGCCCCGGGGCACTGCAACTCCGCCGAATTGATTGACAATCTCTTCACAGGCGGTGTCCGCGTAGACCACCGCCTCCGTGCCGCAGCACCGGGCCTCCATGGCGGTCATGCCAAAGGTTTCCTCGGTACTGGGGTTTACATAAACATCCGCAGCGGTATAGGCCTGCGCCAGCTGCTCCGGGCTGTCCGTTCTGGGAAGGCCCAGGATGGTATCCGGCAGGGACGCGATCTGCTTGGACGTCAGCCCAATGAGCACGATCCGAAAGCTGTCGTCCAGCAGCTGAGACAGCTCGACAAAATCCGCCAGTCCCTTCCGGGCGTCCCACACGCTGGCAACGCCAAGAATCACGGTTTTGTCCGTCAGACCATGTTCCCGCCGGAAATCACCGGGAGTTGGCTTAAAAATTTCCCGGTTTATCGTATTGTACACCACTACCACGGGATATTCCTGCAAAAAACTCTGCTTCACCCGCTTTTCCAGCCAGTGGGACGGCACTGTCAGCGTCAGATTGGGAATGCCGGTAAACAGTGCTTTTTTTCTCTCGTAATTGCTTCGGCTGCGGTCCAACAGAAGGCTGGCCGGATAGCTGTGCTTCTGAGGGCAGTCATGGCAGCCGGTTTTCCAGCGGTCGCACTGGGCAAAGTCAAAATAGGCGCAGTGCCCGGTAAACGCCCAGCAGTCGTGGAGCGTCCAGATAATCTGCTTTCCGCAGCCGCGAAGATACCCGAACAGCTCACCGATATGCAGGTAATAGCCGTGGATATTGTGCAGCCAGATCACATCCGGGTCATATGCTTCCACCCACTTCAGAAATTCCCGGGTCGCCCCTTTGGAGCCAAACCCCTGGTCATCCAAAAGCCGCCCCCGCAGGGCGTGCAGCTTCGTATCCAAATCGGAACCAATCCGGCGGGTGGGAATGTCCGGACAGTTCACATTCGTCCGGCCATAGGCAAGCACGCAGGTATGTCCCTGGGTCATCAGCTCCCGGCATTTTTCCGCCGCCAGCCGTCCGGTACTGCCGTAACCGGCCACAGAGTTGAGAAACAGGTACTTCATGGGCTTGCCTCCTAAGCATCAATACTTTCGCCAGACCATCTTATCCACCACGCCGGTGTAGGACTGGATGATCTTTACCACCTTGGTGGATACATTCTCTTCCACATAATCAGGAACGGGAATGCCGTAATCCCCGTTTCGGTTCATCTCCACCGCCGTGTCCACCGCCTGCAGCAGGTGCCCTTCGTCAATGCCCGCCAGGACAAAGCAGCCCTTGTCCAACGCTTCCGGACGCTCCGTAGAGGTGCGGATGCACACCGCCGGGAAGGGGTGTCCCACAGAGGTGAAGAAGCTGCTTTCCTCCGGCAGGGTGCCGGAATCGGAAACCACCGCAAAGGCGTTCATTTGCAGGCAGTTATAGTCGTGAAAGCCCAGCGGCGTGCTCTGGATCACCCGTCTGTCCAGCTGAAAACCGGTGGACTCCAGCCGCTTCCTGGAGCGGGGATGGCAGGAATAGAGGATGGGCATATCGTACTTTTCCGCCATGGCGTTAATGGCGGTAAACAGCGAGAGGAAATTCTTCTCGGTGTCGATATTCTCCTCCCGGTGGGCGGAGAGCAGGATGTACTTTCCCTTTTCCAGACCCAGCCGCTTATGCACGTCGGAGGCTTCGATGGAAGCAAGGTTGGCATGCAGTACCTCCGCCATGGGAGAGCCGGTGACGTAGGTGCGCTCTTTGGGCAGGCCGCATTCGTGGAGATACTTCCGGGCATGCTCGGAATAGGCGAGGTTTACGTCGGAAATAATGTCCACAATCCGGCGGTTGGTTTCCTCCGGCAGGCACTCGTCCTTGCAGCGGTTTCCTGCCTCCATGTGGAAAATGGGAATGTGCAGCCGCTTGGCGGCAATGGCGGACAGGCAGGAATTGGTGTCCCCCAGAATCAGCATGGCGTCGGGCTTGATCTGCGCCATAAGCTTATAGGAGCAGTTGATGATGTTACCCACGGTGGCGCCCAGATCGTCGCCCACCGCGTTCATATATACCTCCGGATCGGCAAGTCCCAGATCATGGAAGAAAATGCCGTTCAGGTTATAGTCGTAATTCTGCCCGGTATGGGCGAGAATGCAGTCGAAATACTTCCGGCACTTGTTGATCACCGCCGCCAGCCGGATGATCTCCGGGCGGGTGCCTACGATGATCAGCAGCTTCAATTTTCCGTTATTTCTGAAAGAAATGTCGGAATAGTCCAGCTTCATTTCCATCACTCCACCACCTCGTAAAACGTATCGGGTCTTAGGGGGTCAAAGCACTCGTTGGCCCACATCAGCGTCACTAAGTTTTCTGTCTGGGACAGGTTGATGATGTTATGGGTATACCCGGGAAGCATATGCACCGCCTGGATTTTCTCCCCGGAAACTTCAAAATTCAGCACTTCCTCCGTGCCGATTTTCCGCTGCTGAATGAGGCCATGCCCAGAAACCACAATGAAAAATTCCCACTTGGTATGGTGCCAGTGCTGCCCCTTGGTTACGCCGGGCTTGGAAATGTTCACGCTGAACTGCCCGCAGTTTACCGTTTTCAGCAGCTCCGTAAAGCTGCCCCGGGCATCCTCGTTCCTCTTCAGGGAAAACGCCGCCTTTTCTTTGGGCAGGTAGGAAAGATAGGTGGAATACAGCTTCTTGGCAAAGCTGCCTGCGGGAATTTCCGGCATGAGCAGGGTCTGGGGCTGACGCTTGAAGCTGTCCAGTAAGGAAACAATCTGTCCCAACGTCACCCGATGGGTCACAGGCGCGGCGCAGTACCGGCCGGTTTCCGTAAATACGGTTTCCACACCGTCAAATTCGCAGTGGTGCTCCTTCCCTTCCAGGGCGTCCAGCATCCCCGTCACCAGATCGTCGATATACAGCATTTCCAGTTCCACGGAAGGGTCGCTGACGGTGATGGGCAGGTCGTGGGCATAGTTATGGCAGAAGGTGGCCACCACGCTGTTATAGTTGGGGCGGCACCACTTGCCGAACAGATTGGGGAACCGGTACACCAGCACTTTGGCACCGGTTTCCTCGCCGTAGCGGAAAAACAGCTCCTCCCCGGCTTTCTTGGACTTGCCGTATTCGCCGTCGGCATAGCGTCCCACCAGTGTCGCCTGAATGGAGGACGACAGCATGACGGGACAGGTATTTTTATGCTTTTTCAGCGTGTCCAGAAGGGTGGACGCGAAGCCAAAATTACCCCGCATGAATTCCTCCTGCTCTTTCGGACGGTTCACCCCCGCCAGATTGAATACAAAGTCCGCCTTTTCACAGGCTTCCTCCAATAAGGATGCGGGAGAATCCAGATCGTACAGGTACAGCTCCCCGATGGACAGGCCGGGCCTGGTCCGGTCCGTACCGTTTTGGAGGCACCGCAACGCGGCTGTCAGGTTCTTCCCCACAAAGCCGGCGGCGCCGGTGATCAGGATATTCATCGTCCGTCCTCCTGTTTTTGTTACTGTTTTTCCTGCCAGGCAGCCAGCTCTTCCCGGATGTAGGCGAGGCTCAGCAGCTTTTCCTGCACTTGCTCTACATTCAGCAGCTGGGTATTGTTGGAATTGAACTCCGTCAGCACATTGCGCTTGACGTCGCCTTCCCGGAAATATTTGTCATAGTTTAAGTCCCGCTTATCCGAGGGAACCCGGTAGAAATTGCCAAGATCCACAGCGTTGGCGCATTCCTCGTTGGTCAGCAGGGTTTCATACATTTTTTCGCCATGGCGAATGCCGATGACCTTGATCTCGTGACCGGGGTGGAACAGACCGGTCACCGCCTGCGCCAGGGTTTCGATGGTGCACGCCGGCGCTTTCTGCACCAGAATGTCGCCGCTGGTGCCCTGCTCAAAGGCAAACAGCACCAGATCCACCGCCTCCTCCAGAGACATGATGAACCGGGTCATGGTCGGCTCCGTGATGGTGATGGGATTGCCCGCTTTGATCTGGTCAATCCACAGCGGAATCACGCTGCCCCGGGAGCACATAACGTTGCCGTAACGGGTGCAGCAGATTTTGGTAGCTTCCGGGGAAACCGTGCGGGACTTGGCCACGATGACCTTCTCCATCATGGCCTTGGAGGTGCCCATGGCATTGACAGGGTACGCCGCCTTGTCTGTGGACAGGCAGATAACCGTTTTCACCCCCGCCTCGATGGCGGCGGTGAGCACATTGTCTGTGCCAACTACGTTGGTTTTCACTGCCTCCATGGGAAAGAACTCGCAGGAAGGAACCTGCTTCAGGGCCGCGGCATGAAAAATGTAGTCCACGCCGTGAATGGCGTTTTTCACGGACTGGATATCCCGGACATCGCCAATGAAAAATTTAATTTTGTTGGACGCTTCCGGCATTTTGGCCTGAAATTCATGGCGCATATCGTCCTGCTTTTTCTCATCCCGGGAGAAAATGCGAATTTCCCCGATGTCCGTGTCCAGAAAACGGTTCAGAACGGCGTTGCCGAAAGAACCGGTGCCGCCAGTGATCATCAGCGTCTTGTTTGCAAACATACTCATATGGCTCTCTCCTCTCCCTGCTCAAGCAGCTCCCGGAACAGGGACACATATTTTTCCGTACAGATTTCCGTTGTGTACTTTGCCTCGTACAATTCCCGGCAGGTACGGCGCATCTGGGATACCCGCTGTGGGTCAGCCTGAAGCTCCCGGATGTACCGGGCCAGCAGTTGCCCCTGCCCGTTGCGCACCCAGCAGCCTGCACCCTGTTGGATATCCGCCACAATATCGCCTTCGTCCATCACTGCCAGCAGCGGAATGCCCTGCATCATGTAGCTGTAGGTTTTGCTGGGCACACACAACCCGGTAGCGCCCCGCACCAGCGTCACCAGCGCGCAGTCGCTGATGGCCAGTGCATCCTGAAATTCCTGCCCATGCAGGAAGGGATAAATGGCAATGTTTTCGATGCTTTCTTCCCGGACGGTGCTTTGCAGCGCATCCATTTTGTTGCCGTGTCCGGCGAACAGGAAAAACACATCCGGATCGTCCCGCAGCTCCCGCACCGCCTGCAAGATGGTCTGCATATCCTGCATGGTGCCCATATTTCCGAAATAGGCCACGGTAAAGCGGCCTTTCGTCACCTCCCGGAAGAGGTTTTCCTCCCGGTTCCCGGAAACAGTACCGTGATCGGCATACCAGTTGGGAATCACCTTCACGGAGGACTCGGGATACTCCCGGTGGCTGAGAATATACGCTTTCATCTCCCGGGACAGAGCCACAATCCGGTCCGCCCTGCGGCAGATGCAGCGGTTAATATGGTTCATCAGGCGGCAGATGGGATGCCCCACTCCCAGAGTGCCGGTTACCGTGGCCACCTCCGGGTACAGATCGTAAGCAACGAACACCAGCTTCGTACCGAACAGCGCCTTTGCCCAGGAGGCGATCCAGGGCAAGATCGGCGGATTGGAATACACCACCACGCTGCGGTACTTTGCCAGAGTGGGCAGATTCAGCAGCACCATAAAGGTGAAGGAAAAATAATTGACAAGCCGCCCCAGGAAGCCGGAACGGTCCATCTGAATATACTTCAGGCGGCGGATGTGGATCCCTTCCACCGTCTCCTGCACCGGAATATCAGAGCCGTCCAGATATTCTCTGGGATAGCCGCAGAGTACATCCACAGTATACCCCGCTGCGTGCAGCGCCTTGGCTGTATCAAAGGGCAGCTGGGCAGAGGAAATATATTCCGGATAAAAGAACTGACACAGGAACAGAATGTCCCGTTTGGATTTCATAGCGTTCCTCCTCAGCCGCATTCCGTTTCGGTAATGGATTCCGGATAACTTTTGACACAGTAATCCCGGGGATAATCGCTGAGACTCCGGTCATAGCACAGGCTGCCGAAGGCCTTATCCGCCATACCGGTAATGGGGCGAAGCAGCTTCAGCGCCCAGCCGAACCCCCGCACCATCAGAATTCCCCGCCCGTTGGCATGGGCAATCCGGTTGACCATGTCGCTGGTACAGACGTATTCCGTGTTCTGAGGGCAGAAAACGCCCTCCGCCTCGTCGTCCACAAGCAGCCGGATAAACTCCGCCAGATTCCCGATATACAGCATGGAACGCTGGTTCTCCACCCATGGAAACACGGGGAGCTTCTTCGCCAGCTTCGCCAACGTCTGATAATTGCCCTTGCAGCCCTTGCCATAGATGATAGGCGGGCGCAAAATGGCAACCTTGAAGTGTTCATCTCTCAGCGCCGCCAGGCCTTTCTCCGCCTTCGCCTTGCTGATGCCATAATTATCTACAGGGTGGATGGGAGTATCCTTCGTAATGGTAACCACCTTGCCCACCGGCGCGGTAAGGCCGTAAACGCTTTCTGAGCTCATGAAGAGAAACTGTTTCACCCCGTCGGCTTTGGCTTTTTCCGCCGTCTCAACGGCAAGGCGGTAATTCACCCGGTCGTACAGCTCCGCCTGGGCAGGATCGTCCTTGGTTTTCGCCTGATGGACAATGCCGGCCACATGGAACACAGCGTCGTAGCCCTGGAAGGAACGTTCCTTCCAGCTGCCGTCCACCATATCCACGGTGTCCACCTGATAACATTCCGGCCAGCGCCCCAGATAGGTTTCCACGCTGACGCCCACATAGCTGTTGGCGCCGGTAATCAGAATCCGTTTCATTGCTGCTTTTTCTCCTTTTCCAGCTGTCCGGTGCCGCCTTCCACCACGCCTTCGGATTTGAGGACGGAAGTAATGGTGCCGAAGAAGCATTTGCAGTCGAACAGGAAGCTCAGCTTTTGCACATATTCCCCGTCGAACCGGGCTTTTACGTCAATGGGCAGCTCATCCCGTCCGTTGATCTGCGCCCAGCCGGTCAGCCCCGGGCGCACATCGTTGGCGCCGTACTTATCCCGTTCGGCAATCAGGTCAAACTGATTCCAAAGCGCCGGACGGGGGCCGATAATGGACATTTTCCCGGTGAAAATCTGAAAAATCTGGGGAAGCTCGTCCAGAGAGGTTTTCCGCAGCACTCTGCCCACCCGAGTAATATACTGCTCCGGATTTTCCAGCAGATGGGTGGGCACGTCCCGGGGCGTGTCCATTTTCATGGTGCGGAATTTCAGAATCTGGAAATGGGTTTTGTGAATGCCCACCCGCTTCTGGCGGAAAAACACCGGGCCGGGGTCGTCCAGCTTGATCGCCGCGCTTACCAGCAAATACACCGGCGACAGCACCACAATGGCGCAGGCGGACAGAACCACATCCAGAAAGCGCTTTCCAAACTTCTGATACATAAACGAACCTCTTTTCCCATACGGATTTCCTTCCGAAATCCGCGTTATACCTCAATCTTCTGCTTATAGGTTGGCACAATCTCCGCTACGATATCCTTCATATTGCTGACCTCCGCCTTGCAGGCTTTGTCCAGCCGGTCAAGCTGCTCTTTGAACTTTTCATCGTCCATTTCAATGGGCTTGCCAATATGAATCAGCTTGTTTGCGGTTTCCTGCATGCCCTCTTCCTTCATCAGCAGCTCTTCATAGAGCTTCTCGCCGGGACGCAGGCCGGTATAGACCACCTTGATATCCACATCCGGCTCGTAGCCGCTGAGCCGGATCATGTTCCGGGCCATGGTGTCAATCTTGACAGGCTCGCCCATGTCCAGAATAAAAATCTCACCGCCCCGGGCGTAATAGCCAGCCTGCAGCACCAGACTCACCGCCTCGGGAATGGTCATAAAGTAGCGGATGATGTCGGGGTGGGTCACGGTAACCGGGCCGCCTGCCTCAATCTGCTTCTTGAACAGGGGAATCACGCTGCCGTTGCTGCCCAGCACATTGCCGAAACGCACCGCCACAAACTCGGTCTTGGACTCCCGGTTCATCATCTGCACCACCATCTCGCACAGCCGCTTGGAAGCGCCCATGATGTTGGTGGGATTCACAGCCTTATCCGTGGAGATCAGAACAAACCGCCGGACACCATACTTCGCGGCGGCCTTTGCCATCTTGTAGGTGCCGAATACGTTGTTCTTGATGGCCTCGTTGGGGCTGTCCTCCATCAGGGGAACGTGCTTGTGGGCAGCGGCGTGGAAGATCAGATCCGGCTTATACTTGCCCACCACATAATCCACCCGGTTGGTGTTGCGGACAGAACCGATGAGCACCTGCAAATCCAGCTCCGGATAATTGCGCTTCAGCTCCATCTGGATGTCGTAGGCGCTGTTCTCGTAAATATCAAAAATAATCAGCCGCTCGGGTTTGGCGCTGGCGATCTGGCGGCACAATTCGCTGCCGATGCTTCCGCCGCCGCCGGTAACCAGAACCACTTTGCCGTTGATGTAGTCGAAGATTTCCTCCAGATTGACCTTGATGGGATCCCGTCCCAACAGGTCCTGAGGATCCACCTTGCGCAGTTTGCTGACGCTGACATCGCCGTTGACCATCTGGAAGATGCCCGGCAGCATCTGAACCTCGCAGCCGGTGGTGGTGCAGATATCCAGAATCTCCTTGCGAACCTTGGCAGAGCAGCTGGGAATGGCAAAAATGATTTTGCTGATCTTATACTGCTTGACCATATTGGGGATATCGTAACGGTTGCCCACAATGGGTGCGCCGCACAGGCGCTTATTCAGCTTCACCGGATTGTCGTCGATGACGCAGGCCAGGTGATCCTTCACAAAGTCGCTGTTGCTGAATTCCAGCGCCAGCGCCCGTCCGGCATCGCCCGCGCCGATAATCATCACATTTTTCAGCCCGGATGCATGGGCCATGTGACTGATTTTTTTCTGGGCTGACCTCCATAACCGGTAGGAAAACCGGATCGCCACGGTAAACACGAAGCTGATCAGATAGCCCATAACCATACTGGAACGGGGCATCAGGAAGCCGTCAAAGTGGAAGAACGTCACGCCCAAAACGGCAAGCACGATGTACGCGCCAATGATTCGGAATACCTCCGAGGTACTTACAAATGCCCAGATGCTGCTGTACAGCCGGAAGCACACAAATACCAGCACGGTAATGGCACACCATGGGCCGATGGCGGAGAGAAAACCTTCCAGGTGCTCCGCCCGCATCTCCTGAAAAGAGAAATCATACCGGAACCACAGTCCCAGAAAAAAAGAGACCGACGTGGCCAGCACATCCAGAAACATGATAAGCAGTACCTTTGACAGTACCGTTAAATTCAGAAATTGTGGTTTTCTGATACCCATGCAATTCACCCTCTATTTTCGTCCAAAAGCAGACCCTAACTATATTGTCTGCACAGTTCCCTTCATTATAACACATTGTGTCGAATACAGCAAGGGTAAGTTTGTCCGTTCAGGCCGGATTCCCCCAAGCAGCCGGTTGAAATTCCGGGGAAACTCTGCTATAATTCAGAAAATAGCAAAAGGTTTCTACGCGCATACTAAAGGAAGCGACTTCTGACAGGAGGTTTTTCAATGAACGACTATGAAATTGCACAGAAACTTCAGGAAGAAACGATTGCCCACCGCCGGTATTTTCATCAAAACGCTGAGGTCGGGCTGGAAATGCCCAAGGCCGTGGATTATGTCATGGCGCAGCTGGAGGCCGCGGGCCTGCAGCCCAAAAAATGCGGTCACGGCGTGACCGCGCAGTTGGGAAGCGGCGGCAAAACCCTGCTGCTCCGGGCGGACATGGACGCACTGCCCATGCCGGAGCTCAGCGGAGAGCCCTTCGCCTGCCCCACCGGCACGGAAGCCCATACCTGCGGCCACGATTTTCACGCCGCCATGCTGCTGACCGCCGCCAAAATGCTGAAGCAGCAGGAAGCCTCCCTGAAGGGCACGATCCGATTCATGTTCCAGCCCGCGGAGGAAACCTTTGAGGGCAGCCGGGACATGATCGCAAACGGCATTCTGGAGGGCGTGGACGCCGCCCTGGCGTTCCATGTGTCTCCCGGAAAAATGCCTGTGGGGCTGGTCATGTACAACAGCACCGGCACCATGATGTTCTCCGTGGATGGCTTCCGCATCACCATCCATGGGCAGGGCGGTCACGGCGCCTATCCCCACACCGCTGTGGATCCCATCAATATCGGCGTCCACATCCATCTTGCCCTGCAGGAGCTGATTGCCCGGGAAGCTGATCCCACCCACGCCTGCGTACTGACCATCGGACAGTTCTCCGCCGGTTCCGCTGCCAATATTATTCCCGACGACGCAGTTTTGCAGGGCACCCTGCGCACCAACAACCGGGAATCCCGGGAAAAACTGGTGCGGCGTATGAAAGAGGTTTCCGAAAAAACCGCCGCTGTTTACGGCGGAACCGTGGAAATTGAAATGATCTCCCAGGTTCCTCCGCTGATCTGCGACCAGAAGCTGGTGGAATCCATGATCGGCTATATGAAGGAGCTGCCTGTGCCCAACATGGCGTTCCATCCCGGTGTAACCGCCAGCGCCTCGGAGGATTTCTCCGTCGTGGCGGAACGGATTCCCAGCGCGTTTATCTACCTTTCCTCCGGCTACCCGGACGACCGGGGCCAGTACCCCGCCCACAACCCCAAGGCGCTGTTCAACGAAGCCGTCTGCCCCAATGGCGCGGCATTCCTGACTCACTGCGCCAAACGTTGGCTGGAGGATAACGCCTGAATGCAAAAAGGGGCAGCTGCAAAACGGTAAGTTTGCAGCTGCCCCTGAAATTATTGATCTGTATCATTCCGGGTTTTCTGCTTGCAAAGCAATGTTGCTGCGGGAGAACGCAATCCGCCCGGTTCCGTTGGGGTCCTCGCACAGGAACTCTCCTTTGGGATCCCCCGCCGGATACAATTCCCGCACCTGGCTGGCGCCGCTGGGGTCCACCACAAACAGAATGATCCGATCCCTGCAAAAAAAGTAGGCTCCGCAGAACTCCTCACCCTCCGTATGTGTATCCTCCGGGCATGTGATGATGCCTTCGTGAAAATGGTACAGCCGCCCGTCCTCGGCGCCGTACCATTCTCCTGTATACGCGCCGGGGTCTATCGCGATTTCCCCAAGGAAAAGCAGTCCGACCACCAGGGCGACCAAAACAATTCCCAATGCTATCCAACGCTTCATGGGATCCCTCCGGTTTCCAAGTCCTGGAGTTATTATACACACCCCGGAAGCAAACCGCAATCCCCGAAACCTTAAAAATTATGTAAACTTATTTTGTGAAATTCTTACAATCCGCCGAAAACAAAACAATGCCCGGTGAATAACCGGGCATTGTCTGTTTTGGAAACGATCAGGCCAGAATGGGCTTCAGCGCCGCAGCCAGCGCATTCTTCTGGGCTTCTGCCTCCTGAAGGTCCTTACCCAGGGTGGTAAAGTAGGTCTTGATCTTCGGCTCGGTGCCGGAGGGACGAACGATGACGGTGGCGCCGCCTTCCAGGGCGTAAACCAGCACGTTGGCGGAGGGCAGGCCGGTTTCCTCGGTCTTGGTGTAGTCCGTGACCTTGGTAACCTTGTAGCCGCCAATTTCCACCGGGGGCTGCTCCCGCAGGGAGGCCATGATGCCTGCCATCTTGTCCATGCCGCTGAGGCCGGGGAACTCGAAGGAATCCACCTTATTCAGGTAGCGGCCGTACTTGGCGTAGATGGCTTCCAGACGCTCCTTGATGGAAGAACCGATGCTGCGGTAGTAGGCGGCCATTTCGCAGATCAGCATGGAGCCGATGATGGCGTCCTTGTCCCGGACATAGGGGCCGGCAAGATAGCCATAAGATTCCTCAAAGCCCAGAATAAACCGCTCCACTTCGCCGTCGGCCTCCAGCCGGGCGATCTGATCGCCGATCCACTTGAAGCCGGTGAGAACGTTGCGCATTTCCACACCGTAGTTGGCGGCGACAGCGTCAGCCAGGGGGGTAGACACCAGAGACTTTACCGCAACGGGGTTCTTGGGCATGGTGCCCTTCTCGATACGGCCTTCGCAGATGTAATCCAGCAGCAGCACACCCACCTCGTTGCCGGAGACCAGCTCGTAGGAACCGTCGGGGCAGCGGATGGCAATGCCAACCCGGTCAGCATCGGGGTCGGTGGCCAGCATCAGGTCTGCGCCGGAGGATTTGGCCAGCTCCAGACCCAGACGCAGGGCTTCAAAAATTTCGGGGTTGGGATAGGGACAGGTGGGGAAATTGCCGTCGGGATCCTTCTGCTCGGGGACGATGGTGATGTCGTCAATGCCGATATCCTTCAGAACCCGCATAACGGGCACCAGGCCGGAGCCGTTCAGGGGAGAATAAACCAGCTTCAGTCCCGCGGTCTTGCACAGGCCGGGGCGGACGGAGCAGGCCTTAATGGCATCGTACAGCGCTTCCTTGCAGTCATCGCCCACATACTCGATCAGACCCTGGGCCAAGCCGTCCTCAAAGGACATCATTTTTGCGCCTGTGAGGATATCGGTTTTCTGAATCTCGGCGTAAACCACAGCGGCAGCGTCGTCGGTCATCTGGCAGCCGTCGGGGCCATAGGCCTTGTAGCCGTTGTACTTGGCGGGATTATGGGAAGCGGTTACCATAACACCGGCATTGGCTTTATAGTAACGGGTGGCAAAAGACAGCGCAGGCACGGGCATCAGCGCATCATAGATCCGAACCTTGATGCCGTTAGCTGCCAACACGCAGGCGGCAGTTTTTGCGAACACGTCGGAGTTGATACGGCTGTCGTAGGAAATGGCAACCAGCTGATTGCCGCCCTGAGTCTTTACCCAGTTTGCCAGGCCCTGGGTTGCCTGCCGGACAACGTAAATATTCATCCGGTTGGAGCCGGCGCCCAGCACGCCCCGCAAACCGGCGGTGCCGAACTTCAGCGCTACGGCGAAACGATCCTTGATTTCCTCATCCTGGCCCTGAATACGCTTCAGTTCCTCAGTCAATGCAGGATCTTCCAGATCGGCCTCCAGCCAGCGCCTGTAATCATCCATGTACATTTCAATCACCTTTTCCCTTGTTATAGAATGATATGCTTTTGCATATTTCAACCAAATATACTATAAACGATTTCCCATCTATTGTCAATATTGTATTACATGCTTATCGGGTTCACTCAGCCGAGTAGTTGAAAGTGGAAAATCAAAAGTGGAAAGTAAAGGAGTCCTTGCGGGACAATTTAAAATATAAAACTCTGAATGGCTTCGTACCAGAGCCATTTTCAATCACCCCCGAAGGGAAACCATAACGTTCCGCTGTCAACTTTCCACTTTCCACGCGTCGAAACTGCCAAACAGCAGTTGTCCGCTTGCTGCGTTCAGTCGATAAGCATTTTGTATGATAAACTTGTCTCTTCGGCAAAACCGATTCCAAGAAAAACCCGGCAGCATACGCTGCCGGGCTTCTTCATTTGGATGTAACTCGTTCAGCCGCGCGCATGCCTTAGCGGGCGAAACGCTTCTTGCTGACGTAGCAGGCAGATGCCAGAACAGCCACGGAAATGCTCATGATCACCATAGCGGAACCGATGGTATCGCCAGTCTTGGGGTTGGAGGAATCCGCAGTGCCGCTGGAGCTGGAGCTGGAGCTGGTGTCATTGCCCTTGTCGATCAGCATGATGTGCAGCTCCTGCAGATTCCGGGTTTCGGTGATGTTCCACAGCTCGTCGCACACAGTACCTGCGGCTTTACCCTGGCAATACAGCGCCCAGCCGGTTGCGTCGTACCAGCCATCACGGATATCCACGTTGTCATCGTACTTGGTGTAGTCGGGGAAATACTTGTACAGGTTCAGGCTGTTCATGTTGAAGGAGCCGGACGCGGGGATATCGTAGCAGATGACCTTCGTAGCCTTGCTGATGTTGGTATTGCCGCCAGTATGGAAGTACAGTACAACAACCTGGGACTCAGTCCACTGTGCATCGAAGTGGTGGGTGACGCCGTGATCATCCTCATTGTAGCTCAGTACGGGGTAGTACTTGGGGTGCTTGGAGGTGGCACTCAGATCATTTCTGGTAGAAATGACGGTACCGTTACCGCCGACCCACTGGGTGAAGGTGAAGCTGGATTCATCATTGGAATCGCCGGCCCAGGAAGTGGGGGCGGGCAGCTCACCAATCGCCTTGCCGATTTCCACGGTGATGGACTGACGGGACAGCGTATTCTTGGTGGGATGCTGGGCGATCAGGGTCACAGACCGCTGCAGCCTGGGAACGATAATGATTTCACCACTGCTGTTGGCATTGGCCACGGAAATCTTGGTGGAGCCAGGGGTAAAGTCATTGCCGGTCTCCAGGAACTTCCAGCCCTTCAGGGTGTAACCGGTGGGCAGGTTCTTCCAGCCGATCTCAGAGGAAGAGGGGAAGGTACCGGTGGAATCGCTGATGGTGCTACCGGTGGGGATTGCCATATCGGTATACTTGGCATCAAACTCAACCCAGTCGTTGGCATCGCCGTTGTCGAAGTCGCCGTACCACATCACGGTTACCGTGTAGCCGACGGAGGTCCACTTGGCATAGGGCCTAGCGGTGGTATACACAATAGTCTCACCGGGCGTAATGGCTCTCTCAGCGCTGCCGCTGTCCTTGACGTACCAGCCGTCAAAGGTGTAGCCGCTGCGGGTAGGCGTGGGCATATCGGGATAGGGCTGGCCGATCAAAACCTTGATCGTACCTTCGCCGGGCGCGAACTTGCCGCCCTTGGCATCCAGGGTAACACTCTGCTCCACATCCTGGAACAGCATGTAAACGCAAACTTCCGTATCGCTCACCTTCAGGCCGGAGGTGCTGCCTACCGGCTCCGTGCCTGCCTCATCCCAGTACCAGCCCAGGACGCCCTTGCCGGCGGAGGTGTTGTTCAGCTTCGCATAAAGCTCCAGCGCAGAGGCGTCAGAGGGGAAGCCGGGGAAGGAACTGCCAACCTTCGTGGTGGACTGTCTCAGGATGTAGCTGTCGCTTCCGTCAAAATCATCGTCAACGATGTAGAAGTAAACAGTAGCCGCATCGCCGAGTTCGACACCGCTGGGCAGGCCATAAACAACAGCACTGTTGTTTTCATCGGTGACAATGTTTTCAGCAGGGGTCTCATTCTGGACAGCCGGCTCGCCCTGAGCGTTCTCCAGCTGGCCCTCCTCCCCATCAGCAAACGCCTGGAAAGGCACCACGGAAAGCAGCATCACAGCCACGAGAACGAAGCTAAGCAGCTTTTTCATTGTGTTTTTCATTTTTCAAACCTCCTAAAGATTTGTCTTACAGAAACAGTTAGCCGGATTGATTTTGCTCCGGCGGTTCTTTTCTTACCCAGATGATACCATATGTGGCAAAAGAAGTCAATAGGAAAATTACAATAAATTACAAAAATATTTACATTTCTTAACAAAAGTTTAAGGTGCTTTGCAATATTTTCCCAATATATCCCTGTTTTGTATTAAAAAGCAGAAGAAATGCGTGCAAAAAGTTACAGTCTATTCCAGAATGTTAGGAAATTCTTAAGAATTATATTGTTACATTTGATGCATTTTCTCCTGTTTTCCGTCCCGCAGCCTGCTCCCGTTTCCCTGCTCCGGCTGTATCTCCCGGGCGTCCTCCCGCAGAGGCAGGGAGTCAGGCTCCCACTTCCCTTTCCCGGGATTTCTCCATCAAATCTTCTTGCTATTTCCCCGGGAATGCTGTAGAATAGTGGACGATGACTATTAGAAAGAGGCGAATCGAATGACCACAGCGGCATTTGACAATGAAAAATACTTACAAATGCAATCCGCGCACATCCGGGACCGGATTGCCCAGTTCGGCGGCAAGCTGTATTTGGAATTTGGCGGCAAGCTTTATGATGACAACCACGCTTCCCGGGTTCTGCCCGGCTTCCAGCCGGACAGCAAGCTGAGAATGCTGCTGCAACTAAAGGATCAGGTGGAGATGGTCATTGCCATCAACGCCGACGATATTGAAAAGAACAAGGTGCGCGGCGATCTGGGCATCACCTACGACCGGGATGTGATCCGGCTGATCGACGTGTTCCGGGGTTTCGGGCTGTATGTTTCCAGCGTAGTACTCACCAGGTTCCACGAGCAATCTCTGGCGAAAGCCTTCCAGTCCCGTCTGGAGGGGCTGGGCATTCGGGTATACCATCATTATGAGATTGCCGGCTACCCTGCCGACACCGCCCACATCGTGAGCGAAGAGGGCTTCGGCAAAAACGATTATATTGAAACCACCCGTTCTCTGGTGGTGGTCACCGCCCCCGGCCCCGGCAGCGGCAAGCTGGCGACCTGCCTGAGCCAGCTCTATCACGAGCACGAGCGGGGCAACACGGCGGGCTATGCCAAATTCGAGACCTTCCCCATCTGGAACCTGCCCCTGAACCATCCGGTGAATCTGGCCTACGAAGCGGCTACCGCTGACTTAAACGATGTGAACATGATTGACCCCTTCCACCTGGATGCCTACGGCGTCACCACCGTCAACTACAACCGGGATGTGGAAGCCTTCCCTGTGCTGGTGGCGATTTTTGAGAAAATCCTGGGCCACTGCCCTTACAAGTCCCCCACGGATATGGGCGTAAACATGGCTGGCAACTGCATCGTGGACGACGAAGGCACCTGCAGCGCCTCCCGGCAGGAGATCATCCGCCGGTACTATGAGGCCCTGTGCGACCAGAAAAAGGGAAAAAATGTGGAGGATGCCCTGCGCAAGCTGGATCTGCTGATGAAAAAGGCAGGCGTCTCCCCTGCTGACCGCAGGGTGGTTGCCCCCGCCCTGAAGCGGGCGGAGGAAACGGGAAGCCCCGCCGCCGCCATGGAGCTGCCGGATGGCACCATCGTCACCGGAAAAACCTCTGACCTGCTGGGCGCTTCCTCCGCGCTGCTGCTCAATGCCCTGAAAGCCCTGGGCGGAATGCACAGCGACCTGCATCTGATCTCCCCTGTGGCGCTGGACCCCATCCAGCACCTGAAGGTCGCCCACCTGGGCAACCGCAACCCCCGGCTCCATACGGACGAAACCCTGATCGCCCTGTCCATCAGCGCCGCCACCAACCCCATGGCGGAATGCGCCATGGAGCAGCTGGATAAACTCCGGGGCTGTGAAGTGCATTCCTCGGTGATTCTGTCCTCCGTGGATGAGCGCACCTTTAAGCGCCTCGGCGTGAACCTGACCTGCGAGCCAAGATACATGGGCTGATAAAACACATGAGGCCAACCGCAAAGCAGCGGTTGGCCTCATTCTTATCTTTATTGTATCAGCACAGCTTTGCACCGGCGGGAATGGCGTCGTCCAGCATAATCAGGTTCAGCTTTTCCTCACCCTTCTCGGTGTGTACAGCGGACAGCAGCATACCGTTGCTCTCCTTGCCCATCATCTTTCGGGGCGGCAGGTTGGTAATGGCCACCAGGGTCTTGCCCACCAGATCCTCCGCCTTGTAGAACTTGGCGATGCCGGAAAGAATCTGCCGGTCGGTACCGGTACCGTCATCCAGGGTAAAGCACAGGAGTTTATCGCTCTTTTTCACATTGGTGCAGGCCTTGACCTTCACGGCGCGGAAATCGCTCTTGCAGAAGGTGTCGAAATCCACCTTCTCCTCGGCGTAAGGCTCGATTTCGATGGCGGGCTTGGCGGGCTTGTTCAGCTCCTCCAGCGCAGCCAGCTCCTTCTCCATGTCAATCCGGGGGAACAGGGCAGGGCCGGCAACGGTGGCCACGTCAGCGCTCAGGACGCCGAAGGTATTCAGGCTGTCCCAGTCCATCCGGGCACCGCCCAGACGCTTGGAAATCTCCTCAGAGGTAGCGGGCATGAAGGGGGTCAGCAGACCCGCGCAGATGCGCACCGTCTCCAGCAGATTATACAGCACCCGGGCAAGGCGGGGCTTATTCTCTTCCGACTTGGCCAGCACCCAGGGAGCGTTCTCGTCAATATACTTGTTCGCCCGGGAAATCACCTTGAAGATGTCCGTCAGCGCGTTCTGGAAGGCGAACTTCTCCATCTCGGTTTCGTACTGATCCCGCAGAGCGGAAACCATGCCAAGGAGCTCGGCGTCCTTTTCCTCGTCCGCCAGCTGCTCCGTGGGCAGATGCTCGCCGAAATACTTCTGGGCCATGGCAACGGTGCGGGACACCAGATTGCCCAGATCGTTGGCAAGATCCACGTTGATGGTGTTGATCAAAAGCTCATTGGAGAAGTTGCCGTCGGAGCCGAAGGGGAAGGAGCGCAGCAGGAAGAACCGCAGGGCGTCCACGCCGAACCGCTCCGCCAGAATGTAGGGATCCACCACGTTGCCCTTACTCTTGCTCATCTTGCCGCCGTCCAAGAGCAGCCAGCCGTGACCGTAAACCTTCTTGGGCAGGGGCAGGTTCAGGCTCATGAGCATGGCGGGCCAGATGATGGAGTGGAACCGGACAATCTCCTTGCCGATGAAGTGAACGTCAGCGGGCCAGAAATCGGCGAGGTCGTTATACTTGTCGTTCTCGAAGCCCAGGGCAGTCATGTAGTTAAACAGGGCGTCAATCCACACATAGACCACATGACCGGGGTCAAAGTCCACAGGCACGCCCCAGGTGAAGCTGGTGCGGGAAACGCACAGATCCTCCAGACCGGGCTTGATGAAGTTGTTGACCATCTCGCTAACCCGGCTCCGGGGCTCCAGGAAATCGGTATTCTCCAGCAGGTCCTGCACCCGGTCAGCGTACTTGGAAAGCCGGAAGAAATAAGCCTCTTCCTCCGCGTCCTGTACGGGGCCGCCGCAGTCAGGGCACTTGCCGTCAACCAGCTGGCTGTCCGTCCAGAAGGATTCACAGGGCTTGCAGTACTTGCCCTTGTAGGTGCCCTTGTAGATGTCGCCATTGTCGTACATCTTCTTGAAAATCTTCTGGATGGCGGCAACGTGGTAATCATCGGTGGTGCGGATGAAACGGTCATAGGAAATGTTCATCAGCTTCCACAGATCCAACACGCCCTTCTCCCCCGTCACAATATTGTCCACGAACTGCTGGGGGGTGATGCCGGCATCCTTCGCCTTGTCCTCAATCTTCTGACCGTGCTCATCGGTGCCGGTGAGGAACATCACATTGTAGCCCTGCAGCCGCTTGAACCGGGCCATGGTGTCCGTCGCCACGGTGCAGTAGGCATGGCCAATGTGCAGCTTGGCGGACGGATAGTAAATGGGGGTGGTAATATAGTAATTACCCTTGCATTTTTCGCACATAATTCTCTCCTCCTGAAAAATGAAATGCCGCCCTTGAACATTCAAGGGCGACAAAAATTGACGCGGTACCACCTTGATTTGCAGGTGCCAACACAATGGGGATTGCCACGCCAACGTGCGCGCTGACTCGCAATGCCATGTAAGCACCATGCCTCTCATCGTCTGTAACGGGACGTCCCGTGGCCTCCTACTTATCGAAAGCCCAGCTCCAAGACCATGTTCTTCCGCTTTCTGCGTACCCTTTCCCAGCTAACAGGGCTCTCTGACCGTTTCTACGCGGAATACTCTTCTTTTCACAGCTTTTGCCATATCCCCGCCATTATAGCCCAGAGCCGCTTACTTTGTCAAGACTTTTCGTCTTTTCTGGTCAGCCACATGGCAACGGCAATGGCGCTGATGCCTCCCACCAGCTTGCCCACGATCATGGCCCCCATCATTTCCGGGGCGAAGCCTGCGGTAAAACCCAGATGATCGCCGAACACAAAGGCGGCGGACACGGCAAAGGCAATGTTGATAACCTTGCCCCGCTGGTTCATCTCCTTGACCATGCCGAAGGTGGCAATGGAATTGGCGAGACTGGCAATCAGTCCCGCTGCCGCCGCATCGTTGATACCCAGCATTCTGCCTGCCGCCATCAAAGGCTTTCGCAGCAGTTTGGTAATCACGAATACCAGAGGAAACGCCCCTGCCAGCACGATGGCAATGGTTCCTACGGTGGCAAAGCCCTCGGAAATGGGCGCCATACCGGGGATAATGGCAAAGCCCGTAAGGGCTTCCACAATCGCTGCCGCCAGTCCGATGGTCACGATGATTACCACCAGTTTTCCGAAGATCTCAAACCCCCGCACCATGGCACCTTCCGCCCGCCACAGTCCCAGGGCAATCAGCGCGGCAATCAGCACAATGGGGATCAGATTGCGCAGCACCATCCCCACCGGGAATCCGGCGACAAGTCCGCCAGCCAGCACTCCCAGCGGAATGGTGACGATGCCGCAGAGAATGCCCTTCGCCATCACCGGACGATCCTCCTCCCGCAGAATGCCCATGGCCACCGGGATGGTGAACACGATGGTGGCTCCCAGCATGGAACCAGTGAGCACACCGCCCAGCAGGGCTGCCTGGGGGTCATCCGTCATCTGCGCCGCCAACGCACCGCCGCCCATGTCGCAAGCCAGCAGGGTTCCCGCGAACATGGCCGGATCCGCGCCCAGAAAACCGTAGATTGGCACCACCACTGGTTTCAGTACCGCCGCCAGCACCGGCGCCAAGGACACAATTCCCACCATGGCCAGTGCCAGCGAGCCCATGGCGAGAATGCCTTCCTCAAATTCCTTGCCCAGTCCCCAGCGGTTGCCGAAAATCCGGTCCAGCGCGCCCAGCACCGCAAAGCCCGCCATAACGGCAATCAGTATTTCGTGAAAAGACATGGTCTATCACCCGTTCCCTCTACTTCTCGTCCACAATCGCCACCACAGCAGCATCCACCGGGGCGTCCATGCAGTAGCGGGAGGCCACCGTGCCCGTGGCCAGCAGTACCCGGTCGCCCTCTCCTGCGCCCACCTGATCCGCCGCTACGACCTGCTGCCCGTCGGACTCCACCACCAGAAAGGTCTGCCCCTGCAGGCAGGCTGCCTTCCGGGTGGCCCAAATGGAACCGACTACTCTTCCAACCTTCATTTCGTTCCCTCCATGATTTCCTTCGCCAGCGGCGTCAATACCGCGCCGGGGGCAGGCTGACGCCCGGTACTGCGCAGGATCCGGGCTTCCTCCGCTGTGATCAGCTTCTTCCGCCCGCCGTCAGTAAACAGCACACCCCAGTTCTTCAGCTCCCGCTGGGCTGCCGTCAGACTCCCGGACAGGGCGCGGTTTTTGGGAGCTTCCGGCAAACCCGGCGTGTACAGATATACACTCTTCCCTTCCGCCAGCGCCGAGAGCACCCGCTCCTCCCGGAAGTGCAGCAGCTCCGACAGTTTCAGTGACCCAATGACCACCACCTCATAGGGTGGCTCTTTCACATAGTCGTACCCCAGCTCCAGCGCCGGTTCCTCCCCGATGAGCAGCGCCCGGGTCATGGGAGGATCCTCCCCAAATCGCCTTTGCGGAAGCCGCAGGCGTTGGCTTCGTCATAGTCAAGATGCACATAGGACGCAAAGTCCGGGCTGACCCGCACCGCCACATCCCCAAACACCGTGGGGCGGGCGGTATAGGTCTGCAAACGGACGCTCTGCCCGTGCTTCACCCCGAATCGGGCGGCATCCTCCGGGGTCAGGTGGATGTGCCGCTGGGCGGCAATCACCCCCTGAGGAAGATTCACCCGTCCCCGCTCCCCCACCAGCGTAATACCAGGACTGCCGGCTACATCCCCGGACAGCCGGATGGGCGGGTCGATGCCCAGTGTGCGCCCGTCGGTGAGGGAAATCTCCACCTGCCCGGCTTTCCGCTCCGGCCCCAGCACCGCCACGTTCCGGAATTCCCCCTTGGGGCCGATCACAGTCACCCGCTCTTTCGCCAGATACTGCCCCGGCTGGGACAGGGGCCGCTCCGGGGTCAGGGGGTGTCCAAAAAGAATTTGCGCTTGCTCCTGAGTCACATGGACGTGCCGCCCGGAGGCCTCCAGCTCCACAAACAGCCGGGAAACCACCGATTCCACCAGATTGTGCAATTCCTGCTCCTGCATGGTTTCCTCCTTTCCCCGCCGCTAGTGTTCCAGCCGCTCCAGAATCTTCTGGGTCAGCAGCTCCACCAGCTCCGGATTGTGGACTTCCTTCTCCTTCGGCTCCTCAGTACCCCAAGCCACCCGGCGGATGTTAATGAGATCCAGCGGAGAGATATTGTTGGAGGAGCTGCTGCCGCCCACCGCGCCGCAGCCCAGCGTCAGCGCCGGGAACAGCCCGGTGGTGGCGCCGATGCCGCCCAGCGCCGCCGGTGTGTTCACCAGGAACCGGGACACCGGTATCTTGTCAGCGAATTTCCGAATGACCGTTTCATCCTCAGCGTGCATGGCAAAGGTGTGGCCGCTGCCCTCAAAATCCAGAATCTCAATGCACTTTTGCAAAACCGCGTCCTCGCTGTCCATGACATAGAACGCCAGCACCGGGCAGAGCTTTTCCATGGAGTAAGGATAGGCGATGCCCGCTTCCCGCTCCCGGGCCACCAGAATTTTCGCGCTTGCAGGCACGGAAAAACCCGCCAGTTCCGCCAATCGCGCCGCCGGTTTTCCCACAACCTCCGGGTTCAGCGCGCCGTTGGGACGGAAGAGAATTTTCGCAAGCTTTCCCGCTTCCTCCGGGGTGAGGAAATAAAAGCCCTGTTTTTTTGCTTCCTCCACTACCCTGCTTTCCATACTGCGCTCCACAATGATGCTCTGCTCAGAGGCGCAGACCGTGCCATTATCAAAGGTTTTTGACCGGGCGATACACTTCAGCGCCTGGGAAACGTCCGCGCTGTGGTGGATATAGGCAGGCCCGTTGCCTGCGCCCACACCGATGGCGGGCTTTCCCGAGGAATAGGCCGCTTTCACCATGGCGGGGCCGCCGGTGGCGAGAATCAGCTTCACCTGCTCCGCCCCCATCAGCTCCTGACAGCCCGCCATGGCGGGAATGCTGAGACAAGCTACGCTGCCTCTGGGCGCGCCTGCCTCTTCCGCTGCCTGCGCCACAATCTGGGCTGCCCGGCGGGTACATCCTGCCGCCTTGGGGTGGGGCGAAAACACAATGGGGTTGCCGGATTTCAGGGCAATCATTGCCTTGTAGCAAACCGTGGAGGTGGGGTTCGTGCTGGGCACGATGGCGGCAATGACGCCCACCGGCACACCGATTTCCCAGAGCTGTTCCTCCGCCCGCCGCCGCAGAAGTCCCACGGTTTTCATACCCCGGACGGCCTTGGCAACCTCCTCCGAAGCAAACCGGTTTTTCGTGATTTTATCCGCTACGTTGCCAAATCCCGTCTCCTGAACCGCCAGTTCCGCCAGCGGTTTCGCCTCTGCGGCAAAGGCCCGGGCAATCGATTCCACAATGGCGTCCAGCTTTTCCTGGGGAAAATCCGCCAGAATATGCTGGGCACGTTCTGCTTCCCGCGCCAATTCCCGGGCTTCCTGCCGGGCGGCCAGATCCTTGTCCAGTTCCATACGTCTCCTCCTTAAAACAGCAGACTGGAACCGTCTCCTGCTTTCTTTGTCAGCTTTCCGTTCTCCACAAAGCCCATTTTTTCCAGCCAGCGCTGGAACTCCGGGATGGCTGTCTTGCCGGTCAGCTCCCGCAAGGTCGCCGTCTCCCGGAAGCCGGTGGTCTGATAATTGAGCATGATATCGTCCCCATGGGGAATGCCCATGAAATAGTTGCAACCCGCCAGCGTCAGAAGGCTTGCCAGGTTTTCAATGTCGTTCTGGTCGGCCTTCATGTGGTTGGTGTAGCAGCAGTCGCAGCCCATGGAAATGCCGGTCAGCTTGCCCATGAAATGATCTTCCAGTCCCGCCCGGGTCACCTGCCGGGCATCGTACAGGTATTCCGGGCCGATGAAGCCCACCACCGTGTTCACCAGGAAGGGCTGGAACCGCTTGGCAAAGCCGTAGCACCGTGCCTCCATGGTCACCTGATCGGTATTGTGATGGGCGTTGGAACTTAGCTCCGAGCCCTGTCCCGTCTCAAAATACATGACGTTGGGGCCTTCCGCCGTGCCGTCCTTCAACAGGAGCTGCCTTGCTTCCTCCAGCGTCGCCGCGTTGAAGCCGAAGGCCTCGTTTCCCTTTTGGCTTCCGGCGATGGACTGGAAGATCAGGTCGCAGGGCGCGCCAGCGCGAACCGCCTTCATCTGGGCAGTGACATGGGCAAGGACGCAAGTTTGGGTGGGAATCTGCCAGTGCTCCTTGATCTCCTGAAACCGCCGGAGCACCTTGCCCACCTGCTCCGGGCTGTCCGTCACCGGGTTCAGGCCGATCACCGCGTCGCCTGCGCCAAAGCTTAAGCCCTCCAGCGTGGAGGCGGTGATGCCCTCGGGATCGTCGGTGGTGTGGTTGGGCTGCAGGCGGCAGCTGAGGGTTCCCGGCAGGCCGATGGTAGTATTGCAGTGGGCGGTAATGTGAATTTTATTGGCGGCGTAGATGAGATCCAGATTGCCCATGAGCTTGCACACCGCCGCTACCATTTCACTGGTTAACCCCCGGCTGACGCGCCGGATGTCCGCCCCGGTGGTGTTTTCGTCCAGAATCCACTCCCGGAATTCCGCCACCGTCCAGCCCCGGATCTGGCGGAACGCCGCCTCATTCACATCGTCCTGGATGATCCGGGTAACCTCGTCCTCCTCGTAGGGAACGGCGGGATTCTCCCGCAGATCTCCCAGGGTCACAGCGGACAGCACCACCTTTGCCGCCACCCGCTCCTGGGCAGACTCCGCCGCCAGCCCTGCCAGCTTGTCGCCGGTTTTCTCCTCATTGGCCTTGGCCAGCACTTCCTTTAAGTCCCGGAATGTATAGGTTTTTCCCAGCAATGTGGTTTTCAGCTTCATATTCTTCATCCTTTTCGGTTAATCAAGCCTTCCCCAGAGGGGAAGGCTTTTATTTCCCCGCCTTTTTCTGGATCATCAGCAGATACAGCATACTGCTCATCCGGTTTAATGCCTGTGGAATATCCTGCCGGATAAGGTTCCCATCCCGGTCAGAAAAGGCCTCCACCGCCGCCAGCTCTGCCTCCCGGGCGGCACACCGCGCCCGGTTTAACCGGGCGATCACCATCCCGTCGGCGGCGGAGGGCATGAAATGGGGCTGGCCGTAATAGTCCTGGGGGAAGTGGCTGCGCTTTCGCTGCTCGCTTTCCGTCAGGCCGCACAGGGTATCCCATTTCAAGGCTTCTTCCAACACCTCGCAGCGGATAATCTGCCGGGCAAGGCCAAGGATTTCCCCCACCGGCGCTTCCAGCGTACTGTTCGCCAGCTGGCACAGAATCAGCTCCGATTCCAGAGTGTCCATCTTCCCCCGGAAGAGAATTCTGGGATGGTTCTTGGGAACCAGCACATCTCCGTGAAGGTGGGTCAGGTGCTCTGGCTTTTCCTCCACGAATCCGCCGCTTAGGAGGCGGTACTGCTTCGGTTTTGCCTGCTCAGCTGGCAAAATCTCAATGCGTTCCCGGTGAAGCCAATCCCGTGCGCCGCTGGTAAGCTGGTCGCCCTTGCCCAAATAGAAAACCCGTTTTCCATCCCGGTTGCGGATGTTCGCCCGAACCGCTTCTTCGCTGTAGAGCATTATTTACCGGCGGGAGGTGTCGGGTTACTGCGGCCCTTGGGCAGAATCGCGTCTACCTCCATATGGGGGCGGGCAATGACATGAACGGAGATCAGCTCCCCCACCTTTTCCGCCGCTGCCGCGCCGGCATCCGTAGCAGCCTTTACTGCGCCCACGTCGCCGCGAACCATCACCGTCACCAGGCCGCCGCCCACCTGCTCCTTGCCCACCAACTGCACGTTGGCGGATTTCACCATGGCGTCCGCCGCTTCAATGGCGCCCACCAGTCCCTTTGTTTCAATCATACCCAGAGAATTCGTGTCCATTTTTCGTCCGTCCTTTCGTAAATTAGCCATGTTCCAGCGGCCTTTCCGCCGCCTCCGCCACCGCCGCTGCAAATGCCGCACAGGCGGCATCGCAGGCGCTTTGGGTGCCGGACAGCAGCCCGCCGCCGAAATTTGTCTCGCTGGGCGGCGCATAGAGTTTACATAACTTTACGTCCGCGGCTTTCAGCGCCGCATCCATGGCGTACATTCCCTCCAGCGGCGGGGCAATCAGGTAGGCCAGCGCCGTACCCGGCTGCACGCCCGCTTCCTTTGCCAGAAACAGACCCGCGCTGCTGACAGTGTGCGCAAGATACGGCACTTTATGCACTTCCTCGAAGCCCACGCGGTGCAGCTCCGCCAGCGCCGCCTCCATACCGCTTTTCACCGCCCCGGGAGTCTGAGCCGCCAGAATGCCGATGACCTCCCCGGCGTTGGGGGTGGAAGCATTGGACGCCCCGGCGTAAAAGCTCCGGGCGTAGGCAACCTCCACCTCGGAAGCCTTGGTGGCAGCGTCCAGGGCGATATAGGTGGCGTCGTCGCAGTCCGTAGTCAGAAGTCCCAGCGACGGATAGCCCTTGGGCGCACCCAGGGCCTGACACAAACCGGGGCTGGCATTGGCAAGATACCGCACCGCCAAAACCTGCACTGGGATCATACGCCTGCCTCCACATGCAGCCCTACGCCGGAAACCTGTTTTTTGAGGATCGTCTCAATCAGCCCGGCGATATGGGCTCCTGCCTCCACCGCCGGGGTACCCTGAGCGTGGATGTTGGAAACCACTGTCCGGGCAGATTCCGACACGCCGGTTCGGGGCCGATAGGTGATATAGGCGGACATGCTCTTGTCCGTCACCAGTCCCGGACGCTCCCCAACCAGCATACACACCAGCTCGCAGCCCGTCACATCCCCGATGGCGTCCCCGGCACCCACCCGGCAGTAACGCACAAAAATGGGGGTGCCCGGGTCGATGCCCTTCAGCTTCAGTCCCTCCCGAATGGCCTCCAGACAGTCCATGGCGTTGGCGGTGATGGCGGCGGAGGACAGGCCGTCCCCCACCACGATCTGCACCCGGGGCGTACCGGGGATGGCGGCGCGGATTTTCTGCCGGTTTTCCTCGTCAAAGCACCGGCCGTAATCCGGACGGGTCAGATACTCGTCCTTGTCATGGCACTTTGTCTGCACTTCCGCCATGCCGTTTTTCCCAGCGAAATCCTCCGGCACCTGGGAAAACACCGCGTCCTGCGCCGCCGCATGGTCAGCGCGGAAGCGCAGCATGGTCAGGGTTTTATACCGGGGGCCTGCCCTGCCGCTGCCCAGCCGGGCTGGGGTTCGCTCCTTCATTTTTCGGAATTTCTCCCCGTTTTTAGGGTTTTCCGTCAGATACAGCTTGCGCAAATCCAGTGCCGTCACATCCGGAACAAAATCCCCATCCTGATAGTGGGTATCCTTCTTTTCCGGCTGGGGCGCAGTGGGACGGTACTCCCCGGCCTTCACCATGGGCGGATGCTCCATGGTGCTCAATATCTCCGCCACCATGGCGGACAATTCCTGTTTATTCATGTGTTTCCCCTTTCCAACACCAGCGTCTTTACCACCACCGGCAGAGCGCTGCCCACCGGCTCGCCGATGTCCAAGTAACTATCCTCCCCTACCCGCACCCGGTCAATGCAGAGAATGCGGGCATCGGGAGGAAGCCGGGCTGCCAAAGCCTGTCCCAGCGCCTTGGCCATGTCCGCTTCCAGGCAGACGTAAAGCTCCTCCGGTTTCCGGCTTGTCAGCTGCTGGGCCAGCTGGCGCACCTGGGCATAGGACGGGGACGGGATACCGGGAAGCGAAAGGATGACCGAGCCTTCGTGATATCCGGAATCCGACCCGGTCACCGGCAGATTCTTCAGGGGGAACCGGATATTCTGGCAGAACACCGTGCTGCCGGACAGCTGGGTGCTGTGACAGCCCGCGCCGATCACCGTGGCCCGGATGGTTTCACCGCCCAGAACGTATTCCCCCTGGCACAGGCGGCTTTGCCGGATGGCCTGCCCGAGCATCGGCCCCAGATCGCCGTATTGCAGCCAGGGCTTCGCCTCGGCAATGCAGTCGGCAACCCCGCCCGAAAAGGAAAGCACGACGGTGCCTTCCGGCGGCTGCCACACTTCCCCGGTTTCCTCCGTCAGCAGTTTCTGGAGCAGCCCGGTTGGTTCCCGCAGCCCCGCCGCCATTTCCAGTGCCTGGGTCAGGGTTTCCGCCAATGCCGCAAGCTGCTCCCGGGTGGCAGTTTCTCCTAGTTTTTGCTGGAAAATCCCGGATAACACCTTGGAAATATAGGTGATTTTCCCTTGATCATCCAGCTTTACCAGCCGCCCGCCCACATTCAGACAGCCGGTGCGCAGAATTGTCCCCTCCTGAATCAGCGCCAGATTGCTGGTGCCGCCGCCGATGTCCATGTGCAGCACGGTTTTTCCGGTATCCCGGGAATAGGCAACCGCCCCCGCGCCCTTGGCCGCCAATACGCTTTCCAGATCCGGTCCCGCTGTGGCCACCACAAAATCCCCCGCCAGATCCGCCAGCGCATCCAGCACCGCCCGGGCGTTTTCCTTGCGGCTGGTTTCCCCGGTGATGATAATGGCGCCGGTGTCCACGTCCTCCCGCCGGATTCCCGCTTTCCGGTACTCTTCCTCCACAATGCCGCGGATGGCAGCGCCGTCCACATGGCTTTCATCCAGCAGCGGCGTAAAATAAACCGGGCTTTTGTAAAGAACGGTGCGCTGGGTAATGTCCATGTCCGGCACGGCAAAATTCGACGCCCGGTTTTCCACCACCAGCCGGGAAACCACCATCTGGGTAGAAGTCGTCCCCACGTCCAGCCCCACACTCAGCAGACTCTCAGACACGCCCGGTCACCTCTTCCAGAATCCGGCGAATCAGAAAATCCTCTACGGGCATGGGGTTTGCCTTGCAGCAGGGATCTCCCAGCGCCGCCTTCACAATTTCGTCCACATTCCGCCAGACGCTGCGGGGATCCACCCCCGCCTGCACCAGCGTTTCCGGCAGGTTCAGTTCCCGGCGCAGGCGGATCAGGCTGTTTTTCAGATTCCGAATGGCAATGGTGTTGGCGCTGCCCCCCATTCCGGCGGCTCGCGCCAGCTCGGCATATTTTTTCCCCGCCACATGGGCGTTGCAGCCAATCACTGCGGGCAGCAAAATGGCGTTGAGCCGTCCGTGGGGAACGTGGAACATTCCCCCAAGGCTGTGGGACATGGCGTGGCAGAGTCCCAGCCCCGCCTGGGTAAATGCCATGCCCGCCATGGTTGCCGCCATGTGCACCTTCAGCCGCACCGAAGTGTTCCCCGCGTAGGACGCAGGCAGCGCGGCAAAGGCGCTGGAAAACGCTTCCCGGGCGTACAAATCGGAAATCGCCCCTGCGTCCCGGGCTACATAGGCCTCGGCGGCATGGGTCAGCACATCAAAGCCCGTCTCCGCGATCAGCCCCTTGGGCAACTGCGTCAGCAGGTCGCTGTCCAGAATCGCCACATCCGGGCGCATCCGCTTGTCCACCAGCGGGTGCTTCACCCGGTTGTGGGTGAGGATGGCAAAATCCGTCACCTCCGAGCCGGAACCGGAGGTGGTGGGAATCGCTACCAGATGGTAATCGCCTTTGGCAAAATAGGTCATGGCCTTGGCACAGTCCATGGCGCTGCCGCCGCCCAGCGCCACCAGCAGATCCGGCGCAAAGGCGCGCAGCTGCGCTGTGCCCTCCGCCGCCAGCTCCACGGATGGGTCGGGCTGCACCTTGTCGAAAATTTCCGTTTCCCCACACTTCGCCAACTGGGCAATACGTTGTGCCGTTCCGTTTTTTACAAAAAAAGGATCCGTCACCAGAAACAGCCGCTTCGCGCCCATGGTGGACAACGCCGCGACTGCGCCTGCGCCGGACAGAATCCTTGTCTTACAGGAGAATTCCTCCACTTGAAACCACCGCCTTTTCAAGAGGTAGTATTTCCCGGCATATGGAAACTATGTACCGTCTTTTTCTGAAAAACAGCAGGAAATTCTCCGAATTTGGCTGTAGTCCCCCTGTCGTCTGCGCAGTCCTTTGCAAAAAAACACTCCTGCCTTCCGGGGAGAAACGTCTCCGGAAAGCAGGAGCAGGTGTTGGGATAAAAAGTTGGAGTCCTATGAGGAAAAAGCCGATAAGTCGTTGTAAGGAGATAAAAACTATGGCTGCTAAGAACGCTATTCGCTGCATCAGCGATATATTTCTCCGGCATTACCCAGCCTATAAGACCGGGCAACTCAATATCACGGAACTTCCCATGGTGTGCGATTTGAGCAGAACGACAATTCATAAGTATATTTCTCTTTTGGAAGCATAAAGAAACAGGGAGCCGCGGACGGCTCCCTGTCTAAAATGTTGAACATCAGTATTTCAGACCATCTTTCCAGCTTCCGGAATGTACTTCTATATCATTCGATAACACCAACAGACGGGAAGAGGAATCTGTATCCTTCGTCACGTTCTTGACATACTCAGAGCGGACGAACACAATTTTACCAGTGACACGGCCAAAGGCAATCTGTTCTGCTGTGATATCATGGATAGCTTCATATTCGTTTTTTACACTCTTGTAGCCCAGTGTAGAGCCAGAGCTTCCATAGGGAGTGCGCTTGACCACATATTCGTCCGCCTCGTCTGTCTGTGTACGCCATTTTCTGCCTCTGGATTGGTATTGATAAGTATGCTCCGGAATGAGAAGCTCAATGGCCAGATCGTCGGAGCCTTCAAAATATAGCAGTCCCTTGTCGTAGACCTTACTTACAAGTGTGGGATAGGTGCGGGTATCTCCGGTTACTACACCGAAGTCATCCTCGTCAATCTCTGTATAGAGCACGATCTCGCAATAATCTGCAACATTTTCAGGCGTTATTTCCACGCTCACAAACATATCATCAAGCAATGCCTGATACGCTTCCACGGGTATCATTTTAGAACTCGCAGAACCGATTGACAGCTTTCCATCCTCAAAGAAGGTGTAATAAACGTAATCAGCCTTGCCGGTATCAATTTTCACAACGCCATCTTCCACTCGCCACGGACCTGAAACATGATTGCCTACAGCACTGCCATCCTCATTCAGAGTTAAATCCACCTTTTCATACATTTCCTCAATATCGTGAAAGTAGGTCGGCTGATAGACCCACTGACGAGGAAGGTTCGCTTCCAGCCACTGATCCAGTGCATCCGCCATAGCATCGTAATTCTTTACCTTATCTGCATCCTCTTTGGACAGAGCATCATAAGCACTCATGGCAGAATATACCACATCCAGATT
Source organism: Faecousia sp. (assembly GCA_051867285.1). Lineage (GTDB taxonomy): Bacteria > Bacillota > Clostridia > Oscillospirales > Oscillospiraceae > Faecousia. The sequence continues at coordinate 241 of JBJDYL010000106.1, read as the reverse complement.
CTCAATGGAGACAGTGTCTATGGCAGCAATCATGGATTCAACATTTTTTACCGCTTCACTTTTCCCGCAGGCACACAGAGACAGGCACATCACCAGTGCCAGAATAAGAGATATTCCCCTTTTCATTTCCATCCTTCTTTCTAATTTTATAAACTACAAGAACATATTATAGCTCATAGCTATTATGTAACTCAAACTTCGCACCCCTAGAAATCCCAACTTTATAATCGAAAATCCGAAA
>JBJDYL010000105.1:0-19463 GCA_051867285.1 Faecousia sp. | reverse complement strand
GGCTTCATCCGCCCGAAAATTTACATTCCCATGGGCTTAAGCCCCACGGTGCGCAAGCACATCCTGGCCCACGAGCGCACCCATCTGGAAAAGGGCGACCACTGGTTCAAGATGATCGGCTTCCTGGCGCTGGCGCTGCACTGGTTCAATCCGCTGGTGTGGATTGCCTACGTCCTGCTGTGCAAAGACATTGAGCTGGCCTGCGACGAGCGGGTGGTGCAGTTCATGGAACTGGAGGAGCGCAAGAGCTATTCGGCAGCGCTGCTCAGCTGCTCTACCAAGCAAGCCCACTTTGCCGCCTGCCCTGTGGCCTTCGGGGAAGTCAGCGTGAAGGAGCGGATTAAGACCGTGCTGAACTACCGCCGTCCCAGCTTCTGGATCAGCCTGCTGGGCGTAGTAGCCATCCTGTTCGTAGCGGTGTGTTTGCTGACAAATCCCGCCAAGGAACCGGACAGCCCCGCCGCAGCGGCAACCACCCAGGAGCAGCAATCCCTGGTAAAGTGCCATGACGCGCTGGAGGACCTGCTGTCTCAGCAGGATTATATACTGGGTCTCACCGGCAGCAACGAATACCCCCAGTGGCAGGCATACCTGTCCCGGCTGGGTGGTGACACCCTGTGGCAGTACATGCCCACTTCCAGCCCCGACCCCACCAGCGGGCGGATGGAATACGGCGGCAAACACTACGCATACCAGAGCGGTGCCTGGGTGGAAACCGAGACAGCGGATACCCAGTTTGAGGACTATCTCGCTCCCTTCCGCTGGGATTTGGACGATGCCATCCTTCTCAGTGACACTACGGAAGAGAATTGGGAGACCATTCGCTTTACCTCCCCTTGGAGCACAGATTCCGGCACGGTGGAGACGGCAACCAATACCTACTACTTTAACACTGAGGGAAAGCTGTACCGCATTGATGTTCAAAACGCTCCCAATACCAACACCACGAAAGTCATCCTGGACACAGATGGCTGGATTGCCGACAAGACTGCGACATACTATTTTGATGAGGCCATTGCCGCCATCACAGAAGGTACCGTTTCCGAAGTGGATTTGAACCAGCAAGCGGAATTTGACGCCTGGGGCTTTAACTTCCGGGTGGATGATGACCGTCTGTCCGATTCCGGCTCTGACGTGTACTACAGCCAGAGCGAGACAGGCCGGGGCGTGCTGTCCACCACCGATGAATACTGGCTGGAGCGCAAGGTTGGCAACGAATGGGAAGTGGTCACCCCGGTGAATCAGCCCCAGTGGAGTGGCAGCGCGCAAGGTATCGCCAAGGGAACTTCCACCTACGGCTACATCGATTGGACGCCTATTTACGGCAAGCTCCCCACTGGCACCTACCGCATGGGCAAGACCGTCACCTGCCGGGACGAATCTCCCCGTTACGCCAATACCCACGATTTCTATTCCGAGTTTGAAATCTACTCCGTAGTGGATTCCAATTCTCCGGAAGCCGCCGCGGCGGTGGAGCGGTGCTATGCCGGATTGGAAGAACTGAAAAACCGCAAAAGCCTGCACTGGAAATCCGTCATGGGACAGGACTCTGATTTTGAAAACTGGCTGGACGGAGAGAACCTTCTGCGCGTCACCAACTGGTATCTGCCGGATGTTGACCCGGAAATGATTTCTGAACATGAGCGCACCATTGCGCCGCGAACGGATACCTGGATCAACTACAACGGCGTTGGCTACGGCGATGTCCGGGAAGACCCGGAAATCCCCGCCAGCAAGGTGCTGGGACTGGGCGTGAAGAGCCTGTCCACCAGTATGAAGTTTAACCGCTTTGCTGATGACTTCAACATGAGTTTCTTCGAGCGGAGCAACCACCAGATTTCCTTCCCGGAAGGGGTTGGTGTGGTCAGTGATGAAATGGTACGCTTTGTCACATCGTGGAACTTAGCCGGTGTTGAAGAGGAAGAAACCGCCCAGCTTACTTACCGCTTTGACGGAAACGGCAATCTTAAGTACATGGAATACAAATCCAACCTTGATGACTACGAATACATAGCTTTCATCGAAATCTATCCCGACACCGCCGAGGAAATCGACGCAAAAATCCAGTCCAGCATTCAAAGCCTCTACGTTTCCAGCTTCTCCTGGAAGGATGCCAAGGCAAAGTACGCAACCGACGAATTCAACCACCGGGACAATGGCTTTGTCAACAACGACATGGTTTCCATCACCAATCCCGTGGATGCCGCCCGCCGGGCGCTGAAGGAATATCCCAATCTGGGGGACTACCTGAGTCTGGATGTTGCCCACGATGACGATGCGAATATGTGGCGCGTCACCATTAAGAGCTACTATTCCTATCAGGCCAGCGACGAATACCGGGATATCTACTTAGACGACAACGGCGTGACCCACCTACTGGTCTATGAAGGCCCCATCGAATACAACCAGACCAGAAAATAATCCCATTACCTGTTTCTGCCGGGCGTTCTGCCCGGCAGAATTTTTGTCGAAAGTGCTCAAAATAACTGGATTCAATTAAACGAAATGCACAAAGAATCCGCCGTATTCCGGGAAACTTTGGCGGGAATGCGTCTTGCAGTCAGGGCATAATGGTGCTATGATGGGCACGCTAAAAAAGCTCTGTATTTATTTGAAAAGAGGTTTTGAACGTGGAAATTTATCTGATTTCTCTTGCCGTCGCGCTGGTCGGCGGTTTGATGCTTTCCCGTCTGACAAAGCTGGTGAATCTGCCTGCTGTGACCGCCTATCTGGTAGCCGGTCTGCTTTTGGGCCCCTTCTGCTTCGGCGCGCTGAAAATTCCCGGCCTGGGCTTCAACACTGCGGAGCAGGTAGAGGGGCTGCGGATTGTAACCCAGACTGCGCTGGGCTTCATCGCCTTTACCATCGGCAATGAATTCCGCCTGAGCCAGCTGAAGGCCACCGGCGCAAAGGCCATTACCATCGGCATTCTGCAGGCAGTGATTGCCACGATGTTCGTGGATATCGTGTTGGTTGCCCTGCACCTGCTGTTCCCCAGTCTGATCTCCATTCCCTGCGCCATTACCCTGGGCGCCATTGCCTCCGCCACTGCCCCCGCCGCCACGCTGATGGTGGTGCGGCAGTACAAGGCCGACGGCCCCCTGACGAGGCTCCTGATGCTGGTGGTGGCCATTGATGACGCAGTGGGTCTGGTGCTGTTCAGCGTGTCCTTCGGCATTGCCACCGCCCTGTCCGCCGGTCATGTCAGCGTCACCGCTGTCGTGGTGGAGCCGATTGTGGAGATCATCCTGTCTCTGGGCTTGGGCGCCGTCATGGGCTGGCTGCTGAACTGGGTGGAGCAGTTCTTCCACTCCAGAAGTAAGCGTATGACCATTTCCGTGGCCTTCGTCATGCTCACCGTGGGACTGAGTATGCTGGAATTTGAAGTGGGCGGCATCCACTGCGGCTTTTCCCTGCTGCTGGTGTGCATGATGACCGGCACCATCTTCTGCAACGTGTGTGAAACATCCGAAGAACTGATGAGCCGTGTGGACGGCTGGACCATGCCCCTGAACGTGCTGTTCTTCGTGATTTCCGGCGCGGAACTGGATCTGAACGTGCTGGCGCAGCCGGTGACCATTCTGGTGGGCGTGCTGTATATCATCGCCCGCAGCGCAGGCAAGTATTACGGCTCCGCCTTCAGCTGCCGCCTCACCGGACAGCCCAAACCCATTACCGACCATCTGGGTATCACGCTGCTCCCCCAGGCCGGCGTTGCCCTGGGCATGGCGCTGACTGCCGCCACGCTGCCTGACGGTGCGCTGGCGCGGAATGTGGTGCTGTTCAGCGTGCTGGTTTACGAGCTGGTGGGCCCTGCGCTGACCAAGCGTTCTCTGCTGGCCGTGGGCGAAATCAAGCCCGAAGGACGCACCAGCGCCAGACGGCATAACGAACAAAAAGCATAAGCTAACAGTAAAGTGCCTGTTCCGAAAGGAACAGGCACTTTTTTGACGCTTGATTTCACTTTATTCTCCTGCCCCGTGGAGGTATTCCCCGGTCAGCTCTGCCAGCGTGCTCTCGCCCCAGCTGTAATTGGTCAGATAGCTGCCCTTGAATAATTGGGAATACTCCTCCTGCCCGGAGAGGTAATCGTACAGATCGCACCGCACCCGCTCCGGGATCAGCCTGCGCTTGCCGTTTACGGACTCCACAATGTCCCCGATGCCATACTCTTCCAGAATATTTTTCAGCCGCAGAGCCACCTTGCGGTATCGCGCCATGGTCAGAGAATTGGCCGGTTCCTCCTCCCACAAAAAGCCGATGGCCTCCTCCGAGGAAACGAAACCGCCCCGGCGATCCACCAGCAGCGCGAACAGCTCCTTGGATTTTTCGTTCCGGAATGCAATGGGCTGTTCCCCGACGAACACGTCGAAATAGCCGAATGTGCGGATACGCACCTCCGCTCCGGTGTTTTGCGATTCTCTGGCATCCATATTGTACAGCATCACATAGCACCGGTCACTGCCATTGTAATTCTGGGAACAGATGGCGCGGATACGGCGATAGGCATTCTGTGCCATGTCAAAATAGGAAAATTCTGCCTCTCCGGTGGCAAACAGCGTTTTTACATCGGAATAAGCAATGCCGCTGTGGGCGATGAGCTCCCGGATGGTTGGGCGTTCCTGCGCCAAAAGCGTCCATTCCTCCTGGGTATACCCGAAGAAGCTGCACACATTTTCACTGGTATACAGCGGTTTCACCCGGTCATTTTCCACCTCAAAGGCCACAATTCCCTCGGCAAAGCGCATGGTCATCGCCTGAATATTTTTCAGCGAATCGTTTTCCCGGCGCAAAGCGTCGTTCTCCTGTTCCTCCGGCGTATACCGGCAGCAGTACAGACTGATTTCTCCGCCCAGCTTCAGGAAAATGCCGGTATAGGTTTTGAAGCTTCCGTCGGAAGAACGGGCGCGGTAGACAATGCGCGGCGGTCTGCCATCGGGCTGAGGAAGCTTTCTCTGGCAAAAGTCCCGGAAAAAGCCCCGCAGCCGCTCCCGATCCTCTTCCGCCGCTGTGCTGGTGATCCAGTTTTCCGTGGCGGTCTCCAGCTGCATGGGGATGTTCTCCAGCCACTTAAAGCTGGGAGAGTTCTGGCTATACAGGCACTTTACAGTGTGATTTCCCAGATCATACTCAAAAATCTTATCGTAAACCTCAGACAGCGCCTTCAGATAGCGGCTGAATTCCTGATTTTCCTTTTCCTGATGCCGTTGGGTAACATCCATCACCGCGCTCTGGAATTCCCTATGTCCCTGTTCGTTGACGCAGGCGGTAACCCATCCAAAAACATGGACTTTCGTCCCGTCGCAGCGCAGCAGCGCCATATCCCCCGCCAGCGGCGTGTCCTGCTCCAAAACCCGCTCCAGGTACCGGGCAAAGCGTCCACGTTCCTCCACCGGAATCATGGTAAAGATATTCTGGGTATAGGTTGCCAGGTAATCGAACCCGTCCCCGGTTTCCTCCGGGAAGCGGAGGATTTGTTTCATCCTGTCGTTGAGATAGGTAATCCGGGGGGCTTTTTCGCAGGTGTATTTTACAAATCCGCAGGGAATCGTTTCGTTCAGAAACCGCAGATTCTGGTTTTCATTTTTCAGTTCCGTGATATCCGTCAGCACGGAATCCGCTGTCATCTTTCCATCCACGCAGTAGGAGGTCATGGTGTCGCTGACAAAGATCGTATTGCCTTCCTTTGTGACCAGACGGTACTGGCAGGCGGCGGACTGGGGATTTTTGCGAAGTCTCTGCAAGAATTCCTCATAACGCTCCCGGTCGCCGGGATGCACAAATCCCTCGTAGCCCTCCGATTGCAGCTCCGTTTCCGAAACCCCCAGCATTTGGCACAGGCTCCGGCTGATGTAGCCAAGCCGCGCCGGCGTGTCCAGGCAGTATTGGTGATATCCGCTGATGCGGTTCAGAATTTCTTCCGGATTACTGAGTTCGGTTTTCATAAAACGCTCCCATCGCAAAATGTTGATGCTTCAACATTTGAATGATACCACAAAAATCCGTTCCCGTCAAATACAGGAAGCCCCGTGCGCAAGTCAGCGCACAGGGCGTTTTTCAGGTTGCCGCTCTCAGCTCGGTTTTCCGGATTTTGCCGCTGATGGTTTTGGGCATGTCCGATACAAATTCAATGATGCGAACCCATTTGTATTCCGCCAGCCGGGCGTTGCAGAAGTCCCGGATTTCCTTTTCCAGCTCGGCAGAGGGCTGCCGGTTGCCCAGCACGATAAAGGCCTTGATGGCCTGTCCCCGCAAGGTATCGGGAACGCCGATGACGCTGCACTCCACCACCGCAGGATGCTCCATCAGCACGTTCTCCACTTCATAGGGGCCTACCCGGTAGCCGCCGGTTTTGATGATATCGTCAAACCGGCCATGGAACCAATAGCGTCCGTTCTCATCCCGGTAGGCCGCGTCCCCGGTGTGGTAAACGCCGTCCCGCCAAACATAGCGGTACTGTTCCTCATTGTCCAGATACCCAGAGAATACTCCCACCTGCTTTCCGTTTTCCGGGGGAAGAATCACCACTTCGCCGATTTCCCCGGCAGGCACCGGCTTCCCGTCCTTTCCCCGCAGTTCGATGTGGTACAAAGGAGAAATGGCGCCCATGGAACCTTCCACCGCCTGCATCCCACGGAAATTTGCCATGAGCAGGGTGGTTTCCGTCTGGCCATAACCCTCGCACAGTGTAAGCCCCGTGCGCTGAGAGAATTTCCGGAACACTTCCGGCGCCAGAATCTCGCCGGCGGTAGAGGCGTGCTTCAGTGTGGGCATATCCGGAATGCCCTTGCGCACCAGATACCGGTAGACGGTAGGGGGCGCGCAGAAGGAAGTGACACCGTAGCGGTTGATGATGCTGCACAGCTGCTTCGGTTCAAAATTGTCGAAATCGTAGACCATCACCGCGCTGCCCACCAGCCACTGGCCGTACAGCTTTCCCCAGGAAGCCTTGGCCCAGCCGGTTTCCGCCACGGTAAAGTGCAGCCCGCCGTCCTGGGCCTGCTGCCAATATTTGGCGGTGACAATGTGCGCCAGGGGATAGGAATGGTCGTGGATGACCCCCTTGGGATAGCCGGTGGTGCCGGAGGTAAAGTACAGCAGCATGGGATCGCTGACCTGGGTGGGCACCCGCTCCAGCGTATCCGCCGCCACTGCCGCCTCCGCAGTCAAATTCCGAAAGCCGGGAACCTCCCGGCGAACGCTCCAGAGCATGCTCTGGGAACCGGTTTCCTGCACGGCGGCAAGCAGCTTTTCCGGCACATCCCCGAAGGGCGTGCAGACAATGGCGTTGACCTTTGCCATGCGGATGCGGTAAACGTAGTCGCTGACCGTGAGCATATGGGTGGCAGGAATGGCGGTGATGCCCAGCTTATGCAGGGCAATCACGGCGAACCAATATTCATAATGCCGCTTCAGCACCAGCATCACCCGGTCTCCCCGTTTCAGTCCAGACCCATGAAAGACGTTTGCTATGCGGTTGGACTGGGCCTTTACATCCGCAAAGGTGAAAATATGCTCCTCGTTTTCCGCATTGCACCAGACCATGGCAGTTTTTTCCGGGGTTTCCTCGGCAATGGCATCAACTACGTCATAGGCAAAATTGAAATTCTCCGGATAATCCAGGGAAATATCCTTCAGATTTCCCTGTTCATCCAGTGTTTCCGTACAGTATTTCTGATAAATGCTCATACGCGCTCCTTCACCTCGCCGATGCGGCGGAAGCGGTCATAGCGCTTCGGAACCAAATCGGGGTCCTTTGTCAGTTGTTCCAGTTCTTCCCACAGCGCGTCCCGGACGCGGTCGTAGAAAGGCTGCTCTCCCAGCTCTTTTTCCGGGAGAATCCGTTCAATCACGCCCAGCCGCAGGGCATCCTCCGAGGTCAGCTTCAGGCTGGCAGCCGCTTCCTCTGCTTTTTTCGCGTCCTTCCACAGGATGCTGGCACAGCCCTCCGGGGAAATCACGGAGTACACCGCGTTATCCAGCATCCACACCCGGTCCGCAACCGCCAGCGCCAATGCGCCGCCGCTGCCGCCTTCTCCCACGAGAATGGATATCACCGGCACGCAAAGGGTGGACAGTTCCATCAGGTTTTCGGCAATGGCCTGCCCCTGCCCCCGTTCTTCCGCGCCGATGCCGCAATTGGCCCCGGAGGTGTCTACGAAGCAGATCACGGGTCTGCCGAATTTCTCTGCCTGCTTCATCAGCCGCAGCGCCTTGCGGTAGCCCTCGGGATGGGGCGCACCGAAATTGCGGTAAGAGCGCTCCTTTGCCGTATGCCCTTTCTCAATGGCGATGACGGTAACAGGCATCTCCTTCAGCCAGGCGATACCGCCCACAATGGCGGGATCGTCGGCATAGCGGCGATCGCCGTGCAGCTCAATAAAGTCCTGAAAGATATTCTGGATGTAATCCAGTCCTGTGGGTCGCTGGCTGTCCCGCGCCAGCTTCACCACGGCATAAGGTACCTGATTCACGCTGTTTCCTCCGTTAATGGGCCTGAAGCAGCCGGGTCAGCAGCTGCTTCTGCGCCGCTCTGGGCGCGATGCTGTCCACAAACCCATGCTGCAGCACAAACTCCGCTTTCTGGAACTCCTTGGGCAGAGCTTTTTTGGTCGTCTGTTCAATCACCCGGGCGCCGGCAAAGCCGATGGTAGCGCCGGGTTCTGCCAGAAGGATATCCGCCTCCATGGCGAAGCTGGCGGTGACGCCGCCGGTGGTGGGATCGGTGAGCACGGCAATGTACAACAGTCCTGCATCGCAGTGCCGCTTCACCGCCCCGCTGGTTTTCGCCATCTGCATGAGCGACAGCAGTCCCTCCTGCATTCTCGCGCCGCCGGACACCGTGTAGCCCACCACCGGCAGCCGCCGCTGGGTGGCATACTCAAACAGCGCCGTAATTTTTTCACCCACGGCGCTGCCCATGGAGCCCATCATAAAATAGGGATCCATAACAAACAGGCAGCTTTCCTTTCCGCCAATCTTCGCCGTGCCGCAGACCACCGCTTCTGCTTCTCCGCTGACGCCCCGCACCGTTTCCAGTTTCTCCGTATAGCCGGGAAACTGCAAAGGGTTACCGGAGGTCACTTCGGCGAACAATTCCCGGAAGCTTCCCTTGTCCGTCACCATGGAAATCCGCTGACGGGCATTCATCCGGAAATGGTAGCCGCAGGGGCACACCAGATGGTTGCTCCAGAGCTTGCTCAGCGGGATGGGCTTATGGCAGTTGGGGCAGGTTTTTTCCGGCTCCCCCGCGTCCTGCTGGACAGGCGCCGCCGTGCGGCCCCCTTCCTCCAGCGCATTTTTCGGTTTTAAGAATTGGATAAAAGCCATTTACCTGCCTCCCATAAATGTCAGATCGTAGCTGCCGGAGGTAAACCGGTCGTCGTCCACGATGTTCAGCTGCTGCTCCAGATTGGTGGAAACCCCCTGAATCACCAGCTCGCACAGCGCTGCCCGGAGCTTGCGCAGGGTTTCCTCCCGGGTTTTGGCGTAAACCACCAGCTTGCCCAGCAGGGAATCATAGTAGGGCGTTACCGGGATTCCCGCCATCAGGCAGGTGTCAAACCGGACGGCAGGGCCGCCGGGAACGTGGAGCATCTGTACTGTGCCGCAGCTTTTGGCATTGATCCGGCACTCGATGGCACAGCCGGACAGGCGGACATCGCTCTGGGTAAAGTCCAGGGGAATCCCCGCCGCAATGCGGATCTGCCACTTCACCAGGTCAAATCCCGTCAGCATTTCCGTAACGCAGTGCTCCACCTGCAGCCGGACGTTCATCTCCATGAACCAGAAATTTCCATCCTTATCCAGCAAAAATTCCAGCGTGCCCGCGCCCACATAGGAAAGCTGCTTCACCGCATCCACAGCCAGCGCAATCAGGCGCTGCCGCTGGCCGGTGCTCACCGCAGGAGAGGGGGTCTCCTCAATCAGCTTCTGGTTGCGCTGCTGCAAGGAGCAGTCCCGCTCCCCCAGGCACACCACGTTGCCAAATTCATCTGCAAGAATTTGCAGCTCCACATGCCGGGCGGGATATACATACTTTTCCAGATACACGCTGCCGTCGCCAAAGGCGCTGAGGGCTTCGGCGGTGGCCTGATGCCAGTTTTCCTCCAGCTCCTGCTCGGAGGGAATCAGCCGGATGCCCCGTCCGCCGCCGCCGGCACAGGCCTTGAGCATGACGGGATAGCCGATTTGCCCGGCAAGGGCCTTGGCTTCCTCCACGGAAGTCAGCGCCTTTGTCCCGGGAATCACCGTCAGACCGGTTTTCTGAATCAGTTCTTTCAAAACCGCCTTATCGCTGAGCCGCTCCATACTATCCGGGTCTGGGCCGATGAACACCAGTCCGTTTCTCCGGCAAAGCCTGGCAAAATGGGCGTTCTCGGACAAAAAGCCGTAGCCGGGATGGATGGCCTGAGCGCCGGCCAGCAGAGCAGTGCTGATAATCTGCCGCTCGTTTAAGTAGCTGTCCGCCGCTTCCGGGCCGCCGATGCAGTAGCTCTGGTCCGCCAGCGCCACATGAAGGGCATCTTTGTCCGCCTCGGAGTACACCGCCACGGTGGCAATGCCCATTTCCTTGCAGGCGCGGATGATCCGGACGGCAATCTCCCCCCGGTTGGCAATGAGGATCTTTGAAAACATAGGTTATACTCCTGTTATTGCAAAGGAAAATTCCGCGCTGACACAAAGCCTGCCGTCCACCGTCACCGTACCCTCCGCGAAATAGAAAGGATGCTTCGCCCGGCGGATACGGCAGCGGGTTTCAATGGTGTCCCCCGGCTTTACCGGAGAACGGAATTTCACGTTGTTCAGCCCAGTGTATACCGGCAGCTTGCCGTCAAGCATGGCATCTTTCATCAGCACGCAGGCGGACTGGGCGAGAATTTCGCACAGAATCACCCCGGGAACAATGGGATTGCCGGGAAAATGCCCCCGCAGGAAGAATTCGTCCCCCCGGACATGGTAATGTCCGATGGCATCGCCGTTCTCCTGCGTCACATCGTCCAGCAGCAGCATATCCTCCCGATGGGGCAGGATGGTCATAATTTCGTCTCTGTTCATGGCCTTACCTCTTGATGCGGAACAGTTCCGTGCCGTATTCCACCATCTGTCCGTTGGTAACGCAGATCTTGTCAATCACGCCGTCGTACTCGGCGGTAATCTCGTTCATCAGCTTCATGGCTTCCACGATGCACAGGGTCTGTCCCTTTTTCACCCGATCACCGAGGGAGACGTAAGGCTCCGCGTTCTCCGCCGGGGCGGCGTAGAACAGCCCCACAATGGGAGAAGTCACGCTGCTGCAGCCGGCTTCTTCCTGCACCGCAGGCGCAGCGGCGGATACCACAGGTTCCACCACAGGAACAGGGACCGCCGCAGGAACGCTGCGCTCCAACCGAACCACCTGATTGTTCTCGGTGATTTCCAGACCGGTCAGCTCCAGCTCTTTCATGAGCTGAGCATATTTACGGATATCGGATTCTTTCATAACTTACACCTTTCGGAAGGCAAGGCAGGCATTGTGCCCGCCAAAGCCCAGAGAGTTGGACAGGCACAGGTCAATGTCTGCCTCCACTGCCCTGTTGGGTACATAGTTCAGATCGCACTTGGGATCTTTCTCCAGCAGGTTGATGGTGGGAGGAACCACGCCGGTTTCCAGAACCTTCAGGCACACAATGGCCTCCACCGCACCGGCAGCGCCCAGCATATGTCCGGTCATGGACTTGGTGGAGCTGACAAGGGCCTTATACGCTGCGTCCTCACCCAGCGCTTTCTTGATGGCCAGGGTTTCACCTGCATCGTTCAGGGGCGTTCCGGTGCCGTGGGCGTTGACGTACACCGAATTCCCAGCGGTATAGCCCGCTTCCTCCAGCGCCTGCACCATAGCGCGGGCGCCGCCCTCCGCTTCCGGGTGGGGCGCGGTGATGTGGTAGGCGTCGCAGGTGGAGCCATAGCCGCAGACCTCACCGTAAATCTTCGCGCCTCTGCTTTTCGCGTGCTCATACTCCTCCAGCACCAGCGCGCCCGCGCCTTCGCCGATGACAAAGCCGCCCCGGCGGGCATCAAAGGGCAGAGACGCCGCATTGGGATCCTCCGCCGTGGACAGTGCCTTCATGTTAATGAAGCCCGCAATGCCCACCGGAACAATGGATGCCTCTGCACCGCCGGTAATCACCGCGTCGGCATAGCCGTGACGGATGAGCCGCAGGGCTTCGCCGATGGCGTTGGAGCCGGAAGCGCAGGCAGTGACAGCAGGCAGGGCAGGGCCCTGACAGTTGTAGCGAATGGCGATCATGCCCGCCGCCATATTGGCAATCATCATGGGCACGCACAGGGGGGAAACCCGGTGGGGGCCGCGGCTTTCCAGCTTACTGATTTCCGTGGAAACCGTATTCAGGCCGCCGATGCCGGAGCCAAAGTACACCGCCACCCGCTCCGGGGGCACCGTGCCGATGACGCCGCTTTCCTCCACGGCCTGCACCGCCGCACCCATGGCGTACTGGGCGAAGCGGTCGCTGCGCAGCGTCTCGCTCCGGTCCATGTACTGCATGGGGTCGAAGTCCTGAACCTGGGCGCCCAGCTTAGCCTTGTAATTGGTGGTATCGAAATAGGTAATGGGGCCGATGCCGTTGTAACCGGAAATCAGGTTGTTCCAGGCAGTGTCCATATTGCTGCCCACAGGGCTGACAATGCCCATTCCGGTTACCACCACACGTCTAAATTCACGCATTGCTTTTTCTCCTTACATGGCGATGCCACCGTCTACCCGGAGGACTTCGCCGGTGACATAGTTTGCTGTGGCGAGATAGGCCGCCGCCTGCGCCACTTCCTCCGCTTCGCCCATTCTTCCCAGAGGAATCATGGCAAGCAAGGGGTTGGTATCCTGATTTCCCGTCATATCCGTACGGATAAAGCCGGGGGCAATGGCGTTGCAGCGGATACCCTTGGCGGCCAGCTCCTTGGCCACGGACTTGGTCAGGCCGATGACGCCTGCCTTGGAGGCAGCGTAGTTGCACTGCCCTGCGTTGCCCATCAGACCGGAAACGGAAGCTAAGTTGATAATGCACCCCTCCTTCGCCCGGAGGAACAAACCAGAGCAGTGGCGAATCATGTTGAAGGTGCCCTTCAGGTTGGTATCCAGCACCGCGTCGAAGGCTGCTTCGCTCATCATGGGAATCAGGCCGTCTCTGGTAATGCCCGCGCTGTTCACCAGAATCTGGATAGTGCCAAAGTCCCTGCGGATAGCGGCGACGGTAGTCTTGGTTTCCTCAAAATCCGCCACGTTGCAGCGGTAGGCAAGGGCTTTCACGCCCAGCGCCTCACACTGGGTGCAAACGGACTGTGCCGCTTCCTGATTCCCGGCATAGATCACGGCTATATTCGCGCCCATGGACGCAAATTTCCGGGCAATGGCTGCGCCAATTCCCCGGGAACCTCCGGTGATGACGGCGGTTTTTCCTTTCAGCATGGCATTTCCTCCAAATACTCGGCAAACGTGCGGCTGATAGCCGCAGGATCGATCTTTTTAATCATGTTCGTCAGGGTCTTTCCCGGGCCGATCTCCACAAAGGTATCGATACCGGCGGCGATCATGTTGCGAATCAGCGTTTCCCACTGAACCGGGCTGGAAATCTGCTTCGCCAGCAGTTCATCAGCGTTTTCCCCGTAGGGTTCCGCCGTGACATTGGAATACAGCGCGATGGTTCCTTTCCCCATGGCAGCTTTCGCCAGATCTTCTGCGAAGGCTTTCGCTGCGGGCTGCATGAAGGGAGAATGAAACGCGCCCTTGACTTTCAGGGGAATGCAGCGGCCACCAGCGGCCTTTACTTCCGCAGAAAATGCGCTCATCTGCTCCGCCAGACCGGATACGGTAATCTGTCCGGGGCAGTTAAAGTTCACGGGGTACAGCCCCGGATGCCCGGCGCAAAGGGTTTCCACCGTTTCCGGCGCCAGCTTCACCACGGCAGCCATGGCGGTGTCGTGCTTTTCCGCTTCCCGCTGCATCAGCTCTCCCCGGCGGCAGACCAGAGAAAAGCCCGTACGAATGTCGAAAACACCGGAAAACGCCGCCGCGGCGACCTCTCCCAGAGAAAAGCCTGCCACAGCGTCGGGCACGATGCCCTTCTCCCGAAGCACTTCGGCTGCCGCCAGCTCCACGGCAAACAGGCAGGGCTGGGTGTTGGCCGTTTCCTTTAGTTCCTCCGCCGTTCCGGAAAAGCATTGCGCCGCCGTCCCGGGGCGAATGGTGTCGCACAGGTCAAATACCCGTCTGGCCACGTCATAGGTTTCGTACAATTCCCTGCCCATGCCGGGGTACTGATCTCCCTGCCCGGAGAATACAAAGGCTATCTGACCCATTCCGCCGCCCTCCGCAGAATCGGCTCCGCTTCTTCCGCCACTTCCCGGACAATTTCTGCGGCAGGCTGTTCTTTCTTCACCATCGCGGCAATCTGGCCGGAGAGAAAGCAGCCGTTTTCGCTGTCCCCGTCCTGCACCGCCATACGCAGCTTGCCTGCACCCAGGGCTTCCAGCTCGTCGTCGGGCATTCCGCCGTACTCCGCCTTGGCATAGGCTCTGGCAAAGGGGGTGCGCAGACTGCGCACAGGATGTCCCAGCCGCTTACCGGTGACCATGGTGCACAGATCGGTGGCCTTCAGAATCCGCTCTTTATAGCTGGGATGAATGCTGCACTCATAGGCGCTAAGGAACCGGGTGCCCATCTGCACGCCGCAGGCGCCCAGCATGAAGGCAGCCGCCATACCGCGACCATCCGCAATGCCGCCGGCGGCAATCACCGGCAGGTTGGTGGCATCGCACACCTGGGGCACCAGCACCATGGTGGTCAGCTCGCCCACATGTCCGCCGCTTTCGCCACCCTCGGCAATCAAAGCGGATGCCCCAAGACGGGTCATCAGCTTCGCCATGGCCACGGAAGCCACCACAGGAATCACCTTGATGTTCGCTTCCTTCCATGCCTTCATATACTTGGAAGGATTGCCCGCGCCGGTGGTGACCACGTTCACCTTCTCTTCCACAACAACCTGCGCCACTTCGTCAGCGAAGGGGCTCATGAGCATAATATTCACGCCGATGGGACAATCGGTCAGGGATCTCGCCACCCGGATCTGCTCCCGGACGTAAGCGCCGGGGGCATTACCCGCCGCGATAATGCCAAGGCCGCCGCCATTACTTACGGCAGCGGCCAGTTTCCCATCCGCAATCCAGGCCATACCGCCCTGAAACACGGGGTAACGAATCCCCAGCAGTTCACAAATTGCAGAGTGGATCATGGCTTTACCCCTGCTTGCTCTGGATAAACTTGTCCAGATCGCCAACCGTGGCGACAGGCTGATCCAGCTCGATCTCAATGCCCAGCTCGTCCTCCAGGTTCATCAGCAGCTCCACAGTGTCCAGAGAATCGATACCCAGTTCGGTAAACGTGCTCTCAGGCTTAACAGCGGAAACTTCACAACCGGTACGGTCGGCAATCACTCTGGCAATGGCTTCAAAATACATAATCAATACCTCCATAATTGTATCGGCGGTCTTTCGCCGCTTGCTGGAGGACATTATACACGCCCCCGGTTCCCGGGCTGCTCCCCGGGCGTTCCCAAAGCGTTCCAAGGTTTTAAGGATGTATGAAGATCCGATGAAAGTTCTTTGAAATTACGTTACCGGGGACACGGTTCTTTCCGGAACCCCGCACAGGGCATTCTCGCAAACGCCGGTGCAAATTGTCGAATTCGGAAAAATTTTTCCTTTTTTGAAGAAAACAACTGACAATAGGATAGGGATGTGATATAATATTTCCCAACTTCAGGAGGTGTGCGCAATGAACTTTTTAGAAGAGAGAATCGCGAAGGACGGCATCGTCAAACCCGGCAATGTATTAAAAGTCGACAGTTTTCTGAATCACCAGATGGACATTGCCCTGATGGAAGAGATTGGACGGGAATTTCACCGCCGGTTTGCGGATCAGCCCATCACCAAGGTCCTGACCATCGAAGCGTCCGGCATCGGTATCGCCTGTTTTGTGGCGAAGGAATTCGGCGTACCTATGGTGTTCGCCAAGAAATCCAAGTCCATCAATATTGAGGGCGAGATGTACATCGCAGAGGTGGAATCCTTTACCCACAAGAACATCAATCAGATCATCGTCTCCAAAAAATTTCTCGGCCCGGAGGATCATCTGCTGATCATTGACGACTTTCTGGCAAACGGCTGCGCCCTGCAGGGATTGATCTCCATCGCGGAATCTGCCGGCGCAACGGTGGAAGGTCTGGGCATCGTCATCGAAAAAGGTTTCCAGATTGGCGGCCGGGTGATCCGGAATCTGGGCTACCGGCTGGAGTCTCTGGCCATTGTGGACGCCATGGACGCAGAAACCGGCGTCATTACCTTCCGTTCCCAGCAATAAGAAAAACTCGATTCACCTCGGGTCATGGGTTTCAGTGATCTGTCCCTTGTGCGCATGTTCTGGATCCACGGTATTCCAAGAAAGTCCAGCGTGAATTCTGCGCAAACCCCAGACTTTTTCATACGCAAAACGCCGCCGGCGAAAACCGGCGGCGTTTCTTTATCTCACGGATTTGGCATACTCTGTAGGCGTAATGCCAAACTTTTCCTTAAACTGGCGGGAGAAATGGTGGACGGTGGAATATTGCAGTTCCGCGGCAATTTCCGTAAAGTTCAGGTTGTTCTCCCGGATCATCTGCTTGCTCTCCTGCAGCTTGATGCGGCGGATATATTCGCCGGGAGAGATTTGCAGGTTTTTGTGGAACAGCGCGGTCAGGTAGCTGGGGCTGACATCCACCTGTCTGGCAACCAGCGGCACGGACAGCTTCTCCCGGATGTGGGAGGAAATATACTGCTGCGCCTGCCGGATAATCTCGTTTTCAGAATGCACCGCATTGGCAGTTTGCAGCTTGCCGGTGGTGGGAGAGGTCGTCTCCCGCATCAGCAGCAGAAGCAGCAGGTTCAGCTGACACAGAATAATGTCATTGGAGTAGCCATCCATCCGTTCCTGCTCGTGGAGCATGGTTTGCAGCAGGGAAACCACTTTCTGCGGCGCGGTAAATTTCCGGTTCAGCAGCGGCCCCAGTTCCGCTCCATGCAGCGCAAAGGACAAGGTGACAAACCGCGGCGCAACCCCGATGTCGGCGTACTGCATATGCCACTGCCCGGGGCCATAAATCACCAGATCCCCCTGCTTCAGCAGCAGATCCTGGCCGTCCGCCACGGAATGCAGCGCCCCCTGATCCACATAGGTCAGCTCTGCCATGGGATGGGACTCTCCGGGGAACAGGAACCCCTGCTCCTTCTCCTGATAGAAGAAGGTATAGATGCTCTCCACCTGAAGCTGATGGTCTACCCGCTGGCTGTCCGCGCTGCGGACGCCGATTCGTTCCGGCGCTTCCGTGCAGTACAGCAGCGCATCCGCCTGCCCCATGAAGGGGCTGATGCTGAAATAGACCTGGGTCTTGATACACACAGGCTTATCCAGGTAGTAGTCCTGATAGGTCTGCCCGTCCAGACTGACAGACAGCACACTGGAGCCATTGCCATTGGTGACCCAGGTATCTGATACAGCCCGGCAAACCACCGCCTCCGACTGGGAAAGCGGCAGGGTCGTGGCAGCGGATCGGTCAAATCCCCTGGCACTCTGCGTCCGCTCCGGCGGCACGGTGCCAAAGCCCTGAAAGGTTACCTGATTCAAATTCCGGATCATGGCCATTCCCTCCAAACAAAATAACAGGGTCACAATGCTGACCCTGTTATTATACAAAAGAAAGTGAAAAATGGCAAATACTTTTCACCAAAAAGCACAAAAAACTTTTATGCCGACCGGTGATTCCTGTTAACGCTGATACTCAAACTCGATATCATAAATGTCCACCGTGTCGCCGTCCTGAATGCCCATCTCCTCCAGACGGGCAAACAGACCCGCTTTCCGCAGCAGAGAATCGAAGTGATTCCGGGACTCATAGTCGTCGAAATTGATGTTCTCCACCAGCCGGGACAGCCACTCGCCGGTGATCATCCAGGTACTGCCGTAGTGCTCAATTTCAAAGGCGGTGGGATCCGCGGGAGCTTCTGCCACCTCCACATATTCCGGCTCATAAATGGTCACAGGGGGCAGCTGGCGCAGTTTCTGCGCCACCACACGCATGAGCTGTTTGGTACCCTGGGTGGTACCGGCGCTGATCTCGTACAACTCGCAGCCTGCTTCCGCCGCTGCTGTGCGAAGCCGCTCCAGATTGTCAGAGTCCGGCGGCAGCAGGTCGCACTTATTGGCAGCGACGATCATGGGACGGTCGCCCAAGTCCACGGAGTAGCTGTGCAGCTCCTGACAGATGGCGTGGAAATCCTCCACCGGATCCCGGCCCTCGCTGCCGGATACATCCACCACATGCACCAGCAGGCGGCAGCGGTCGATGTGCCGCAGAAAATCGTGACCCAGACCGGCGCCCTCGGCGGCGCCTTCAATAATGCCGGGGATGTCCGCCATGACGAAGGACACACCCTCCTCCACATAAATCACACCCAGATTGGGGAACAGGGTGGTAAAGTGGTAGTTGGCAATCTTGGGACGGGCGTTGGAGGTGACAGAGAGCAGGGTGGATTTACCCACGTTGGGGAAGCCCACCAGACCTACGTCTGCCAGCAGCTTCAGTTCCAGAATCACATCCCGTTCCTGACCCTTGAGACCCGCCTTGGCGAACCGGGGAACCTGCCGGGTGGGGGTGGCAAAATGGGCATTGCCCCAGCCGCCGCGACCGCCCCGGGCAATGACAAAGTCCTCCCCAGTGGACATATCCACGATGATCTGGTTGGTTTCCGCATCCCGGACGACGGTGCCCCGGGGAACGTCGATGACGAGATTTTCGCCCCGCTTGCCCGCCATTTTCCGGCCCATGCCGTTAATGCCGGCGCTGGCCTGATACTTGCGCTTGTAACGGAAGTCAAGCAATGTGGACATATTGTCGTTGACGCGCAGCACAACGCTGCCGCCGTGACCGCCGTCGCCGCCATCCGGGCCGCCGGAGGCCACATATTTTTCCCGGTGGAACGCCACCGCGCCGTCGCCGCCCCGGCCGCCGATGACGGTGATTCTGACTTTATCTACAAACATAAAAACCTCCAGTTTTCGTTTACAATTGACAATTGACAGTTGACAATTATAGTATCTCCTTCGGAGATGGATTGACAATATATATCAGGACATCAACCAAACGACCTGCTTTTACCAGAGCGGCACCGTTTTTTGCACAATGCCCAAGTATGACATGATATAATTGTCAACTGTCAATTGTTAATTAAAAAGAGCTGCCGCAGATCGTGTGCGGCAGCTCTTTGAGTTTATGCGCTTACTGCTCAGCGTAAACGGAGCACTGACGGCGATCCTTGCCCTTGCGCTCGAACTTGACGGTACCGTCAACCAGAGCGAACAGGGTGTCATCCTTGCCGAT
>JBJDYL010000104.1:0-4930 GCA_051867285.1 Faecousia sp. | reverse complement strand
CGATCTCGCCGGTGTAAGCGCCGGAGGGGTTGGCGTTGCAGTTCTCAGCGCCGATGCCCACGCGGGTCTCACGCATAGCGCGGACAGCAGCGGGGATGCACACGGCGGGAACACACAGGGCAACATCACACCAGCGGCCCTTGGGCATGATGGCCTTCAGCTGGGTCATAAATTCCTTGGTCTCGGAAGGAGTCTTGTTCATCTTCCAGTTACCGGCAATCACGGTCTTACGATACTTTCTGTTCATTTCCTTTTTTCTCCTTATTCATAACATCAGGCCGGATGAACCCGATGTGCATTTACGATGTAATCTGCGGGCGAACCGTCCGCAGTCCGGCAGGGGCTGTTCCTCTGCCGCAGCAGTGCTTGGGGAACTGCGAAGCAGGGCGGAGGGCGACCCTCCGCCCCTGCTGAAACGCGATTGAAAACAACGATCCGTCAGGAAGCTGAGAAGCCGCTTCCCGTGTCGTGCTGACCGGAATTACTTATCCTGCAGGCAGGCAATGCCGGGCAGCTCCAGGCCCTCCAGGAACTCCAGAGAAGCGCCGCCGCCGGTGGAAATGTGGGTAATCTTGTCAGCAAAGCCCAGCTGCTCGCAGGCAGCCGCAGAGTCGCCGCCGCCAACAATGGTGGTAGCGCTGCTGTCCGCCAGGGCCTGTGCCACAGCGATGGTGCCCTTTGCCAGCGTGGGATTCTCGAACACGCCCATGGGGCCGTTCCAGACCACGGTCTTAGCGTTCTTGGCAGCCTCCGCAAACAGCTCGCGGGTCTTTTCGCCGATATCCAGGCCCATCTTGTCAGCGGGAATGGCATCGGAGGCCACAGTCTCCACAGCGACATCGCCGTCGATGGGGTCGGGGAAGGAAGCAGCCACCACGGTGTCGATGGGCAGCAGCAGCTTGACGCCCTTGGCCTCAGCCTTGGCCATCATTTCCTTGCAGTAGTCAATCTTCTCGCTGTCCAGCAGGCTGGTGCCGACGCTGTAGCCCTTGGCGGCCAGGAAGGTATACGCCATGCCGCCGCCGATGATCAGGGTGTCCACCTTCTCCAGCAGGTTGTTGATAACGTTCAGCTT
Organism: Faecousia sp.; assembly: GCA_051867285.1. Taxonomy (GTDB): domain Bacteria; phylum Bacillota; class Clostridia; order Oscillospirales; family Oscillospiraceae; genus Faecousia. The sequence goes on along the minus strand of JBJDYL010000104.1, from coordinate 3,855 downwards.
GTCGGAAACCTTGGCGCCGCCCAGAATGGCAACGAAAGGACGCTCGGGGTTGGCCAGAGCCTTACCCATGATGGAAACTTCCTTCTGCACCAGGTAGCCGCAGACGGCGGGCAGATAGTCAGCCACACCGGCGGTGGAAGAGTGAGCACGGTGCGCAGTGCCGAAAGCATCGTTGACGAAAATGTCCGCCAGAGAAGCCAGCTCCTTGCTCAGCTCGGGATCGTTCTTGGTCTCGCCCTTGATGTAACGGGTGTTCTCCAGCAACATAACCTGGCCCTCCTGCAGGGCAGCGGCCTTGGCCTTGGCATCCGCACCGGCCACATCCTCGGCCATGATGACCTCCTGGCCCAGCAGCTCGCTCAGACGCTTGGCAACCACCTTCAGGCTCAGCTCAGGCTTCCACTCGCCCTTGGGCTTGCCCATGTGGGAGCACAGAATGACCTTCGCCTTGTGAGCGATCAGATACTCAATGGTGGGCAGCGCGGCAACGATCCGCTTGTCGGAGGTGATGACACCGTTCTTGGTGGGAACGTTGAAATCACAGCGGCACAGCACGCGCTTACCGGCTACGTCGATATCCTCGATGGACTTCTTATTGTAGTTCATGGTACTTCCTCCATATTTATGTCGGGGATTTCGCCCCGCATTTTACCGTAATCCTGCAAGCCGGGAAAGGAAATCTGCCGCAGCGCCTCATAAACGGTGACAGCCACCGCATTGCTCAGGTTCAGGCTCCGGGCATCGGGACGCATGGGAATGCGGACGCATTCGTCATAGTGTTCCGCCAGAAAGGTTTCCGGCAGTCCTTTGGTTTCCTTGCCGAAGAACAGGTAGCAGCCGTCCTCATATGCCGCCTCCGTGTAGCACCGGGGTGCTTTCGTAGACAGGCACCACATCTGCCGCACCGAATTCCTGGCAAAAAAATCCGACAGGTTTTCGTAATCCAGAACCTCAACCATATGCCAGTAGTCCAGACCCGCCCGGCGCACCGCCTTTTCGGAGATGTCGAAACCAAGAGGGCGAATCAGATGCAGCCGGCATCCGGTTGCCGCACAGGTGCGGGCAATGTTGCCGCAGTTCTGGGGAATCTCAGGCTCCACCAGTACAATATTGAGCATTGCCATCACCTCGGGAAACGCTTTGCGGGAATCTTCTCTCCAGACTCCGCTTGGATCCTATTGTATGCCAAATGTAATGTAAAATCAATCTCAAAAATTCCAAAATTTCAACTTTTTTATAGTATTCACATAAAAAAACAGGATGTCCGCAGAAATTTGTGAAAATTGCTCCCACGGATCAGGCCGCTTATCAAATGCGGTACAATCTCCCTTCAAAATTCCGGGTTCCTGGCCAAAAAACGTCTGTTTTTACGAATACGCAGAAAAAAGCTCCACCTCATTCGAGGTGGAGCCGAAAAACTTAACCAACCGCAGTAGCCATGCCGCCATCCTGATAGTACCAGGTAGCGCCCTGCACGGTAAGCTCCTGGCCATTGGTCAGCTCTGCATCCAGCCGCAGGACGAGCCGCTGATCCTCAGTGAGCTCCCCGGGGATGGTGAAGCTGACATTCGCAAGGGAGGCTTCATAGCTTCTGTCCGCTTCCCCGGGCGCCATGGTCAGCGCCATGCTGCCGATCTCCTCCTCGTCCAGGGTCAGCACCAGCATTGCCTGGGCGCAGGCGATATTCTCACCGTCATCAGTAATCCGGGGTGCCTGAACCACAGCAATACCATCGGCAATCGTCAGTGTGTCGCCTGTCAGCGTCGACTCTCCCACCGTCAGGCTGCAATAGGTCTCCAGAGCCGTGGCCATATTGACATAGTTCTCCTCCGTGGGGTCAGCGGGGGTATTCACGGCAATCTCAGCAGACGCACCGTCCTCCCCGGAAAGAGACACATAGTAGCAGTAGCCATCGGCGGCGTTCAGATCTGCGGAAGCCACATAGGCATCATTCTCCCAATCGCAGGGAACACTGGTGACTTCCTCTCCTTCCAGGCGAACAATGAACACCGCGCTGTCCCCCTGGACGTGGCTGGTGGGCGTGGCAGTCAGGTGGATGGTAGCGCCGTTGGGGCTGCTCCAGGTACTGGCGCTGAGGCTCCAGTCGGACAGGCCCAGTTCCCGCACAGCGGCTTCCGAAGAAGCAGCGGTCTGGGCGGCGGATGTCTCCTCGGCGGGAGCAGTCTTGGAACCGCAGGCGCACAGGGCAAGCACCATGACCAGCGCCATCAGGGCGCACAGGAATTTCTTCTTCATGTAGGTTTTCCCCCTTTTGTTATGCCAGTCTCCCGGAGGGCAATCCGGCAGAAATATGTAGTACTGTCATTATAATACAAGATGCGCAGATTTGCAATCTCAATTCTGCCGGAAGACGGGAACAGCAGTCACCATTCCCGTTCCAGTCGAATTACTCTCCCGTCTCCGGCGCGGGAAGGGAGGACTTATCCGCATTGACATAAGCCATCAGCTCGTCGCCGGTAATGGTTTCCTTCACCAGCAGGAATTCGCTGATTTCGTCCAGCAGTCCCCGGTTTTCTGTCAGAATCCGCTTGGCATCGGTGTAGGCGGCGTCCAGCAGACGCATGACTTCCCGATCCACCTCTGCGGCGGTTTCCTGGGAGCAGTCCATATAAGCCTGGCCGTCCAGATACTGATTCTGCACGGAAGCGGTGGACATCAGGCCGAACTTCTCGCTCATGCCATACTGGGTGACCATGTTTCGCGCCAGTGCCGTGGCACGCTGGATGTCGTTGGAGGCACCGGTGGTCTGAATGCCGAACACCACCTGCTCAGCAGCCCGTCCGCCAACCAGCGTGCGCAGCTCCGTGCGCAGCTCGTCGGCAGTGGACAGGAACTTTTCTTCCTCAGGCATCTGCATGGTATAGCCCAGCGCACCGGAGGTATGGGGCACAATGGTAATCTTGGAAACAGGCTGGGAATGCTTTTCCAGCGCAGCGACCAGGGCGTGACCCACCTCGTGATAGGCAACCAGCCGCTTTTCCATGTCCGTCAGCACGGTATTCTTCTTCTCCGTACCGGCAATGACGGTTTCAAAGGAAACCAGCAGATCCTCCTGATTCACAGCCTGCCGCCCATGGCGCACCGCCCGCAGGGCGGCCTCGTTTACCAGATTGGCAAGATCTGCACCCACCGCACCGGCGGTGGCCTGGGCGATCTTCCGCAGGTCTACATCCTCGGAAAGGCGAATCTTCCGGGTGTGCACCTTCAGGGTATCCAGACGACCCTGGAGGTTGGGGCGATCCACAATAATCCGGCGGTCAAACCGGCCGGGCCGAAGCAGCGCCTTGTCCAGAATCTCCGGACGGTTGGTAGCCGCCAGACACACGATGCCCTTGGAGGACTCAAAGCCGTCGATCTCGCTGAGCAGCTGGTTCAGGGTCTGCTCCTGCTCGGAGTTGGAACCGTAGCGGTTGTCCCGGGAACGGCCCACCGCGTCGATCTCGTCGATAAAGATAATGCAGGGAGCCACCTTCGCCGCCTGCTGGAACAGGTCACGCACCCGGCTTGCGCCCATGCCCACAAACATTTCCACAAAGTCGGAGCCGGAAATGGAGAAGAACGGCACGTCGGCCTCACCTGCCACCGCCTTGGCAAGCAGGGTTTTGCCGGTACCGGGAGAGCCAACCAGCAGCGCACCCTTGGGGAGCTTGGCGCCGATGGCGGTGTACTTCTGGGGATTGTGGAGGAAATCGATGATTTCCTGTAAGGATTCTTTGGCTTCGTCCTGGCCGGCTACATCCTTGAAGGTCACACCGGTCTGCTTTTCCATGTAGACCTTTGCCTTGGACTTGCCGAAGCCGCCCATCATGCCGTCGCCGCCCATGCGCTTGGTCA
>JBJDYL010000103.1:0-4986 GCA_051867285.1 Faecousia sp. | reverse complement strand
CGCAGCCTGCGGGACTTCCCTATGTGGAAGGCTGCTATCCCTATGGCTACGAAGCTGGGAAGAGCAACCCGGTGTATGACGAAGAAGTGGCAAACCGGGGAAAATAATAGATTTTTACAGGAAGGTGAGATAAATGGATTTTACTGAAAAGAAACCTCTTGTCGGAAGACCACCGATGGGAACACCGCCAATGGATGGCACACCCCATGACGGGTTCGGCCCACCTCCCGGCTGGATGCCTCCCATGGCGGATATCAGCTGGGTGAAACGGAAATTTTTGGATGTCGCCTATGGGACTGAGAGCAGGAGACAGTGCTTTGACCTGTACCTTCCGGACGAGGGCAGCGGCCCCTTCCCGCTGTTTGTTCACATCCATGGAGGCGGCTTCGCCTTCGGTGATAAACGGGATGATCACATGGATGCCTATCTCGAGGGAATCAAGCGCGGTTACGCAGTGGCATCTCTGGAATACCGTCTGAGTGGTGAAGCAAAGTTCCCTGCCGCAGTTCTGGACTGTCGGGAAGCCATCCGCTATATCAAGATCCATGCTGCGGAATTTTTTGTGGATCCCGACCGGATTGCAGTTTTGGGTGGATCCGCCGGCGGCAATCTGGCTGCAATGGTGGGTATGAATGTACCCAATGGCGCATTCCCAGGCGAGGAAGGGAAAGCGTTTTCCTGTGACCCCTGCGTCCAGGTCGCGATCGACCAGTTTGGCCCGGTGCGATTTGAAACCATGGAGGCACAGGCTCGTGCCAATGGTGTCAGTGAGACTCACCCCAACGCGGAAGTGATGCCGGAGAGCAAATACCTTGGCATTGCTGTGGACAAGGCACCTCGGGAACTTCTGACTGCGGCTTACCCTGCCACCTACGCCAGCGAAGCCATGGCGCCTATGCTGGTGCAGCATGGCACTGCCGACCATCTGGTTCCCTGGGCTCAGTCTGAGGAATTTGTAAAGGACCTTATTGCCAAGGGCTTTGGCAATAAGGTGGAATATGTCCCTCTGGATGGCGCAGATCATGAAGATAAGCGGTTCACCGCTCCTGAAAACATGGATCTGGTGTTTGCGTTTATCGGGAAGCATATTTAGTGCAGACACTCCGGCGGGTTGGGGACATTACCCCACTGCCGGAGTGGTTCTTTGGAGGTTACTATGGAATACGATGTGAAATTGGTACACAGGCTTATGGAGCCGGGAGAGCTGCTGAATGTCAACGGCGTCACGGTGGAGTGCAAGCCGGTTCCGGATGGGGACGGCAGGTCGGCTATGGACCCCAGGGCGCTGAAGCTGGAGCTTGCCATGGCGGAAAATATGGAAAAGCAGTCTAGCCCACCTCCTACGCTGGAGGAGATACGTTCGCACATGGGTGGCTTCAATTATAACCTTTGCCGACAGGAAATTTGGACGCGCTATATCGAGGTGCCTACTTCTTACGGGAAGGTGCCTGTTTGGGGCTATTATCCCCGCCGCGGAAGAGTCCGGCGCCCGGGCCTTATCTATGTTCACGGCGGCGCTTTCTTGGGCGGAACCCCCTTTACCACAGAAAACCCCTGCCGTCTGATAGCGGACAGGGGGGATGCCATGGTCTGGAACGTGGATTACAGTCTGGCTCCGGAATATCCCTATCCCATTCCCTGTACCCAGGTTTATGAGGTGATTTGCTTCCTCCGCGACCACGCAGAGGAATTCGGCATGGATCCGGATAGGATTGCCATTGCAGGCGACTCTGCGGGCGGCAACTTGTGTGCTTCCGCAGCCCAGATGGATCGGGATCAGGGAACTCATTATGTGAAGGCACAAATTCTGCTCTATGCGAAATTGACCTTTACCAATCACGAGCTGCCCTGCTACGCGAGAGACGAATCCGTTTTTGAAATTGTGGAAGAGCAAAAGCATCTTCTGCCTGGAATGCTGCGTATCGGCTCTGATCCATCCAATGCCGGGGACGAGGCGGTTTATGTCCAGGGCAGATACGATAGCAAAACACCCTACATCAGTCCCGCCTTTGGTGACTGCCAGAAGATTCCCCAAACTTTGTTCGTTCTGGCGGAATATGACGGACTGCGGCTGGAGGGCGAGTTCTACGCGAAAAAGCTGCAGGATGCTGGTGTGAAGGTCCGGGTGCTGCGCTATTGCGGTATCTGCCACGGCTTCTTTGACCAGCTGGGCATCCTGCCCCAATCAGAAGCGGTGGTCAATGAGATTGCGGCGCTGCTCAATCAGCTGTAAGGAGGAATCCCAATGAAAAAAACAATATCCCTGGTTTTGACAGCTATCTTGCTGCTGTCCCTGGCTGCCTGCGGCGGTGCCGCTGAAAACGAAACCACCGCAGCGCCCACGGAAACGACGGTGGTAACGGAAGCGGCTGTGGAGGCAATCTCCTACACCTATACCTTCACCGGCATGATCGGCGAAGAGATTGCCCAGTTTGATCTGTACCCGGACGGAACCTGCCAGTTCTATCTGCTTGGAAATCCCATGATTACCGATGTCTATTCCGCTCCCTACGTCCGGGAGGGGGACACGGTCACCGTTACCGGTCTGACCAATGTGGACGCATCCTCTTCCTATACAACGCCAGGCCTGTGGGACTGGATCGTGGACGGAAGCTGCACCATTACCGTCGATGACACCGCCGGAACCTTCACCCCTGCCGGAGGGCCATCGGCGCAGACAGACGCAGGCGCCAACTCTGAGGGCCTGAAAAACGTGGCTTATGCTGACACGTCCAATGCCCAGGTCTGTGATATCTACCTGACGGAAAAGACCGAAAAAGCACCTGTGATTGTTCTGGTTCACGGAGGCGGCTTCATGTTCGGCGATCAGGGCATGACGATTATTCAGCCTGTGATTCAGAAAGCACTGGAAAATGGGTATGCTGTGGTCAGCGTGGATTACCGCAAGGCTTCGGAGGCGGTTTTCCCGGCAGCGTTGGCGGATGTGAAAGCGGCAGTCCGCTTTGTCAAGGCCAACGCCGGGGAATACGGCTTCGATCCGGAGCATGTTGCCGTTTGGGGCGAATCCGCAGGCGCTTACCTGTCCCTGATGACGGCGCTGACGCCGGACATTCCCGCGCTGAACGGCGATGTGGAAGAGAACGCGGAGATCCGCAGCGATGTGACCGCGCTTGTCAGCTTTTACGCGCCGGTGGAATTCTACACCCTGTATGAAGAGGCGGGGAAGCCGGACAGTGCTGCCAGCTCCTTTGAGAGCAAGTTCCTGGGGCAGGATATTCTGGCGGACAAGGAAGCGACTTACGCAACCTACTGGGAGACCTACGCCGACCAGATCCCTACGGATCTGCGAGCATGGATCCAGGCGGGGGATGCCGACGCGAGAGTGCCCTGCACCCAGTCTGCCAACTTCGCCCAGCGTCTGGTGGGCTATCTTGGGGAAGACCATGTGGAGCACAGCCTTATTCCCGGCGCGGACCATGAGGATGACCTGTTCTATACCGACGAAAATCTGGACGCCGTCTTTGCCTGGCTGGACGGCCTTATGAAGGGATAATGATGATCGATCTGAAGAAAGCGCCATTCTTTTTAAATGAGGAGCAAATTACCTGGGTGGAATCCACCCTGGCGGCTCTTACCACGCAGGAGAAGGCAGGCCAGTTGTTTTGCGTCATGGGCGGCGACTACGCACCGGAAACGTTGAAGGAAAAGGTTAGTGCCGGTAAAATCGGCGGTATTTTGTTCCGTCCTGTTATGACAGGTGCGCAGATCCGGGCGGCTTACGCCCCGCTGGATCAGGCGGCGAAGGTACCGCTGCTGAAGGCTGCCAACCTGGAGGAAGGCGGCTCCGGCGGTATGTCGGACGGTACGCTGTTCGGATGGCCCATGCTGACCGCCGCCACGGGCGATCCTGCTATGGCGGAGAAGTTCGGCAGGGTATGCGGCACCGAGGGGGCGCAGGTGGGCATCAACTGGACCTTCTCTCCCGTCTGTGACCTGGACCTGAACTACTTAAACCCCATCACCAATGTCCGCACCTTCGGTTCCAATCGAGAGCGGGTCAAGGCCATGACGGAACGCTATGTGAAGGCGGTCCAGGCCTGCGGAGTAGCCGCCTGTGCCAAGCATTTCCCCGGCGACGGTGTGGACTACCGGGACCAGCACCTGCATCCGTCCGTCAATTCCCTTCACGCGGAGCAGTGGTATGACTCCTATGGCAAGGTCTACGAGAACCTGATCGCGGGCGGTCTGATGAGTGTGATGGTGGGGCACATCGCCCAGCCCTATGTGGCCATGGCTGTGAACCCGGAGCTGACGTTTGAGGAAGCCATGCTGCCCGCCACATTGAGCAGGACCCTGCTGACGGATGTTCTTCGAGGGAAGTACGGCTTTAACGGCGTCATTACCAGCGACGCCACCATCATGGGCGGCTACACCATGGCTATGGAACGCAGAAAGGCGATTCCCGCATCCATCATGGCTGGCTGCGATATGCTGGTGTTCAATACCGATTTTGAAGAGGACTACCAGTACATTCTGGACGCTCTGGATGACGGCAGCCTGACCATGGCGCGGCTGGAAGAAGCCGTCACTAGGATTCTGGCGCTGAAAGCAAAGGTTTGCCGTAAGGTGGAAAACACCCCGGTTCCCGCTGCCCAGTGGCACGCGGAAGCGGCGGACAAGGCCATTACGCTGGTAAAGAACACCCAGCCGAAAAAGCTGCCTATGACGCCTGACCGCTATCCCAACATCCGGCTCGTCACCCTGGGCAAGGATGAGATCCTGGACGGTTCTGTCCGGGAGATCACCAGAGAGATTCTGGAGCAAAATGGCTTTCGGGTGGAGGTTTATGAACCATTTGCCGATGACCTACACGGCTCAAAGAATCTGCCCTCTAACCGGCTGACGTTATACATGGCAAACTACGAGCAGGCCAGTAACCAAACTGTGGTGCGTATCCAATGGTGTCCAAAGCACGCGCTGGATATGCCCCGGTTTGTCAACGAGGAAGTGAGTGTTTTCGTCTCT
>JBJDYL010000102.1:0-19716 GCA_051867285.1 Faecousia sp. | reverse complement strand
ACTGATAACATTGACACGGAAAACCTTGTCCTCGTGGTTTTTTGAGGACTGAATCAGCCTGTTTTCGATATTTTCCGTGCCGGAATTAAAATTTAAGGCATTCTCCTTTTCGCTCACGTGAAGCAGAGCGTCAATGTCCGCCTGTAAATAGATTTCTAGCCGATCTTCATAGACCTGAATACGCTGGATGATAAGCTCCAAATCGTTTCGGTCAAGGGCTTCCTTATTCAGAATGTCTTCAAACACATCCAAGGCAGTCTTTGCCGTTCGGTTAATCTGGATGATGGTGTTACGCTTGTCGGACAGCATGGTGATCTGATGATCCAGCCCCTCAATCTTCTTTTGCAGGTCGGCTTCCAGCTCGTCATAGGTTTCTGCCAGCAGTTCCTCCTGCTCCGGGTGCTTCATGATGTCCCGGATGCGCTGCCGCTTGGTGGCTTTCAGCTCCTCCCGCAGCTCCTCCATCACCTGTGCCAGGTGGTCGGCGGACTGCTCCGTTTCCAGAACATCTTCGGTTTCCCGTTCCAGATCAGCGTTGAGCTGCGCCAGCATGGAGTGGGAGTTTTCTTTCACCTTTTTCACGTAGAGCTTTAGCAGTTCATCCAGTTTATCCACTCGGATATGGTGAGAACTACAGGCAGAGCGCCCACGGCGGTGATAGGTGCCACAGGTGTAGGCGGGGCTTAAATCCTTCCGGCTCATGGCGAACATGGGACTGCCGCAGTCGCCGCAGAACAGAAACCCGGAGTATACATTGTCGTATTTCTTCACGCCCCGATAGTTGGCGGTGGAGCGTTTCTCCCGCAGGGCCCGGGTGGTGGCGAAGGTTCGGTAGTCGATGATGGGCTGATGGTGGTTTTCAATGACGATGTGCTCCTCCTCGTCCCGCTTCACATCCTTGCCGTTGATTTTCGCCCGGGTGTACTTGGCTTGCCGCAGGGTGCCGATATAGAAGTCGTTGTCCAGAATCCCCTGCACCGTGACGATGGCCCAGGCGGCTTTGGTTTTCCGGGTGGTGGTTTCCCCCTCTGCCTCTTTTCGCATCTGTTCCGACATCCGGGGCGTGGGAATGCCCTGCTCCGTCAGGTAGTTGGCGATTTTCTTGTAGCCCCAGCCGTGGTTGTTGTACAGGTCAAAAATCTGCCGGACAATCTCCGCTTCCGTGGGGACGATTTCAAATTCCTTTTGCTTATTGATAATGTAGCCGTAGGGCGCGGCGCATAGCCACTTGCCATCCGCTTGCCGCCGGCGAATGACATTTTTCACCTTCTTGCTGGTGTCGGTGACGGGCATCTCGTTGATGAGAAACTGGAACTGGATTTTCAGCCAGTCGTCGTCGTTGGGAAAGTCGATGTTGTCCCCGATGGAGATGATCCGTACTCCGGCGTCCCGCAGGTCTTCCAGCTCCACCAGCCCCCGGCTGTTCCGCCGGGAGAATCGGGAAAAGTCCTTCACTACCAGAATATCATACTGATGGCGAATCAGACCCTTTCGCATGGCCTGATAGCCTTCCCGCTGTTCAAAGGTATAGCCGGAACGGTCCCGATCCTCGTAGAATGTCAGGGAGCTTCCCGGAAAGCGGGTATTGACGAAATCCTGAAGGATGGCCTTCTGGTTCTCGATGGACACATTGTCCCGATCCAGTTCCTCATCCACGGAGATACGGCAGTAGCCGGCTATGTCAAAGTGTTCAATCATGGTGCACCTCCTGTGCTGATAATATCTGTTTACATGTCGATACTAATAGATAACATTGTATAACATGACCCTGCAAATTGCAAGAGCTATTTTTCAGTAGTCTGTTTTTGACAGCAAAAGTCACCGCACGCCGGGCAAGCGTGCGGTGACTTTGTAAAGAACAGGGAATTACCGCTCCATCTGGGCAGACTTCTGTGCCTTCTCCCGCCGGACTGCCAATTCCGCACACCGTTTTTTGTTGTAAGCAAGCAAATCCAGGGTACTTCGCTGCAAGTCCTCTTTCCCAGAGCGGAAGACGGCTACCATATACTTCTGCTTCTTCCATTGGGCATACATGGGTTTCAGGTTCGCCTGCACAGCGGCATCCTCAGATTCCTTCCGGGTTAGCCACACCTGAACCAGTTTCTTTGCATCGTCCTGGATGATCTCCATGTTACTGCCCCCTTTTCTCCAAATTATTTCCATATGTTTCTCTTTTAATGCAAATAGGCGTGCTCCTTTCTCAAGCGGGCAACCCCGCGCGCGTTGGTTTGTGAACCTCATTTCCTGTCAATCGTCTCTGCGCTTCTGCCAGACAATTTCATAGCCCAGCACATCGGCAAGCTCCAGCACCTCCCGATAGCGAAGGGTCTGGTCGCTTAGCTTGGCGGAAAAGTTGGAATCACTGTCACTCCAGCCGTACTCCGCGGAGCAGGCTTCCACCGCCTCCTTCTGGGTGTAGCCTGCCGCGATGATGTGGGACTGGATGTCGCATTTCACCTTGTTGATTTTTCTTCCTTTTTTCATGTTCGTTCCCTCCTGAATTTGATTCTGTCTTTTGTGAAGTTGATTTACTGTCTGGTGATTTTTCTTTGCGACTGAGAATCTCCCCCACTTTCTGTCAGCCATGTCCGGGTCATGAACAGGTCTGGCAAATGTTGTGTATGGCGAACCGATTACGCAGCCGGTGCAGTCCTTTCCCGTACTGCGAATCGGATTCTCCCTTTGCAGCATTGTCCTATGGCGTATTTCTCACAGGAACGGGAAAACATCTTTGCTGTTTTCCAAAGCCCCGTATTCTGGATGGCAATTTATGCTGCCGTGCCTGTTAACGGGCTGGTGTAAACGGGTATCAGAAAATCTCTCGCGGATTGGCGCTTGGCTTCTTTCACGCTCCCTTTTCCTGTTTTGCAATTCTCTGTTTACATTTCCTGTAAGTAAGGAAAAGAATCAGGTTTTGCAGGAAATCTGTTGGTTTTTCCTCCCTTTCGGAATCAATATATTTTGAGATACGTTGGCCGGCTTGTTTACCCGCTGTTTACTGAGATAGCGGTTGGTTTACCACCCCGCTGGCATCTCCAACTGCTCCAACCCTACCTCAGCTTTGGATAAGTGCCTGAAGACCAAAACCAGAAACCGAATTGACGAGATACTCGTTGCACTGAATGGATCACTTTCCGAGCATCAGCGCAGATTCCTGAATATGGTGTTTCAGCATCTGGAAGATTTGGAAGCACATAAGCATACGGTTGAGGACGAAATCACCGAGGAAGTCCTGAAACATACTGATGCACTGAATCTCCTTTGCTCCATTCCCGGAATTGATGTCACTGCAGCAGCTGCTATCATTGCGGAAATTGGTACTGATATGAGTTCATTCCCGGATTCCCAACACATTTGCTCCTGGGCGGGACTGAGTCCCGGCAACAACGAGAGTGCTGGTAAGCGAAAGAGCGTCCATATCAACAAAGGCAATCCTTATCTGAAGAGCATGCTGTGCGAGGTCGCGTGGATCTTGGCATCTCACCGCAAGCTGTATCTTTCCGGCTGGTACTGGAAAGTGAAACAGCGGAAGGGAGCGAAGCGGGCAACGATTGCGTTGGCCCGGAAGATCCTTTCCATCATCTACACCATGCTGAAAACCTGTACCCCCTATAACGAGGAATGCTTTGAACAGCGCAGACTGCGATGCGAACGGAAACGTGCAAACCGCTTGGTGAATGAATTGCAGAAGCTGGGCTACGTAGTGGTAGCACCCGACTGATGCTTACTCCCATATTGCTCCGCCAGCGACAGGCAAGGCCTGCCGCTATTTGTGCTGTGGATCTTTCATCTATGAGGCGTTGAAAAACGCTTTGTCAAGGTTCACGCTACGACTTATTTTCGTAGCAAGGTACAGGGGCAAACGCCCAGAGGACAGAAAAAAGGGCATGACAACAGCGTGGTAAGCTGTTTGTCATGCCCTAACTCGATGGTCCTCGTTCTCACCAGCAAAGCTGGTGGATGCAGGCTCTTATCCGGCTTCCTATACTGGAATAAATCCAGCGTGTCCGGCGGTTGAACTATGTACGAAACGAAATAAGAAAAAATATGAAGTTGTTATCACGAACTATTTTAGAAAGTTTGTTCGTGTATTGAGAGTATAACAGATAGGAGAAGAAATGTCAACACCTAATTCGAAAATATTTTCGATTATTTTTGGAAGAGCCCAATTTGTAAATGGAAGCGATTGAAAATCGCGCAGCCGCAGACTGACAGACTGCGATCATCGGGGCTTGGGGCGCAGCACCAACAAGCATCAAAAACCAGCGAAGTCGCAAATGGCGAAATCGTAGGTTTTGTGCGTTTGGGTCCACAAACGCATTGCTTGCGGCTAGCAAAGAATGCTTATTCATAAGGGGGGTTCACGTTCAGCACAAAAGTCGCAAGCAATGCGCATGGCGCGCCATATGCGAAAAACGCTCATTTCCGCTCCGACGGATTTGAGCGTTTTCTGCTTGTTGAGGCGCTGCCCCAAGCCCCGGAGAACAAGAACTTGTTCTATGTAACGCTGCCCTTCGGGCAGCGGCTACGCAATTTTCAAATTGCTGTCGGAAGATCAAATGGTGATCTGCATCCTAGAGATTATCTCAGCATTGTATCACGGCGGATGATACAATGCTGAGATAATGAGCGAAACAATTTGTGTGCGTAATGCTCCCATTCACTTATCTAATCATGATTAGATATTGACTAGAATGATTAGAATGAATATAATAGATGACAAGATAAACGGGAGGTGCCATATGGATTTCGTGGAAAGTGAAGTTGTGGAACTTAAGTCTGAAGTGGTCGGGGACATCTGCAAAGAAGTCATTGCCTTTGCCAACACCAGGGGCGGTACGATGTACATCGGCGTTGCGAATGATGGGCAGGTGGTGGGCATCGAAAATGCTGACCAGGTTATTTTGCAGCTGAACAATATGATCCGGGATTCCATCAAGCCGGATCTTACCATGTTTGTGGGTTATCAAACCCAAGCGGTTGACGGAAAGCAGATTGTTGCTGTCACGGTTCAGAAAGGCACGGATCGTCCCTACTATCTGGGCAGCAAGGGTCTGAGACCCAACGGTGTCTATGTCCGCAACGGCACATCTACAGATCCTGCCACCGATACGGCAATCCGAAAGATGATCAAGGAAACCGACGGGGATTGCTTTGAGGATATGCGGTCTCTGGAACAGAATCTGACCTTTGATGCGGCAAGTTCCCAGTTTGCAAAGCAGAAAGTTGCCTTTGATGCGTCCAAAATGCAGACATTAGGGTTGGTTTCTCCAGAGGGGATTTACACCAATGTGGCACTACTGCTGTCCGATCAGTGCGGCAGCACCATCAAGGCAGCTACCTTCTCCGGCTCAGATAAAAGCGATTTTCAGGATCGGCGGGAGTTCAACGGTTCGCTGTTCCGTCAGATGGAGGAAGTCTATGCCTATCTGGATATGCGAAATCAGACCCATGCCACCTTTGAAGGCCTGTACCGCATTGACAAACGGGATTATCCTGAAGAAGCTTTGCGGGAAGCGCTGCTCAATTGCCTGGTGCACAGGGACTATTCCTTCAGCGCCAGCACCCTGATCAGTGTCTATGATGATCGGATTGAGTTTGTATCCGTAGGCGGTCTGCCCACAGGAATTTCTCTGGATGACATTCTTCTGGGGCTTTCTGTTTGCCGGAACCCCAAGCTGGCAGGGGTGTTTTATCGGCTCAAACTGATTGAAGCCTACGGAACCGGTATGCCCAAAATTCTGAACGCCTATGCAGACTCCGGTTTGGTGCCAAAGATCGAGGTGACCAGTAATGCCTTCAAGATCACCCTGCCGAACCGAAATGCGGCTGACAGCGGCATCCACTATGAACACGATCCCAACAAGAGCAAAGAAGAACGGGTACTGGACTTTCTCGCATCCAAGGGGAGTATTGCCCGCAGCGATGCCCAGAAGCTGTTGAATGTAAGCCAGGCAACTGCCAACCGGATTCTGAAGCAGATGGTAGCGGATGGCTTGCTCTGCCAGGAGGGCAGCGCAAGAAATACGAGGTACAAAGCAAAATAGTGCTCGGAAATTTGTTAAGAAGATAAAGCGGATTGGGTAATCCCGCTGTACCCTTTGATGATATAATTGAGCAACTGAACGTATTTCTGGGACCTGTTTGGAACGCTATTATACATGAAACAGAAAACCAGACAACATGGAATGCAGCTAGCACTTGCTGGCAGAATTGAGGATATATATGAGTAAGCCTACATTGTTTTTTAGCCATTCCTCCAAGGATAAGGACATGGTATTGGCAATTAAAAATAAGGTGATGCAGTACACAAGCGGTACTCTTGAAATTTTTCAGTCCAGTGATGGCGAGAGCATTCCGTTTGGTACCAACTGGATTCATAAGGTGGAAGAAGGCTTAAAAGAAGCAAAGGTTATGTTTGTCTTTATTACAGAACAGTCCATTTCCTCCGGCTGGATTTATTTCGAAGCTGGCTATGCCTATTCAAAGGGTGTCCATGTCATTCCTGTCGGAATTGGCGTTAGTGTTGGAGATTTGAAGGCTCCCCTTAATCTGCTTCAAGGTTTCAACATTACCTCTGCCGATAGTCTCAATAATTTCCTTACCATTATTAATCGGGAATTTAGCTACAGCTTTTCTGCACAGTTTACAGATGATGATTATAATGAAATCATTGCTCTCTCGTCCTCTGCTACTAAACACAGCACCCAATTCGATGAAATCGTTCGATCTGTTAAATACGAACTAAGTGGTGTATATTACGAAAATCCCGGAGAAAAGAAAACCAGAAATACAAAAGAACTGTTCGACCGATTAATGGCATACTTAGATGAACACAGAATTGCGTACTCTTTATCTAAACTGCATGGATATGGATACGATAAGGGGAGTAGTCTTGCAGTTCGCGGCATTAAATTACGAAGATGATCTGCTGGACTTCTGCTTTGTGTACACCTTCGATGAGAAGTACAAGGCCGGTCTGCTGTCCAGCATTGACAAGGCTTATGAAACACGCCGCCTGTTCCTGAAAGATAAGTGCAAGACCTTCACTTTGGAGAAAGAAATCCGGGATATGGACTTCGACGGATTGGGTGAGCGTGAGGTGCTGATCAAAATTCACGAAGCATTGGTTGCGAAGTATCATCTGGGCAGCGATAAGAAGCAGAATCAAATGCTTCTGGCTGATGCCGGATATGTCTTTGGAGCGGAGATCCATGGGCAGGCTTTACAGGGTGAATTTGTGCGTACTTCTGCTCTGACGGAAAGTCATAGCTACATCACGACCCATAAGCGCATTGACACTCATAAGCACGGTATGCAGCTCATGCACAGTATCGATGCCATTAAGAGTTCCATTGGCATGGCGCAGAACAAGGTCAAGATCATTCTGGAGCGGCTGTTCCGCAAGGGCGGTGCTACTGGCAGAAAGCTGATTGCTCTGGAAACTGCCGAGTTTTATGCTTTTGTTATCAACAACCAGCACAAGCTGAAAGAGGAATTCCGGGAAGTTACGGCACAAATGGCCGTTCAGTTGAGCTATGAGCGCAACCCCAAGCGGAGTACATTCCGCATCCCGGAGCAGGACTTCTTCCGCTATGATCCCAATGTCAAAGGTGAGGTGGAATACCTGTCCAATGCTTACCATGAGTATACTTCCGGATTTGCTACCAGTCTCGTCCGCAGCACCTGCGAAATGTTGTTTGAGCAGCACTGTGAAGGTCGGCTGGATATCGAATGGGTGTACAAAAACGGCGATACCGGACAGCAGTATTTCTCCATCGTGTATGTGGACGGCATCCAGAAGCAGTGGCTGTTCTATGCTGACTACATTGTCATGAAGAAGGATGGCACAGTCTGGGTTATTGAAACCAAGGGTGGTGAAGCCAGAGGTCAGGACAAGAATATCGACCCTCAAATCCAGAATAAGTTCAACGCTTTCAAGGCTTATGCTACCAAGCACGACCTACATTGGGGTTTTGTGCGGGATAAGGATAATCAGCTTTATATCAATAATACGGAGTTTGCCGAGGATATGGCTGATGACCACTGGGTGCCACTGATGCAGGAATTCTAGCAGCAACAATTCATCTAATCATATTGCGATAGTTATAAAAATAGAATACCTCAGAAATACAGGGTGGATCTGATGTAATTATCATATTTGTCACACGGCGAAAAGGATGATTAATTAGAGAAGAGCGACGTTGTATGCTATCGTATATACATCATACTCTGATATATCAGAAAACGAATTTCACAGTGGTTGCTAGATCAATCGCACTTGGACAGGAACTGACAACTGAAACCATAGATTCAGGAAGTGAAAAATGGAAAAACTCAATATATACACCGGAACACTCTCCTACAAAACCATAGATTTCTTCTTTGTATTTGACAACAACGAGCTACGCCTGGTACCTCCATCCGAAAAAAAGGATGAGATTCGGTTTTCGATGCTGATGAAGAAGATTGGAGATGGACCTGCCTTTACAATGGCATCCCCGAGAATGGATGAGCCATACCTTGTTGGTAAGTGTAATGAAACCGGTCAAACGATGATCTTCCTAACAAAACAGGGAGCACATATCGGAAGCTACAACGAGGTCCTGTTTGTGGATGTAGCGGCTTTCATTCTCTGCAATACTACCAATCAGCCTATTTCAAAAATGGGCTTTACTTGTCCGGAACTTGACTGTATTCACCCTGTAACGCAAGGATATAGCTGTTCTTTTAATCGCGAACAGTTTCGTTCACATGGTATTCTAGCTGTGCAAACCGAGGATTATGATTCTACAACCACAGAACCGAAAAGCTTCCTGGTGGATGGTAAAGATGTAAGTGTCAGCTTTGGTATTGCAAGATCATTTAGCACAAAGGTCGGCCAGCCGCCATTGACACTTCGATCTACGATGTCGTTCCACTTTGAGCCTACGGAGGATTATTCTTTTATTATTCGTCTTTGGTTTGTGGCGAAAGAGTTTCTGCAATTCATGTGCTATCGGAAAAATGTATTTCTTCCGGTTGCCGACTTATCTACACCGGCAGAAGAAGGCAGGACAAGAATATTTGCTACATTTACTATGCTTGGAGAAGATGGCGAAGAAGATCTGGAAGCATTAAAAAAGGGGAGATATATCAAACAGGCATATTTGTCAGGTGTCGAAGGACGGATACTGAATGATATCGCTTTGCGGCGACTCTATACGCGTCATATTCCCGATACTTATGCTTCGGGATGCGTTGTTAACGCAGCTCGCTTTGTCATGATAACTGCGGCATTTGAGTGGGAATTCAAAAGGCTTTATCCTGATGGAATTACAAAATCAGAGGAAACACTTGCCATTGAAGCAGCCGCAACAGAAGAAATTCAAAAGCTTATAGATAACAGCACCGGCAGTCTCAAGCGAAAGTACAAGTTTCTCCGAAAGCTCATCTCATCCGATTCTCTCCAATCAGAGATTGTTCACATAGGCAATGAGATCGGCTCGATAATTGATCTATTTGGCAAGAGACTGTATTCTCTGAATAACACTGAACTACTCTATTCTGAAATGGGCAAGCGACTGGCAGATCAGCGCAACAATTATGCACACGGAAATTTGGACATTGATTTCATTGACAATTCTTTGCTTGACCTGATTTACACAGAACGGATTGTTTATGCAATGCAGCTCAAATTAAGCGGTGTAGACGATAAGAACATACAAAGAGCAATCAATGACTTATTTAATTGTGGTCTTGCCATCCATTAATTTGGCACAATAGTGGAGAAAAATATGGTATTTGAACGACTTCCTGCCAATTCTGAAAAAATACTGTTTGAACTTGTCCAAGCCGATAACCCCACACACGTCGTGAGTAAGCGGTATGGAGAAAGCTCTACACAAGAAAAAAGAGAACTTGACGGAATCATGAATGAGTTAAAAGAATGCGGTTATATCAATGTTCTTTGGGCGGATAATATACCATATTTTGTTACACTCAACAATTCTGCGAGAACATATGTTGAACAGCTCGTTCGGCATGAATTCCATACTACAATTCATACACAGGATAAGAAGGTGAACCCGTTGGTTTTCATAAGTCACAGATCAACAGACAAAGATGTTGCTGATATGCTGGTTGATTTCCTTTCAGGAACAGGAATTTCAAAGAAATCTGTGTTTTGTTCCTCTTTGCCCGGAAATGATATAAACGAAAAAATCTCGAATGAGGTTAAGTCTGCGCTGAAAAACAGCGCTGTCAATATAGCGATTCTTTCACAGGACTATTACCAGAGTGCTTATTGTCTTAACGAGGCAGGTGTCCTTTGGTATGAGGATGTCCCTGTAATCCCAATCGCATTGCCGGAGATTAATTCTGGCAATATGTATGGTTTTCTCAATAATGAATACAAACTGCGCCGTTTGGACTGTGACACAGACATCTCGTATATTTACGATACCATTAGTGAAGCGGTATCTGCACCTCATACTAAAGCCAGTACTATTACTTCTGAGAATAACAAGCTTAGAGCAAAATATGCAGATTATCTCAGCGCAAGGGAGTTGCCACATGTGCTACACGAAGCTCCAAGTACTTTTTCTCTATCAGAAATAACTACTGATGACGAGAGAATCGTTCTGTACTACATACTTCAAAAAAACGTTCGTAAAGTATCTAAGACAGTTATTGCAAATTGGCTGAATGAGTGCGAAATCTACAATGTGAATGTGGATAATGCTTTTGATCTACTGTCATCTTTCGATGGTGGAACTGTAACCAACGATACCCTGGAGTTTAGCATTGAAGCCTTTCGAAAATACTCTGCAAATGCAGCATCAACTCTTCCCGAACTGAAAGTATACGTAGATCAGCATACAAAATTGGCAGTTGATACTTTCAAAACGATTTGGGCTTCTGATACGCTCGATTCAAAAATCGGATTGTTTATTTCCTATATTGTTGAAGAGAGAATGCGGTCACTTGGTGATCGCTGGATGGCTGAGGGGCAGATTGAAAGTATAAAGCAGTGGGAAAGCAAGAATAGTCTTGATTCAACACTTTCAAGCAATTATGGAAGCTGTCTCGAGTTCCTCGTCCAAAATGATCTTGTATATGCAAGTGGTTGGACAAGCTATAGAAATCCTCGTGAGTTTACTTTGTGTCTGTCGTTACAGAAGTTTTTGTTCAACTTCCCGGATGAAATGTCAAGGGAGTTGAAAAAGGTCAAAGATGCGTATCGTTATGATTTGCCATTTTAATGTCATTACTCTACCAGATTGTTCAATCGAAAAACACAGCTCACCGCTCGAATGATTGGTGGGCTGTGCTGCGTCTATTTCGTTAGTCCATCAGTCGGTGTTCCGGTGCGCCCTGTAGGTACTTCTCGATCTCACCGCCCAGCACCAGCTAGGCAAACTCCAATGGCTTATTGTAGATCAGCCAATCCAGCTCTGACCGCTGAAACATGGTACCGGCAGCTTCATTTTCCACGGCAATGGTATCAATGGCGACCATGCTTCCATCGGAAAAGCGCAACTCTACGCGGGCTGTGTCCATGTTAAATTCGCAAGAAATGATTTCTTTCACCCCGTTTTACCCCTTTCGTATTCGCACGGTTTTGGCGTTCTAGGTTGTCACTATGTACAACTACCACTCCTGGCGTTTGGCTAAATCCAACATACTAAAACAATACTTTTCCCACGGTGTCAATGATATCAGTGACGGGTCGCCCTCGCGGATGCGCAGGGTGCGGCGGATCTCCTTTGGGATAACGATTCTTCCAAGATCGTCCACCCGGCGAACGATTCCTGTTGCTTTCATTGTTTTTCCTCTCCTTGTGCCAAGTTTCCAGTGGTATTGTTTGCAGGAAATGGGGGATTATGCGGCTGGTGCGATGGACAAACGCAGAATCTGTGATATACTGTAATCATGGAAAATATTCCCTTTTACGGATGGAGGACATGGAATTGCTATGAAAAACGATCTGAAAAAGCGAATACTCTGTGTGTTTCTGACACTGATGCTGGTACTGGGAAATGTCCCGGTGACGACGCGGGCCGAAGAGGAGGACATTCCGGCGGCAGAGGAAACCCTGCCGGCGGAAACCACTTCTGCCACCGAGCCGGAAACCACGGCAGAGACTGAGCCGGAGACCGAACCCGAAACCGTTCCGGAGACCGTTCCAGAGACTGTGCCGGTAACTGTCCCGGAGACCGAGCCGGAGACCACGGAGGCAACCATTCCGGAAACCATCGAAGAGCCGGAGGCGGTAGCGGCGGATAGTGAAACGCTGTATGTTACCGTGGCCAGTGAACCTCCTTCCGGCACCTGCGGCGAGAACCTGACCTGGACGTTTGCGAACGGCATCCTGACCATCTCCGGCAGCGGAGACATGACGGATTATTACAACCATTACGATGTTCCCTGGTATCAAAACCGACAAGAGATTACCTCTGTAGTCTTGCAGGAAGGCGTCACATCGATCGGTGTTTGCGCCTTCAATGAATGCTCCAATATGACTGAGGTGTCCATCCCGGAGAGCGTCGTCTCCATTGGAAAAAGCGCCTTTTCCCATTGCATTCGTCTGGCTTCGGTAACGATCCCGGAGGGCGTTTCTGAAATTCAGGATAGCACCTTCTGTTGGTGTGTCAGCCTAACCTCGGTAACCATTCCGGAAAGTGTTGCCTCCATTGGAAACATGGCTTTCTTCTATTGCGGAGCCCTGACCGACATAGCTATCCCGCAGCGTGTTCATTCCATTGGTGAAAGTGCCTTTAAGGAATGCTTCGAGCTGACTACAATCGCCATCCCAGACGGTGTCACCGCCATTCCCGAAAATGCGTTCTATTGCTGCGAGAAATTGACTTCGGTGACCATCCCGGCCAGTGTTACCTCCATCGGCTTTGACGCTTTCGCATACTGTAAAAGCCTGACCTCGGTGACCATCCCGGCCAGCGTCAGCTCCATCGATATGGGCGCCTTTGGACAGTGTGCTTCGCTGAAGAGAATTACGTTTGGTCAAAGCGTTTCGGATACTTTGTGGATTGGCGCCGGTGCTTTCGATGCCGGTATGACAACTGTCAAAACCAGAATCGGAGTGCCGGATGTCAACAATATCAATCGTGCTATCAGTGAGCTGGACTGGGTTTCGGCGCACCGAAGTGTGACCTATTTCTCTACCAATGAAAAAATCCAGATTCGTCCTGTGGACACAGATTCGCTGATCAGTGGACAGAAGCTCCAATTGTCTGCGTATCAAATGTCCGATGGAAGAAAAGTCAGCGTCCAGTGGAGCCTTGTGGAGGGGGACGACGAATGGGCGACCCTGTCTTCCTCCGGCCTGCTCACAGCGAAAAATGTTGAAGCGGTGCAGCAGATCACCGTCACCGCTATCTCTGAGGACGGTATTTGCGAAACCAAAACCATTCGAATTTTTCCTAAGGCCGGCAGTATGTACCTGATGCAGGGGGAAACCAGGCTGGATGGAATGCTGGAGTCGGATATGCAGGATGGAACCACGCTGGTGTTTTCCGCCGTCATCACACCGGAAACCGCCCAGCAGACTGTAATTTGGTCCAGCAGCAATGCCAAGGTGGCGTCCGTGGATAAGAACACGGGCATTGTCACTCTGACCTATCCCGGCACCGCGGTGATCACCGCCGCTGCCGCTGACGGCTCCGGCGTGAAGGCCAGCGTGACGCTGAATGTCATCTATCTGGACGGCGCAAAAACCCTGACGGCCTTTGCGGATGTGCCCGGGATTGGACTCCAGCCTGGGCAGACTGCCGCCGTCACCGTATCCGGCGAGAATGCTATTGACCCGGAGGCACTGGATTTCGCTTCTTCCAATCCCAGCATTGCCTCGGTTGACAGCCAGGGAATTGTGACCGCCGGAACCAAAACCGGCACTGCCACCATTACTGCCATGCTCAAGGGCGATCCCCTGAATCGGAAAACCACCATCAGAGTTTCTGTCATCCCCATGCAGGCAGAGTCGTTGAAGCTGGTTCTTCCGGAGGGAATGCAGACAGTCGACTCCAAGCTGATTCTTGAAAAGGCAGCTGATCAGCGCAGCTTCACCATCAGAGCCGAAGCAACGAACTGGAAGGGTGAAACCTTCCCCGGTGTGGTGAAGTGGAGCAGTTCCGACGCTGCCGTTGCGAAAATTGACGGCACTGGCAACGTGACGATCCCCGCAGGCGCCGACGGGGAATGCGTTATTACGGCAGTTTCCAATGATCTGACCAAAGCCCAAGCCCAGTTGTCTGTCTCCGTCCGGGACTATGCTCCCAGACTGGCAACCGATAAGATTACCCTGAACGGTTACAGCGAGCAGGGTGTGGACATCGATCTGCGGGAAAGCTATGACAACGCCATTGTATCGACAGAGTTGACCGGCGCGCCTGATGGACTTTGGCTGGACAGTGAAACCATGACGCTGTATGCCCAGACGGTGAAAAACGGAACCTATTATCCCCAGCTGCTTGTCACCTGCGAGGACGGGCATACCTATTCTTACAAGCTCCAGGTGAAGGTTGCCAACACCCTGCCTGCCGTCACCGTGAAGCAGACGGAGAAGTTCAACCTGTTCTACTTAGACAGCACGGCGGAGCTGAGCATCACTGCCACCGGGCAGACCATCACCAATGTGGAGCTGGCGGATACCGACGACTTCACCGTTGCGTATTCTGACGGCACGGCGACCCTGCATTATGCGGAGAATCCCGCTGCAAAACCGGATACCAAGGCGACTCTGATGGTGTACTTGGAGGGCTACAACACGCCTGTATCCAAATCCATTACCATTTCTACCGTCACCACCGCCCCCAAGCTGACCCTGAGTCCCGCCTCCAGCACCATCAACACTGCGCTGAATGCCAGCTGCAGTGTGGAACTGAAAGTCTGGAACCAGACTGAGGGGAACTGGCTGACACCGGATAGCGTGGAATACAGTGCAGACTTTGCCAGCATCACTTACTGGGGCGACACGCTGACCCTGACGCTGGACGGCGAAACCGGCGGCACAGCGACCATCTGGGTCAGCCGGAGCAACTGGGCCCAGAGTATCAAACTGACCCACAAGGTCACGGTCAGCAGTAAGCTGCCTGCGTTGAAGCTGGGCCAGACGACCCTGACCCTTAACAGCTATTTCACAGAGCGGATCGCCGCAACGCCCGTGACCCTGTCCCAGGGCAATCTGACTCTGGGTGCAGTGGATATAACCTCCACCGCCCAGGATGGAACTGCCGCTGCAGCGGAAGCGGCGAAGCTGAATGTGTATTATTCTTATGACGATGGCTGTATTTATGCGGAAATCCCCGGGGATGCTCCCAGGGCTGGCACCTACACCTACTCCGTCAAGGGAATCCTGTCGGACGGAGTCACAGAGATTTCCGGCGGCACGCTGAAAGTCACCGTCTCCGGAACCCTGCCAAAGGTGAAGCTGTCCGCCTCCACCGTAAAGCTGAACCGTTATCTGGCCGGGCAGGAAACCGCGGCTTTGAGCGTTTCCATTCCCGCCGGATATGCCCTGGCTGGCTTTGAGAATATGGACGAGGAACGGATGAGCGTTGACAATAGTACACTCTATGTATATCTGACAGGCAGTGAATCCATCGGGAATCAAACGCTGGCAATGAACCCTGTTCTGCGTGACAGCGAAACAGGTCAGTGCGTAATCCTACCTACGGCGCTGAAACTGACAGTGCAGGTGTACGAATCCAGTAAGCTGGGCGTGTCCCTGTCTGCCAAGGGCAAGCTGGACACTCTGGATCCGGACAGTGCCATCGTCTACACCCCCAAGCTGACGAATTGCATCGGCGAAATTGACGGCGTTTCGCTGGACGGGCAGGACGCGGACAAATTCTGTGCCGGGCTGGAAGAGGGTAAGATCATCCTGACCTTGCTTGACGGGGAGGAATACGCCACCAACGTCACCTACAAGGTGCAGTTCCGCGTCAGTGTCTGCGGCGAGGAAATCCTTTCCCCGGTTGTGAGCGTCAAGGTTGCCCAGAGTAAGGCCAAGTACACCGTCACTCCGGCGACGCTGACTCTGTTCCAGTCTCAGGCCGCCCCGCTGACCGGCAAATTAACCATGACACCTGGGGGAATCGGGGAAATCACCGTAAACGCCGGAAGCTCTGCGGAACTGATGGCTGCTCTGGGAGGGAACGGCTTCACCGCAGTAATTGATGGCAGTACCGCCGTCCTTTCGCTGAATGCCCAGAATCCCAGTCTGCTGACAGCTGGTAAGAACTACACCCTCCTTCTGGATGTTACCCCCGCAAACAATGCCACAAACGTCAAACCCACGCAGGTGAAGCTCACCGTGAAGGTCATGAAGTAAGACGGCATCCCAATTTCAAACATGGCGCAGCACCCCAATGTTGGGGCGCTGCGCCATCGTCATATCGGGATACGACATCTATCCGGTTTGCGGAAATGGATGCATAACGTCACTGTGGCGGGACGGGGGATGATATACCTTTTGATCCCCCGGTGATGCAGCTCCCTTCCAAGGCGCTGCTTCAGAAGAGGGGCGCATCATCTTTTAGCTGCCCCAGAAGGGGCAAAGTATACCGGCTCTGCGCAGTGAGCCTGTAATGGCCCTATGGCGTTCCGGATGGTAAAGATAAATAGCCCCTTAAAAAACCAGCGGGACGCGAATGCGTCCCGCTGGTTTTGCATGTTATCTCTGGATTCTGCCGGAGCCGTCACCGCCGGCCAGTTTTTCTACTTCAGCAACAGTGACCATGTTGTAGTCCCCCTCAATGGAGTGCTTCAGGGCGGAGGCTGCAACCGCGAATTCCACAGCCGCCTGGGTATCCTTGCCGCTGAGCAGGGAGTAGATCAGGCCGCCGCCGAAGGAGTCGCCGCCGCCAACCCGGTCGATGATGTGCAGGTCATACTTCTTGGAGAAGCAGTATTCGTCCTTTGCAACATTGTACAGCATGGCGCTCCAGCCGTTGTCGAAAGCGGAATGGGATTCCCGCAGGGTGATGGCAACCATCTCAAAGCCAAACCTGTCCGCCAGCTGCTTGGCAACGGACTTGTAGCCCTCGTGATTCAGGCTGCCGCCGTAGATGTCGGTGGCTTCGGCTTCAATGCCGAACACGTCCTTGGCATCCTCCTCGTTGGAGATGCACACGTCCACATACTGGCACAGGTCGGTCATGGCGGCACGAGCCTGCTCCCGGGTCCACAGCTTGCCCCGGTAGTTCAGGTCGCAGGAAATCTTCACGCCACGGGCTTTGGCAGCCTTGCAGGCGTCGCGGCAGATTTCCACCAGGTTAGGGCCAAGCGCCGGGGTAATGCCGGTGAAGTGGAACCAGCTTGCACCCTCGAAAATCTTGTCCCAGTCAAAGTCGGAGGGCTGGGCCTCCTGAATGGCGGAGTGGGCCCGGTCATAGATGCACACGCTGCCCCGCTGGGAAGCGCCCTTCTCATTGAAATAGATGCCCACGCGGTTGCCGCCCCGGGTGATTAGCGAGGTGTCGACACCGTAGCGGCGGAGGCTGTTGACCGCAGCCTGACCGATGGCATGGGCGGGCAGCTTGGTGACATAAGCGGCATCCATACCGTAGTTGGCGAGAGACACGGCTACATTGGCTTCGCCGCCGCCGAAGGTGAACGCCACATGGTCGCACTGGACGAACCGCTCATAGTTATAGGGCTGGAGTCGGAGCATCAATTCTCCGAAGGTAACAATTCTAGCCATAATTCTCGATCCTTTCCAGATATTATTCGCCTTTGGCAGCTTTACGGGCATCCAGACACAGCTGGGTAATCTTGTCCCAGTTTCCGGCAGCGATTTCCGCCTTGGGGCAGACCCAGCTGCCGCCCACTGCGTGGACAAAGGGCGCATTGATGTACTCTCTGATGTTGCCGGTGTTGACACCGCCGGTGGGCAGGAACTTGATGCCCACAAAGGGGGCTGCCAGATTCTTCATGGCGTTTAAACCCCCGTAGACATTGGCGGGGAAGAACTTGACCATTTTCAGGCCATACTTCACGGCGGCCATGATTTCCGTGGGGGTAACACAGCCGGGCGTGACTGCGATGCCGTTTTCCATGCACCATTCCACAATAGCGGCATCAAAACCGGGAGATACGATGAACTTCGCACCCATCTCTACCGCCAGCTTGGCCTGTTCCACATTCAGCACAGTGCCTGCGCCCACCAGCACCTCGGGGCAGTTCTCCGCCACGGCCTTGATGGCCTCGGGAGCGCAGGCTGTGCGGAAGGTGATCTCCATGGTGTCCACGCCGCCTGCCAGCATAGCATTGGCGGTGGGAACGGCATCCTTCTCGTTTTCCAGAACAACCACCGGCACAACAATAGACCGTGCCAGTCTTTCCATAACCGTCATATTCGCGCCTCCCAATTACACACCGGAGTAGGCAGAGAAGCCTGCATCGATGGGCAGCACCACACCGGTAATAGCGGAAGCAGCCGCGTCGTCGGTCAGGAAGAACACGCCGCCCAGCAGTTCCTCGGAATTCACAAACCGTCCGGCGGGGGTTCCCTTCAGGATTTTCTCGGAACGGGCAGTGGGGGTGCCGTCGGGATTGAACAGCAGCCCACGATTCTGGTTGGACACCAGGAAGCCGGGAGCGATGGCGTTGGCGCGGATATTGCAGCCGGCGAAATGGGTAGCCAGCCACTGGGTGAAGTTGGAGATAGCGGCCTTAGCGCCGGAGTAAGCAGGAATCTTGGTCAGGGGGATGTAAGCATTCATGGAGGAGATGTTCAAAATATTTCCGCGCTTACGGGCGACCATGTCCTTGGCAAAGGTCTGGGTGGGCAGCAGGGTACCCTGGAAGTTCAGCTTGAACACAAAGTCCACGCCGCCGGCATCCAGATCAAAGAAGGTTTTCTGCCCCTCTTTTGCCTCGTGTTGATACTCGTTGTCAGTGGTAGCCCGGGGGTTGTTGCCGCCGGCGCCGTTGATCAGGATATCGCAGGGGCCCAGATCGGCCAGCACCTTCTGGTGGACGTCCTCCAGTGCTTCGGGGTCCAGCACATTGGCCTTGTAGCCCACGCAGATGTGGCCCTCAGCCTTCATCTCGTCAGCCAGCTTCTTGACCGCTTCCTCGTTGAGATCCAAAGCAGCAACTTTGGCGCCAGCTCTGGCATAGGCACGGGCCATATCGCCGCAGAGCACACCACCGGCGCCGGTGATAACAACAACT
The DNA here is from genome assembly GCA_051867285.1 of Faecousia sp. Lineage (GTDB taxonomy): Bacteria > Bacillota > Clostridia > Oscillospirales > Oscillospiraceae > Faecousia. The sequence continues at coordinate 540 of JBJDYL010000102.1, read as the reverse complement.
TTATTGGTAAAATCATGATTCAGAGGCAGTTTCATAAGCGATTTCCTTTCTTTGTGGGGTTGCAGTTCTCAGATCAGTTTTTGCCGCTCAGGCGATCCAGCGTGTCCCATACGCCCAGCATATATTGGATGCCCAGGGCGCGGTCGTACTTGCCGTAGCCGGGACGGCAGACACCGGGGCCTTCCTCCCACAGCTGACGGCCGTGGTCAGGACGGATATAACCCTCCCAGCCGTTGTCGTGGTAGGCCCGCAGGATCTCAATGATACCGGTTTCTCCGCAGCAGTCCCGATGGGCCGCCTCGCTGAAGTCGCCGTTTTCAAAGTGATGAACGTTGCGGATGTGGGCGAAGGCGATCTTGGCATGGTGTTTGCGGATGATGTCGGCACAGTTGTTGCTGGGATTGGCGTTCAGGGAGCCGGTGCACAGGGTCAGGCAGTTGCAGGGGTGATCCACCGTGGTCAGGAGCTTGGTGCAGGCGGCTTCATCCACCATCAGGCGGGGCAGGCCGAAGATATCCCATGGAGGATCGTCCATGTGGA
>JBJDYL010000101.1:4946-19947 GCA_051867285.1 Faecousia sp. | reverse complement strand
ACCAAAACTGAAAGAAAGGACACGATTATCCGTGAATAACTACAGTATACCTGTTTTCTCCAAGAGAAATCGCAACAATCAAGCACCTCGCCGAAATTTTCGGCGAAGTGTTCCAAATACTATGAAGATGGAGGACATTTGCCTATGATAGAAATTCCCATTTGGGAGAAAAGCAACCTGACACTGGAAGAGGCAGCTGCCTATTCTGGCATTGGAATCAACAAGCTGAGGAAACTGTCGGACAGTGAATCCTGCCCCTTCGTCCTCTGGATTGGTTCCAAGCGGCTGATTAAACGACGGAAATTGGATGAATACACAGATCGAATGTATTCTCTGTAAGGTACTCATTTTTTACGAATCCGATACTTGATAACTGGGCGGTGTTGCGGTATAATGACCACAACACCGCCCTTTGTTATGCCATGAAAGGAGTATAAATTATGGCAACAAAGGGTCAAAAGAGAAAAGATAAAGATCGAATCGTCCTCAAGGCTGGGGAAAGCCAGCGTCCCAACGGAACCTATGATTACCGCTGGACAGGTAAGGATGGAAAGCGCCATGCGGTGTATGCCAAATCACTGGAAGAGCTGCGCGAGAAAGAAGCGCAGATCGAGCATGATGAATTCTCAGGATTGAAGGCAGAAGCCAGATGTGTCACGATCAACGAGATGTTTGATTTGTGGTGTCAGGTCAAGCGGGGGTTGAAGAATAACACCTTCGAGAACTACAAATACATGTATAACCTGTTCGTTCGTCCCAATTTTGGAAAGAAACGTATTTACGATCTGAAGAAAACGGATGTGAAGCGGTTCTACAATCACTTGGTTGACGAGCGAAATGTACAGGCATCTACAGTCGATACGATCCACACGGTGCTTCATCAGGTTCTGCAAATGGCAGTCGATGACAGATATATTGCCAACAATCCCTCGGACAGTGTTTTGAAGGAGCTGAAGCAGTCTCATGTTTTCAAGACAGAGAAGCGCAGAGGCCTTACAAAGCCGGAGCAGGAATTGCTGCTGAACTATCTGAGAACCCATCCGACCTACAATCATTGGTATCCGATTTTTGCGGTCATGATTGGAACAGGCCTGCGAATTGGTGAGGTTGCTGGATTGCGCTGGTGCGACATTGACCTTGAGGAAGGAATGATCGATGAAAATCATACTCTGGTGTACTACGATCACAGAGATACCGAAAGCAAGCAAGGCTGTTATTTTAATGTCCATACGCCCAAGACAAAAGCCGGCGTTCGGCAGGTTCCGATGCTGGATTTTGTCAAAGAAGCGTTTATGATGGAACGGGAGTATCAGCAGGAAGCGGGTATCCAGTGCAAAGTAGTAATTGATGGCTACACAGATTTCATCTTTGTCAACCGTGAAGGCGGAACCTACTACCAGGGAACGCTGAACAAGACAATCCGCAGAATCATCCGGGACTGCAATGACGAGGTGCTGCAAAAGGGTGAAGAAAACCCCGTGCTGCTTCCTCACTTCAGCTGCCATTCTCTCCGGCACACCTTTACCACACGGATGTGCGAGGCTGGCGTGAATATTAAAGTCATCCAGGATACCTTGGGTCATGCGGATATCTCCACGACGCTGAACATCTATGCGGATGTGACAAAGGATTTGAAAAAAGCAGAATTTGCCGGACTGGACAGCTTTTTCAAGGGACAAAGTGCATTGCAGCCGGCAGCTGTTCCGCAGTAATCTGTTTACGCCATTTAAGCCACAGCTTACGCCAACCAAAACACGATGTGTGTAGAGGTGTGTAGGGTTATGTGGCGTAAATGTTTGGATAGTAATATGGCAAAGGATTATGTAGTACAATGTAGGGTTATGTGGGTTTTTCCGTGCTAATCCCCACCATGAAGCCTACGGATAATTGAAAACAGCCAGTTTGATACGTTTTCTGACCCTTGAGCTGTATGGAGACGGCGGTAGCCTGAGCGTTCACTCAAAGCGGTTTGATTCTGGACTGAAAACGGAAAAACGGTGCAACATGCAGAAGTGCTGCGAATACACACCGGCCAGCTCCATCGGAGCTGGCCGGTGTCCATTTCGCGGCAAAGGGAAATACCAGCGTGTCCGAAGGGGAATACTATGCACACGGCGGCAGCGGGGCAGAGGGGTACATCTGAGCGTATGAAGTACGATGTCATCCATTTTCGACAGTTTTTTGCCTGGCTTTTCTGCTGTTTCCGGCACAGTGTACAAACTTTTCCCTTTCCATTTTGAATACTTGACAGCACCAAACCTGGCGTGGTAGTATACGGTTAAATTGAATCGCTTAGATAGAGGCGCGGTTCGCATCAGTACCTTTTGGCAAGGCCGGGTGGCCGTCAGAGGGAAAGGGCTCGCCGCCGAAGCGGGAAACGATCACCCGGTTGTCACCGCTGGGCCGTCAGAGAAGATCTGCCGGACTGTCACAAGACTTTGTGAAGCGCTATCAATGGCCGTTCGGTAACCAAAGTTGGATTTGATGCCGTATTTCCATGGACCGCTTACCAAAGCGGTCCAATTTGTATTTTATGGAACCTCCGGCCCATTTGCCTGGGGCTGAGCGGCGGCTCTTTTGTCCCATATGCACAGTTTGAAAAGCTGGAAATACATTTCGGTATTTCTGTGTTTTCAAAACTTTCGTCTGGGGCGGGATGCTAGCCGGAAGCGCCTGCGGATGGCTGCGGAAGTACCCAGCCGGGATTTGTTCATCCCAAAAAATCAAAAGAGAGGTTGACTAAAATGAAGAAGTTCCTTTCCGTCGTCATGGCTCTGGCCATGACCCTGGCACTGGCTGCCTGCGGCAGCTCCAGCGCCCCCGCCGCTACTGCTGCCCCTGCTCCCGCTGCAACGGAGGCTCCTGCCGCCGCTGCGGAAGCGCCCGCTGCTCCTGCTGCAGATGTCCCCGCCGGTCTGGAAGACGGCGTACTGACCATCGCTATGGAGTGCGCTTACGCCCCCTATAACTGGACCCAGAGCGATGACTCCAACGGCGCTGTGCCCATCGCCAATGTTCCCGGCTCCTATGCCAACGGCTACGATGTGATGATCGGCAAGAAAATCGCTGAGGCCAACGGCTGGGAACTGGAAGTGATCCAGTCCGACTGGGATTCCCTGGTGCCCGGCGTCCAGACCGGTACCTTTGATGCCGTTATTGCCGGTCAGTCCATGACTGCTGAGCGCGCCGAGCAGGTTGACTTCGCCGGTCCCTACTTCTACGCTACCATCGTCTGCGTCACCAAGGCAGACAGCAAGTTTACAAACGCCACCTCCATCGCTGACCTGGCCGGCGGTACCTGCACGGCACAGATCGCCACCATCTGGTATGACCAGTGCCTGCCCCAGATTTCCGATGCCAAGATTCAGACCGCTGCCGAGACCGCTCCCGCTATGCTGATGGCTCTGGAAACCGACACCGTTGACTTCATCTGCACCGATATGCCCACCGCCCAGGGCGCTGTGGCTGCCTATCCCGACATGAAGATTCTGGACTTCTCCGGCACCGACGGCGACTTCCAGTTCTCCGAGCAGGTTCGCGCTGAGAACGTCAACATCGGCGTTTCCCTGATGAAGGGCAACACCCTGCTGAAGGATAAGATCGATGCAGTCCTGTCCACCATGACAGCGGACGACTTCAACGACCTGATGGCCTACGCCATTTCCATTCAGCCCCTGAGTGAGTAAGTGCCAACAAGCAAGGCGAGAGGATACTGCGTCCTCTCGCCTTGCGGTGTATCATTAGAAGGAGAAAAAGCCCCATGGAGAAAATCACCCAACTGTGTGCCGACATCGTAAAGCTGTGGGCAAAATACGGCGGCTCTTATCTGACCGGCATGCGCAATACGCTGGTTCTGGCGCTTGTTGCTACGGTGATTGGCTGCGTCATCGGTTTTGTCTGCGGTGTTTTGAACACCATTCCCTATACAGAACGGGATCCGCTGCCCAAGCGCTTCCTGCTGAAGCTGATCCGGGTTATCGTCCGGGTATATGTGGAGGTATTCCGCGGCACGCCCATGGTGCTGCAGGCTGTGTTTGTCTATTACGGCCTTCCCTACTTCACAGATAACGCTCTGAAATTTACCAATATCTGGGCTGCTGCCATCCTGGTGGTGTCCATTAACACCGGCGCCTATATGGCCGAATCTGTCCGCGGCGGCATCATTTCCATTGACCCCGGTCAGACCGAGGGCGCCAAGGCCATCGGCATGACCCATGTACAGACCATGCTCCATGTGATCCTGCCCCAGGCGCTGCGCAATATCATGCCTCAGATCGGCAACAACTTCATCATCAACGTGAAGGATACCTCCGTCATGTTCATCATCGGTTTCCCGGATTTCTTTGCTGCCCACCGGGCTGCCGTGGGCGCCAGCTACCTGTATTTCCCCTCTGCCACGGTGGAAATGGCGGGCTATTTGTGTATGACGCTGATTGCTTCCTTCCTGCTGCGGTGGGTGGAAAAGAAGATGGACGGCAGCAGCAACTATGAGCTGGTGCAGGTAGACCAGCTGACAATGACTGCCGGAACCTATAACCATCCGGACAAGGGCACGCCTTTCGATGAGCGCAGTAAAGAATACCGGGAGCGGACAGAACAGGAATTGAAGCACGGCCGCATGAGAGGAGAGCGCTGATATGGAAGATATGATTTTACAGGTGAACCACCTGTCCAAGTCCTTCGGCTCCCACGAGGTTCTGCGGGACATTGATTTCACCGTAAAAAAAGGCGACGTGACCTCCATCATCGGCGCTTCCGGCTCCGGTAAGTCTACCCTCCTGCGGTGCATCAACCTGCTGGAAATCCCCACCTCCGGAGAAATCCTCTACCATGGCAAAAATGTGGTGAGCAAGGGCTTCAATGCACCCGCTTACCGCTCCCATGTGGGCATGGTGTTCCAGTCTTTTAATCTGTTCAACAACATGACGGTGCTGGAAAACTGCATCGTCGGTCAGGTTAAGGTGCTGAAACGCAGCCGGGAGGAAGCAAAGACCCACGCCATGCAGTATCTGGAAAAGGTGGGCATGGCTCCCTACATCAATGCCAAACCCCGTCAGATTTCCGGCGGCCAGAAGCAGCGCGTGGCGATTGCCCGGGCGCTGGCTATGGACCCGGAGGTGCTGCTGTTCGATGAACCGACCTCCGCCCTTGACCCCGAAATGGTCGGCGAAGTGCTGAGCGTCATGCGCTCGCTTGCCCAGGAGGGTATGACCATGCTGGTGGTTACCCACGAGATGGCCTTCGCCCGGGACGTGAGCAACCATGTGGTATACATGAATCAGGGTGTCATCTGCGAGGAAGGCTCTCCTGCCGCGCTTTTTGGCAATCCCCAAAAGCAGGAGACCCGGGATTTCCTGGCCCGGTTCCGCAATAACTGATACGCCCTAATACGAATGATACGGGTTTCTGCAATTTTCCATCCCGAAAATCACGGAAACAACAACGCCGTCAGGCGGTGCCTATCTGATAAAAACCCACGGAGTCTGCCGCAAAGGGAATGCTTTGCGGCAGGCTTTTTTAGCTTTGGAGGGCGTATGCCTGTTTCTAGCCTGTTTCCTCGAAGCGCATCGGGGTGTAGCGCAGTCCGTCGGTGCACTGCTCTTCACTTGTGGGCACAAAACCCAGATGCCGGTAGATCTCCACCGCATAAGGGGAGGCATGGACGGTAAAGACCTGCCGGGAATAGTCCCGACGCATGGCTTCAAACAGCCGCCGGCCAATGCCCCGGCGCTGATAGGCGGCATCCACAAAGAAATCTGCGATGTGCTGCGGCGAGCGCATACACAGCACACCCACCAGTTTCCCGCCATCGAAGGCACCGTAGAACGTCAGGTTACGGATACGCTCCCTGTCATCTAGACTGGCCCAAAAGGCGGCGTTGCCTTCCGGCGGATACTCCGGTGCTTCAAACGCCTGAAATACCTGCCAACATAACGCCAATGCCGCCGGGTATTCCTCCGGGCTGAGCCTGCGGACAGGGTACGGCGCAATGCTGCGGGTAAGGCTGTACAGGGACATATCCAGAACCTTTCCGTTTTTCACGGCATTCTGCTTCAGCGTCCCCTCGAAAGCAAAACCGGCTTTTTCCAATGCCCGGCGGGAACCAATGTTATAGGAGAAGGGTTCGGCGTAAATGCGCAGAATATCACTGTTTTCAAAAATTCGATCACATATTTGTCGAATGGCTTCGGTCATAATACCCTGTCCCCAGTATTCCTCTGCCAGATAGTACCCCAGTTCCGCTGTTTGACGGTGAATGTTGTCCTGCCGGAAAGCGCCGATACTGCCAATCGCCCGGTCGTTCAAGGTGATGGCGTAGGCAAAGGTGTTAGTTTCATTGGCAGAAAGCATGGCGGTGATAAAAGTATTGGCATCCTGCTCTGTATAGGGAAACGGCAGACCGTCCCGCAGATGATTGTGTATTTTTTCATTGTTCAGCGCAGCCGCCAGATCCTTTGCATCGGACAGCTGCCACTTTCTTAAAGCACAATGCATACCCATTCCACCTTTCGTAATGCTCTGATACCATAATACCGGATAAAGGGAAAAGTCGATAGGCTGGGTTTGCAGAAAAATGTGTCAAAATCATAGGCGTAAAAACGACGCACAGTATCCATTCTGCGTCCTGGTATGCTGCGCTTTTTGGCCACGCCGACGGATTCCCCGTAGAATTCCAAATAACACTTGGAATTCTTGAAATCGGGAGTATAATAACCTCAAAGACAGCAGGACACAGTTTCCTGCGGAAAAGACGCTGTTTGAACCCCGAATAGAAATCGGAAGCATCAGGCGCAAATCCAGACATACCGGAGGCACAACCTTGAGAGAAATCAATTTAACGGAAGGCTCCATCGTTCAAAAGCTCATCCGCTTTTCCCTGCCCATGATTGCGGGAAATCTGCTGCAGCAGGTCTATAATCTTGTGGACACCCTGATTGTCGGGAAATGCATCGGCGCGGACGCGCTGGCCTCGGTGGGTTCTGCCTACACGCTGATGACGTTCATCACTTCCATCATCATCGGCCTTTGCATGGGCAGCGGCGCGTTTTTTTCCTCGGATTACGGCGCCGGGGAGGAAGAGAAGCTGAGAGAGGACATTTTCCTTTCCTTTTGGTTTATCCTGACGGTATCCGCAGCCATCTATCTGATCATCTACCCGGGAATGCAGCGGATCCTGAGGCTGCTGCAAACGCCGCCGGAACTGATGGGGCTGACCCGGGACTATGTGGCGGTTGTATTCGTGGGAATTCTCTTCGTGTTCCTTTACAATTTCTTTTCCTACCTGCTTCGGGCCATGGGCAATTCCGTTATGCCGCTCCTGTTTCTGGCGGTTTCCTCTGCTCTGAATATCGTCCTGGACATTTGGTTCGTGATGGGACTGGGGATGGGTGTCAGCGGTGCGGCCTGGGCAACGGTCATTTCCCAGGCGGCAGCGGGCATGGGGCTTGCGGTGTATGCTCTGACAAAGCTGCCGATTCTGCGGTACCGCAGAGGCTGCACTAGGTGGAATTCTGGCCGGCTGAAGGAGATCATCGCGAACGATGTGGCTACGGGCATTCAGCAGTCCGTCATGAATTTTGGTATCCTCATGATTCAGGGGCTGGTTAACAGCTTCGGAGCCACAATCATGGCCTCTTTCGCCGCCGCCGTGAAAATTGACACGATTGCTTATATGCCGGCCCAAGAATTCGGCAACGCCTACTCCCTGTTCGTCTCTCAAAACTATGGCGCAAAAAAACAGGAGCGAATCCGGAAAGGAACCCGCATTTCCTTTGCTGTATCCGCTTCCTTTTGCGTGGTCATGTCGGTTCTGATCTGGGTCTTTGCCAATCAGCTGATGCGGCTTTTCGTCAGTGGAGAGGAAACCCGGATCATCGCGGAGGGCGCAAGATATCTGCGGATCGAGGGCACTCTGTATGTGGGCATCGGCATCCTGTTCCTGTGGTACGGCTATTTCCGGGGAATCCGCAAGCCTCACATTTCCCTGATCCTTACGATTATTTCTCTGGGAACCCGGGTGGCGCTGTCCTACGCGTTGGCGCCCCGCACGCCTCTGGGGGTGGTGGCAATCTGGTGTTCCATTCCCATCGGCTGGTTCCTTGCAGATGTGGCGGGACTGGTCTTTTACCGCAGGAATGCGAAGAGCACCGCAGCGTAGCTTCCTGAAAGCAGAAGGACGCCCCTCTTCCGCGTGGTTTACGGAGGAGGGGCGTTTTTGGGCATCAGGAAGAAGGGTTTCTGTTTTCCGGCAGGATATTCCACAGGGTAAACCCGAGAATCAGCCCACCGCCCAGAGCCTGCTGCCATGTCAGCGGCTCTTTCAGAACGGTAACGGACACCAGCACTGCCACAAGGGGGTCAATGTAGCTCAGGATCGCCGCCTTTTGACCCGGCATTGCTTTCAGCGATGAGAAATACAGGCAATAGGTGATGCCGGTATGCACCAGGCCGACGACCAGCAGGCAGAGCCAGCCGACGCCGTCCAGACGGGAAAGGGTCACTCCGCCGGTAACCGCAACATAGGGAATCAGGATGACGATGGCGGCAAGAAATTGCAGAAAGGTTCGCTGAATACCGGCCGTGTTTTGGATGTACTTGTTCAGCAGGACAACGGCGGCATAAAACGCGGCAGCCCCCAGTCCGAACAAAATTCCCATCAGGTTGGTATCGCTGGTTTCCGGACCTTCCAGACCAGTGATCAGGACAAGCCCCAGCGTCGCCAGAAGGAAGCAAAGGATCTGTCTTTTGGTCAGGGTTTCCCGGAACAGCAGCGGGGAAAGCACGGTGACGATCACCGGAGCAAAATAATAGCACAGTGTGGCGGTGGCGACTGTCGTATAACGATAGGCCTCGAAGAGCAGTATCCAGTTGATGCCCATGGCCGCTCCGGAAAGCAGCAGCAAAAGGACTTCCCGCCGAAGGCCGCCGGAGAAGGGATTCTGCTTTTTTACCAAAAGATATACGCCAATCAGGGCGGCGCCCATGATCGCCCGGTACAGAGCCAGCTCTCCGGAGGAAACTGCGATATGCCGGACAAAGGGCGCCAGCGTTCCAAAGATGACCATGGACAGGACATATATTCGTACAGATTTGTTCATAATAACCTCAATCCTGGTCAAGGCTGGACAACGGTTTTCTCAACCGATGGATTCTTTCCGTCTACTGTGAGTATGGCGAAAGTGATCTCCTGATCAAATCTCCGCTTACCGCAGCTGCCGGGATTCAGCCAGAGCCGACCGTCGATGGTCTGTTCAAAATATTTATGGGAGTGCCCGAAGATGACCACATCGATGCCGGTCAAGTCTTTGGGCACTTCCTTTTTGTTGTGCACCAGAAAGAAGCGGCAGTCCTCGATTTGGAAGGTCAGCGTTGCCGGGATGTGCGCAGCCCATTCCTTGTCGTTGTTGCCCCGTACCACCCAGACTGGCGCGATTTCTTCCAGCCGGTCAAGGATTTCCGGCTTGTTGATATCGCCGCCATGGATGATAGCGTCACAGCCGGTAATGGCTGACACAACCTCCGGGCGGAGCAGTCCGTGGGTGTCGGATAATACGGCGATTCTTTTTGCCATAATGCGTCACGCCTCACTGCCGGAGACGGTTTCGCCCGTCCAGGTGTTGATACCGCCAAACTCCACGATGTTGGTGTAGCCCAGCTTTGCCAGCTTTTCGGAAGCCTGCTTACTGCGGTTTCCGCTGCGGCAATAGACCAGAATCAGCTGACCCTGGTTGGGAAGCTCCGGAATTTCGTCCGAACCGATGGCCTCGTTGGGAATGCAGATTGCCCCGGGAATGTGGGCCTGGGCGTACTCTTCCTGTGTCCGAACGTCCAGAAGAATATAGTCCGTTTCTTCCGCCATAATGGCAATGGCTTCCTCCGTGCCGACCTGCCGGTAGCTGCCAGCGGGCTGCCTGGAAGCGCCGCAGCCAGTCAGCAGCAAAACCGCCGCGATGCCGGCAATCCATCTGAAATCGATTTTCATATTTTTCCTCCAATATGGTTCCAAGATCGGTCTATTATACCCCAGGATATGCCTTTCGGCAATGGATATCCTGGGGTATCCGGGGGAATTTGCAGCTGCTTCGGCGGTTCAGGGATTCAGCGTCCAGCCGTGATCGCCGTGGTAGATCATGAGCTTGGTCTGACCGCTGTCGATGCAGATATTTTCGCCGGTGATGAAGCCTGCCTTGTCGGAAGCGAGGAACAGCACCATGTTCGCAATATCCAGCGGATTGCCCACACGGCCTGCAGGCTGCTGAATGGCATCGGGGCCTTCGTAGCGGGTGAAATTGGTGTCAATCCAGCCGGGGGAGATGGCGTTGACCCGGACTTTTCCGGCGAAAGAAACTGCCAGCCCATGGGTCAGGGCAGAGATGCCGCCCTTGGCGGCAGTGTAGCTTTCGCTTTGAGGCTGACTCATGCGGTCCCGGGAGGAGGAGATGTTGATGATACTGGCGCCCGGAGCGAAGTAGGGCGCAAAAAGCTTGGAAAGGTAAAAGGCTGCGGTGACCCCAATGTCCAAAGAGCGCCGGAACTGCTCATAGGTACATTCGTCGATGCCCAGAAACAGGGGAGGGGCGTTGTTCACCAGCACGTCCACCCGGCCATAGCGGTCGATGACCTGCCGGGAAAAAGCCTCCAGCGTGGCTTTGTCGCCGATATCGCCGACGTAGTGGGGCCCGTCAGCACAATCAATGACGCAGACACGCGCCCCCGCTTTTTCAAACTCTTCTGCAATGCACTTGCCGATTCCGCCGGCTCCTCCGGTGATGACGACGACCTTTTCCTGAAACATGGTTTCCCTCTTTTCTGAGCAATTTGCCTCTTTTCAAGCGTATTATAGCGCACCTGTGCAGAAGATGCAAACAAAATCCCCGGAACTGGCTCGTGGTAATCACGCTTCCAATTCCGGGCTTTGCTTCGGTTGTAGGCCTTGCTGTTAGTGGGCTTTCGGGTGGCGGGGTTTAAGTCGCCCCAGGTGCTTCTGCGTTGGTTGTCCAGCTTCCGCTTTTCCTTCTTGGAAAGCTTTTCATAGGGAGTGTATTTTTCCATGGTGCAGCCTCCTTGTAATTTTTGTTTTTATTCTATCAGAAAACTCCGTGGCGGTCAAATAAACCATTTGTAAATACAGGGATTTGTGATATAATCGGGAAAACGATGGGAAAGGGCGAAGCTTATGGAACGATTGGACGTAGTCGATGAAAATGGAATACCCACCGGGGAGGTTGTCTCCCGGGAAACGGCCCACGCAGAGGGAATCCGGCACAGAACCTCCCATGTGTGGCTGGTCAGGTCCCGCGGCGGGAAAATACAAATCCTTCTGCAAAAGCGGTGCCGGCAGAAGGATTCCTGGCCCGGATGTTATGATATTTCCAGCGCCGGGCATATCCCGGCGGGAGTGGAGTTTGTTCCCTCCGCCATTCGGGAGCTGCGGGAGGAGCTTGGCGTGACAGCCGCGCCGGAGGAGCTGATCTTCTGCGGGAACCGGCGTATCTGCGCAGATGGGGAATTCCACGGGCGTCCTTTCCACGACCGGCAGTATTCCCGGGTGTTTGCCCTCTGGCGGGATCAGGAGGAAGCGGATTTTTCGCTCCAGCGGGAGGAAATTGACGCGGTTCGCTGGATGGATCTGGAGGAATGTCTGGAAGCGGTAAAGAACAACGCGATTCCCCACTGCATTTACCCGGAAGAGCTGGAAATGGTCAAAGCGGCGGTGGAGTAAGGCGGCCACCCAACAGCCCTTTCGGGGCGTACACAAAAGAAATAACCCTCGACCAATCGACGAATCACTTCGATGATCGAGGGTTATTTCTTTTGGGTGGTGGGTTCCATCTGTGGTTAACCTCGCTTTCTACGAACTTGGAGTTTACTTAGTACATTGGACTCACTCCTTTTTTGTACCTTCATAATACCGCAGAAAACTATTTTTTTCAAGACGGAATCATCCATAAAAAAGTTCCGCATTCCCTGTGCAAAGGGGAGAAATACGCAGAATAGCAGAAAATTGGATTGACTTGCAGGTTAGAAAATGATATGCTAACTATGTTAGGGTGTAAAAGAGGGCCGCTTTTGCGGCCCTTTTTCTGTTTGGAGCACGCTTCCAGACGGGATCCTCCGGGTCGTCAGGACGGGGCTGGCAGCGGCTGAATTCCGTAAAACATCCGCCTTTCGGGCTTTCCTTTTGGTTTTCGGTGTGGTATACTATCGGCATATTGGAAGAAGGATGGTTTTCTATGAAGGCAGAGCGAGCGTATCCCAGATTTATCATTACCGCCAAGGGCACGAAGTGGGTAGAGCAGGGGCACCCCTGGATCTACGCCGACGAGGTCATCCGGGAGGAGGGCGACTGCGAAAACGGCGCGCTGGCTGACGCAGTCAGCGAAAAGGGAAAATACCTGGGTACCGGCTTTGTCAGCCGCCAGAGCAAAATCCGCCTGCGGTTGATTTCCCGCAACGCCAATGACCGGTTTGATGCCGCTTTCTGGCAGCGCCGCATCCAGTACGCCTGGGATTACCGGAAAACGGTGATGGGCTGCGATCTGTCCTGCTGCCGGGTCATCTTTGGGGAGGCGGACGGCTTCCCGGGACTGACTGTGGACCGGTTTTCAGACATCTTGGTGACCCAGACCCTGTCCGTGGGTATGGAACGCATCAAGCCCATGCTGTTTCCACTGCTGGTGCAGGTGCTCCGGGCGGATGGTCAGCAGATCCGGGGCATCTATGAGCGTAACGACGTGGCCATTCGCGGGTTGGAAGGATTAGAGCAGAACAAGGGCTGGTTCCCGCTGGGGGAAGCGACGCCGGATACGGTCACGGAAATCTGCGAAAACGGCATTTACTACCGGGTGGACGTGGAAAACGGACAGAAAACCGGATTCTTCCTTGACCAGAAGTACAACCGGCTGGCAATCGCCCGGTTGGCAAAGGGCAAGCGGGTGCTGGACTGCTTCACCCACACCGGTTCCTTCGCCCTGAACGCCGCCATGGGCGGCGCGGAGCATGTGACAGCGGTGGACGTTTCCGCCTCCGCCATTGAAATGGCGAAGGCCAACGCGGCCCGGAACGGCTTGATGGATAAGATGGACTTCATCACCGCCGATGTTTTCGACCTGCTGCCGCAGCTCAACGAGCAGGGGAAAGCCCCCTACGACTTTATTATTCTGGATCCGCCTGCGTTTACCAAGTCCCGGAAAACCGTGAACAGTGCCCAGCGGGGCTATAAGGAAATCAACCTCCGGGCGCTGAAGCTGCTGCCCCGGGGCGGCTACTTCGCCACGGCATCGTGCAGCCACTTCATGCCCTCGGAGCTGTTTGTGAAGATGCTCCGTTCTGCTGCGCTGGACGCAGGCGTGGAACTGCGTCAGATTGAAGCCCGCCAGCAGTCCCCCGATCATCCCATCCTTTGGAACGTGCCGGAAACGGACTACCTGAAGTTCTACATTTTCCAGGTGGTTTAACCGCAGAACCCCCTGGTCAAACCCCAATTCCATTCCGCACAATTCTTCCCGCCCGGCTGCAGCCGGGCGGTTTTTTCTTGCTGGTGAAGGCATCAAAATCTTCCTGCTTTTTCCAAAAAACACCTGGCAATCCTTGCAAAATCCACAGATGCTCATTATAATAAGGGTAAAGTTTTCCAAAGGAGTTTGGTACCTATGAAGAGAATCCTCAGTTTGATCCTGGTGCTTGTTCTGCTGATTGGCGTGATGCCAGTACCGGCGGGCGCAGAAGAGATACCGGAAACTGATGTTGTGGAGGAGACGATTCCGGCAACGCAACCGGAGGAGACGATTCCGGCAACGCAGCTGGAAGAGACGATTCCGGTAACGCAACCGGAGGAAACCTCCCCGCAAGCCCAGCCGGAGGAAAGCGTCCCTGAGACACAGCCGGAGGAAAGCGTCCCGGAAGAGACGGTCAGCGTAATGGCAAGTTCGGGAGAGACCATGACCGTGAACACTGCGGACGGTTTGCAGACGCTGCCTGCTACCTGGGTGGAAATTCCCTTCCAGGTAAACCCGCGGTACGAGGGGCTTGTAGACGAATCCGACTTCGATCTGCCGGACGCCGGGAGATACCAGGCGCGTGCCACGGCAGACTGTGTGTCCGAGGCGGAAGCGGCTGACCAAGTGAGATCCTTCCTGTGCAGCCGAACTGAAAGCTTTACGGTTTCGGTCACGACAACCGATTCCGACTTCTCCTCTGTCTGCCACACCCTGTTTGACGGCGCACTGGTGCATACCGGCGTTCCTACGGAGGGAGATTATCTGGCCTGGCAGTACGGCGGCTGGGGAGGCAAAGGCAGTTACAGCGTCAGCGGCAGTAATTATTACTACAGTATTACCTTTACTGTTTCCTATTACACCACGGCTGCCCAGGAAGCTCAGATGGACGCCCGGGTATCCAGCCTGCTGAGCCAGCTGAATCTGGATGGCAAGAGCGATTATGAGAAGATCAAGGGCGTTTATGATTATATCTGCAAAAATATCACCTATGATTATGCCAATCTGAGCGATGACACTTACATGCTGAAATTCACGGCTTACGCGGCGCTGATGAACAACACGGCAGTGTGTCAGGGCTACGCCGTGCTGCTGTACCGGCTGGCGTTGGAGCTGGGCGTGGACTGTCGGTTCATCAGTGGAGACGGTGGAGGCCCTCATGGCTGGAATATTGTCCAGATGGGTACGTACTACTATAACGCAGATTCTACCTGGGATGCCGGACGGAGCAGCTACAGCTATTTCCTGGTAAGCCCGGACAACTTTACGGATCACACCCGGGATGAGGAGTATGATACAGAAGCGTTCCACGCCAGCTATCCCATGGGTACCCAGAATTATGATCCGGGCCTTTGCCAGGGGCCTGACGGCACAGAAGCTGCCCATACCGAGGTCATTGACCCTGCCAAGGAACCCACCTGTACGGAAACCGGCCTGACGGAGGGCAAGCACTGCTCTGTCTGTGGTGCAGTACTTGTAGCACAGGAGATTGTTCCCGCCAAGGG
>JBJDYL010000101.1:0-4846 GCA_051867285.1 Faecousia sp. | reverse complement strand
ACTGCTCTGTCTGTGGTGCAGTACTTGTAGCACAGGAGATTGTTCCCGCCAAGGGACATACAGAGGTCATTGATCCCGCCAAGGAACCCACCTGCACCGAGACCGGTCTGACCGAGGGCAAGCACTGCTCCGTCTGCGGTGAGGTGCTTGTTGCCCAGCAAACCGTGCCCACTACAGGACACACGGAGGTCATTGATCCTGCCAAGGAACCCACCTGTACGGAAACCGGTCTGACAGAAGGTAAGCACTGCTCTGTCTGCGGTGGGGTGCTCGTTGCGCAGGAAACCATTCCTGCCGAGGGTCATACAGAGGTCATCGATCCCGCTAAGGAACCCACCTGCACCGAAACTGGCCTGACGGAAGGCAAGCACTGCTCTGTCTGCAACGCTGTGCTTGTAGCACAGGAGATTGTTCCCGCCAAGGGGCATACCGAGGTCATCGATGAGGCGGTGGAGGCTACCTGCACCGAAACCGGCCTGACGGAAGGTAGGCACTGCTCTGTCTGCAACGCTGTGCTTGTAGCACAGGAGATTGTTCCCGCCAAGGGGCATACCGAGGTCATTGATCCTGCTAAGGAACCCACCTGCACCGAAACCGGCCTGACGGAAGGTAGGCACTGCTCTGTCTGCAACGCGGTGCTCGTTGCGCAGGAAACCATTCCTGCAAAGGGACACACGGAGGCCATCGACGAAGCTGTGGAGGCCACCTGCACCGAGACTGGCCTGACGGAGGGCAAACATTGCTCCGTCTGCAACACGGTGCTTGTCGCGCAGGAAGTCACCCCCATGGCGCACCAGTTTGTGGACGGTGTCTGCCAATATTGCGGCCTGCGCAGCGGCAGCTGTGGGGAGGATCTGACATGGACGCTGGGAGACGGCAAGCTGACCATTTCCGGCAGCGGCAGCATGGATTCCTGGGCCGATAACAGCGCGCCCTGGGATAGCTGGAAAGAGCAGATCACCAGCGTGGAGCTTCAGCCCGGCGTGACATCTGTGGGAGATTACGCCTTTGCCGGGTGCAGCCAGCTGGAAAAGGTGTCCCTTCCCGACGGCCTGCTGACCATTGGCAGCTATGCCTTCCAGGGAAATACTGCCCTTCTGAAAATCCGGTTCCCCGCCAGCGTGACTTCCATAGCCTCCGGCGCGCTGGCCAATAGCGCCGTGGAGGAAGTGTACTTTGCGGGAGATGCGCCGGAAATTGCGGATGACGCATTCCTTCAGGTTCAGGCCACCGTGTCCTATCCTCTGGAAAACGCCACCTGGACCCTGGAAGAAATGCAGAGTTACGGCGGCAGCATCGTGTGGGAAGAGGCGGAACTGACAGAACATTCTCTGGAAATTCAGCAGTCCTATCTGGCGCTGTCGGTAGGCGACTCTGCCCAGCTGTCTGTTGTGACGGATGACGGACTGCCCCCGGAGGACATCAGCTGGTCTGTGGAAGCGGCAGATGAGGACGACCCCCTGATGGCAGCGGTGACAGTGGATGACAGCGGCTTGGTCAGTGCCCTCAGAAGCGGCATGGCCTATGTCATCGCGTCGGCAAATATCGATGGTGCCACCTATTCCGCCCGGTGCCGGGTGGACGTGACGCAGGAAACCACCGACCAGGAGGTAACCGGCGTTCATCTGGGCACGACTGCCCTGACTGCGGAGCTGTTTCGCGCGGATTATGCTTCCTTCGATGTGATTCTCCTGCTGGAGCAGAATCAGACCATGGCGGCTTCCACGTTCTCCCTCCGGCAAACTGCGGCTAACAACGGCGTTGCCGTCACCTCTGCCCGGTTTGAAAATGAAACCATGGCAAAGCGGTTCGACCTGATGGTGAAGGATGACCGCACCCTGCTGGTAGTGCCTACCGACGAGGCTGTCAATAATCCCAGCAGTGTTGCAGGCAGCTATACCAGCAAGGTGATTGTTGAGGTCTGCGGCGAAGAATACACCACGGACGCCGCACTGAAGCTCACTGTCAAAAAATCCACGCCCAAGCTGAAAACCACCACGCTGACCTTCAATTCCTTTTACACCGGTCAGAGCCAGCCCATCGTCATTTCCGGCGCAACGGTGACCGGAATTACAGCAATCTCCCTGCCCACATGGCTGAAACTGGAGGACGGCGTTCTCACCCTCAACGGAGCGCCTCAAAAGGGTTCCGGCAAGGCGGTTCTCTCGGTGCAGACCGAAGAATGGGCAATTCCCACAGCGGTCACCGCGTCCGTGAAGCTCAGCTATAAAGCGCCCAGCCTGAAGCTGTCCGCTTCCTCCGTCACTATCCCCACCTTCACCAGCCCCGATGATAGTGGCAGCCTCAGTGGCGGTCAGTGGGTGCAGCTGCTGTGCAAGAATAAGCAGGACACGCTGGAAAGCCTGAATGTTTCCTGGATCGAGGTGCCTGCGGGGTGGCAGCAGCGTCCGGAATGTCATCAGCTGACCGGGAATGGCGGCTGGTTCGTCCTCAAGGCGAATCCGGACATCTCCGTGGAACCCGGTAAGATTACCCTGAAGGTTCACTTCTCCGATACGGACAGCGTGGTGGAGCTGCCGCTGACCATCAAAACCAAGCTTACACCGTTGGTGATACAAACCTACCTTACTTCTGTCAAGCTGAACTCCACCATCGAGGATGGCTTCTTCGTATACTGGTGGGTGCAATATCAGGACTTGAATCCGGAGAATTATGAGCTGACCTTGGATATCATCGACAGATGGGGCAACAGTGTATTGTGGAATACAGATACCCCTATGTTCAAAACTTACATTTGGGATGGGCGCCTTGCTGTTATGGCGAAGCCGGGTGTTGTCGAACCTGGAACGTACAAGCTGTGTCTTGACCTTTTGAACACAGAAACCAACAAGATTCAGACAGAGAAATCCGCTGTCATCTCCATCACGGTATTGCCGGAAAGCAAGAAGCCTGGTGTATCTGCTTTGATCAAGGGAGGTGCCATCGATCTCGCCTTCCCGAACCCACAAACCTATGTTGACCTTGCTTTCAGTAACTTCTTCCTCGGTCGAGTTGAAGCCTTCAATTATACCATCACCGATGCTAAGGGCGAGGACATGACGAGCCGTTTCCAGCTCCAATATGAGGATTCTGTCTGCATGCGGGCTCTGCGACCTGTCGAGGAGGTTCCCGCTGGAACCTACACACTGACAGCAACGGTGACGATGGATTCCTACAGACCAGGAATCAGCACGGTACAGTGTTCGACGAAATTTACGGTCAAGCGCACGCCCATCAAGCTGAAGCTGTCCAAAACCAGTCTGAGCCTGAACAAGACCATCGAAGATGCCGCGGTAGTGGATGTGACCTGCCTGACCAAGGGCTATGACCTGAGCAATGTAGTATGGCCCGCCGAGTACACCGGCGATACGGCTCCCCTGAAGCTCTCCTTTGTCAATGGCAAGCTGACCGTGGCCACCAACGGCAACTACACCAAGTTTGGCGCGACCTACAAAATTCCCATCCAGGCAACAGACAATGACCCGGCAGCAACCCTGACGGTGAAGATTCCCGATGCGTATCACTCCACTGTCACCGCTTCCCTGAAGGCCAAGGGAACCATGGATGTCATTCGGGACGGCACCGCCATCACGGTAACCCCCACCTACAGGAACTATGCCGGCCTGACGGACATCCATCCCAACCTCACCATCGAGAGCTGGAGCGGCAAAAAGGACGAGACCTATCAGCCCAACGGGCAGTTCACAGTCACGCCCAACGCCGACGGCACCTTCACCATCATGAAGCTGCCCGGCGTCAACGTGGATCCTACTCTCAAATACCGGGCAAAGCTTACCTTCGACGGCGGCACGCAGCCGGCTTATGCTAATCTCACTGTGAAATCCGGAACAGCAAAGGCAACCCTCAGCAATACCGCAGTCCTGTACAAGTCTGACCGGTTCAGCCGCAGCGCATTCCGGATTACCGTGACGGATCAAACCGTGAATTCCATTGAGCGGGTGGAAATCAAGGATACAAAGCTGGCAGCGCTGTACAAGATCTACGATTACGGCAATGGCGAATTTGCCATCGGCTTCCAGAATAACACTGTGGGCACGGTGAAATCCGTCAGCATCACCCTGAACGTGTTCTTTGAAGGCAACGGCTCTGTCAAGCCCAACACAACCGCAACCCTGAAGCTGAGCATTAACTAACTGCATTGCTTCCAGCCCCCAGCTCCATTCCGAGCTGGGGGCTGATTTTGGCGTTTGACGGTATGAATAACCCGGCGCACTGTGGGGTAGACAAAGAAATTGCACTGTGTAAGCCTGGAGTATTATTGGTTCCAGAGTGGAAAACACCCCTGCGTATCGGTTTTCCGATACGCAGGGGTGTTGTTCACTTTTTGTGGAACTGAAAATTCTATTTTTCCCAATCAAACCCCTGGAAAACCGGGGAACCGGTGTACCGGCTGGCTTGCCGCTGACCCCGGAGCACCTCCAGAACGGCATCCGCCATGGCTTCTTGCTCGCACTCGCCGGGGTAGACGGTAATCGGGGCGATCCAGCCGCAGCGCGCTTCCACGCCCTCCAGAATGTCGGCGTAGCGCATCAGGCCGCCGGTCAGCAGGATGCCGTCCACCTTGCCCTCCAGCACCGCGGCCATGGCGCCGATGGATTTGCAGAGCTGGTAGATCATTGTGTTCCAGACGGTTACGGCCTTCTTGTCGCCTGCCTCTACCAGCGCGTGGATCTTTGCCGCGTCAGAGGTGCCGAAGTGGCTGACAAAGCCGCCGGAGCGGGACAGCATGGCCCGCATTTCTGAGGTGGTGTGACCCTGGTCCAGGTATTTCAGCACCTCCATCACCGGAATGGAGCCAAGCCGGGTGGGGGTAAAGGGGCCGTCA
>JBJDYL010000100.1:0-5176 GCA_051867285.1 Faecousia sp. | reverse complement strand
TATGACCTTCCGCACGTCAAGCGGATGCTCTAGCCAGCTGAGCTAATCGTCCATAAAATTACGGATTTAGTATACCTGTCAGTTTGTGATTTGTCAAGCCCCGATTTTGAAAATGGCATCTGCAGGGAAGAAAAGGAAAAATGACACATCCTGCAGAAACTTTCTCTTTTCTTTTTTCCGGGAATGGGATATAATGTATTCCGACATTCAGCCAAGGAGAGCACCATGAGAATTTTGTACGACAGTAAGCTGCCCCAGTTCAAAACCCCCTTCGGCACGCTGATCCCCGGTCAGCGCTGTGCCCTGCATATTCACATTCCCTGCAATGTTCAGGCAACTACGGTAACCTGCCTGTTAAAATATGAGGACGGAAAAACCTGCGCACAGGACATCCCCCTTTTCCTGCAGGAACGGAAGGGTGCCTATGAAGTGTGGGGCGGGGAATTCTCCATTCCCCATACCGGCCTGTACTTCTATTATTTCTACATTGACACCCCCAGCGGCGGCTTCCGGCTGTTCAAGCAGGGAGACGACGCCAACATGGAGGCAGGCGACCTTTGGCAAGTCAGCTGCGTCCCGGCAGACTTCACAACCCCGGACTGGGCAAAAGGCGCTACCATTTACCAGATCTTTCCCGACCGGTTCTGCAAATCCGGCGAGTGTGACCTCACCGGCAAGCTGACCCCTTACACCGTCCACAAAAGCTGGTGGGAGGAAGTGGACTGGAAACCCACCGAGGAAGGCAAGGTGCTGAACAACGACTTTTTCGGCGGTAACTTCAAAGGCATCACGGAAAAGCTGGACTATATCGCAGATCTGGGCACCACCCTTCTGTACCTGAATCCCATCTCCAAGAGCTTCTCCAGCCATCGCTACGACACCGGCGATTACAAAACCCCTGATCCCATGCTGGGAACGGAAGAAGACTTTGCCGAGCTGTGCCGTCAGGCTCACCAGCGGGGAATCCGGGTGATTTTGGACGGCGTATACTCCCATACCGGCTCCAACAGTCCCTATTTCAACCGGGAGGGGCAGTTTGACAGCGTAGGGGCCTACAATTCCCAGCAGTCTCCCTACTACAGCTGGTTCACCTTCTACCATTGGCCGGATTGCTACAATTCCTGGTGGAATTTTGACACGCTGCCCACAGTGAACAAAATGGATCCTGCCTTCATCCGCTATATCATCACCGACGACGACAGTGTGGTCGCCCACTGGATGAAACTGGGTGCGGACGGCTTCCGGCTGGACGTGGCGGACGAACTGCCGGATGAATTCATCCAGCTGCTGCGTCGGCGCATTAAGGAAATCAATCCCGACGCGCTGCTGCTGGGCGAAGTGTGGGAGGATGCCTCCACCAAGATTGCCTACGGCCGCCGCCGCAGCTATTTCACCGGCGGAGAGCTGGACAGCGTCATGAATTATCCCTTCCGTACCGCCATTATCGACTATGTTCGCGGTCACGACGGCGGCAAGGGGCTGAAGGACACCGTGATGTCCATCGTGGAAAATTACCCGGCGCAGGTAGTCGCCTGCAACATGAATCTGCTGGGCACCCACGATACCCCCCGGATTCTCACGGCGCTGGTGGACGATTTCTCCGGCACCCGGGAGGAGATGGCAAAGCGTCATCTGTCCCGGAATCAGTTTGATATTGCCTACGACCGGCTGCTCATGGCCGCGTTCCTGCAATACACCCTGCCCGGCAGCCCCAGCCTGTACTACGGCGACGAGGCCGGCATGGAAGGTGGGCGGGACCCCTTCAATCGCCGTCCCTACCCCTGGGGACGGGAAAATCTGGACTTCCTGAACCACTTCAAGCGGCTGGGTAAACTGCGAAAGGATCATCCGGCCTTCCGTCTGGGTGACATCCACTTCTTTGAAGCCGGTGACCGGCACGTAGGCTTCACCCGCAGCTATGAAGGCAAAACCTACCGGGTTTACTGCAACCGGGGTGCAGACCCCTGGGAAATTCCCGCCGGGAAACTGGTGATGGGCTACAATTTACAGATCGTTGCTCCGGACTGGCTGACGTTAGGTCCCAGAGGCTTCTGCATTACGGAGGATATGTAACATGGAGACAGAAAAATTCCTTTCCGGCTACTGCCGCCAGCTGGACGCCTCTCGCATGGTAGAGGTTGTGGCAGAGGACGGCGAGATTACCGAGGTGGACTGCTGCTATGGTAACTGCGTCTACCAGGGAAGCTGCCTGATTGCCAAAGAGATCGATGAACTGAAAGGATAGAATCCCCCGATTGACTAAACACTGCAATAACAAAATGCCCGAATGCGTTTCCGACGCATTCGGGCATTTGCTATTCGGGTTGCAGAATCGGAAATCGGATGGTTAATCCAGAGCGCAGTCAACCGTCTCCAGGGTGTTTTTTACCAGCACATCCGGGCGCAGATACTGCCGGTAGTAGGCGGCATTTGCGCGCTTCATGGCCTGAATCCGTTCCGGGGCTTCCACAAGCTGCGCCACGGCCTCCACGCACTCCTGCGCCGTCCGGAACGACAGGTAATTGACGCCGTCCTGGAAATCGCCGGGAACGCTGTAGCACATCGTATCATGGACGATGGCTTTTGCCGCCGCCACATATTCTCCGGTTTTCCAGCCGATGCTGCCGTGGAGTCCCATGGTGCCGATGCAGATATCGCTGTCATGTACAGCCTGCAGATACCGCCTGCGCTCAGTCAGCTTCCGGGGAACGATCAAGTCCGGGGCAAGCTCCCGGGACAGCGGGCAGTCGTTCAGGCCGCCGATAAATGCGTCGCCGTACTCCCGGCGCAGGGTGCGGATAATTTCGATCCGGTCCTGGCTGATTTTTTCCCGCTCGTCGTTGGCGGGGTCGCCCTCCAACCAGGCTTCTCTGCCCCAGAGCCGCGCCAGAAACAGGATTTTCGGCGGATTGCCGCAGGGAGCGTCCCCGTCCCCCTCGAACACCGCCGGCACGAACCAGCGCGCCGGGGTTTTCCCCTGCAGGGGGCGCAAGGCCGCTTTCCAGAGGGGTTCGCCCACTGGATTTTTCGGGTGGGTCACATGATAGTTAAATCCCAGCGGGTAAATCCGTTGGGCATCCCTCGGAAACAACTCCTGATTCTTTGCCGCAGAAAAGCTGCGTTTGAAGTAAAAATCGCAGGATTCCAGCCCCAACGTCATGTCCTCCGGATCCTGATAGCCATCCCATACATCGTAAAACAGCGTTTTCCCCCGGTACTCCGCCAGCACGGCAGGCAATCCGTGGAAAGGGGTGCTTTCGTCTCGGGACCGGTTCACAATTTCCACATCCCAGCCCTGTTCCCGGAGCATCAGAAAGCCGGTGATAATCTGGGAACCGTGTTCAATATTTGAGGGGATAATCAGCCTGATTTTCTCCATTTTATTCTCCTTGCTCCCAGGGGAAAGGCTTCCCGCTCAAAACGTCTTCTTTCAGAAACCGGAAGGTTTCCGTTTCTCCTTTTTCTGCCAGCATGGTCAGAATATATGCCAATTCCTGACGGGTTTGCGGGTGCATCAGTTCCCGTTCCTTGCTGCGCTCAAAATAGGCAAGGGCGGAATCGTCCCGGTAGTTCTTTCCCTGATAGGTCATGCAGGCTGCACGGCGGTCCATAACCATTTCCACCAGGTATTTCCGGGGCATAGGGATGGGCTCATAACGCTTGCTGGCAGGATTCATGTCCGTCCAGTATTCGTAGTGGTGGCGGTTGCGGCCCTTGTGGTGCATCCACGCCTCGCTGTAGCCCTTGTCCTCCCGTTCGGCGGCGTTGGGGCTTCGGGTTCCCTGATAATATCTGGCGCCCGTCCAGAATTCCGTGGGGGAATATTTGGACAGGTCATGGGTCAGACCCTGCCGGTACAGACCCACCCGGAAGCAGCCCTGCAGGACGAGCCAGCGGTGTTTGGTAATGGTTTTCAAATGCTGCCAGGCCTTCATGGACTCGCCTCCTTACGTTCTGAAAACATTATATCCCCTTTCCCCCCAGAATGCAAGGGAAAGCTTCCGGAGCATCCTTCTGGAAAAAAATGGAGAACAGGGGTTGACAAGATAGGTTTAACGTGTTAAACTTCAAGCATAAGGTTTAATGCATTAAACTTTCTAAGGAGGAATATTATGGACACCCCGAAAATCTTTGAGAGTGAGTATCGTTTCTGCCTGATTCTGTGGGAGCACGAGCCGGTGAACTCCACGAAATTGGTGGAGCTTTGCAAGGCAAATCTGGGCTGGTCAAAGGCCACCACCTACACTGTCATCCGCCGGTTAAGCGAGCGGGGCGTGGTAAAAAACGAGAACGCCGTGGTCACCTCCCTGGTTTCCAAGGCGGAAGCACAAAAAAGCCGTCTGAACGAAATGGTAGAGGAAACCTTTGAAGGTTCCATGCCCGCCTTCATTGCCGCCTTTTCCAAGAGCAAGCGTCTGAGTAAAGACGAAGTGGAGCAGCTGCGGCAGCTCATCGACAGCTACGAAGAATAAGCGGCGAATCGCCCATGCGTGCCCGGCGGGTCTATATTCGTCTCGCCATTGGGCATTGCCCGGTTTCATTCCCAATCCACAGACAAAAGGAGGAATCTTCATGGAAACCCTGTTTTCCAATGTCCTCACTGCCAGCTTTCACGGCAGCATTGTGATTCTGGTGGTGATGGTACTGCGGGTGCTTCTGAAGAAAGCGCCCCGAAAATTCATCTGCTTTTTGTGGCTGCTGGCAGGCATACGCCTGCTGATGCCCTTTGAAATTCAGAGCAGCCTGAGCTTACAGCCCATGCCGGAGGTGAGCCAGGTGCAACAGTGGCAGGTGCCGGAGGCTGCGCCCGCCGCCCAGCCGGCTCCCCTGGAAACCTTCCCGGAAGCCCCGGCGCAGCGGCAGGAAGCCCAGCTTCCTCAGCCCACTGCCGCCCAGAGGTTGCAGTCCGGTTCCGTTTCTTCTGCCCCCGTCTCCTCTGCCCCACAGACAAAATCCGCGCCGAACTGGAAGAAAAATATTCCCTATGTGTGGCTGAGCGTCGCCGCCTGTTTTGGCATTTACACCCTTTGCGCGTACCTGAGCCTGAAAAACAAAGTGCGCGAAGCGGTAAAAATCCGGGGCGGCTGGGAGTGCGACCGGATTGAGACGGCGTTTATCTTAGGCTTCATCCGCCCGAAAATTTACATTCCCATGGGCTTAAGCCCCACGGTGCGCA
>JBJDYL010000099.1:0-5192 GCA_051867285.1 Faecousia sp. | reverse complement strand
GTGATTGTTTCCCCGGATTTAAAACACATGCGTTTCCCTTTTCTTCCAAATCGACCGATAAAAGAAAAGGGACATCACCGTTGCAACGCTCCATCCGATTGGCCAGGAGAGCCAGATGCCTGTCACTCCCCAGAGCTTGGAGAGGCCAAAGGCAAGCACCACCCGAAGCACCAGGTCGGTAAAGGTGGCAGTCATGAACTGCCGCATTCTGCCCATGCCGCGAAGGACGCCGTCTGAGACCAGCTTAGAGGCAACCACAAAGTAAAAAGGCGCCACGATGCGAAGGAACATAACCCCCGTCAGCATTGCCTCTCCGGAGCCATCATCCAGGAAAATATACACAAGGCTTTTGCCGAGGAAAAAATACAGGAGCGCAAAGGGAACGCAGAGCGTCCACACCAACCGCAGTCCCGCCCAAAAACCGGAGCGAATGCGGTCCGTCTTCCCCGCCCCCAAATTTTGGGCGGAGAAGTTGGAGATGCCATTGCCCAGAGTGGTCAGTGACGTGATGACCAGATTGTTCAGCTTGACCGCTGCGGAATATCCGGCAATGACTGCCGAGCCAAAGGAATTGATCACACCCTGGATGATGATGTTACCCACAGAAATAAAGCTCTGCTGCAAAATACTGGGCACTGCAACCACAGAAATCTTCCCCAACAGCTTCCAGGAGAACAGCTTGGGCTTCTCTTCTGTTTCAATTCTTTCAAACCGCCTGAATACGAAAATCATGGCAAGAATGCAGCTGACCCCCTGGCACAAAAAGGTCGCCCACGCCACGCCGTCAACGCCCCGGGTAAACACACTGGACAGCGCCGTGGTAAACAGGATGTCCATGCCAATATTGGAGACGGAAGAGGCGGCAAGAAAATAAAAGGGTGTCTTGGAATCCCCCATCGCAGAGAAAATGCCCGTGGAAACATTGTAGAAAAACACAAAAGGCAGGCCCAAAATGTAGATATCCAGATACAGCCTGGAGTCCGCCAGAATGTCCGCCGGAGTGTGAATCCATTCCAGCAGCTGGCTGCTGAAGCCGAAGCCCAGCGCCATCAGCACGGCACACAGCACGCCTGTTGCAATCAGCGCCGTAAATACCGCCGTCTTCATCTCCCCAAACCGCTTTGCCCCGAAAAGCTGGGAGGCAATCACGCTGCAGCCGATGTTACAGCCGAATCCGAAGGCAATGAAAATCAGGGTCACCTCATAGCTGTTGCCCACCGCGGCCAAAGCCGCCTCCCCGACGAATTTGCCCGCCACAAAGCTGTCCGCCACATTATAAAGCTGCTGGAAAATCACACTGCCGAAAAGCGGCAGGCAGAATTTCAGCAAGACCCTGGAGGGTTCGCCAATGGTCAAGTCTTTATTCATGGCCGCTCACGCTTTCCTTTCGGGAAAGGAAAACACCGTCGTGGTGTAGCTCAGCATCGCGCCGATGACATAGAGCGCAAATATCCAGGAGACTGGCTTCTCCATCGCTTTCCAGACGATTCCCACCACAAATCCAATGCAGATGGTAATCCAGGTCAGCCGTTCCCACTTTGCAGCGGTCTGTCCGCTGCTGCTGAGAAAACGCAGCAATTCCCAAACCAGCCCGGCGCAAATACACAGAATCATAACACACTCGAAAATCGTTTCCATATCTCTTTCCTTCCTTTTTTGTTGACTCCCGAAGGTGCCTGTATTATAATCCAGTTCAGATTGATATGTAAAATGTATTTTTTGCATATCGAAAATATAAAAAAGGTATGGTTTGAGCATGGACATCGATTTAGACCATTACAGGGCTTTTTACTATGTTGCCAAATACGGGAATATTACCCGGGCGGCAGCCGCACTGATGAATAACCAGCCCAATGTGACAAGAACGATAAAGCTTCTGGAAAAGGAGCTGAGCTGCACCCTGTTTGTTCGTTCCAGCCGGGGCGTTCAGCTGACCCCCGATGGAGAGAAACTGTTCGCCCATGTCCGTATCGCCATGGAGCAGCTGGAGATGGGGGCGGAGGAGCTGATGATGGATCAGACCCTACAGAGCGGCACCGTCACCATCGGCGCAAGCGAGGTGGCACTGCGCTGCTTCCTGCTGCCGGTTCTGAAGGAATTCCATCAACAGTATCCCAATGTGCGGCTTAGAATCTACAATCACTCCGCTGCCGAAGCAATCACCAGTCTGAAAAATGGCATCGTGGATCTGTCCGTTGCCCGGGTACCCATGAATGCAGCAAAAGGATTGTCTTCACGAATCCTCTGCCACATTCCGGAGGTCGCTGTCTGCGGAAGCGCCTTTCGGCACCTTGCCCAGCAGGAATGCGATCTGGAGCGGCTGACCCATTATCCGATCATCTCCCTGGACGCCAATACATTGATGTATCAGGTCTACAGCACCTGGTTTGCCAGCCATGGACTGCGCTTTTGCCCGGAGGTGGAGGTGACGACTTCTGACCAGATTCTTCCCATCGCGGCATGCAATCTTGGAATTGGCTTTGTCCCGGAAGCTTTTCTGTCCGAGGCCCCGGAGGGGAGCGTTTACCGGCTGCGGCTGAAAGAACCCATTCCGGTGCGCTCTCTGTGCTTCCTGAAACGAAAGGACCTTCCAGCCTCTGCCGCCGGAAAACGATTGGAGGAAATGATTCTCAGCGCTGCCAGAAAATGAATTGACAAGTCCTCTATCTATCAGTATAATTATATCGGAACGAAAAAATGTACCATTCAGGTGCCCGGGGTGGAATCAACACGGACGGGTGAAAAGGGAAGCCGGTGGGAATCCGGCACGATGCTGTCACTGTGTATGGGAGCTGTTTTCGATTGCTCACTGGGAAACCGGGAAGAGGAAAATGGCGATGATCAAAGTCAGGAGACCTGCCTGAATGTGGAATTTCGGATTCGCAGTCTACGGATCGTCTTTCTCACATGTTTTCTTTCATTGGGCAGAATAAAAAAGCTGTGCGTTGATTGGCGCATGGCGGTTTTGTGTATGCTTTTTCCGATGAAATGGGAGCTGTTTTGATTGCCGCCGTAGCAATACGGCGGTTTTTGCTGCCTTTTGGGAGGAATCAAGGATGAATACGCTGTACTTCAACTACGCCCTGGAGGTGGAAAAAACAGCCTCCATCACCCAGGCCGCGGACAATCTGTTTATGACCCAGCCCACCTTGAGCAAAGCCATCAAGGACCTGGAAAACAGTCTGGGCTTTGCCGTATTCCGCCGCACCTCCAAGGGAGTGGTACCCACCCAGAAGGGACGGGAATTTCTGGAGCACGCCCGGAAAATCGTGGCGCAGATTGAAAAAATGGAGCTGTCCTTACAATCCAGGGATTCCGTAAACCAAGTCTTCAGCCTTGCCATTCCCCGGGCCAGCTATATTTCCCAGGCTGCGGCGAAATTCCTGTGCTCTTTTGACAACAGCCGGGAAATGGAGCTGGACATTCTGGAAACCAGCTCCCTGAATGTGATTGAAAAGGTGGCCGCCGGCAATTTTGTGCTGGGCATTATCCGCTGCCATGTGGAGGACGAGGATTATTTTCTGAAAAATCTGGCGGAAAAAGGGCTGCAATATGAAAATCTTTGGCAGTCCCACTTTGTGGCGCTGATGTCCCAGAATCACCCCCTTGTCCCCCAGCCAAAGCTGACGGCAGAGGATTTTGCCCCTTATATTGAAGTCGCCTTTGGGGATGACCATGTACCCTATGTTCGGGTGAGCAGCCGCGGCAGAGCAGCCGAGACGCTGAATAACAAGCGGATTCTGGTTTATGACCGGGCCATGCAGTTTGACCTGCTGCGGGCCAACTCCCTGGCGTATATGTGGACATCTCCCCTGCCCGTGCAGCTGCTGGAGCAGAACAATCTTGTCCAGCGCAAAATCAAAAACAGCTGTGAATTCAAGGACCTGCTGATCAGCCGGTCCGGCTACCGGTACAGCAAGCTGGATCGGGATTTCATCAATGAATTGACGTTACAGCGAAATGAGGTTGCCTATACCGGCAGCTTCTAAGCCATGCCGCACCGGAATGTCTGTCATTCCGTTTTTCAATCACCTTTCTCTCTTCTGGGTTTCAAGAAAATAGGAGCCTGCCGAAAAAAGATGGCCGCTTGCGGGGTCAGTGAATTTTTCGGCAGGCTCTTTTTATCTTTTTGTGAGAAATGTCATAAGCTGGCAGCTGTCTCCTGATTGCAATCTTCAATTTCACATTTTTGTTTTATTTGAGTATACTGATATCGATACGAAACACTCTGAAAGGAGAATCTCTATGGGAACGAAAATCACCATCATCGGCGCAGGCAGCGTGGGCTCCGCCATTGCAAACGACCTGGTGGCCATGAACATTGCCACCGAAATTCTGCTGATCGATATCAATGAGCAGAAGGCCTTCGGGGAAGCCATGGACATCTATCAGGGCACCGGGTTCACCTCCCCCGCCATCGTCCGCTCCGGGCATTATGAGGATGCCGTGGGCTCCTCCATCGTGATCATCACCTCCGGTTTGGCCCGGAAGCCCGGTCAGACCCGGCTGGAGCTGGCCCAGACCAATGTGGATATTCTCAAGCAGATCACCCCCAATATTGTGGAGTATGCCCCGGATGCCATCTATATCATCGTCTCCAATCCGGTGGATATCATGACCTACGCGTTCCATCGGCTCTCCGGCATCCCCGCCGAACGCATCATCGGCTCCGGCACGGTGCTGGACACGGTGCGCCTTCAGACCGAGCTGGCAAAGGATTTCGGAATCAGTCCCAAAAATGTTCACGCCCATGTCTATGGTGAGCACGGCGACAGTTCTTTTGTCCCCTGGTCCCTGGCAACCATTTCCAACAATCACATCAGCCGCTACAAATCCCATGCCCCCCACCGGGATTCCATCGTCTTCGATGGGGATTATGACGCGTTCGAGGAGCGGATACGGAAATCCGGCGCCGTTGTCATCCAGGCCAAGGGGGCGACCTTTTACGCGGTGGCCTTTTCCGTCTGCCACATCATCAAGTGTATCCTGAACGGCTCCGGCACGGCGCTGACGGTTTCCACCATGATGAACGGCGAATACGGCATTTCCGATGTCTGCCTGAGTGTGCTGTGCATCGTGGACAGCAACGGGGTCCGTGGAAAAATCCAGAATGACCTGACCGATGAAGAACTGCTAAAGCTCCGCCGCAGCGCTGACAAACTAAAAGAAACCATCGCTGCCATCAACATTTA
>JBJDYL010000098.1:0-138956 GCA_051867285.1 Faecousia sp. | reverse complement strand
ATAATCTTACACAAGGCCTATTCTTGTACTGTCCGTACAATCTGGGGCAGTTCACTCGTGCCGGGGCCTTTTTCAGAAAATTTCCTGCTCCAGATTCCGGAACAGATCGGAATCAAAAAATGTGGGTAGATCAATTTCCAGTCCGTCGCAGATTTTTTGCACTGTGGAAACCGTCACAGAGTTGTTCCGGCCGCTGATAATATTATTCAGCGTGGATTGGGTAATTCCGCATAACGTCGAAAGACCCGTCAAGGTCAGACCATTTTCTCTGCATAGCTCGCAAATCCGTCGCTGTAGAGCCTCTTTTGATCGCATGATTCTGCCCGTTCCTCTCTTTATTCGATTTCTTCCGATCCGCAGCCGTCCAAATCTTCAAATGCCATCTGAGCGCCGTTCTTCCTGGCCTGCCACTGTTCTTTTGTGATTAAAATTGCCCGGGGCTTGCTGCCCTGGAAAGGACCGACGATTCCCTTTTCCTCCATTTCGTCCACAATCCGGGCAGCCCGGGCATAGCCCAGCTTCAGGCGGCGCTGGAGCATGGATACCGATGCCTGTCCGGTTTCCAGAATCACATCCACTGCCGCAGGCAGCATTTCGTCCCCCTCCAGCTCCTCGTCGCTGGGTTCCGGATCAGCGGCACTGGCGGCCTTCTTTCCGGTCTGCTGGGCTTTCTTTTCAATCTCCTCCAACACATCCTGATTGTAGTCAGCCACATAATGCTCCTTGACGTACTCAGCCACGGATTCCACTTCGCTGTCCGTAACAAAACAGCCCTGAACCCGCAGGGGCTTGCCGCAGCCGATGGGGGCGTACAGCATATCACCCTTGCCTACCAGCTTTTCCGCACCCATGGTGTCCAGGATAATCCGGGATTCCATGGCGGAGGCTACAGAGAAAGCGATCCGGGAAGGGATATTCGCCTTCATCAGGCCGGTAATCACGTTTGCCGAGGGACGCTGGGTGGCAATAATCAGGTGCATTCCCGCCGCACGGCCCATCTGGGCAATGCGGCAAATGGAATCCTCCACTTCCTTTGCAGCCACCATCATCAAATCCGCCAGCTCGTCAATGATCACAACGATCTGGGGCAGCTTCTGGCCGTCTTCCTCATTCACCACAATGCTGTTATAGGATTCCAGATCCCGGACGCCCATATCGGACATCATCTTATACCGGCGCAGCATTTCCGTAACCGCCCACTGCAGGCTTCCCGCCGCCTTTTTGGGATCCGTTACCACAGGGATCAGCAGATGGGGAATGCCATTATAAATTCCAAGCTCCACCATCTTGGGGTCCACCATGATCAGCTTCACATCCTCGGGTCCCGCCTTGTACAGCAGACTGATGATGATGGAGTTCATACACACAGACTTACCGGAGCCGGTGGTACCGGCGATCAGCAGGTGGGGCATCTTGGCGATATTGCCCACCACGCAGTTACCGTCGATGCTCTTGCCCAACGCAACGGAGGATTTGGACTTTGCGCCGGAAAATTCCCCGGAATCCAGCACCTCCCGCAGGGAAACCGTGGTCACGGTGCGGTTCGGCACCTCAATGCCCACCACGGAAATCTTCCCGGGAACCGCCGCAATCCGGACGCCGGAAGCGCCCAGGCTCAGGGCGATATCATCTGCGCAGCCAGTCAGCTTATTCAGCCGCACGCCGCGATCCAGCTCTACCTCGTAACGGGTTACACTGGGGCCCCGGGTTACATTGATGATGTGAGCGTCAATATTGAAGCTTGCCAGAGTTTCATTCAGCCGGCGGGAGTTTTCCCGCATTTCTTCCGTGCCGTCCGCCGCACCCCGGGTAGGTTTCTTCAGCAGATCCAGCGGGGGGAAGCAGTACTCCGGCTGCTTCTGTGCCTGACCTTGGGCAATTTCCTCCGCCACCTGCCGGGCGGAGGCCGCCGTGTCCTTACTGGACACTTTTTCCGGTTCCGGCTCCGGCTTCCGCTTGGCAGCCGGCTTAGGCTCCGGCACCGCTTCCACAGCCCTTTCATGGGTGATCACCAGCTCAGGCATTTGGGTGGGAATCACCGGCTCCGGCGAAACCGGTGCCGCCTCTTCTACCGGCTCCTCAAAAACGTTAGGGATCTCTTCCCGGACAAACCGGCTTGTCCCAGCCAAAGGCGCGCTGATTTCCGCATCGATTCGGCTCATGAAAGCCGCGCCTTTACCCGGGGCGTGTTTGACCACGTCGGGCGCTTCGGTGGGAACCGGCGCCTTCACCGGCGGCTTTTCCTGCTGGGGCGCCGGTCTGGGCTGCACCGGTGGAGGTACGGGAGCCGCCTCCTCCACAGGCAGCGCAGGCTGCTGTACAGGAGCCGCCTGAGTACGAGCCTGCTCTCTGCGCTGACGCTTTTGCTCAATCTGCTTGTTGGCAATGTGGTTTACCACAATCGCCGCCGGCTCGATATAATCGTCCTCCTCTTCCTCCTCCCAGTCATCTCTGGGACGGTTGGCAATTGCCCGGATCAGGCTGGGGATCGTAATCTGCATCGCGCCCAGCAGTGTCAGAACTGCCGCCAGAATGGAAATCAGGAACGCCAACGGCGTACCGCAGCCCCAGCGAAGCAGGTTCGCCAGGCCGCCGCAGAGGACGCCTCCCGTGGTACCGGCAGCGCCGCCGGTATACAGCAGCGCAAGCATTTGCATGGGGTCGGCTGTCATTTGCCCGGAAATCACCAGATGGTAGATCACACCGCACAGAAGCGCGAAGGCAACACTGCAAAAGCTGCGCATCCGCACGGCGATTTTGCGGCCAAACAGATTGATCGCGGACATGTACAGCAGCGCGGGGATCAGAAAATAGAAGCCGGCAGGTCCCACCAGTCCCAGTACCACCGATCGCACAACCATTAGCAGCGCGCCCTCGGGCTTGACGCAGATCAGAACGAACAGGATGAACAGAAATGCGCTGACCAGCGCCACCACCGCATGGGTGGGCAGCACAGGGTTATCATATTCCGTCTGCACCTTTGGCGGAGTCTTTCGGTTCGCCGCCTTCTTCGGCGGTTTCTTTTTGGATACGGATTTTCCGCTGGAAGCAGGCGCTTTTCGCTTGGTATCCGTCACAATTTTTTCCGCCTGAGACGCGGATTTTTTCTTAGCCACGATATGCCTCCTAAACCACGAGATTCAGAATAAAGGTAAACAGCGCCAGTCCCCAGCAGTACACACCAAACAGGGAAAAGCCATAGTTGGCCGCCATCCGGCGCATGAGCCGGACACCCAGCATGGCACCGCCAAAAGAAATCAGCGCTATCAGCAGATACTGCACAATCAGCAGGAAGGTCAACGCTTCCAGCCCGTTGGAGATCAAGCCCAGGACGTCATAGACCATCAGTCCCAGCATCATGAACATCTTCATGATCAGCGCCATGTTCAGACCATAAACCCGATCCACGCCGCAGACGGAACCAATGGATACCATCGTGCCCACGGTGGAAATGCCCGGCAGAATCGATGCCGTGCCGCCCAGGCCCATGAGCAGTCCCTCCACCCGGGACAGCGTGCGGGAATCCCGATTACTGCTGGGTAAAAACTGCGGAATGTAGAGAATCAGGCCGTTCACAAACAGAAACAGCGCAATCACAATCAGATTCGTCTCCAGTTTCCGAACAAACCGATACAAAAATAACCCTAGAATCACCGGAATCAGCATGGTTTTCAGCAGGCTCCAGTCCATCATGCTGCGGGTATCCAGCGGACGCTTGCGCTTGCGCTTGGGGACACGCGCCAATGCCCGCGCCCGGTTAATCCGTACAAACCGGCTCTGGCTGGACAAATACAGCGCGGCAAACACACTCAGGTGGAGCATCAGTCGCATCAAATCTGTGGTATCCTTTATGCCGAAGAATTTCAGCAGCAGCACTCTGTGGGCCTGACCGGAAACCGGCAGGATATCCGCGATTCCAGAAATCAGTCCGAACAGGATGCTTTGTAACCAGTTCAGCTCCAAGTCTTTCACTCCTTTGCATGAACCCGGATTTCCCCGCCGGAATCCAGGCTTGCGTGTTTCTCTATAAATATAGCATTACACTTTATGATACCATACTTTCGGATGGATTTCCAGTATTATTTTTCCGGGAAAGACGGGGCCAGGCAAAGCAAAAGCGGCGGGTCTATTTCCCGCCGCTGTGCTGCTTTCGTTCCTTGTCAATCATCTTGTGCAATGTGGTCAATGCGTCGTTCAGGCCGCCCAGTCTGTCGATTAAACCGGAGGCCACCGCTTCTTTTCCGTACAGGATGGTGCCCACGTCCGTAGCCATCTCCCCGGTGGCCATCATATAGTGCTCAAAGTCCTCCCGGCTGATTTTGGAATTTGCCGTGACAAAATCCGCAATCTGCTCCTGAATCCGCTGGAAATACCGGAACGTCTGGGGCGCGCCCACCACCAGCCCGGTCATCCGCACGGGATGCACCGTCATGCTGGCGGTGGGGGTAATAAAGGATTTTTTCGTACACACTGCCAGTGGGATTCCGATGGAATGACCGCCCCCCAGCACCAGAGAGACGGTGGGCTTTTTCATTCCGGCAATCATTTCCGCAATGGCAAGTCCCGCCTCAATGTCGCCGCCTACGGTATTCAGAAGCAGCAGCAGACCGTCAATGTCGTCGCTTTCCTCAATCCCTGCCAGCAGCGGCAAAACGTGCTCGTATTTCGTGGTTTTCACCGTCTCCGGGGCAACCTGATGCCCCTCCACCTGTCCGATAATCGTCAGGGTATAGATATTCCCCTTCTGGGATTTGGTCATGTCGGAGCCAAGTTCCACAATCTGCTCCCGCTCCTGTTTTTTCATTTCCGCATTCTCATTCATAGCCGTTCCTCCCGTTTTGATAGGATGCCCGGTTTTTTCTGTATAATTCCCCCTTGCCAGCGGAAAAAATATGTCGTATAATATGGGGCGGTGATGCTATGGCAACAAAAACAAACGCAGTACGTTTGGTACAGCAGGCGAAGCTTCCCTGCCGGGAGTGCTCCTATGACTTTGACGAATCGGATCTTAGCGGAACCCACGCCGCGGCTGCCATCGGCATGCCGCCGGAACAGGTGTTCAAAACCCTGGTTGCCCGGGGCGAAAAAACCGGAATCAACGTGTTCTGCATTCCCGTGTGCTGTGAGCTGAACCTGAAAAAAGCAGCGAAAGCAGCCGGCG
Organism: Faecousia sp.; assembly: GCA_051867285.1. Taxonomy (GTDB): domain Bacteria; phylum Bacillota; class Clostridia; order Oscillospirales; family Oscillospiraceae; genus Faecousia. Next base: position 133,795 of record JBJDYL010000098.1, on the reverse strand, counting down.
ACAAAAATATGGAGCTTGTCCCTGTGCGGGAGCTGCTGAACCTGACGGGATATATCCGCGGCGGATGCAGCCCGGTGGGCATGAAGAAAAAATATCCCACTTTTTTCGACGAAACCTGTGTCCTGTGGGAGGAAATCGCCGTATCCGCCGGAGCTCGGGGACAACAGATGCTGGTTCCCCCGGAGGGTTTGGCAGCGCTTGTATCGGCAAAACTGGTCGATTTGACCGAATAACACGCAGAACAAAAGAAAGGATTTTTTGTATGTATCAGTATAAAACCAAAGGCACCTGCTCTCAGATGATTTATTTCGATCTGGAGGACAACAAGGTCAAAAATGTTCAGTTCCTGGGCGGCTGTAACGGCAACCTGAAGGGCATCGGCCAGCTGGTGGAGGGCATGGACGTTGACGATGTCATCGCCAAGCTGGAAGGCACCACCTGCGGCATGAAAAAGACCTCCTGCCCTGACCAGCTGGCACAGGCGCTGAAGGCCGCGAAAGAAAACGCGTAACAGCGAAGGAAAAGAGGACAGCAAACGCTCACTTCCCAAAGGGTAACAAAGTGAACAAAGGGCGTGCTGGAATGGTAAACGCAAAAAAACAGTTGGGCTGAACTGCTCAACTGTTTTTTGTTCTATGCTGAATCAAGTTTTATAGTGAATCATACAAGAACGCCCTCACTCGTAATGCGGAATTCCCTGTCGTCTATGAGTGGGAACAAAAGGCTCTATTGCGCTGTTACACATCCTTTGATACGAAGCAAGCGCCGGGATGCCAGAACCGTGCACAATGCAGCCAGCCCTTCAGATATCCACATGGCATACCAAATAGAGCCTATGCCGCCCAGCCTGCCAAACAGGAAAGCCAGCGGAATCAAGGGGATAAACTGCCGCACACCGGTTCCCAGCATACTAATCAAACCATTGCCCAGTCCGGAACCGACATAGCCCAGCACCGTGGTGACAGAGCCAAATACAAATGTTATGGCAATCATCCGCAGCCCCGGAATGCCGATTGCCATAGCTTCCTCCGAGGCAGAGAATATTCCCAGCAGAGAGCCCGGAAGCGTCTCAAACAGGATTGTCCCCACCAAAGCCACGCCAACAGCGATTGGGAGTTCTGTTCTGATTACCTGCTTGATGCGCTCCTGTTTTCTCGCGCCGTAGTTGAAGCCAACAATCGGAATGGCCGCCTGCCCCAGACCGTTAATGGGCATATACAGGAAGTTTTGGAGCTTGTAATACGTTCCGAAAAATGCAATGGCCGGAGCCGATCTTGCTGCGCCGCTGACTGTTGTACCCGGCAGAAGCGCTCCCAGAATCGCATTCATGGAAAACAGCATGACCGCACCCATGGCCTGCGTCAGAATTGTGGGCAAGCCCACTCCGTAGATCGACCAGACCATTTTCCCGGACATGCGGAAGCCTTTCAGTGTTAAGTGGATGTCATGATTGGCTTTGGCATTCAGACCCAGTGCTACTGCCGCGCCAACCCACTGTCCAATGACCGTGGCTATGGCTGCGCCCTCGATACCCAGGTGACATGCGAAAATCAGAATGGGGTCGAGAATGATATTTGTCAACGCTCCCGCCACAAGGGATACCATACTCAGAAACGTGTTGCCCACCGACTGAAGCAGACGCTGCCCCAGGGTTTCCAGAAAAATGCCCAGGCTGAACACAGTGCAAATCCGAAGATACTGCTCACACATGGCCAGGGCAGATTGGCTCCCGCTGCACAGACGAATGTAGAATTTCAGGAAGCAACATCCAAACAGTATCATCACAGCGGTTCCGATCAGGGAAAGCACCAAACCGGTGGCTGCAACCTTGTTGGCTTCTTCAAATCGCTTCTGGCCCACCAATCTGGAGATTGTTGCGTTAATGCCCACGCCAGTGCCTACGGATACCGCAACCATCAGCAGTTGAATCGGATACGCCAGAGAAGTGGCAGTAAACGCTTCCTCGCTGATTTTTGCTACAAAAATGCCATCTACGATATTGTAAAGCGACTGCACGACCAGGGACAGCATCAACGGCAGCGCCATGGTAATAACCAACTTCGGAATGGGCATGACGCCCATTTTATTATCGTTCCTCAAAAACAATCCATCTTATCTGCCGTGATGGCTGTGATCATGCCCTCCACCGGGCATACGGTTTTTCCAGTCTGACAGAAGCGCTGTCAGTATCCGCTCCAGTTCCGCCTGATCCGCAGGACTCAGTGCTTGCAGCAGATTTTCTCCTTCCGCACCGCCATGATGCAGGAAATGCCCGCACTTCATCAAAAGTCCCAGAGGGCCATCGAGCATCTGACGCCCATGCGCTCCCCTGCCATCCTCGGCAGACTCCAGACCAAAGTGCCTGCGTCCCTTCCCGCACTGCAGCGCATCAACAGGGCAGCGGTTTTCACACTGGTCGCAAAGTTGTTTTTCCATATTTTTATCCTCCATAATTTATTAGGTACCTAAATAATACCATCTGCATTTTAATTTGTCAAGGTGCCTTGATAATTTTCTTCTGTATACTTGCAGCGGTCTGTACGGAGGCCGTGTCACAAGGGAGAATCAGAAGCGGATGGTTCGGGTTCCCAGAAAATAGGATTTGCCGACAGGCTTTGGAAAAACCTGTCGGCTTTGCAGTATCTGTGATGACGAACCAGTCAGCTTATCCTGTCATGCGTAACCGGCGGAATTGTCCCTATGGGAAGTTGCAGAAAGCTGTCCTCTTTTTTCAATTTGCCGTAACAATGTCATTGCGAGGCGGGCATAACACGACGTGGCAATCCCCTAACTTTTTGTGGTGCTCCGCGCAGCGAATATGCAATCATACCATAGTTTCTGTGCGCACTGGCTCGGAATGACATTGACTTCTTTGTCAGGAACACACGAATTCCTGCCCATGGCGCAGCTGCCAGACCTGCTGCATCCGCTCCAGAAATTCCGGAAGATTGGCAGGAGACATAACCTCCTCCGCCGCCTCTTCCTGAACCCAGGGCAATTCCAGCTCGCCCACCCAGAGCAGAAAGGTATCATCCTCCGCCGCTTCTGCAACAATGGGAATTCCGTCAACGTTTAGTTCGCTTTTCCCCCACCGGAGGATTTTCCCATCCACCCGGTAACAGGCGAGAAACAATGTGGGCGTAAAGGGCATCAGCTCTGACGGTCCCATGGGATCAATACCGAAATGCGCCAAAACAACGCACAAATCCGGGTATGTGGACGCCAGGGTATCATAGTAGTTTCTGCAATATGCACATTCACAGTGGTCGGATGCGTTTTTTGTGGTGTGCCGCCTGGTTGCCTCCGCATCCACCTGAAAACGCCAATCCGCGAATTCCAGCTTCACAGGTTACTCCTTCACTGCCGCGAGAATCTGACGCACCAGTTCTTCCCGGCCGTCCCCTTTTTCGGCGGAGAACGGAATCACGGGACAGCTTTCCGGCAGATTCAGATCGGCACGGATGGTTTCCAGATTGGGGATAAGCTCGCTCTTTTTCAGCTTGTCCTTTTTGTTGGCAACCACAACAAAGGGACAGCCGCTTTCCAGAAACCAGTTTGCCATGGTAATATCGTTATTGGTAGGCGGATGGCGGTAATCCACTATCAAAACACCCAGGTCAATCCGCTGCGACGCAAAGTAGTCCTCCATCAGTTTCCCCCAGCGTTCCTTCTCCTGCTGGGAAACCTTGGCGAAGCCGTAGCCGGGCAGATCCACAAGATAGCACTTGCGGTCAATGACAAAGTAGTTTACATGCACGGTTTTACCGGGCTTGTCCCCCACTCGGGCGAAATTCTTCCGCTGCAGCAGGCGGTTGATCACCGAGGATTTTCCCACGTTGGACTTACCGGCAAAGGCAATCTCCGGCAGGCGGTTTTTGGGGAAATCCTTCGCGGACGCGGCAGAAATCAGAAATTCCACATTTTGAAAATTCATAGATTTCTCCTTACTGCCGCAGCTCCGGCTTTCTGGGCCTGACCGTAATTTCTCCGGGCAGCTCCGTCAGCATGGCGGGCGCACACTCTGTCTGTCGGTTCAGCGCCGCTTCCAGAACCGTATCCACTGTCTGGGCGCTGATGAAGGTCAGCTGGCGGCGCACCGTCTGGTCGATTTCCTCCAGATCCCGCTCATTGTCCTTGGGGATGATCACCGTGCGAATGCCGTGGCGCAGAGCCGCCATGGTCTTTTCCCGCAGTCCACCGATGCGCATGACCCGTCCACGCAGGGAAATCTCACCGGTCATGGCCACATCCCGGCGCACAGACACTCCGGTCAGTGCGGAAACCATGGCGGTACACACCGTCACACCGGCGGAAGGCCCGTCCTTGGGCACCGCGCCCTCAGGGAAATGCACATGGATATCCTTGGTCTTGTAAAAGTCCGGGGCAACCCCCAGTTTGGCAGCGTTGGCACGAATATAGCTTAAAGCCGCGTGGGCGGATTCCTTCATCACGTCGCCTAAGTTGCCGGTGAGCTCCAGCTTTCCGGCGCCGTCCATCACATTGACCTCGACTTCCAGGGTCTCACCACCTGCGCTTGTCCAGGCCAGACCGGTTACCAGACCCACCTGATCCGTGCAGGGCAGACGATCCGGCAGATATTTCCGCACGCCAAGGAAGCTTTCCAGATTCCCGGCTGTAACTGTCACCTTTTTGGTATCCTCCCCTTCCAGCAGCTGCATGGCTGCCTTCCGGCAGATTTCACCGAGCTGCCGTTCCAGATTCCGGACACCGGATTCCCGGGTATAGCAGGAAATGATTTCCCGAAGGGCTTCCTCCGTAATGCGAAGCTGGCTCTTCTTCAGGCCATGCTTTTGCAGCTGCTTGGGAATCAGATGATTCTTGGCGATCATCAGCTTTTCTTCATCAGTATACGAGCCCAGTTCGATGATTTCCATGCGATCCAGCAAAGGTCTTGGCACGGTGTCCAGGGTATTGGCGGTGGTAATAAACAGCACGTTGGACAGGTCATAGGGAATTTCCAGATAATGGTCCCGGTAGGTGTGGTTCTGCTCCCCATCCAGTACCTCCAGCAGCGCCGCGCTGGGGTCGCCCCGGTAATCCGAGCCCATTTTATCAATCTCATCCAGAAGCAGCACCGGGTTGCTGCTGCCCGCCTGAATCATGGCAGTCATAATCCGTCCGGGCATGGCGCCGACGTAAGTCTTGCGATGTCCGCGAATATCCGCTTCATCATGAATACCGCCCAGCGACACCCGCGCCATTTTCCGGTTCAGGGCTTTGGCCACGGAATAGGAGATGGAAGTCTTGCCCACGCCGGGAGGTCCCACCAGGCACAGAATCTGGGGCGGCATTTGGGGCGCCATCTGCCGGACGGCGATGGTTTCCAGAATTCGCTGCTTCACCTTCTCCATGCCGAAATGGTCCCGTTCCAGAATTTTCCGGGCGGCAGACACGTCCACCCGCTCTTTCGTGGTGATATTCCAGGGCAGCTCCAGCACCGTATCCAGATAGTTGCGCAGAACCGCGCCTTCCGAAGATCCGAAGGGCTGCTTTTTCAGCCGCTCCACGTCCTTCAGAAGCTTCTTTTCCACTTCTTCTCCCAGCTTCAGACCGCGGATGTCTGCAGCATAATGCTCGCACTTGTTCTCGTCATCCTCTTCGCCCAGCTCTTCCCGGATTACCTTCATCTGCTCCCGCAGATAGTAATCCCGCTGGTTCCGGTCCATGACGGCCTTGGTCTTTTCCTGAATATCCGATTCCAGACGGAGCATTTCCACCTCACGGCGGAGCAGGCGCAGTGCTGCCTCCAGACGGCGGGTGGGATTGAGCTGGCACAACAGCTTTGCCTTTTCCGGGAAATCAATGCCGGAGTTCTGGGCAATGCAGTCGGCGATGAAGCCATTGCTGTTGCTCGCCATCATGTGCAGGTGCACCGCCTGCGCGGGGTGCTCGGACATTTGCAGGTACAGCCCGTACAGAGCGTTGGCTTCCCGGCGCAGCGCCTGGGAACGCATGGTGTCCTCCGGCTCCGGTTCCACTACCGCTTCCACGGTACCATACAGATAGGGTTCCGACTGGGAAAGCTCCGTAATCTTTCCCCGGCACACGCCGGTGACCAGAACCCGCAGGTTCTCGGTCTGGGTTTTCAAAACCTGCTTGACCCTGGCAACCGTGCCAATGCCATACAGGTCGGCCAGCTTGGGATCATCCACCAGCAGATCCTTCTGGGGCACCAGGAACAGCGTCTGATCCTGTTTCATAGCAGCTTCCAGCGCCAGAACAGACTTGGCCCGTCCCACATCGAAATGCACGGTCTGATCCGGGAACACGGTTAATCCACGGAGGGCAAGTACCGGCAGCTTGCCGGCATACAGCTTTTCTTCATTCACGGGGATTCCCCTCCTTTCGCAAAAAAGGGGGTAGTCAGACTACCCCCTCAAGATTATCTCTTTCCAGAGAGCTTCTCTCTGGGGTGTGCGGGATCCCGCACGATGACTGGTTCGCCGCCGTCAACGGACTCAGGGGTGATAACGACCTTTTGAATGGACAGGTCGGAAGGGATCAGGAACATGATGCTGGTCATGATCTTCTCCATAATTGCCCGCAGGCCTCTGGCACCGATCTGACGGTCGATGGCCTTCTGCGCAATCATCAGCAGGGCTTCATCCGTAACCTCCAGCTGCACGCCGTCCATGCCCAGAAGCGCCTGATACTGCTTGGTCAATGCATTTTTCGGTTCCACCAGAATCCGAACCAGATCATTCTGGGTCAGGCTCTGCAGCGTGGTGATCACGGGCATACGACCCACCAGCTCCGGAATAATGCCGAATTTCAGCAGGTCATGGGGTTCCACCTGGGTAAAGAGGGTGCCCACATCCCGCTTGTTTTTGCTCTGCACCGGGGCGTCAAAGCCGATGGCGCTCTTATCCGTGCGCTTTTCGATGATCTTATCCAGACCGTCAAAGGCACCGCCGCAGATAAACAGGATGTTGGTGGTATCCACCTGAATCATTTCCTGCTGGGGATGCTTGCGGCCGCCCTGGGGCGGGACGTTGGCCACGGTGCCCTCCAGAATCTTCAGAAGCGCCTGCTGGACGCCTTCACCGGATACATCCCGGGTGATGGAGGTATTCTCGCTCTTTCGGGCAATTTTGTCCATCTCGTCGATGTAGATAATGCCCCGCTGGGCAAGATCCACATCGAAGTCCGCCGCCTGCAAAAGACGCAGCAGAATGTTCTCCACATCGTCGCCCACATAGCCGGCTTCCGTCAGCGTGGTGGCGTCCGCGATGGCGAAGGGCACATTGAGAATTTTCGCCAGGGTCTGGGCAAACAGAGTCTTGCCGCTGCCGGTGGGACCGATCAGCAGGATATTGCTCTTCTGCAGCTCCACCTCGGAGTCCGCGCCCAGGAAAATGCGCTTATAGTGGTTATACACCGCAACGGACAAGGCAACCTTTGCGTCGTCCTGACCGATGATGTAACGATCCATGAAGGTTTTCATCTCCATGGGGGTGGGCAGACGATCCGGAGCCGCTCCAGCATTGGCCGGTTCCATGTCGTATTCCTCCCGCAGCAGATCGCTACAGGCCGCTACGCAGTCGCTGCAGATATACACCCCAGGACCGGCAATCAGCCGGGAAGCCTGATTCTCCCGCTTTCCGCAGAAGCTGCAGCGAATCGGCGGCTTCTCATTGTTTTTTGCCATGTGCCTGGTACCTCATTTCTACGTTATTGTTGGAAAACTCCGAAAAAACAGAGTATTCCCGATTTAATGGTGCTCCAGCACCCGGTCGATCAGGCCAAAGGCCTTGGCTTCCTCGGCGGTCATGAAATTATCCCGCTCGCAGGCGGCAGTGACGGTTTCGATGCTCTGTCCGCAGTTCTCGGCCAGAATCCGGTTCATCCGCTCCTTGATGGTTTGCAGGCGCTTCATATGAATCGCCATATCGGTGATCTGACCCTGGGTACCGGCGGAGGGCTGGTGAATCATAATCTCCGAATTGGGCAGCGCCATACGCTTGCCCTTGGCGCCAGCGCTGAGCAGGAACGCGCCCATGGATGCCGCCATGCCAACACAAATGGTCGCTACATCGCACTTGATGTACTGCATGGTGTCATAAATTGCCATACCGGCTGTCACGCTGCCGCCGGGGCTGTTGATATAGAACTGAATATCCTTGTCCGGATCCTGGGCTTCCAGATACAGCAGCTGGGCAACCACCAGGGACGCGGTGGTGTCGTTGACTTCTTCGGACAGGAAAATGATGCGGTCATTCAGCAGACGGGAAAAAATATCATAGCTGCGCTCGCCGCGGCTGGTCTGCTCAACAACATAGGGAACTAAACTCATGGTGATGTCTCCTTTCAGGGGTTTGAAACATTCTAACCATCGCAGGGGAAGGTTATTCCAGAGAAACCCAGAATAAATCGGTCAATCTCGCCCTTCAGCCGCAGGCCATCGATTCCGGGCTTCCAAAGCAGGGAGAATCCTGCAAAGGGAAACCGGCACAAGGCCGGTTTCCCGTGGTGATGGATTGGGGAAATCAGGCCTCGGTCTTTTCCTCAGCCTTGGGAGCCACGGCGACGGCAGACTCCGCAATGAGCTTCACGGCCTTCCGGGTGGTCAGGCTGCCGGTGATCTCGTTCATGGGCACCATTTCCTTGACCTTGTCCAGCTCCAGCTGATACTGCTCAGCCAGGGACTTAAACTCTTCCTCGATCTCCTCGTCGGTGACAGTCAGGCCCTCGACCTCCACGATCTTCTCCAGCGTCACGGAGATCTTTGCCTGCTTCTCGGCAGCGGGACGGAAGGCATTGCGCATGGTGTTGACATCGCCGCCCATCATCTTGGCATACTGCTCCATGGAGTAGCCGCTCATCTGCAGCTGGTAGGCGAAACGCTCCATCTGGGTGTCCAGCTCGTTCTCCACCAGAGCCTTGGGCATATCCACGGTGGTATTCTCGGCAGCCTTCTCCACAGCGGCGTTCTCAAACGCGGACTGGGCCTGCTTCTCCGCCTGCTCCAGCGCCTTGGCGCGGATGTCGGCCTTCAGAGCGTCCAGGGTATCGAACTCGGAAACGTCCTTGGCAAACTCGTCGTCCTGCTCGGGAACATTGGTCACGGTGACCTTGTTCAGCTTGACATGGAACACGACGGGCTTACCGGCCAGCTCCTTGTGGTAGTCCTCGGGGAAGGTGATGTCGATATCCTTCTCCTCGCCGGCGGTCATGCCCACGACCTGCTCCTCAAAGCCGGGAACAAACTGGCCGGAGCCCAGCTTCAGGTCGAAGTTCTCGCCCTTGCCGCCCTCGAAGGGAACGCCGTTGTCAAAGCCTTCAAAATCGATGTTGGCGGTGTCGCCCATCTCAGCAGCCCGCTCCACAGTCTCGGTGGAAGCAACGTTCTGAGCCATGCGGTCCAGCTCCGCCTGAACCTGATCGTCGGAAACGGAAACCTCCGCCTTTTCCACTTCCAGGCCCTTGTACTGGCCCAGGGTGACCTCGGGATAGACCTCAGTGGTCAGTGTCAGGGTCACAGAGCCATCCTCGCCGATCTGCATATCCGCCAGGCTGGGACGGCCGATGGCCTTAACGCTCTCCTGCTTGGCAACGGCGAAGTCATAGACCTCGGGGAAGATCTCTTCCAGACCGTCTTCATAGAAAACATGGGCGCCGTACATGGCCTCAATCATCTTCCGGGGCGCCTTGCCCTTCCGGAAGCCGGGAATCATAATCTGCTTGCGAGCCTTGAGATACGCCTTGTTGACACCGGACTCCATCAGATCCTTGTCGATTTCCACAACGATGGTAGCCTCGTTGCCGTTTCTTTCGATGCTCTTTACGTTCATTGGTTGTTGTCCTCCTAAATTGGTTCGCAGGGCGATACCATTCTATATTTATTTCATAGCCGATCTATTCTATCAAAATATGCGGCCTTTGTCCATAGTTTTCTGAAAATTCTTTTTATAAAATTACGGTGTAAGGCTGAAATCCAAGATAATCCGCAGATACCAGCCGGAATTCCACCCCGTCCCACTGCCCTTCCATGGCCAGCCTGTGACTGCCGCCGTGCAGATGGCCGTAGAAGCAGCGGCGCACGCCGTATTGTTCCAGAAGGTGCAGAATTTCCGGGCATTCATACCCTTTGTACCGGGGCGGATAGTGGAGAAACACCAGCTTCTGAGCGTCTCCTGCCGCTTTCAGGGAGGTTTCCAACCGGATCAGCTCCCGGCGAAACACCTTTTCGTCATGCTCCCCGCTGCGCTCTTCCTCAAAAAACCACCCCCGGGTGCCGCAGATGGCATAGTCCCCGTATTCATAGGCGTTATTATTGAGAAGGTGCAGATTTTCAAAGCCGTTTTCTGCACAGAATTTTCCGAATTTTGCGGCGGTGCTCCACCAATAGTCGTGATTTCCCTTCAGGATGATTTTTCTGCCGGGAATCTCGTTGATCCAGGCAAAATCCAGCTTTGCTCCAGGCAGATCCAGCGCCCAGCTCAAATCTCCCAGCAGCACCGTGGTGTCCTCCGGGCGGATCACCGACAGGCCTTCTTTCAGCTTGTCCATGTATCCCACCCAGGCACCGCCGAAAATATCCATGGGCTTCGGCGCTCCCAGACACAGATGCAGATCGCCGATGGCGTAAAGTGCCATAGAGCACCTCCCTTCCGAATATCAAATCAAATCTTTCAGTTCTTCCGGGGAAATCCCCAGTGCCGCCGCGGTAAATTCCCCGTCGCACGCCGGGCTTTTCTCCGCCAGCACTACGGCGCAGCGGCTCTGTCCCGTCTTTGCGCGGTAGTCCATCAATCCAGCGTAAGCCAGGGCGCTGCCAGGGGAAAGCACATAGTTGTGGGTTCGGTAAACGCTGGGGATGGTTTCCTGAATCCGGCGGCTGCTGACGACGCTGACGCAGAGTCCTTTTCGGAGCTTTGCCAATACCGCATCACTGGGCGCATACACGCCACCCCGGCGGCAAACCTCCAGATAGCGTGCCACCTCTGGCGTGCCGCCTGCCTCATAGATCAGCCGTTCCAGCTGCTCCGGCAGCGCCACGTCCGCTTCCGAGACAATAGTAGGCGTACTGATTCCATCCGTACGCAGCTGCCCGTGGCTGAGCAGATTCCAAAGCTCGCTGTTTTCGTTGCAGCAGCAGACGATATTGCCAATGGGCAGCCCCCATTGCCGGGCATACCAGGCGCTGATGGGCGCGGAAAAATCCCCGGAAACCACCGCAACATCCGCCGTTTCCATTCCGGCATTGTGCAGTTCCCCGAAAATGCCGAACAGCACGGCAATCCGAAGGGCGATTTCCAACCAGCCCTCCGGCTTCTCCTGTCCCAGCAATTCCGACAGCTCCTGGGCCATCCGGTCATAGGACCAGCCCGGATTGTGCCAGACCTCTGCCGCTAAAATGCGGCGTCCCAAGGGAGACAGCCGCACCGCACTGCGTCCGACACAGAAGTCCACATCCCAGCCGGTGCATTTGGTCTGGAACAGACGGTTCAAAACCTCCGCGATCCTCTGCCCAAAGGGCATCGCCGCCAAGGCATCCAAATCCCCAGGTGCAAAGAACGGCGCGCGGAACGGCAGATACATTCCCCCGTCCGCTCCCCGGTTCTCCCGCAGCGCCCGCTGCGCCGTAAACGCATCCCGGTTATTCCGTGTGGTAATATACAGCATGAACTCACCCTCCCGCAAAGCATCCGCCGACTGCCTTATTTTACCATAGGAGTTTGGTTCTGTCTATGAATGAAAAATGAAATATTCGTGGCGATTCTGTCACATTCCCGTCAAAATCCCCGCAGTTTATTCTGCAATCCTTCCATTCTGTCCGTGTATCAAAGCGTAAGCACTCTGATGGCGTTATTCCAGAAAATATCCATGACGGTCTGTTCCTCCAGCCCCCGCTGGAGCAGCCGCCGGGCCAGCGCAGGATAGCTTTGGATGCCGTCGAAACCGTCAGGGGTTTCCTCCACGCCGTCCAGATCGCCGCCTAAGGCGATGTGCTTCCCGCTGGGATCCAGCTCCAGGAAGTGCAGGATATGATCGCAGATGGTGTCTAAGTTGGGGTTCTCCCCGGTAAAGCCCCGGCAGGCATTGTAGCCCGCCACGCCGCCGGTTTCACAGATGGCGCGGAACATGTCGTCCGTCAGGTTGCGGCTGTGGTTCCACACCGCCCGGCTGTTGGAATGGGTGGCAATGATCGGCGCCTCCGTGATCTTCAGAATGTCCCAGAAGCCCTCGTCGCTGATGTGGCTTACGTCAATCCGCATCCCCAGCCGCTGGGCTTCCCGGACGTATTCCCTGCCCTGATCCGTCAGTCCGCCGCCGGTAATGTGGGAGCCGGTCAGCGGATTTTTTTCGTTCCAGCCCAGGCTGGACACCCGGAAGCCGATGGCCCACAGGTCCTCCAGCAGCGCCGGATCATGCCCAAAGCCCGCCGTGCCCTCCAGAGTCAGAATGGCGGACATTTTTCCCGCAGCGCGGTTTTCCGCAATTTCCTGAGTGGTGTAGGCAATGGAGATCAAATCCTTGTTCTTGTCTACCTCCCGCTGGATGGTGGCAAGCTCCCGCTCGAACATCACAATGGGAGAAAGATTGTGAAACTCCTCCATCAGAGACGTTGTGAAGCAGGCAAAGCACTGGGCATAGCCGCCCAGCTCCCCTGCACGCTCCAAATCGATATGTAAGGCGTTCTTCCGCAGGCTGCCCGCCTGATTCAGATCCTCGCCCAGCAGTGCCAGCGCGGTATCGCAGTGAAAGTCAAAAACCGGAAACTTCATTGAAAGGCATCCTCCATATGATTGATCTCCGGATGGGCGGTGTCCAGCCCGTCCGGGGCGTAGATTTCGATAACGTCAAAGCGGGAAAGCAGTTCCGTAGGATGCTGGGACAGGTACATGGCGGCGGTGGTGCGAAGCCGGTCCTGCTTTTTCCGGTCCACAAATTCCATTGGCCGGGCAAAGGATCCGGATTTGCGCAGCTTTACCTCCACAAAAACCAGATGGGTACGGTTCGCCGCAATCAGGTCAATTTCGCCGAACCGGCAGCGGTAGCCGGAGGCGAGGATTTTATAGCGTTTCCTGCGCAGATACTCCGCAGCCAGCGCCTCGCCCCAGGCGCCCAGCAGGTTACTTTTCCCCATAGAACTTCTTCAGGAAGCTGCGGCGGTGAACGGGACAGGGCCCATACTGCCGCAGGGCGTCGTAATGGGCTTTGGTTCCGTAGCCCTTATGGATATCGAAGCCGTATTCCGGGTACTGCTTCGCCAGCTCCAGCATAAGATCATCCCGGGTGACCTTGGCCAGAATGGAGGCCGCCGCGATATTGGCGCTGAGGCTGTCCCCTTTCACCACGGTTTTCACCGGCAGGCCGAAATCCGTCTCCCGGTTTCCGTCGATGAGCGCCAGCTCCGGCTGGACGGGCAGCTGCTCCAGCGCCCGGCGCATGGCGAGAAACGTCGCCTGCAGAATATTGATTTCGTCAATTTCCGCTTCCGACGCCAGACCGATGCCATAGGCAACCGCCTGCTCCTGAATCAGCGGAAACAGCTCCCGGCGCTTCTTGTCCGTCAGCTTTTTGCTGTCCGTCAGGCCGGGAATCTGCAAATGCTCCGGCAGAATCACCGCCGCTGCGCAGACCGGCCCTGCCAAAGGCCCCCGCCCCGCTTCGTCCACGCCGCAGATCAGGTGCAGGCCCAGGCTGTCCTCTATTTCCCACATGGTAATCTCACTCATAAGTGTTCCTCCGGCATTTCCAGGGTAAATTTACCCAGCTTCCCGCTGCGGAACTCCTCCAGCAGCACCTTGGACATCCGCTCCAGATTCACTTCGCCGCCGGAAATCAGGTAGCCCCGCTTTCTGCCCGCCAGTTCCAGCAGCTCCCAGCCGGGGGTGCCCTGGGGCGCTTCTACCTTGTAACGCTCCAGCAGCGTCTGGGGGTAGTATTTATGCAGCAGGGCCATCAGGTGGCAGGCCAGTTCCTCCAGATCGATTACATCTTCTTTGACCGCGCCGGTATAGGCCAGCATCATGCCCACATTGGGATCCTCAAATTTGGGCCACAGGATGCCCGGCGTATCCAGCAGCTGCAAGCCGCTGTCCACCGTCACCCACTGCTTTCCCCGGGTGACGCCGGGACGGTTTTCGGCTTTTGCGCCCTTCCTGCCGGAAATCTGGTTGATCAGCGTGGACTTTCCCACGTTGGGGATGCCCACCACCATGACCCGCAGGGGGCGGTTCATCCCCCGCTTTGCGTCCCGTTCCAGCTTTTCCGCGCAGGCCCGCCGGGCGGCAGGGGTAAAATCTGCAATGCCTTTTCTGGTCTTGCAGTCCGTGGAAATCACGGACATACCCTTGCTGCGGAAATAAGCCGCCCATTTTTTTGTCGCTTCCGGATCTGCCAGATCCATGCGGTTCAGCACCAGAATTCTGGGCTTGCTGCCGCAGATGGCGTCAATATCCGGATTCCGGCTGGAAACGGGAATCCGGGCGTCCACAATTTCGCAGACCGCGTCCACCAGCTTTAGATCCGCCTCGATCTGCCGACGGGTTTTGGTCATATGACCAGGATACCACTGAATATTCAGTTTGGATTCCATTTCATGATTCATGTTTCTTTCCTTTCTGCTTTCCCCTCACCGAATCCTGCCAATCCGGCTGTAATCCGGGGGCAGCTGTCCGTGATGGGTTCCCGGAATCAACAGGAAAACCGCCTTGCCCAGCACCTCCCGCCGGTCAATCTGACCAATCTGCGGGGAGCGGCTGTCCAGAGAAACACCCCGGTTATCTCCCAGGACAAAAATACGGCCTTCCTCCACAGTCAAGGGGAATACCATTCCCTCTTCATTGGTGGTTTCCTGATGAATATACGGCTCCTCCAGCGCAACGTCGTCCACATAAACCGTACCGCTTTCAAAATCAATATCCACTTTCTGTCCTTCCGTGGCAATCACCCGTTTTATGATGGGTCTGCCGTCGTCGAAGGACTGCTTGCTGATTACCACAATATCGCCCTGCTGAGGTTCCCCGCAAAACAGATTGCTGACCAGCAGCAGATAGTCCCCGTCCCAAAGTGTGCTGAACATGGAGTCCTGGGTAACAACTATTACCCGGAATACAATCAGGAACAGAATCATCACAGCCAGCAGCATATAGATCAGGTCATGGACATAGAGCATCAGCCCCTGCTGCCAGCTCTGCTTTTTCGTTTCCTTTTCAGAAGCCATATTCTCTCCTTTCGTTCCAGCCATATACATTTTCTGTATGTCAGTATAACACAGCGTCTGCCTGTTTTCCACAGAAAATGCGGCCGCTGTAATAAAAAAAGAGGGCAGCGCCCTCTTTCTTTATCCAGTTTCGGATTAAACCTTCTCCTTAACCTTGGCAGCCTTACCAGCGCGGTCACGCAGGTAGTACAGCTTCGCGCGGCGAACCTTGCCCTTACGGACGGTCTCGATCATCGCGACGTTGGGAGAATGCAGGGGGAAGACCTTCTCACAGCCAACGCCGTAAGAGATGCGGCGAACGGTGATGGTCTCGCCGATACCGCCGTGCTTGCGGGCGATGACGGTGCCTTCAAACACCTGAATACGCTCGCGGGAGCCTTCCTTGATGCGCACATGCACACGAACGGTGTCGCCGACCTTAACTTCGGGCAGCTCTTCCTTCATGTACTGGCTGTTCAGAGCCTTTACAAGATCCATTTCTTTGTCCTCCTTAAATATTAGGCGTTCATACGCAGCACTTCACTGCCAGAGGACACACCTTGATTTCAGACCAATTTATTCTAGCATAGCTTTTTTGAAAAATCAAGAGCTTTTTTCGCAAAAATTCCATTATTTTTCCGGAATTCTTCGGGGCTTTCCGTTCATGGGATTCCATTTTCCCGTGAGATAGCACACAAGGAACAGCGCGAAAACCACAAGGTTGTGGGCGATCATGCAGCCCCAGGCCGATACCAGTCCCATGCCCAGAATCCGGGTGCACAGGAAGGTGCCGGCAATCCGAATGCCCCACATTCCGCTGATACCAAACACAAACGGCAGCATGGTCTTTCCCATGCCCTGCATCATGCCCTCAATAATAATGGACGCCCCATAAAACGGTTCGGAAACCGCCACCATCCGCAGCACCACGGTTCCCAATCCAATGACCGCCGCATCCCGGGAAAACAGGCCCATCATATCTTCCGCAAACACGAACAGCAGCGAACCGGAAACCGCCATCAGGGAAACTTCAATCAGGAGAATCATTTTTGCCAGATTTCCTGCGCGGCGGTTATCCTCCGCCCCCAGGGCATTGCCCGCCAGGGTTGCAGCAGCCGTCTGCATGCCATAGCCGGGAATATAAAACGCCGATTCCACCGTATTGGCTATGGTGTGGGCGGCAGTGGAAATCTCGCCCAGAGAATTGATCATGGCCGCAAAGGCCACATAGCCCAGGGAAGTGCCAAAACGCTGCAGGGCATTGGGCAGCGCTACCTTCAGGCACGGTCCCAGGATTGTCCAGTCCGGCTTCCATGGTACGCCCCGGGGCGACAGTACCGGATGCCGGCACAGGGCAACGGTCATGGCAATGCCGCCGAAAGCATACGCTGCGGCGCTGGCTGCCGCCGCTCCCACCACGCCCATTCCGGCGCCATAGAGTACCATTCCCCGCCAGCTCCGGGTTGGGTAAATCAGCAGGAGGTTCAGAAGGACGTTGATGATATTGACTGACAGACTCACACGCATGGGTGTTTTGCTGTCCCCGGCAGAGCGCAGCAGCGTCCCAAAGACAATCATCGCGGTTCTTGCCAGCATCGGCGTGTAAAGGACAAAGAAATACCGGGAAGCCAAATTCTGAAGGGACGGATCCACCTGCATCCAAACCGGTACCCAACGGCTCAGCCCCAGCGTCAGAGCCGTAAAAAACAGGCCGGTGACCAGCACGGTCAGCACGGACTGGGCAGCTGCTTTCCGCGCCCTTTCCCCATCGCCTGCGCCGCAGGCTCTGGAAATGTATGCCAGGAACCCAATACCCAGCGCGGAAATCGTGCTGTTGATCAGCCAGTTCACTGTGGTTGTGGCGCCTACCGCCGCCGTCGCCTGGGTGCCCAGCGTACCCACCATGGCGGTATCGATATACTGCACCGCCGTCTCCAGGAACTGTTCCATCATCGTTGGCCATGCCAGTGCGAAAATCACAGGCGCCATTTCCCAGGGAAGCCGGAAGTTCTTCCTTCGGATCATAAACATACGCTCCCACGCTTTTTTGTCTTCTGATTGTACATTATACTGCATTCCATGCCGCGATACAAGAGCGGAAACATTTCATTGCATTCCTTGTCGAGCTGTGGTATGCTTGGGGAAACGGCTGATTTGGGAGCGACTATGAAACGGTTTCAAAAAGTGTACCTGGAGATATCCAATATCTGCAATCTGCAGTGCAGCTTCTGCCCGGGTACCCGGCGCAGTCCGGGGCGGCTGACCGAAGAGAACTTTTCCTTTCTGCTGGCCAGACTCCTCCCTTACACGGACTACCTGTATTTTCACCTCATGGGGGAACCGCTGTGCCACCCTGAGCTGGAGCGGTTTCTGGAGCTGGCACAGGAATCCGGATTCCGGGTCATCCTGACCACCAACGGAACGCTGCTGAACCGGCACCGGGAAATGCTGCGGAACGCCCCTGCCCTGCACAAGGTAAATATCTCCCTCCACGCTTTCGAGGCCAATGATCTGCAAATGCCCTTTCCCGAATATCTGGAAAACTGCTTTTCCTTCGGGCAGGCGGCCCAGGGCGGACTGTTGGTGGTCTACCGGCTGTGGAATCAGGGCGGCGCAGATGCCCGCAACGCAGAAATCCTGCAAGCCATGGAGGAAGCCTTTCCTAAACCGTGGATTACAGAGCGAAGGGGCACCCGCATCGGTCAGCGTGTATATCTGGAATACGGAGAAAAGTTCGACTGGCCGGACCTGGATGCCGACGACGGCGGCGCCGGGGTATTCTGTTACGGTCTGCGGGATCAGGTGGGCGTCCTGTGGGACGGCACGGTCGTTCCCTGCTGTCTTGACCACGAGGGTGACATTTCTCTGGGAAACCTGTTCCGGGAATCCATGGAGGAAATACTGGCCTCCCCCCGGGCCAAAGCACTTTATGACGGTTTTTCCAACCGGAACGCTGTGGAACCGCTTTGCCGCCGGTGCGGCTTCGCCCGGCGTTTTGGGTAACGGGGCGCAGCGCCCCCAATACAGAAAGGAGAGTATTTATGCAGCTTGTTTTTCTGACCGCCCTGGGTGTGGGCGGCGCAACCATCATCGGCTCCATCATCGGATTTCTCTTCCGGAATATTTCCCATAAGTTCAGTGATCTGGTGCTGGCCTTCGCGGCAGGCGTGATGCTTGCCGCCGCCGTTCTCGGTTTGATTCTTCCGTCTGTAGAGTACGGCAATATTTTCGTTACCATAGCAGGGATTTTTACCGGCGCGGTGTGCCTGAACCTGGCGGACCGGCTGGTGCCCCATCTGCACCACCTGGCAGGCGTGGATTCCGAAGCCCATCCAAGCGGCGGAAAGCTGGATAAGGTGCTGCTGTTCGTTACCGCCATCGCCATTCACAATCTTCCGGAGGGAATCGCCGCCGGCGTGAGCTTTGGTTCCGGCAATGCCGCAGAAGCAATGCTGATTGCAGGCGGTATCGCCCTGCAGAATATCCCGGAAGGTATGGTCATCATCGCGCCCATGCTGGCAGCAGGCATCAGCCCGAAGCGAACCTTCCTGTGTGCCATGGCAACGGGTCTGATTGAAGTGGTCGGCACACTGCTGGGTTATTTCGCCGTCAGCATCGCCACCGCGATTCTTCCCTTTGCACTGGCCTTTGCAGGCGGAACCATGCTGTATGTGATCAGCGACGAAATGATTCCGGAAACCCATCATGACAACGAAGGCGGCGCGACTTACGCACTGCTCATCGGCTTCTGCGTCATGCTGATTTCCGATGTGCTGCTGGGGTAATATTCCAGGAAGGATTCTTTTATGAAAAAAACAGTTTTATTTGATCTGGATGGTACGCTGACAGATTCCGGCGAGGGCATTATCAACTGCGCCGCACTGGCATTGGAGCATTTTGGGCTGCCGGTTCCCTCCCAGGAGGAAATGCGCACTTTTGTAGGGCCTCCTTTGCAGGACTCCTTCCTTCGGCATGGCGTCCCCGTTGATAAGACTGCGGAAGCCATTCAGGTCTACCGCAGCCGTTATATCCCCATCGGTATGTTTGAAAACACGCCCTATCCCGGGATCCGAACCCTTCTGGAAACGCTGAAAGCAGAAGGCTATGCGCTCTATGTGGCAACCTCCAAGCCGGAAGCCATGTCCGTGACCATTCTGGAGCATTTTGACCTTGCCCGGTATTTTCACCGGATCTGCGGCGCTTCCACGGACTCCTCCCGCAGCACGAAAGATGCGGTGATCGCCTATCTGCTGGAACAGACCGGCTGCGCGGGAGATATGGTGATGGTGGGAGACACGAAGTTTGATATTCTGGGCGCGAAAGCCCACGGAATTCCCGCCATCGGCGTCAGCTGGGGCTACGGAAATGTGCAGGAAATGATGGCTGCCGGCGCAGCGGGAATCGCAGAGTCCATGGAAGAACTGCTGGAAATGCTGCGTAAAATGTAATGGATTCGCATCGTTCAATACTACTGCAAAAATGCCGCCTTTCGGCGGCATTCTTGCAGGAACCGGGGACATGCCCCGGCTCCCTGACATTTTTCCTCTGGTGATTTATGATCCGGAACACGGCGTGTCCGGGCAGAGACACTCGCTGAACAGATCCAGCTTCAGCTGAATTGCCAGTTCCAGCCGGGTGACGGCTGCCAGAATACGCTCTACGCTTTCGTCGATATCCTCCAGGTCATCTACCGTAACACCGCACAATTGGGTAACCTTTTCAATCTTTCTGTGTTCTGCGTCCAGAATCTGCGCCAGTGCCTCCTGCTGTTCGGCAACGGCATCAATCAGCCGGGTGATTGCTTTGCAGCGGCTGTCTCCCGGGCGCGAAGATGTGGTCTGAATGGCTTCCATAATTTGTTCGTCCTTTCTATTTGATTTGCACCTGTTGGTACAGCCCATTCTATGTACTCTGGCAGAAAATTGTCACAATTGGTCAGTTCTTTGGGAAAAGAAGGTACCGCCCGGTGGGCGGCGCACATTTTCGGATATTGATGGAGGGATTGAATTACAGTAAGGAAACACCGCCCAATGGGCGGTGCCCCTGCTTTTTCCGATGGAGGGATTTGATTACATTATGGTGTCGCCGGGGCCCTGCCCGGCGAGAAACAGTCCACTGGACTGTTTCATCTTGATTGGTTCAAATCCCTCCCGGCAAAAAGGCACACACCCCCGAAGGGGTGTGTGCCTTTTTGGCGGAGATGGAGGGATTTGAACCCCCGCACGCCTTGCGGCGCCTAGCGGATTTCGAATCCGCACCCTTCAGCCACTTGGGTACATCTCCATAGCCCGGCTATTATAACAGTAAAATACAGAAAAATCAAGTTTTTTCCGGGGGCTTTTTTACCAGTTCCAGCACCAGCGCCATTTGTTCGCAGATTTTCTCATAATTCTCCCGGCGGTGAGGACGCAGGCAGTTCTGGCAGTCCTTGACACCGGATTCCGTATACCGGAAACTGCCGCCGCAGTTCTCGCCCAGGCAGTACAGCGGGCAATAGCAAAACAGGCAGCTGAAGGTTTCCGGATCGGCACCGGGGTGGCAGGGAAAATACTCGCACTGCCGGTGCTGAAAAAAATCGTAATGCGCCATATTCCATCCTCCTGACACTTTTCAAGGCTCGGGATTTATGCTATAATCCTATCGCTGTCCAGGGATAATTTTCCGGCGGTTCCTGAGAAAACGCTATCCGCTCCCCGGTTTCCGGGTGGGTAAAAGCGATTGCGTGGGACCACAGGGCAATTTCACAGGGATCTTCCCGGGTGGCATACTTTCGCTCTCCCACCAGCGGCATACCCCGGCTGGCAAACTGCACCCGGATCTGGTGGGTTCTTCCGGTGTGCAGCTGGATGGCAAGGCGGGTCAGTTCCCCGGTGCTGCCCAGCACCCGGTAAGAAAGCCGGGCTTCCTGAACGCCCTTTCCCGGCTCTGCCGCCACCATGGTCATGCGCCGGGCTTTGTCCCGGTACAGCAGGTCTGTGAAGGTTCCTTCCCTGTCCTCCGGCGCTCCATGAACCACCGCAAGGTATTCCTTGTCAAATTTGTTGTCCCGGATTTGCCGGGCAAGCTCGGAAGCTGCTTTCCCGCTGCGCGCCAGCACCATCACCCCGCTGACCACCCGATCCAGCCGGTGCACCGTGCGGATGTCCGCCGCCGGGTCGCCCAGCGCCTGACGCACCAGCTCCGGCAGTCCCCCGGGTTCATCCGTGGAAAGCACCCGGGCAGGCTTTATGCACACAACAATCGCTTCATCTACATACAGTAGTTCCATCGCACAATTCTCCCCTTTTCTTTATCCTATCAAATATTATGCCGCTTTGCAAGCGGAAGGAGGATTTCCCATGAAAATCGTAATTCTGGACGGACACGCGCTGAATCCTGGCGACCTGTCCTACGATTGCATTCGCCAGTTTGGCGACGTAACCATCTACGACCGGACGGATTCCGAAACGGAGGCCATCGCCCGGATCGGTGACAGTGAGATTGTCCTGATCAACAAAGTACCTATCACGGAAACGCTTCTGGCTGCCTGCCCCAGCATCCGTTTGATCTGCGTGCAAGCCACAGGCTACAACGTGGTGGACTGCGCCGCCTGCGCAAAACGGGGCATCCCCGTCACCAACGTGCCCTCCTATGGTACCACCGCCGTCGCCCAGTTCACCATGGCCCTGATGCTGGAGCTGTGCCACCGGATTGAGCTGCACAACCAGGACGTTCACGCCGGCGGCTGGGAAAAAGCCAACAGCTTCTGCTACTGGCTCACCCCCCAGACGGAGCTGGCCGGCAAAACCCTGGGCATTATCGGCTTCGGCAGCATTGGAAAGGCCGTGGGACGGCTGGCACGGGCTTTCGGCATGAACGTCCTCGTGTACAACCGGAGTCAGAGCGAGGAAGGACGGCAGATCGGCACCTATGTGGACCTGGACACCCTGCTTGCCCGGTCGGATATCATTTCCCTGCACTGCCCCCTGTTCCCGGAGACGGAAAAAATCATCAACGCCGGTTCCATCAGCAAAATGAAGGACGGCGCCATGCTGATCAACACCGCCCGGGGCGCGCTGGTGGACGAAGCCGCTCTGGCGGAGGCACTGGACTGCGGCAAGCTGCGGGGTGCAGCGCTGGATGTGGTTACTCAGGAGCCCATTAACGGAGCGAATCCCCTGCTCTCCTGCAAGAACTGCATCATCACGCCCCACATTGCCTGGGCACCGCTGGAAAGCCGCCAGCGGCTGCTTTCCACCGTTGTGGAAAACATCCGGGCATTCCTGGAGGGGAAACCACAGAACGTTGTCAATATGTGAACCGTACCAGCGCCGGAAACGGCGCTGGTTTCCTCTGTAAAATTTTTCCCGAATTTTGTGAGATATCTCTTTCTGATTCCGTACTATATAGGTGAAACGGAAAGGATGTGAAGTGTTTGAAAGATCACGAAATCATTGACCTGTTCTTTGAGCGCTCGGAGCAGGCAATCACAGAACTGATTGACAAATACGGAGCGGCAATTAAAAATGTGGCGTCCAATATCTTAAAGGATGCCCAGGATGTGGAAGAATGCACCAACGATACCTGCCTAACGGTATGGAACCGGATTCCGCCAAAGCGCCCGAAATACCTTGGGGCTTATTCCTGCCGGATTGCCAGAAATATCTGTCTGAACCGGTATCATGCCAATACCGCCGAAAAGCGAAACAGCTTCTATGACGCGGCACTGGAGGAGCTGGAAGAAACCATCCCTGCCCTGTCCACCGTGGAATCGGAATACGATGCCAGGGAACTGACCCAGTATCTCAACCGGTTTCTCAAAGGGCTTTCTCAGGACGACCGGTTTCTGTTCCTGCGGCGGTACTGGTACGGCGACGGCATCAGCCAGATTGCCCAGGCCATGGGCATAACGCCCCACGCCGCCTCCGTCCGTCTTTTCCGTTTGCGGCAAAAGCTGCAAAACTACTTACAAAGTGAGGGGATGATTGCGTGAACCGGAAACTGATTTCCAAGGCCCTTGGGGGCATTGATGACAGCTTGATCGCAGAAAGCATGACCTACCGGGGAAAGAAAACGCGTCCTGCCCCGGAAAGGAATCGAAAGATGGGAAAATATGAGAATCGGGATACAGGGCATTCCTCCAGAAGGCTGTTTGCGCTGATTTTGGCAGCGTGCCTGGTCTTTGCCATGGCCATCACCGCCTATGCAGCCAATCTCTTTGGGATTCGGGAGATGTTCCGTACCTACAACCGGGAGCTGCCGGAGGCGGCGGAACCTTACATCCAGCAGCACACGGAGACAGCAGCAGCGGAGAGCTGGAGCGCCAGCATTTCCGAAAGCCTGTATTCCGGCAGCAAAATCCTGCTGACTGTGACAGTCTCCGGCGGAGACCAGTACATTGTTGCGCCTACGGATGCCATGCCCAGTGACACCGTTGGTTTAATCGGTCTGTCGGGGGATCAGACACTGGAAAGTTATGCCCAGTCTCAGGGAAAGAAGCTGCTGCTTGTGGGCGCAACTCTTAGGCACAGCGAAGGACTGGGTATTTACACCGAATCTCAGAAATTCGAGAATGCCTCCCCCAGTGAGATGCACATTCTTGTAGAAGCAGACCGCACAGGTTCCGAACCTGCCGGGGACGCTGTGTGTCAGGTGTACGCACTGGAAGCAGGAAGCGACACGGTGGAACGTCTGGAGCTGCCCTTTACCCTGACGGAAGCTCCCAAGGAGGGCGAAAGCATCTTTGTGCCCGTTACCCCGGACGCCATTCCCGGCATGACAGTGGGAGAAGCCACCGTGACGGAAACGCCTCTGGGCATCAGCGTCCGGTGGATGGAAACGGTCACAGATCAGGATGCGTATTACAACATTATGAAGGTTGATGTGGAAGGAATCACCTATGGGGAAGGCGGTGCCGTTCTGGGGGATGACGGCAACTACTACTTCCAGTTCTCCATGGGTCAGGGCACAGTGACCGACACCATGACCGTCCATTTCTACGACTGGGACAAGCAGCCCATCGGGGATATCGTATTTGAGCGAAAATAAGAATATGCAAAAGAGAGGGCGCAATGCCCTCTCTTTTCGGTTAAGTTATGCACAGTTTCCACAGATCTATCCACAGAAAACAGTATGGAAAGTTCCCACTATTCGTTTGATATTTACAAAATAGTAACAATCCAGCTGATTTACGAGTGGCATGTGGAGAATTTATCCACAATGGTCAACTGTCAATTGCCAATTCAACCTTACAGTGCTTCTCCCAGAATGGACTTGGTGGCGTAGGCATTCAGGCGCATATCCGCCGTATTCCCGGCAAGATATTCATAATACGCCTGGGCGCCGATCATGGCGCCGTTGTCGCCGCAGAGGCTTAAGGGCGGCATATAGACCTCGGCGCCCAGTTCCTTCGCCGCTGTCAGCAGATCGGCGCGGATGCGGGAATTGGCTGCCACGCCGCCGGCAACCGCGATTTTGCGATATCCGGTTTCCTTCAGCGCCATCACCGCTCGAGGGACAAGGGTATCCGACACGGCGGCGGAAAAGCTGGCGCACAGGCTGGGGATATCCAGCTCCTCCCCCACCTGTTCGGCGTGGTGGATCAGGTTCAGCGCGGCGGTTTTCAAACCGGAAAAGCTCATGTTATAGGGATTCTCCCCCGGCTTGCTCCGGGGCAGGGTGTATTTCGTCTCGTCTCCCAGCTTCGCCGCCTGATCGAGGGCCGCGCCGCCGGGATAGGGCATTCCCAGTACCCGGGCAACCTTGTCAAAGCACTCCCCTGCTGCGTCATCCAGGGTGGTGCCCAGAATGCGCATATCCGTATAGTCCTTCACTTCTACAAACATGGTGTGTCCACCGGACACCACCAGGCACAGAAAGGGCGGTTTCAGTTCCGGATAGGCGATATAGTTGGCAGCAATGTGACCGCGGATGTGGTGCACCGGGATCAGGGGCTTTCCCATGGCCAGCGCCGCCGCCTTGGCGAAATTCACGCCCACCAGCACCGCGCCGATCAGCCCCGGAGCATAGGTCACCGCCACCGCGTCGATCTGCTGCCGGGTCAGGTTCGCCTGCTCCAACGCCTGATCTGCAAGGCCGTAAATGGCTTCGATGTGTTTCCGGGAAGCGATTTCCGGCACCACGCCGCCGTAAACCTTATGCAGATCAACCTGAGAGGCGATGCAGTCCGTCAGCACCTGCCTTCCATCCCGCACAATGGCCACGGCGGTTTCATCACAGGAGGATTCCACTGCCAGAATATTCAAAGTTCCCACTCCTTTCCCAGAATCAGGGCATCTTCTTTGGGGTTTCGATAGTAATTTCTCCGCAGCCCCAGCTGGGTAAAGCCCAGAGTTTCATACAGGGCAATGGCGGGGGCATTGGAGGCGCGAACCTCCAACTTCAGGCACCGGCTGCACCGCATCTTTAGCCGGGAGACCAGTTCGCAAATTAATGCAGCGGCGAGCCCTTGGCGGCGGTAGTCCGGGTGAACGGCGACATTCATCATGTCCGTCTCATCCAGCACCGTTTGGGAACCCACATAGCCCAGCACGGTCTCCCCTTCCTCGGCAATGAGCCAGAGGGACAATTCGTTATCCAGTTCGGAAGCCACGCTGCGTTCGCTCCACGGATCGGAAAAGCACAGCTTTTCCAGCGCCGCCACCTGGGCAACGTGAGCAGGATTCATTTCCACGATTCTCATTTTGCTTCGTACCAGCTCTTTCCGAAGTGGGCTTCCGCCGTCAGGGGAACTTTCAGCGATGCCACGCCTTCCATCTCCCGGCTGACCAGCGCAGCAACCTCCCCGGCTTGTTCTTCCGGGCACTCCACAATCAGCTCGTCATGCACCTGGAGCAGCAGCTTCGCTTCCGGATAGGTTTCCCTCAGGGCGTTTTCCACCCGGATCATGGCCAGCTTGATAATGTCGGCAGCGGTTCCCTGAATGGGGGTATTCAGGGTGATTCGCTCCGCGCCGCTGCGGATGTTGAAATTGCTGCTTTTCAGCTCCGGGATATAGCGGCGGCGGCCGTAAAGGGTCTGGGTGTAGCCGATTTCCCGGGCATCCGCCACCACCTGCTTCATATACGCCCGGACACCCCGGTAATTGGCAAGGTAATTGTCGATATACTCCCGGGCTTCATAGCGGCTGACGCCGATGTCCTCGGCAAGCGAGAACTCGCTGATGCCATAGACGATGCCGAAATTCACCGCCTTGGCATGGCGGCGCTGGAGGGGCGTTACTTCCTCCACAGGGACGCCGAATACCTGAGAGGCCGTGGCGGTGTGAATATCCACACGGTCACAGAACGCCTTCTGCATGGCTTTGTCGTCAGCAATGTGCGCCAGTACCCGCAGCTCAATCTGGCTGTAATCCGCGTCCACCAGCACGCAGCCCGGTTCCGGCACGAACATCTTCCGGATTTCCGCGCCCAGATCGGTACGGACCGGGATATTTTGCAGGTTCGGCTCCGTGGAGGACAGCCGCCCGGTGGCGGTTACCAGATTCTGGAAGGTGGTATGCACCCGTCCATCCTCCTGAATTTCTTTCAGCAGGCCATCGGCATAGGTGGACTTCAGCTTGGTCAGCATCCGGTAATCCATAATCGCCGGAATAATGGGGTGCTTATCCTTCAGCTTTTCCAGAACCTCTGCATTGGTGGAATAGCCGGTGCGGGTCTTTTTCATGGGCGGAAGCCCCAGCTTTTCAAAGAGCACCTCGCCCAGCTGCTTGGGGGAATTGATATTGAAGGTTCCTTCCGAATAAGAGAAAATCAGCGTCTCGCAGTCTGCAATCCGTTTCGACAGCATTTCGCCGAACTGTTCCAGCTGTGCCCGGTCAATGCGGATACCTCGGTTTTCCATCCGGTATAGAACATCACACAAAGGAAGCTCCATATCCCGGTACAGGGGCGTCATGCCGTTTTTTTCCAGTTCCTGGTTGAGAACCGGGCGCAGCTGCCACAGGGCTTCTGCGCAGGCGGCAGCATCCCCGTCCTCCAGGGATTTTCCCAGGAAATTGGTGGCAAGCTTGGATACGGGATAGTCGGACTGGGAGGGGTTCAGGTCATAGGCCGCCAAGGCGGTATCAAAAACGCACGCCCCAAATCCAATGCCCATCTTTTCCAAACGGTGCATGGTGTCCTTGCTGTCGTGGAGAATCAGGTTTTTCCCGGCAAGGGAAATGCCCTGCATCTGCACCTCCATGGGGGTCAGGCCGCACACGCCGCCCTCCCAGGCAAGGCCCATACTGCCGTCCTCCGCCAGATACACGGCGCACTCCGTCACAGAATCCGGCATGGATTCCACCCGGGCAAGGGCTTCCGGCTGATCCACGTTTCCCACTTTGGGCGCTTCCTCTTCCGCGCCCCGCAGGCCGTACTTGTCAATCAGGCGGACAAATTCCAGTTTTTGGAACAGCTTATACAGCTCCGGACGGTTATAGGGCTGGACGATGGCATCCCGGGGGGAAAAGTCCATGGGCGCTTCCGGCCGGATGGTGGCCAGGTCGTAGGAAAGATACGCCTGCTCCTTGTCGTTTTCCAGCTTCTCCCGAAGCTTGGGGCGAATGGACGGGTCGTCCAGATGGGCGTACACCCCGTCCAGAGAGCCGAATTTCGCCAGCAAATCCTTGGCGGTTTTGGGGCCGACACCGCCGACACCGGGAATATTGTCCGAGGAATCTCCCATGAGGGCTTTCAGGTCAATGAGCTTTTTCGGCTCGAAGCCATACTCCTCCCGGAATTTTTCTTCCGTATACAGGGTTGCCGTGGTCTGCCCCGGCTTGGAAATCACCAGCTTGACGTGTACGTTTTCATCAATCAGCTGCAGCGAATCCCGGTCGCCGGTGACGATAACGCACTCCCAGTCGTTGTTGGAACAGATTTTCGCCACAGTGCCGATGACATCGTCGGCTTCCCAACCCTGACATTCATAGATGGGGATATTCATGGCCCGCAAAACATCCTTCATCACAGGCATCTGCTGGGCCAGCTCTTCGGGCATTCCATGGCGGTTGGCTTTATAGCCCTCGTATTTCAGATGGCGAAACGTGGGGCCGTGGAGGTCAAAGGCCACGCAGATAGCCTCCGGCTGTTCTTCCTTTTCCATGCGCTCCAGAATATTCAGGAAGCCGTAAATCGCATGGGTATACAGCCCCTCCCGGGTGGTCAGGGGACGCACACCGAAAAAGGCGCGGTTAATCACACTGTTGCCGTCTAAGATCAACAGCTTCATACTTTTCTCCACTTGGTGCCCTGGGGCGTATCGATGATTTCCACGCCCATTGCTTTCAGTTCGTCCCGGATACGGTCTGCCTCGGCAAAGTTCTTCGCCTTCTTGGCCTCCGTCCGGGCGGCAACCAGCGCGTCAATCTCAGGATCGGCGTTGGCGGCTTCCTCTTCTGCCTTGGCTTTTTTCAGCGCTTCAGCAGCACTCAGCAGGTTCAAAGACAATACCTGATCAAAATCCGCAATCAGCGCCAGCTTGGTGGCGTCATTGCACTTGGCCTTTAGCACATCATACAGGGCCGTCACCGCAACGGAGGTATTCAGGTCGCCGTTCAGCGCATTGACAAACCGCTCCTTCAGCTTCTGGGAGGCCTCCTGCTCCACTTCGCCGCCCTCTGTCAGCGTCGCAATCTTCGCCACCAGCTTGTCATAGGCCGCCACAGCGTTGTCCAGGTTCTCCCAGGAGAATACCAGATTCCGGCGGTAGTGGCTCTGCAAGCAGAACAGGCGGTAAGCCATGGGGTCATAGCCCTTCTGCTCCAACAGGGACACCGTCAGGAATTCTCCCTTGGACTTGGACATTTTGCCATTGTCCGTATTCAGGTGGTGGACATGGAACCAGTAATTGCACCACTTGTGTCCCAGATAGCTTTCCGACTGGGCAATCTCGTTGGTGTGATGGGGGAAGGCATTGTCGATGCCGCCGCAATGGAGATCCAGATCCTCACCCAGATGCTTCATGGAAATGCAGGAGCACTCAATGTGCCAGCCGGGATAGCCCACGCCCCAGGGAGAATCCCACTTCAGCGCCTGATCCTCAAACTTGGACTTGGTAAACCAGAGGACGAAATCATTCTTGTTCTTCTTATTGGCGTCCTCTTCCACGCCCTCCCGGACGCCCACCGCCAGATCTTCCTCGTCGTGGTCGTTAAAGACATAGTACTTTTCCAGCGTGGAGGTGTCGAAATAAACGTTGCCGCCGGCGAGATACGCACAGCCCTTGTCCAGCAGGGTCTGCACCATGTGAATGTATTCGTCGATGCAGTTGGTGGCAGGCTCCACCACGTCGGGACGCTTGATGTTCAGCTTATCGCAGTCGGCAAAGAAGGCATCCGTATAGAACTTCGCAATTTCCATAACGGACTTGTTCTCCCGCTTGGCGCCCTTGAGCATCTTATCCTCGCCGGTATCTGCGTCGGAAGCCAGATGGCCCACGTCGGTGATGTTCATAACCCGCTTGACATTATAGCCGGTATAACGCAGCGCCTTCTCCAGCACGTCCTCCATAATATAAGTGCGCAGATTGCCAATGTGGGCAAAATGGTACACCGTAGGACCGCAGGTGTACATTTTCACCTGGTCGGGATTGTTGGGAACAAACAGTTCCTTCTTGTGAGACAGAGAATTGTATAGATACATATTGGGTTCCTCCTCATTCGGAAAAATAAAAATACCTCTTGTACAGTATGTACAAGAGGCGGTGATTGCCGCGGTTCCACTCTCATTTATCACTTTTGACTCATGTTCGCTCCCGGACGCACTTTCCCGAACCCCCGCATACCCGGGCTTGCAGCCAACGACCCCGGCTCTCTGAAAATGCAGCGAAAACGGTACTCTTTCCGTTCACAGCGATATTTGATTCCGGGCTATTTTACCACTCAAACCGTATTTTTGTCAAGTATTGGGTTCGGCTTTTCCACAATCTTCCTTGGAAATTTCTTAAGATATTCTTACACTATTGACAAAAGCCCATCTTGTTCGCTATAATAAGGTCGAGAAATGAGACGAAAGTGAGGTAACGCCATGAATTTCTCTGATCAACGTAAGCTCAGCCGACCGCTGAGTCTGTTACTCGTGACGGCTCTCACAGCCACACTGTTTACCGGCTGCATGAAAAAAGATACCCCCGCAGAGGATACCACTCCTCAGGCTCCCGGTTTGAGCCTGTCTGATACCTCCGCCCCCGAAGATACGCAGGCGGAGACCACTGAGCCGACGGAAGTGGTGAATGAAAATACCGCCACCGTCACCAGCCAGATCAATATCCGCAGTTCACCCAGCACGGAAGCCACTATTGTGGGTACGCTGGATGTAGGTGACAAAGTCGAAATCAGCCGCCGGGAAGAAGTGACCGGCATCAGCTGGGCGTACATCATCTCCCCCGAGGCGGGCTGGATTGTCATGGACTATGTGGAAATGGATATTCCCAGCCAGATGCCCTCCGGCGGGGATACCAGCACCCCCGGCGCGGAAAATCCCACCGAGCCCACCACGCCTTCCTCTACGGACACCATGAATGTCAAGGGTGTCGTTACGGTGAATGACCTGAACATCCGCAGCGAAGCCAGCACCAGCGGCAAGGTGCAGGGCTCCTACAACAAGGGCGATGTGGTGACCATTCTGGAAACCAAGAACGGCTGGGGCCGTACCAACAAGGGCTGGATTAAGATGGAATACGTCAACACCAGCGGTACCACCACCCAGACCCCCACCGATAACACCGACAAGACGGACACCAGCAGCAATGTCACCGGAAACGGCAGCACCACCGTGCAGTTCCGCGGCATCGTTATTGCCAAGGAGCTGAACATCCGCGCCAGCGCCAGCCAGGACAGCGAGCGCGTAGGCGGCTATACCTACGGCAACCGTGTGGAAATCCTGGAAAAGAGCGGCAACTGGGGCCGCACCAGCAAGGGCTGGATCAGCCTGAGCTACGTCTATCAGGACGGCACTACCGGCACCAACACCGCTAAGGGTACCATTACCGCAAGCGGCGGCCTGAATATCCGCAACGGTCCCGGCACCGGATACGCCTCTGTGGGCGCCTATGCGGAAGGCGACAGCGTGACCATTCTGGAGCAGTTCACCTACAACGGTGTCACCTGGGGCTGCACCAATAAGGGCTGGATCAGCATGAAGTATGTGGACACCGGTGATTCCGGCAGCGACAACAATTCCGGCGATAAAGAGTACGGCACCGTCATTGCGGAAGGCGGCCTGCGGGTTCGCAGCGGCGCCGGTTCCAACTACGACGTAGTTGGCGCCCTGGCGTATGGCACCCGGGTTACGATCCTTTCCCAGACAACCGTGGGCGACACCACCTGGGGCGAGATCAGCACCGGCTGGATTTCCATGGATTACGTCTCTCTGGATTGATGAAGCAATTTTGCGGGACTTCCTTTACAGGAAGTCCCGCATTTCCATCCCAAATATAAGCGCCTGTCACCGTTTCTATCAAAGGAGATTTGTCACTATGAAAAAAACACTGCTGTTAATTCTGCTTTGCTGCCTGCTGCTTACCGGCTGCGGCAGCCCCGCCCCTACCCCCACCACTGAGGAGGAAACCACGCAGCCGCAGGAAATCCTGACCGTTTTCTCACCGAATGAGAGTGCCGACGGCTTTGTAAAAACGGATGTGGAAGTTCCCGCCATAACCGATGCCGTCATTATGGATCAGCTGGTGAACGCCGGTGTTTTGGCTGAAGGTGCTTCCGTGAATACGATGGAGATCATTTCCGAATCCGGAAAAACTGCCTTGAAAGCGGACTTCAATGAGGCCCTGCGGCAGTCCATCCTTCCTATGGGTACCTCCGGGGAATATGTGATTCTGGGCAGCGTGGTAAACACGTTCCTCACCGCTTACGACGCGGATGCCATCACCCTCACTGTGGACGGGGAGGTTCTGGAAACCGGGCACTCCGTTTATGACCAGCCCCTTACCTTCTACGCATCCTTCACCTGATGTTTCACCATTTTATTAAAAAGCAGTGTCAGCCGCCGGAAACATGTTTCCGGCGGCTGAATCCATAGCTATGACAAATTTCCGGGAAAGAATGCTCCGGGTTGGTTAAGCAGCCGTCCGGCGTCCTTTTTTCCCTCCGGACAGGATCAGTCCCAGCAGAAAACCAGCGACAGCGGGACAGATCCAGCCAAGGCCCAGATGGTACAGGGGCAGGACGGATTCGGCAAACCGGGTCAGGCCGGCCAGCAGGGCGCTGTCCGGGAGCATCCCGGAAACAGACCCGATCATATCAAACAGCGCCGCCGCCAGTGTAAAGATTGTCGTACAGACATAGACCGTCCGGCTGTTGTGAAAGAGTTTTCCAAGCAGCGCCAACAGCACCAGCGTAATGGCCAGCGGATACAGGAACATGAGCACCGGCACACACCACGCCACGATGGTGGACAGGCCGAAATTGGCGATTCCGAAGGAAATCAGGCTGAAAATGACCGCCCATGCGGGATATCCGGGCCCTTTGGGGAACATCTTCACAAAGGCTTCCGAGCAGCTGGTCACCAGACCAATGGCGGTTTTCAGGCAGGCGAACGTGACAATCAGCGTCATCAGCACCGCGCCGGCAGCGTGGAAATAGTGATTTGCGATGATGCCCAACACCGTACCGCCGTTGTCACTGCCAACACAGATGGGTGCGCTTTGGGCACAGATCAGGGTGATAAACAGATAGATGACACCCATGAACAGGCAGCTGAAAATACCGGCCTTCGCCGTATTGACGGCCACATCCTCCGGCTGGGTAACGCCGTGGCGGCGCACCACATCAATGACCACAATGCCAAACGCCAGTCCTGCCAGAGCATCCAGCGTATTATACCCTTCCAGAAATCCCCGGAAAAAAGCGGTTCCGGAGCCGGTATACTCCGGGGCAGGCGTGACGGCAGCGGCGCTGGCAACCGGACTTCTCAGCGCTGCGATGACCAGTACCGCCAAAAAAACGAGAAATACGGGATTCAACCATTTTCCAATCCAGGTCATGATACCGCCGGGCTTCAGGGAAAATGCCAGCACAATGGCAAAGAACACCAGAGAAAACACCGCCAGATAGAGGTTCTCATTCCCCTGGGGCAGCAGATTCACCGCCCCCACGGAAAAAGCCGTGCTGGCACACCGGGGGATCGCAAACAGGGGGCCGATGGTGAGATACAGAAGCGTACAGAAAAAAAGACTGTATTTTCTGGACACCCGCCCGGACAGCTCCACCACGCCCTCGCAGCGGCTCAGGCCCAGCGCCACCACCGCCAGCATGGGAATGCCCACGGCGGTGACAAATACGCCCAAAAAAGCAAGCCACATGCTGCTGCCCGCGTCAATGCCAAGCTTCGCCGGGAAAATCAGGTTGCCCGCACCGAAGAACATGCCAAACAGCATACTGGTAATGGTGATGGTTTCCTTGACGGTTAGATTGCGTTTCATTGGGAACATCCTTTCCAAAAAATGCTTACGCCTATAGTAAAGGATCCCGCCCATTCCTGCAAACCATCCATTTTTTCTTTTCAGGAAACTAATTTGTAAATTTGTTTCTTTATAATAGATTTTTTCCTTCAGATGTGATATAATTTCCCCGCAATTCAAAAATGCAGGAGAATCCAGCAAAAAGTTGATTTTTACGCAACACAGGAGGCAGGCATGGCTCAGATCAGCCACGAAATCGGAAAACGGATCCGCGCCTTCCGCAAATCCAGGCACATGACGCTGGAAGAGCTGGCGCAGATTCTGTGCAAAAACAAGTCCACGCTGTCCAAATACGAAACCGGGGAAATCGTGCTGGACATTGAAACCATTTATGAGATCTCCCGGGCGCTGGGCATCCATGTGGAGCAGCTGCTCTACTGTACCCCCGACCGGGTTCCCATTCAGGATCCCGGCGCCCAGTCCAACTTTTTCAGCGGTCTGACCCAGTTCTATGGCTATTACTACGACGGACGGGTCAATCGCATTGTACCGGCGGTGTTCGATGTGCTGCTGATGTCGGAGGATCACCGGTACAAAATCATGATGTACATGAACTTCACGGACTTTGACAGCTACCAGAACTGCGGCACGGGCTGCTGGGGGTATATGGAGCACTACGACGCCATCACCAACATCACCCTGACCAATCAGGATTCCCCCATGGAGAAGGCCTTCTGTCAGGTGCTGGCCACCTTCACCACCGCCGACACCATCTGGGGGCTGTTCACCGGTCTGTCCGCCCGGCCCATGATGCCTGTTGCCATCAAGATGCTGTTTTCCAAAAAGCGGCTGAATATGGACGACAGTCTGCTGCAAAAGCTGAAGGTCACCAAAGAGGACATCCGGCTGATGAAACTGTACAACATGATGACCGTGCTGTAGCATCTTCTTTCCCCGGCTGCATATGCTTTCGGCAGAAGGGGGAATTGGGATGCTGATGAGCTGGATCTGGACGGGCATTGCGGGAGTGAGCATTCTGTGCGCGCTGCTGAATGGGTGCGGCGGCGCTCTGGCTGCTGCCGTTTTGCAGGGAGCACAAACAGGGGTGACGCTGGCAGTTTCCATGGCGGGAGCCATCTGTCTCTGGTCCGGCGCCGCTGCGGTGATGGAAAAAGCCGGTATCACGGAGATTCTCTCCCGCCTGCTTCGTCCGTTGCTGCGCCGGGTCTTCCCATCCTCAATCCGGGATCCTCAGCTGTCCCGGCATCTCAGCGCCAATGTCTGCGCCAATTTTCTGGGGCTGGGCAACGCTGCCACCCCCATGGGGATTCAGGCCGCCCGCCGTCTGAAACAGGGCGACACCGCCACGGACGAGCTGTGCCGCCTGATTGTGCTGAACACCGCCTCTATCCAGCTGAT
The DNA here is from genome assembly GCA_051867285.1 of Faecousia sp. Taxonomy (GTDB): domain Bacteria; phylum Bacillota; class Clostridia; order Oscillospirales; family Oscillospiraceae; genus Faecousia. The sequence goes on along the minus strand of JBJDYL010000098.1, from coordinate 98,808 downwards.
CCCCTCCAACGTGGCAGCGGTCCGGGCGGCCCTGGGCTGCGGAACACCCTTTGACATTCTGCCCGCCGTGTGGATTACCAGCCTGCTCTCCGCCGGGCTGGGAGTCACTGCAGCCTGGGCGTTGGGAAAGGTATGGCGGGGATGACAGATTACATTGTACCGCTGATTTTATTCGTAACCATGGCGATTGCGCTGGGTAAAAAAGAAAACCCTTACGACATTATGCTCAGCGGCGCCGCCGGCGGGCTGCGGCTGATTGTGTCCATTCTGCCGTCGCTGATTCTGCTGCTGACGGCGGTGCACATGCTGCAGGCCTCCGGCGCGGCAACGCTGGCAGGTACCCTGCTGGCGCCGGTGTTTTCCCGCTTTGGCATTCCGCCGGAAACGGCGCTGCTGGTGCTGGTACGCCCTTTAAGCGGCAGCGCGGCTCTTGCCGTAGGTGCGGATCTTATGGCGCGCTACGGTGTCGATTCCGCCATTGGACGAACCGCCGCTGTGATGCTTGGTTCTACCGAAACCACCTTTTACACCATCAGCGTTTATTTCGGTGCCGCCGGAATCCGCAAGACCCGCTACACCATCCCCGCCGCCCTGTTCGCGGATTTTGTGGGATTTTTCATGGCCTCCTGGACAGTACGCTGGTTCTTTCCAGCATAATAACCGCCGGAGATATCTTTGACGACCTCAAGATATCTCCGGCGGTTATTTTAATCAGGACAGGCTGGGCAGGACGACCTTTCCCACAATCTGTTTCCGGTCGATCATGCCGTACTTGTCGCTGCGGCTGTCGGCGGAATGGTTACGGTTGTCACCCATGACAAAGATCTGCCCCTCCGGGACGGTATAGCGAACCACACTGCGCTCGTCCCGGGGCAGCATGGGGTCATCCTCCTCGTAATTCAGGTAAGGTTCCTCCAGGGCAACGCCTTCCACGGTGACGGTATTGGTATCATAGTCAATTTCCACCGTCTCTCCGGCAACGGCAATCACCCGTTTTACGATATAATCCCTGCTCAAGGCGGACTTGCCGGTGTGGATGACCACCACATCCCCCTGTTCCGCCCTGTAGCCCGGGCGGAACACCAGCAGCAGGTCCCGGTCATGCAGGGTGGGATACATGGAACTGCCGTCCACAATGGCCAGTTTGATCACAAACGTGTTCATAAGCAGCAGGACAATCATCACTGTACAGAAGATCGGAAACCAACGATCCGACTTTTTCTGATTCTCCGTTTCCTTCATAATATCCATCCTTTCACCGGCTGAAAGAAAAAGCCTGCCGCGGCGGCAGCCGCAGCAGGCTCACAAAAATACACATTACTCCTCGTCTTCCAGAGAGAACTCCAGGGTCTCGCCGCAGTTGGGGCACACAATGCTGCCCTTCTCCAGCACTTCCTCGTCGAAGTCGATGATTTCACCGCAGGCGCACTCCACCTCGTAGACAGTGGTATCCTCGTCGCCGAAATCGAAGCCTTCCTCAGGCTCCTCTTCGTCGTCCTCGTCCTCCCAGTCCAGCTCGTCGGCGTAGTCGTCGTCCTCGTCAAAATCGTCATCCTCGTCGTCGAGAATGTAGTCCTCAATGGCGTCCAGATCTTCCTCGATCTCGTCCAGCTCATCGGAGATGGCGATGGTGGTCTCCTCAATGTCGGTGACCCGCTTGGTCACATCGCCCAGCAGATCCACAATGGCAGCGATCATCTTGCCCTCGTCGGACTCGGTGTTCAGCTTCAGGCCGTCCATCAGGCCCTTGAGATAGGCGGACTTTTCAGAAATCGTCATAGTAACCTCTCCTTAACCCAGGCGGCTGGTTAGACCTTGGAACGGCCCAGATACTCGCCGGTACGGGTGTCGATCTGAATCTTGTCACCCTCGTTGATAAACAGGGGCACCTTCACCTCAGCGCCAGTCTCCACGGTAGCGGGCTTGGTGACGTTGGTAGCAGTGTTGCCGGCGAAGCCAGGCTCGGTTTCCGTGACCACCAGATCCACAAAGTTGGGCACTTCCACGCCGAATACCTTGCCCTTGTAGCTCATAATGGTGCAGATATCGTTCTCCTTGACGAACCGGAAGGAATCGTCCAGAGCAGAAGCGTCGATGGGCTCCAGCTCGTAGGTCTCCTGATCCATGAAGTAGTACAGGGAGCCGTCGTTGTAGGAATACTCCATCTTCTTTCTCTCAATGAAAGCGGTGGGGAACTTGGCGGAAGGGTTCAGGCTGGTCTCGGTCACGCCGCCGGTGATGACGTTCTTCATCTTAACCCGGACGAAAGCGGCGCCCTTGCCGGGCTTGACGTGCTGGAACTCGATGACCTGCATCACCTTGCCGTCCAGCTCAAAGGTAATACCGTTGCGAATATCGCCTGCAGAAATCATGTGTTTATCCTCCTAAGACTACCTCTCCGTTTTGGGAGGCGATTTGTGTTCATAACTTTAGCTCATATATTGTACCGCAAAAACCGCGCTTATGCAATAGGCTGCGGAAAAAAAGTTAGACAATAATCAGATTTTTGGGACTTCCGGTCATGTCGATTGTGCCATTTTCCGTAATGATAGTCACATCCTCGATGCGCACGCCGAATTTTCCGGGCAGGTAGATACCGGGTTCAGCGGAGCACACTGCACCGGCAGGCATCCGCTCGGTATTGCGGGGGTTCAGGCCGGGTTCCTCGTGGATTTCCAGGCCCAGACTGTGGCCGTAGCCATGGCCAAAATAGTCCCCGTAGCCTGCGTCGGTGATGACCTTCCGGGCAACCATGTCCACATCCCTGCCGACTACGCCGGCCTTTGTGGCGGCAATGGCAGCTTCCTGCGCCTTCAGCACCGTATCATAAACCTGCCGCATCTCCTCAGTGGCAAAGCCCACGGCAACGGTACGGGTCATGTCGGAGCAATAGCCCATGTAGGACGCACCGAAGTCCATGGTCACAAAGTCCCCGGGCTGGATTCTGCGCTCCCCGGCGACGCCATGGGGCAGGCTGGTATTGGGGCCGGAAACTACGATGGGATCAAAAGCAAGTCCGGTGCCACCGTTTTTGTACATGCAGTAGATCAGCTCCGCTTGCAGCTCCAGCTCGGTCATGCCAACCTGGATCCGGGGCAGCACTTCGGCAAAGGCCTTGTCCGTAATTTCCTGGGCTTTTTTCATCAGATCGATTTCCCAGGGTTCTTTCGTGCCCCGGAAGCCGTTAATCTGCTGGTTAAAGGGCACCAGTTTGGCCTTCAGGTTCTCCTCATAGCGCATCAGCTCCGCCACGGTGAGGTAATCCTCCTCATAGCCCAGCACAGTAATGCCGAAGTCGGCAATGGCATCGTTGATCCGGCTGCAATAATTGCGGGAACGGTCAACTTCCAGCACTTCAAATCCCTTGAGGTTTTTCTCGGCAGACTCGATGTAGCGGCTGTCCGTGAAATAACGGCAGCCATTTTTGCTAACCACCGCCACACCCTCGGCGATGTCGAATTCCGCGCCGTAATGGCGGCTGTAACGGGAGGTCAGCAGCAGACCGTCCACTTCTCCGTCCAGCAGCGAAACATATTTTTCCAGATTCTTCATTTTTTAATTCTCCTGTTCCTCGCAATAAAAATAAATGGCAGTTCCAGCACATGGCGCGCTTTCAGCCAGAAATTATGGTTGCGGATTGCCTTCACCAGAATCGGGGTCACTCCCGCGCCGTTGGCGCCCAGGGTGTCGGTATAGATCTGGTCGCCCACCAGCGCCGCTTCCGACGCGGGCAGTCCGTATTTCGTGAGACACTCCCGGATCCCCTTGGAAAAGGGTTTTTTTGCGTGGGTGATGCAGTCGAGGCCGTACGCCCGGCAGAATGCCGGCACCCGGTCATTATGGCTGTTGGAAACCACGCACAGGCGGATATCCTCCAGGGCGTTCATGGTTTGCAGCCACGCCGCCATTTCCGGCGTAGGTACATTGGTGGTATAGGGAACGATGGTATTGTCAAAATCCAGCATCAGCAAACGGATTTTGCGCTGCCGAAGCAGCTCCGGGGTAATGTCCGTCAGCGCGTCGGTGATGATTCCGGGTAACAGAGAAAAGGGCATATTGTCCTCCGTAATTTCATAGTATAGAGCAACGCAAGGCATCTATCGTGAAGATTATACCACGGAAAGGAGGATTTGTCCATGCCGATTCCCCACTACCTTGCCATGACCGGAGCGGAAATGACGGAAAATTTTTCCGAAACGCCCCACACGGCATGGATGGCCTGCCATTTTTCGCCCTATGGAACGGGACTTTCCAACCTCCCCCGGTGGCTGCCGCCGGAGTCCCTGCTGATCCTCAACGACCGCACACCCATTCACGAGCATGATCCGGTGCTGATCGCCGCCCAGCTTGGCGACTGTGCCATACGGCTGCAATGCACCGGGGTGCTGCTGGACTTTCAGCGCCCGGGGGAACCGCAAACCCGGGAACTGACCCGGTACCTTTGTCAGGCGCTCCCCTGCCCCGTGGCGGTATCCGAGCCTTATGCGGATGGGCAAAACGACGCTGTCTTTTTGCCTCCTCCCCCGGAGGACGAAGCGCTGGCTGCGTATCTTGCTCCGTGGCGCGGACGGGAAATCTGGCTGGAAATGGCCCTGGACGGGCAGGAAATCATCCTGACAGAGGCAGGCGCGCAGACAAACCTGCTGCCTCCCTGGGAGCATCCAGACGGCGGCTTCCGGGAGGAACGGCTGCACTGTCACTACCGTTCAGCGCTGACCGAAAACAGCGCCACGTTCACACTCTGGCGGACGATGGAGGATCTGGAGGCGCTGCTGGAAGAAGCGGAGCAGCTGGGCGTCACCGCTGCGGTAGGGCTGTACCAGGAATTGCGCCATTGGAAAACCCCCTCCCGGTGGGAGGGGGCAGAATGACTGTTATCTTGTCAGTTGTTTCGCGTGTACAGCAGCATCTCGTAGGCCACGCCATTCTCCTCCCCGGATTGTAGTGTTTCCACCAAGGTCCACTGGGGATCCTGATCCAGGTTGGGGAAAAAGGTGTCCGATTCCGGGGTGATATGCACCCGTGTCACATAGGCTTTGTCACAGTAAGGCAGCATTTGCCGGTAGACACTGCCGCCGCCGATGACCATGGCGCGCTGGGCAGATTTGGATAGCTCCAGCGCCTCCTCTGGGCTGCGGCAGACGGTAAAGCCCGGAATTTCCGTTTCCTTTCGGGTCAGCGCCACATTCACCCGGCCGGGCAGGGGCTTCTTCCCGGGGAAATCCTCGATGGTACGCCTGCCTGCAATGACCAGACAGCCCCGGGTGGTTTCCCGGAAGAATTTTCGGTCGGCAGACAGGGCGACGGGCTGGGTGCCATCCTTGCCGATGCCCCAGTCGTCATAGACTGCTACAATCAGTTCCATAAAACGCATACCTTTCCAATAGGGGATTGCACCACAGGCATTCCCTTCGGTCACCACACCAGCGTGCGCGCTTACTTCGCAATGACAGAAAAACTATATTGCCATGGGAATTTCAAAGTCGAAGGGATGGAATTGGTAGTTTTCCATCCGGAAGGAATCCTTGGTAAAGGCATAGAAATCTGTGATGCTTTCGTCCATGCGGAAGGTGGGCGCATCGTAGCCATCCCGTTCCAGCATGGCTTTCACCGCCGGGATGTGGCGGTCGTAAATATGGCAGTCGGCAATGACGTGGACAAACTCTCCCACTTCCAGACCGGATACCTGGGCCATCATGTGAGTCAGCACGGCGTACTGCACCACGTTCCAGTTATTCGCGGTGAGCATATCCTGAGAGCGCTGGTTCAGAATGGCGTTGAGCTTATTCCCGGTGACGTTAAAAGTCATGGAGTAAGCACAGGGATACAGGTTCATCTCGTGAAGGTCTTCAAAATTGTAGATATTGGTGAGAATCCGGCGGGAAGCAGGATTGTGCTTTAAGTCGTAAAGCACCCGGTCCACCTGATCGAAGTCACCCTCTTTATAGTGGTGCTTGATTCCCAGCTGGTAGCCGTAAGCCTTGCCGATGGTGCCGTCCTCCCCGGCCCATTCGTCCCACACATGGCTGCCCAGATCGCAGATGCGGTTGGACTTCTTCTGCCAGATCCACAGCAGCTCATCCACCGCGCTTTTCCAGTAGGTGCGGCGCAGGGTCATGATAGGGAATTCTTTGGACAGGTCGTACCGGTTCACCACGCCGAAGATTTTGATGGTGTGAGCAGGGGTGCCGTCCGCCCAATGGGGGCGCACCTCCAGCCCCTCGTCGGAATAGCCCTCTTCCAGAATTTTCCGGCAGGTTGCCTTGTATACTTCATCCGCGTAACTCATAGGTTTTCCTCCGTTTCGATACTTGGTGCCATCATACCATAGCTCGCCCGGAATGGCAAGAAGAAAAGCCGGGCAGTCTTTTCAAACCGCCCGGCACAATCCTGTAGAAAAGCAGACAGCCCGGTGAGCCGCCGCGGGTCAGCACCCCAGCCTCAGTTCTTAAGACTCTGCAAAGGTGCCGGAATTCTTCCGCCCCGGGCAACAAACAGCTCGCTGGATTTGTCATGCACCGGCATCACCGGCGCGCTGCCCAGCAGACCGCCCATTTCCACCCGGTCACCCACAACCTTGCCAGGCGCAGGAATGATGCGGACGGCAGTGGTCTTGCTGTTGACCATGCCGATGGCCGCCTCGTCGGCAATGATGGCGGAAATGGTGGCGGCGGAGGTATCCCCGGGAACCGCAATCATATCCAGACCCACCGAGCAGACGCAGGTCATGGCTTCCAGCTTGTCCAGCACCAGCGTACCGGATTCCGCTGCGGCAATCATGCCCTCATCCTCAGAAACGGGAATGAACGCACCGGACAGGCCTCCCACATGGTTGGAAGCCATGACGCCGCCCTTTTTCACCGCGTCGTTCAGCAAAGCAAGGGCAGCCGTGGTGCCATGGGTACCGCAGACCTCCAGTCCCATCTCCTCCAGAATCCGTGCGACGCTGTCACCCACGGCAGGGGTGGGCGCCAGACTCAAATCCACAATGCCGAAAGGCACGCCAAGACGGCGGGACGCTTCCATGCCCACCAGCTGACCCATTCGGGTCACTTGGAAAGCGGTCTTCTTGATGGTTTCCGCCACCACGTCAAAAGGCTGACCCTTGACACTTTGCAGAGCATGGTACACAACACCGGGGCCGGAAACGCCCACGTTCAGAACGCACTCCGGTTCGCCGACACCGTGAAACGCGCCCGCCATAAAGGGGTTATCCTCCACCGCATTGGCGAACACCACCAGCTTTGCGCAGCCCAGTCCGTCGTTATCCGCAGTCAGCTCCGCAGTTTTTTTCACAATCCGGCCCATTTCCGCCACGGCATCCATATTGATGCCCGCCCGGGTAGAGCCCACGTTGACGCTGGCACAGACCCGCTCGGTGACCTTCATGGCCTCGGGGATGGAGCGGATCAGCTTCCAGTCGGCATCCGTGCAGCCCTTCTGCACCAGCGCGGAAAAACCGCCGATGAAATTCACGCCGCAGGTTTTTGCAGCGGAATCCAGCGTCCGGGCAATTTCCACATAGGAATCCGCCTGACAGGCAGAGGCCACCAGGGAAATTGGGGTGACAGAGATCCGCTTATTGACGATGGGAATGCCGAATTCCTTCTCGATTTCCTCGCCAACCTTCACCAGATCCCGGGCACGGGTGGTGATCTTCTTATAGATCTTCGCACAGCACACGCTCAAATCCGGATCACAGCAGTCCAGCAGGCTGATGCCCATGGTGATGGTGCGGATATCCAGATGGCGCTTTTCGATCATGTCCTGCGTCGCCAGAATCTCGTTATAATTCAGCATGGCGACACCTCAGATCCGGTGCATGGCTTCAAAAATGTCCTCCCGCTGGACACGGATGGACAGACCCATTTCCCGTCCCAGCTCGTCCATTTTCGTAACAAGCTCCGCCAGAGGGACATTGCAGATGGACACTTCCGCCACCATCATCATGGTAAAGTAGCCCTGCATGACCGTCTGGTTGATGTCCAGAACGTTGACGTTATAGCTGGCCAGAGCGGCACATACATTTGCGATGATACCGACCCGGTCTTTGCCGACAACAGTTACAACTGCTTTCATTTGTTTACCTCTTACAATTCATAATCCGCAGACTTGCGGGTGTCCAACAGGTGGTGGAAATGGGTTTTGGCCTCCTGGTGCAGGGGGTGCGCCCGGTAGGCAGCTACGTCCTCCGGCTTTTCAAACTCGGAGTAAAGCGCATAATCCATACCAGCAAAGCAGCGGCGAACTTCCATCTTCAGAAGGCCGGGAATCTTGCCAACCAGGGGTTCTAAATGAGATGCGATCATCTTAACCGCTTCGTCCTTATCCACGCCCTCTTTCAAAGTGTAGACCACAATATGTTTGACCATGGCTTATACCTCGTAGTCAGCAGCTACGCGGCTGGCCAGCATATGGAAGAAGTGGGACTTGGCTTCCGTGTGCAGGGGGTGGTCGGCGTAGTAAGCCATAGCCTCCTTGCTCTCCAGCTCGCAGTACAGGGCAATGTCCATACCCGCAAACGTCTGGTAAACCTCAGCGTGGGTCAGTCCCTCAATTTTTCCTACCAGGGGCAGCAGTGCTTCCTGGGCAATCTTGGTGACCTCAGCAACATCATAGCCCTCTTTTACCTGAAACAGAACGATATGTTTAACCATTGTTTTCTTCCTCTCGTTGATTTTTCTTCTTTTGTTTTCGGTATTGTAATAAGTTGAACCATCCGGCAGCGAGCCACAGGGCGGCAACAATAAAATGGAATTGATTTCTCTTGCGCAGACCTGAATACAGCCACAATACGGCACAAGACACATCACCAGCAAGCAGAAACAAATACGTTCCATTAACGTTCTTCCCGGGATGGGGAGCCTTTCAATTGTACCGACGTGAAAGTCTCTGGATATTGAACAAACTCCAGCGCCCCTGCAGTCACCTCTCATTGCAAAAACACCGGGGCTGTGCGCAGTCCCGGTGTTCCTTTGGAAAATTACTCAGCGTCCTCGGCGCTGCCTTCCAGCAGAGCGCGGATGGACAGGGAGATGCGCTTATTCTCGGCATCCACATCGGTGATCTTAACCTTGACCTCCTGACCCTCGGACAGGACATCCTCAGGCTTGCCGATGCGGCGGTCAGCGATCTGGGAAATGTGAATCAGGCCGTCCACACCGGGCAGGATCTCGGCGAAAGCACCGAAGGTCATCAGCTTGACAACCTTGGCATCCACCACGTCGCCCACGGCGTAGTTGGTCATGAACTGGTTCCAGGGGTTCATCTCAGCGGTCTTGTAGCCCAGAGAAATCTTGTGCTTCTCGGGATCGAAGGAGATGACGTAAACGTCGATTTCGTCGCCAACCTTGACCACGTCAGCGGGGGTCTTGATGCGGTTCCAGCTCAGCTCGGAAACGTGAACCATGCCGTCCACACCGCCGATGTCCACGAAAGCGCCGTAAGAAGTCAGAGACTTGACAACGCCGTGGTACTTCTTGCCGTTCTCGATTTCCGCCCAAATCTTCTCCTGGGCAGCCTTGCGGGCCTCGGAGGAAACGGCGCGGATGGAGCCGATGACACGGCGGCGGGCGCGGTTAACCTCGGTAATCTTCATCTGCACGGTCTTGCCAACCATGCCGGTCATGTCACCGCCCTTGGCGATGCCGGACTGAGAAGCGGGAATAAAGACGCGGATGCCCTTCACATTGGCAACCAGACCGCCCTTGTTCTCTTCGGTGATGGTGCCTTCCACGGTGGTCTTGTCCTCCACCCAGGCAGCCATGTCGTCCCAAACCTTCAGGCCGTCCAGCTTCTTCTTGGACAGCTGCACGGTGCCTTCCTGATCGTTGACACGAACCACAAATACTTCGATCTCGTCGCCAACCTTCAGAATGTCCTCGGGCTTCACGGAAGGATCGGTGCTGACTTCGTCATAAGGGATGTAGCCGGCGTGCTTGGTGCCCAGATCCACCTGAACCTCGGTGTTACCGATGCCGGTAACGGTGCCAACGACCTTATCTCCTGTATTTAAAGTCTTGATGGACTGCTCGAGAAGCTCGGCAAAGTTCTCCTCCTGCACAGCCTCAACATTGGTAATTTCGCTCATAGTCTTGTTGACCTCCTTTATAATCCACGCCGGAGTCGACGCACCGGCAGTGATTCCAACATCAGTGACACCGGAAAAATCCTCCGCTTTCAGCTCGGCGGCGTTGTCCACCAGAAAGACTTTATCACAGTGTTCTCGGCAAATCATAGCGAGACGGCCTGTGTTGGAACTCTTGGGGTCTCCGACAACGACCATTGCGTGGCATACTTCACTCAATTCTGCTGCTTCGCTTTGCCTATACTCAGTTGCTCTACATATTGTATCAAAAATTTTTAAGTTAGTAAACTGTTTTTTTGCAAATTCACCGCACAATTTCCACAAAGATTCCGTAGATGTCGTCTGTGAAACCATGCAAATCGACGAATCCGGAGAAGGATTCTCCGCTGCCACCCAGTTTTCCAGCTCCTGTACATTCTGGAAAACCCGGCATTCGCTGCACCAGCCGGCAATTCCCTCCACCTCCGGGTGGGTGGGTGTGCCGATGATGATGGGCAGCCGCCCCTCTTCTTCGGCGCGGCTGACGATTCCGTGAATCCGCTTGACAAAAGGACAGGTTGCGTCAATAACCTCCACGTTCTGCCCTTTCAGCCGTTCATAAACCGCCCGGCTGACGCCGTGGGAACGGATGATCACCGTTTCTCCCGGCAGGGCGTCCTCCGGAGGCTCAATAACCCTGACACCCATCTTCTCAAATTTCTCCACCACATGTCGGTTGTGGATAATGGGGCCCAGGGTCGCAACCCGTTTCCCCTCCTGCGCCGCCTGCTCTACCAGCTCCACCGCCCGGCTGACGCCAAAGCAGAACCCAGCGCTTTTGGCGACCCGAACACTCATGGCGCCACCTTCTTCGCGATAATCTCCTTCATGGCGGCAATAACCTCATCCAGGCCCATGTCGGAGGTATCCAGCTTGATGGAATCCCGGGTCATCTTCAGCGGCGCTACCTCCCGGTGGGTGTCCTGGAAGTCGCGCTGCTGGATTTCCTTCAGGATTTTTTCGTAATCCACCTTCTGGCCCTTTTCCAGCAGCTCCTTGGTGCGGCGACGGGCCCGAACCTCCGGGGAGGCTGTCAGGAAGAACTTCACTGTTGCCTTGGGCAGCACTACCGAGCCGATATCCCGGCCGTCCATGATCACATCATGGGCCTCGGCCACCTCCCGCTGCATATCCAGCAGCATGTCCCGGACGATGGCGTGTGCAGAAATGATACTGGCTTTCTGGGAGATTTCCTGGGTGCGGATATCCTTCGTCACATCCATGCCGTTCATAATCATATGCTGCACGCCCTCGGCATCGTATTCAATGCGGATGGTCAGCTCGTCAATATACCGGGTGATGCCGTCAATATCCTTGGGGCTGATGCCCCACAGATCAAAAAAGTAGGCTACGGTGCGGTAAATCGCCCCGGTATCCACATAATGATAACCCAGCTCCGCCGCCAGCCGGCGGGCAATGGTGCTTTTTCCCGCTCCTGCGGGGCCGTCAATGGCGATGGAAATTTTCTTAGCCATAAATATCCCTCTTTTCTGATAATCAGCCGTTTCTCAGCCTTGCCAGCGCCGCAGCTTCCCGTGCCACCACTTCCTGCGCCGTCAGGCCCAATTCTCTGCCGGTTTCCTCGGGGCTGACGGGCTTGCCGCCCTCCAATCCAAAGCGCAGCGTCAGAAGCCTGGCGTCGGTTTCCTCCAGCCCGGACAGCAGATCCCCAATCCGCTGGCGCATCTGGAACAATGCGGTATCCTCCACCGCCTGCTCCGCTTCCGTTTCCTCCTCCGGTTCCTCCGGACGGATTGCCTGATTCAGCATCCGGGCGTTGTCCAGCATCTTTTTCACGGCTTCCGTTTCTTCCACACCCATGTGCAGTTCTTCGGCAATTTCCGCTATGGTGGGATTGCGACCCAGTTCTACCAGCAGCCGCTCGTCCACTTCCCGGTAGTCCTCCATGGCCCGGCGCATTTTCTGACCCACGCCGCAGCTGTGGGCCTGCAAAATCACCGACCGCGCCAGATAAAACCGGATCCACCGATCCCGATGGGTCCCGTATGCTCCACCCCGGAAGCATTGAATCGCCTGCCACAGACCCAGACTGCCCTCCTGAATTAAATCCATCAGCAGCACACCATAGCCCACATATTCCTGCGCAAGAGAAATCACCCGGCTTAAGCCCAGATTGGTCAGGGCTTCCATGGCGCTTCCCCCGTCCCGGGCGCACCGCTCTGCCAGCAGCTGCTCGTCACCGCAGACAGGGATGCCCGCCACCTCTTCCAGATACAGCCGCAGCGGGTCATTGGGTTCCAGAGATTTGGGATTCAGCCCCTCCCGAACGAGCTGGGCTTCCTGTTTCAGCCGCACAGCCGCTTCGCCGGTGCCAACCGTTTTCGGCAGGTCGGAAATATCCAGATGTACACAGGCTCTTTCCAGATCCAGAAGGGCATCCTCCAGAACCTGGCCGTCCTCCCCTTCCAAAAGCGTAAGAATCTGCGCCGCAGAAACGGTGTCTCCCATATTCACGGTCATGCGGAACCGTTCCCAGGGATCCGGCTCGAAAGAAAATTCCAGATCATTCATTCAAAAAGTCCTCCAGTCCCAGACTTTCTCCGTCTTTTTGCAGTTTATCCATGGCCTGCCGCTCAATCTGCCGCACCCGCTCCTTGGAAATGCCCAGCTTTTTGCCAATTTCCTCCAGGGAGTAGCAGACCCCGTCCTCCATACCAAAATGCAGCCGCAGAATCTGCTGCTGCCGCGGATTCAGCGTGGAAAGCAGCGTCTGAATGGTGTTTTCCAGTTCCTGACGCACCAGTTCCTCATAGGGCTGGGGTGCCTGGACGTCCTCCAGCAGGGAACCCAGCACGCCGTCGTCCCCTTCTCCTGTGGGAACGTCCAGAGAGCACACGTCCGGCTCCAGCCGGAGCAGCTCCCGCACCTTTTCCTCCGGGATTCCGCTGCGCTGGGCAATCTGGGCAAGAGACGGTTCCTCCCCGGTTTCCTGACTCAGGGCATTCCTGGCCGCCTGCACGGCTCGCATTTTCTCCGCCGTGTGCAGTGGGACGCGGATGGGACTGCCGTGGTTAATCAGGCACCGGGTGACGCCCTGGCGGATCCACTTGGTGGCATAGGTAGAAAACCGGTAATCCAGCGTATAGTCAAATTTCCGGGCAGCCACCAGAAGGCCGATGCTGCCCTCCTGAATCAAATCCAGCAGCGCCACGCCCCGGCCGGCGTATTCCCGGGCAATGCTCACAACCAGCCGCAGGTTGGAGTTGACCATCTGCCGGATGGCATCCTCGTCCCCTTCGGCGCATCGCCGGGCAAGCTCCCGCTCTTCCTGCGCCGTCAGCCGGGGGTAGGCCCGGATCTCCCGCAGGAATTGCCGCACATCATCCTCACCGGCGCTCACCGGCAGATCTGTTTCTTTATCCAAAAGCTCTGTCATGGGCTGATTCCTTTGCTCTTCTGCAATTTCTCCCGCAGAAGCATAATATCGTCTTCCGTTTTTGTCCGGGACTTCTGGTATTCCTCCCGAATGGTACGGGCACAGTCCTGAAGTCCCTGTTCATTCACCGGTCCCTGCTGCCGCTGCATAATCCCGGCAAGATGGGACATTTCCTCCGCCGTAACCTCCGACAGCCCCGCAAGGGACACTTCCAGTCCCTGACGGTAACGCTCAGAAAGCTGAGAAAAAACCTTGCCCAGCAGCTGGGAAGAAAACATCTCCGGTTTTAGCTCCGGAATCTCCTGCAGCAGGGCAGGCTCCCGGAGAATCTGGGCGAGCACCATCTCCTCCGCCATGGCGGATTTGACGTTATTGTAGCGAATGGAACGCTCCTTTGGCTGCAAATTCCGGGCGGGAGACAGGTCAATTTTCTCCTGCTTTTTCTTTTCCTGATAGATCCGCCGCTTATAGGCCCGGCTTACTTCCAGCTTCATGGCGTCTGCGCTGATCCCGGCGGCCTCCGCCACCCGGTTGCCGTAAACCTCTCGCTGGACGGAGCTGCTTAAGGTGCTGATGAGTCCGGCGGATTCCTGCAAATATTTGACCTTCTGATCGTCGTCCCGCAAATCGTACTTCTTCAATATAGCGTTCAGCTGGTACTCCACCCGGTTGGAGGATTCCTCCAAAAGCAGCTTAAACCGGTCCGCACCGAACTTTTTCAGAAATTCATCCGGATCCTTGGCGTCCCGCATCTGCAGAACCTTCACCTGCAGGCCGGCCTTTTCCAGAATGGGAATGGCACGCTTGGTGGCGTTCTGCCCCGCCTCGTCGCCGTCATAGATCAGCACCACCTGGTCCGTGTACCGGGACAGCAGGTTCGCGCCGTCCTCCGTCAGAGCCGTTCCCAGAGACGCAACAGCGCAGTCAAAGCCATACTGGTGCAGGGCGATGGCGTCCATGTACCCTTCCACCAGAATCAGGTAGCCCAGCTTGCTTTTTTTCGCCAGATTCAAAGCAAACAGGTTCTTTCGTTTGTTAAAAATCAGGGTTTCCGGGGAATTTAAGTACTTGGCAGCGGACTTATCCTGATTGTTCATAATCCGTCCGCCAAAGCCGATGACATTGCCCCGCACGTCGATAATGGGGAACATCAGCCGGTCCCGGAACCGGTCAAACAGGTTGCCGTTCTTCCGGGACACGGTGACCAGGCCCGAATCCCGCAGCTCCGGATCGGTATAGCCCTTCCCCCGGAGCCAATCTACCAAACTGGTCCAGCTGTCCGGGGCGTAGCCGATGCCGAATCGGGTGAGCGTGGACTTGGTCATTCCCCGTCCGGCGGCATATTGCAGGGCATTGGCTCCCACAGGCGCATACAGCTGGCTGTGGTAAAACCGGGCTGCTTCCTTATGCAGCGCCCACAGCCGCTCCTGCTGGCGATAGCGGGACTGATACTGCTCGTCCTCCGGCACCTCCATGCCCACCCGCTTGGCCAGGGCACGGACAGCGTCGGGGTAGCTTAAGCCCTCGATCTCCATTTCAAAATTAATGACGCTGCCGCCCTTATGACAGCCGAAGCAATAGTAGATTCCCTTGTCAGGCGCCACGGAAAAGGAGGCGGTTTTCTCCCCATGGAAGGGGCAAAGACCAAACAGATTGGAGCCGGAACGCTTCAGATTCACATACTGCCCAACCACATCCTCAATTGGATTCCGGGCCGTCAGCTCGTCTAAAAATGCCGGTGGAAACGCCATGTTCCGTCCCTCCTTTCCCGTGTCTTGCGGGGTGTTGTATTATATCACATCATCCCCGGACATTCCAGCCCATGGGTATGAAAATCTCCGTGTATTTGTCTACGGCGTAGTTATCCGTCATGCCCGCGATGTAATCGCAGACCGTGCGCTCCATGCCGTCAAAGGAAAGCTGGGGCTGAAAATCCTCCGGCAGGGCTTCCGGGTGGGCAATGTAGTAGTCAAACAGCCGGGCCAGCATGGCTTTCGCCTTACTTTCCTCCCCCTTTGCCACCGGGTTGCGGTAGACACGTTCAAACATGAAAGCGCGCAAATCCTTCAGCGCCTGTTCCACCTTCGGTGTCAGGCAAATCGCCCCGGCTTCCCGGGAGGTGCGGATAATGTCCGTCACCAGGGTGTTGATCCGGTTGCTGTGGGTACAGCCCAAAATCTCCGTAATGTCCCGGGGCAAATCCCCGTTGGTCAGAATGCCTGCCCGGATGGCGTCGTCAATATCATGGTTGACATAGGCAATCTGATCTGAGCGGCGGACAATCTGCCCCTCCAGCGTTTCCGGCCAGGTTTCGCCGGTATGTCCCACAATGCCCATACGGACTTCGTAGGTCAGATTCAGGCCCTGCCCGTCCTTTTCCAGAATGTCCACTACCCGCAGACTCTGCTCGTTGTGGCGGAAGGGCTTGCCCAGGCAATCAGACAGGGCTGCTTCTCCCGCGTGCCCGAAAGGGGTATGTCCCAAGTCATGACCCATGGCAATGGCCTCGGCCAAATCCTCGTTAAGACCCAGCGCCCGGGTAATGGTACCGGCAATCCGGGAAACCTCCAAAGTATGGGTCATCCGGGTGCGGTAATGGTCGCCTTCCGGCTGCAAAAACACCTGGGTTTTGTGCATCAGCCGGCGGAATGACTTGCTGTGGACAATGCGGTCAATGTCCCGCTGGTAGCAGGTGCGCACGTCCTCTTCCCGGGGCTCCTCATACCGCGGACGCCCCCGGCTTTTGTCCGAAAAGGCTGCCAGCGGATTCAGCCGCCTGTGTTCCAACCGTTCCAGTTCTTCCTTGACCGTCATATTAAGCACCCCGCAGTTATGTATTCAGCCGTTTTCCACCGGAAATGCCCGGTATTCCTGGCCGACCTCCATGGCCTCCACAGTGCCGGAGGTCATGTCTGTCAGCCTGTCCAGAAAGGTTTGGGTCTGGGCTTCGGGAAACAGCAGCTCCAGCTCCACCTCGGCTCCGAAGTCGCATTGGCGGACAATACCGCCGAAGGCCGCCGCCTCCAGCCGAACCCGCTCATAAAAGGAATAGGGGCAGGGCACATACAGCACCGTCCAGACCCGTTTCATGGACTTGCCCGCCGCATCCACTGCGATTTTCGCACCTTTGGTGTAGGCCCGCACTAGTCCCCCGGCGCCCAGCAGAATGCCGCCAAAATACCGGGTGACCACGCAGACCACATTGTTCAGCCCTTCCCGCTGCAAAACCTGCAGCATGGGCATACCTGCCGTGCCGCCAGGCTCGCCATCGTCGGAAAACCGTACCGCGCCGTCCCGGATGATATACGCCCAGCAGTTGTGGGTGGCGTCATAGTGAAGCTTTTTCATCTCCTGAATCCGGGCCAGTGCCTCTTCCTCGGTTTCCACAGGCCAGATTCTGCCGATAAAGCGGGACTTTTTTTCGATAAACTCCGCTTCCCCGAACCGGGTCGGAATCAGGTATTCGTCCAAGGCGTCAGCACTCCTTCACCACATACTCCCGGAGCCGTCCGTAGAGAATGGCATCCAGAATCGTCTCCACTTCGATGCCCTCGTCGGTGTACTCCACCTTCTTCACCTGAGCGTTGTCGTGGAGGGTCTCCACCATGCCGCCCTTGGAATAGGGAAAACGCAGAACAACATGGTGCCGGGCCTGACCCAGCGCTTCTTCAATGGCCTTCAAAAGGCCGTCCATATTCTTGCCCCGCTTGGCGGAAATGGCAACTATATTCTTTCCCACGGGAATATCCTCGGTGTAAACCAGATCCGCCTTGTTGTAGCACCGGAGCACCGGGGTATCCGGCTTTGCCAGCTTGGCAATGAGTCTTTCCACCACAGCGATATGCTGCTCCAGATTGGGATCCGACACATCAATCACATGCAGCAATAGATCCGCGTATTCCAGCTCTTCCAGTGTGGCATGGAACGCATTCACCAGATGGTGGGGCAGCTTCGCGATAAAGCCAACCGTGTCCGACAAAATCACATCCAGATTGTCCGATACCGTCAGCTGCCGGGAAGTGGTGTCCAAAGTGTCAAACAGCCGGTTGTTTGCGGGGATACCTGCGTTGGTCAGCTGGTTGAGCAGAGTGGATTTTCCCGCGTTGGTATAGCCCACGATGGCAACCACAGGAATGGAATTCTTCATCCGCCGCTCCCGCTGCACCGCGCGCACCTTGCGCACCTGCTCCAGCTCGTCCTCCAGCCGGGCAATCCGCTCCCGGATATGGCGGCGATCCGTCTCCAGCTTGGTTTCACCGGGTCCCCGGGTGCCGATGCCGCCGCCCTGCCGGGAAAGACTGGCGCCCATGCCGGACAGACGGGGCAGCAAATACTGGTACTGCGCCAGCTCCACCTGAAGCCGGCCTTCCTTGGTCTTTGCCCGCTGGGCAAAAATATCCAGAATCAGGGCGCTGCGATCCAGCACCGTCACGCCGATAATCTCTTCCAGCGCCCGGATATTGCCGGGAGACAGCTCATTGTCAAAGATCACCATGGTGGATTCGGTGGCCTCCACCAGCATCCGCACCTCCTGGGCTTTGCCCTCGCCGATAAAGCTGTGGGAATCCGGGGTATGGCGGTTTTGCAGCACCTTGCCGGTGCAGAAGCCCCCGGCGGTTTCCAGCAGGTCTTCCAGCTCTTCAAGAGATTCTGCGGTGGCAGTCTGTTCATCGGTAAAGCAGTCGGCGTTCAGTCCCACCAGTACCGCCCGCTCCTGGACTGCACGTTCAAAATTCGATTCCATAGTACCTCCGTTTGATACATTATTTCATAGTATACCACACAACGCGCCGGGCGGACAACTGTTTTCCGGAAAAAAGAAAAAAATCCGCACCACGAAAAGCCGTAGTGCGGAATTTTCTGCTCTTACTTCAAGCCAAAACGCTTGTTGAAGCGATCAACACGTCCACCGGTGTCAACCAGCTTCTGCTTGCCGGTATAGAAAGGGTGGCACTTGGAGCAGATCTCAACACGAATGTCCTTCTTGGTAGAACCAGTGGTAAAGACATTGCCGCAGGCACAGCGGATGGTGGTCTGTTCGTACTTGGGATGGATACCTTCCTTCATTTCGTTCACCTCTTTCGTATCAGTTAAAGGGCAGAAAAGCCCTAAGCAATCTTCAATCGCCCGGATATCATATCACACCGTGCAGAAGAATGCAAGCATTATTTTCGGTTTTTTTGAAAAATCTTGCTGAATTACTTTCCGCGCAATTCTTCGGGGATTTTTCTTCCGTGGTGGTAAGTTTCCCGGTCGGTTTCATTGATTTCCCGGAGCACCCGGCAGGGATTGCCCACCGCCACCACATTGGGCGGAATGTCCCGGGTCACCACGCTGCCCGCGCCGATTACACAATTGTCCCCGATGGTCACGCCGGGCACTACAAGGACCCCCGCGCCCAGCCAGCAGTTGCTGCCGATGCGCACCGGGAGGTTATATTGCAGCCCCTTCTTACGCAGCTCCGGATCCGCCGGGTGGGCAGCGGTGGCAAGGACACAATTTGGACCAAGCATGGTGTGATCCCCGATATAAATGTGGGTGTCGTCCACAAAGGTCACGCCGTAATTGGTGTAGACATTGCATCCCAGGTGCACATGATGCCCGCCCCAGTTGGCGTAAAACGGGGATTCCACATAGCACCCCTCCCCCACCTCGGCAAACAGCTCCGGGAGCATCTGCTCCCGTTTGCGCATTTCCCGCCGGGGGATGGCATTGTAATCGTCCATACGATCCAGATAGGCAAGCTGTTCGTCCAGAATCTCCTGCCCCATGGGCTGGTAGATTTCGCCACTGTGAATTTTCTCTTTTTCTGTCATAGCCATATCAAAATGCCCAGTTACCGTTCCGGAACACGGGAACCACCCGTCCGTCCGCGCAAATGGCGTCGATGTTCATGGTGTCGCAGCCGATCATAAAGTCCACATGGATCATGGAGTCGTTGACGCCCAAAGCCCGGCATTCCTCCAGCGTTTTATTCTGGAAATCATCAATGGTATCAGCAAATCCGAAGCCCAGCGCCAGATGACAGGCCGCATTTTCGTCAAATAGCGTATTGTAGAACAGCAGACCGCTTTCCGCAATAGGGCTGCGCTGGGGCACCAGCGCACACTCGCCCAGATAGGCCGCGCCCTCGTCCATGGAAATCATGGTGTTCAGCAGTTCCTCGCCCTTCTCCGCCTTTGCTTCCACAACCTTGCCGTTTTCAAAGCGAACATAGAAATTCTCAATGAGCTGACCCTGATAGCTCAAGGGCTTGGTGGCACGGACGACGCCTTCCGCGCTGCCCCGCATGGGCGAGATGAAGCACTCCTCCGTGGGAATATTGGGGTTGAAATAAATGCCCTGCAGGCTGGTTTCCCCGCCGCCGCACCAGCGTGCCTCGGGAATCATCCCCACGGTCAGGTCGGTTCCATTGTCCGCCGTATAATGCAGGGACCGGACATTCAGGCCGTTGAGGTAATCACACCGCGCTTTCAGGTCGGCATTGTGGGTTTCCCACGCGGCAACGGGATCCTCGGTCACCCGGGCGGTGGTGAGGATGGCCTGCCACAGCTTTTCCACAGCCGCGCTGGTGCGCATGCCGGGGAACACCTTCTTCGCCCAGGCAGCGCCGGGAACTGCGGCAATACACCACTGATCCCGGTTTTCCCGGCGATCCCGATAGGGCTTCAGAATGGGATACTTCATCTGCCGTGCCTTTGCCGCCTTGTCCATGTTCATGCCCTTCAGCCCGTCAGGATCCTCGGACTCCAGATACAGCCGGGCGGGCAGCGTCTGGCACATATGCTCCTGCCGCGCCTTCTCCCATTCCTCCACAGTACCCAGGGTTTTCAGCGCCTGGTAGCGAACGCCCAGCTTCTCCAGAGGCTGGTAGCTCCACTCCACCATGACCTTTTTCGCCTTGGCTTTGTAAGCTTCTTCCACAACCATCTGCACAAATTCCGGCTGATCCAGGCCGGCAAGGATCATAACCTCCTGCCCCTTCTGCACGTTCAGGCCGCAGCGGACAATCAGCTTTGCGTATTCTCTCAAAACCGTTTTTTTCATGTTCTGTTCTCCTTTTTACGAGTCTTTTGCTATCGTAGCAGATTTTTATGAAAAGGTCAATGGTGTTGCATTCTTCCCGGATCTGGTTTATAATGAAACCGCATCAGAATTGGAATGTGAGGAATGCGTTATGCTGACACGGGAACAATTACAGCAAAAAATTACGGAAGGCGTCCGGATTTTGGACGGTGCCACCGGCTCCAACCTGCGCAACGCCGGTATGCCCAAGGGCTGCTGCGCCGAGGAATGGATTCTTGCCAATCCGGAACCGCTGGTAGCCTTACAGCGTGCCTACGCCGAAGCAGGCTCTCAAATCATCTATGCCCCGACCTTTCAGGCCCAGCCCATCGCCTTGAAGGCCGTCGGTCTGGACGCTCAGACGGAACATATCAACGAGGCGCTGGTGGCGCTGTCCCGCTCCGCTGCTCCCGGTTGCCTCATTGCCGGCGATTTGACCACTCTCGCCACCTTCTGCGACAGCTGGGATGCAGAGTGCTTCGATTTGCTGGTGGAAAACTACCGCCGTCAAATCCGGGGGCTGATCGGCGGCGGCGCCGACCTGCTCATCGGGGAAACCCTGCTGTACCAGCAGGAGGCGGAAGCGATTCTCTGTGCTGCTGAGCTGGAGGGTGCAGGCGCTGCCATGTACTCCTTCACCATGCAGCCCGACGGCTCCCTGTTTTCCGGAGCGGACGCGGGAAAGGCTCTGAAAGCTTTGGAGGATGCCGGTGCTGCGGCTGTAGGCTTCAACTGCGTGGCTGCGGATATGATGACCCCCTATCTGGTATCCAAACTGCGGCGGTATGTGAAAATCCCTCTGATTTGCAAACCCAATGCCGGCGTACCCACCATCGGCGACGACGGCGTCGCCGTCTACGCCCAGACGCCATCGGAATTTGCGGCAATTGTAAAGCAGTGCAAGGAAAATGGAGCGAATCTTCTGGGCGGCTGCTGCGGCACGAAACCTTCGTACATCGCCGCATTGCGTACCTTGTAGGATCCCGAAAAAAGCAGGGGGAACCCTGCTTTTTTTATTGCCATTTTTCCCGTTTTTTGCTATACTATGTGTGTATGAAAACGAAAACACACCTTTATGTCAGCCGAAAAAACGCGCTGACCTGGCTGATGGCGCTGTGTATGGTAGCTTCGGCAGTGGCCCGCATTGCGTTCTCCGGTTTGAAAGGGTCCGGAGGAGCATTCTATGTGTGGAGCCAAATCGTCCTGCCCATCGCGGCTACAACACTGTATGCGCTGATCGCCCTGCTGAACGGCGACAAGCTGTTCTACAAAACCGCCATCCCCGTGTGGATGATGGCAATTTATTCCGGGCTGTGGATTTCCGGAAATGTGGCAAGCCGGATGATGGTCTGGCTGTTCTGGATCGCGCTGATCTTTTTCGCATTTCTCTATACGGACATCACTGCCGGTCACCACGCTACGCTGTTTCTGCTGCCCGTAATCTGCGTCCCCATGGTAATTCTGCTGTATTTTTACCGGACTGCGCTGCTGTCCGGCGACCTGCTCGGCATGCGGGATTGTCTGGCGGATTTCCTGGCGCTGGCCGGCGTGCTGGTGCTGGTGTTTGCCGTGCGAGTGCATTCCGACGGGGTCTACTATCCCACCTGGGGCGACCGTCCCGATGGACGACGGGTGCGTTCCATGTCTCCTATGGCGCAGGTAATCCCTTACATCATGGTCACCCGGAACACTTCCGCCAATTTGTTTGAGGATTCCATCGAAATCACGCAGATTGACCGCTACATCAGACAGAAGCGCCGGGAGGGTCTGACCAGCTTCGGCATTACCCATGTGCTGCTTGCCTGTTATGTGCGGGCAATCTGCAAGTACCCCGGGCTGAACCGGTTTATTTCCGGTCAGAAGGTCTATTCCCGTGGGGACGACATCCAGTACTGCATGACCATCAAGAAGGAAATGACCGCCCAGTCTCCGGACACGGTGATCAAGGTGCATCTGAATCCCAGGGACACCGCCGCCGATGTGTACCGGAAGCTGCAGGATGCGGTGGAAACCGTGAAAAATACCCCGCTGAACAGCGATTTCGACGCGACTGCCGGTGCTCTGACGCTGATTCCCGGCGTGCTGCTGAAATTCGCCGTATGGGTGCTGAAAACCATGGACTACTTCGGCCTGCTCCCCGCCTTCCTGCTGGAGGTCAGCCCCTTCCATGGGAGCCTGTTCTTTACCTCCATGGGAAGCCTCGGCATTCCTCCCATCTACCACCACCTGTACGATTTCGGCAATCTTCCCGTGTTCGGCGCTTTCGGCATGAAACGCAGGGCTACCGAAGTTCTGGAGGACGGAACTGTGGTGCAGCGCAAATATGTGGATGTAAAGTTTACGCTGGACGAGCGGATTGTGGACGGCTTCTATTACGCCGCTTTCTTTAAGCATTACAAGCGGATTTTGCTCCATCCGGAGATTCTGGACCGTCCCCCCGAGGAAATCCTGCAGGATGTTGACTGACATGAAAGAGCAAATTTTACAGCTGGTCTCCCCGGAGTATCCCTGGAAAAGCCAGTTTCACTACTTGCCGGAAGTGGATTCCACCAATGACCGCCTGAAGGCTCTGGCAGCTGCAGGCGCGCCGCAGGGTACGGTGGTGCTGGCAGACCATCAGACCGGCGGCCATGGACGGCGGGGACGCAGCTTCCTGTCTCCCCCCGGCTTGGGACTCTATCTGAGCATTCTTTTGCGTCCCGGCTGCGCTCCGGCCCAGCTGATGCACCTGACCTGCGCCACCGGCGTTGCCATGTGCGATGCCGTAGAAAAAAGCGCGGGCTTTCGCCCCGGAATCAAGTGGACCAATGATCTGGTGTCCGGCGGCAGAAAGCTGGGAGGGATCTTAACCGAGCTGCGTCTGAATTCACAAGGGCTGGTGGACTACGCCATTATCGGCATCGGCATCAACTGCTGCCAGGTTGCGCAGGATTTCCCGCCGGAAATCCGCGGCATTGCCGGTTCCCTGTCCATGATTGCCGGGCACCAAATTGACCGCAGCCGGGTGGCGGCCGCGGAGCTGGACGCGCTGTACGCCATGAGCACAGTGCTTCTTTCCGGTAAGGCCGGGATTCTGGAACAGTACCGCCGGGACTGCATTACCATCGGGCAGGATGTGTCTCTGGTTCGGGGTGAGGAAATCCGTCACGGCAAGGCGCTTACCGTGGATGCAGACGGCGCGCTGGTGGTACGCTTCCCGGACGGTCATACAGAAGCCATAAATTCCGGCGAGGTCAGCGTCCGGGGAATGTATGGATATGTATAGTGCCGGAATTTACAAATAATTCTAAAAGCAATATTGCTTTTTCTTCCTGAGCCGGTTATAATAAGCCATAGGATTATTATAGAATCACAAAAGTGGAGGTTATGCCATATGAAAACCGTGAATACCCTGATTAAACTGCTGTCCGCACTGGCTGCCGTTGCCGGCGCCGTCTACATCATCGCCACCTATGGGGAACAGATCACTGCCTGGGCAAAGAAAATGCTTGCCTCCCTGCCCCAGTGCCCCTGCTGCAAGGATGACGCTGCCGAGGAAGAGACTCCTGTTGAGGAAGCTCCCGCTGAAGAAGCCCCTGCTGAGGAACCCGCCGCAGTGGAAGTTCCTGTGGAAGCGCCTGTCGCCCCCGCTGAGGAGCCTGCTCCCGAGGTTACCGTTGCATCCCGTGAGCCTGTAGCAGAGGACGCCGATTTCGCCGAATAATCTCACATAGCAAACGTCCGGAATGGCGGTGCCATTCCGGACGTTTTTGTTTATCCTGAGATTCCATAAAAAGCTTTCATTCCCAGGGAGGTGCCTGTCCAATAAATAACCAAAGGTTTTTATTAGAAACCGGTTAAAATCTGCACCAGCATTTTGGTGCACAGTTCCATGTCCTCCACGGGAACATATTCAAACCGGCCGTGGTAGTTTTCGCCGCCGGTGCACAGATTGGGACAGGGCAGCCCCTCGTAGCTCAACCGTGCACCGTCCGTGCCGCCCCGGATGGGCACTTCCACCGGGTTCATGCCCACGGCAGCCATGGCCGCCTTGGCCCGCTCCACCACATACATCACCGGCTCAATGCACTGTTTCATATTAAAATAGCTGTCACGAATGGTCAGCTCCACGGTGCCTGCGCCATATTTTGCATTCAGGAATTCCGCAGCGGCGGCCATGACCGCTTTCTTCTCCTGAAATTTATCCATATCGTGATCCCGGATGATATAGCGCAGTCGGCTTTCCTCCACCTCGCCCTTCATGTCCATGAGATGGAAAAAGCCCTCATACCCCTCCGTAGTCTCCGGACGCTGATGGATGGGAAGCAGGCTCTGGAACTCCATGGCGATATACTGGGAATTGACCATGGCGTTCTTGGCAGAACCGGGGTGGATATTCCGTCCTTGGAACACTACGACCGCACTGGCGGCGTTAAAGTTCTCGTACTCGATTTCGCCGATAGGGCCGCCGTCGGCGGTATAGGCATAGTCCGCGCCGAAACCCTTGACATCGAAGTGATCCGCACCGCTGCCGATCTCTTCGTCGGGGGTAAAGCCGATTTTCAGGGTGGCGTGGCGTCCGCCCTGCTTCAGCAGGATTTCCGCAGCAGTCATAATTTCCGCCACGCCCGCCTTATCGTCTGCACCCAGCAGCGTGGTGCCGTCGGTGACAATCAGGTGCTTGCCCACATGCTTTTTCAAATTGGGATAGTCGCTTTGGCGCAGGAAAATACCCTTCTCCGAATTCAGGCACACATCCGCTCCGGTGTATTCCACAATTTTCGCCTGGATATTGGTGCCGGAAGCATCCGGAGAGGTGTCCATGTGGGCAATCAATCCGATGGTGGGAAGTTCCGGATCCCCGGGAACCGTGCCGTAAACATAGCCAAATTCATCCATCCGGGCATCGGCAATGCCCATTTCCCGCATCTCCTCCACCAGCGCAGCGCCCAGTTTTTTCTGCTTGGCGGTGGAAGGGCAGGTAGTCGAATTCTCGTCAGACTGGGTATCGAAGGAAACGTAGCGCAGGAAGCGCTCAGTTACCGTTTTCATGGGAATCATCCTTTCTTTTCTTCTCAAGGTGGAAACCGATCAGGAAGCAGATGGCCGCCGGAATCCCGAATCCAATCACGCTGACACAAGCCCGCAGGGAAAAGGGCACGGCAGTGAGGGCATTGGAAGCACAAAGCCATTCCAGCAGGATGTGGATGCAGCACAGCAGCTGTAGGATTCCCGATGCTAGATACCATTTATTCCATTTCTTCATAATCAGCCGCCTTTCTCAAAAAAGGAGCCGCCGCGAAATGCGGCGGCTCTCAAATGGAACGAAATTACTTGGCAGCCTTGACCAGGTCAGCAGTATCCTGCGCGATCATCAGCTCTTCGTTGGTGGGGATGACCCAGACAGTCACCTTGGAATCGTCGGTGGAGATGATGGCCTCCTTGCCGCGGATGCTGTTCTTCTCGGGGTCGATCTTCACGCCCAGGTACTCCAGACCCTCGCAGATCCGTGCACGCATGGAACCGGAGTTCTCGCCCACACCGGCAGTGAACACCAGGCAGTCCAGACCGCCCAGAGCAGCAGCGTAAGCGCCGATATACTTGCGAACCTCGTAAGCGAACTTGTCCAGAGCCAGCTGGCAGTCCTCGTTACCCTTCTCGGCCTCGCCCTCAATGTCACGGAAGTCGGAGGACACGCCGGACAGAGCCAGCACGCCGGACTTCTTGTTCAGCATGTTCAGGCACTCGTCAGCGCTCATGCCGTACTTGTTCATGATGAACTGCACCACAGCGGCGTCCAGATCGCCGGAACGGGTTCCCATGGGAACACCGGCCAGAGGGGTCAGACCCATGGAGGTATCTTGGCACTTGCCGTCCTTCACAGCGGACATGGAGGAGCCGTTGCCCAGATGGCAGTTGACAATCTTGATGTCCTTGGTGCCCATCAGCTCAATGGCGCGCTTGGTGACATACTTGTGGGAGGTGCCGTGGAAGCCATAACGACGGATGGAGTCGTTCTTGTAGTACTCGGTGGGGATGGCATAACGGTAAGCCACAGGAGGCATGGTCATATGGAACGCGGTGTCGAACACGGCGACCTGAGGCGTCTTGGGCATGACAGCCTGGCAGGCACGGATGCCCATCAGGTTGGCGGGGTTATGCAGGGGGCCCAGAGGGATGCACTTCTCGATAGCGGCGATGACCTCGTCGTTGATAATGCAGGAGTCAAAGAACTCCATGCCGCCGTGCAGAACACGGTGACCCACGGCATCGATCTCGTCGGTGGACTTGATCACGCCCTCAACGGGATCGACCAGAATGTCCAGAACTGCGGCGATGGCCTCAGAATGGGTGGGCATGGGGATGTCCTTAACGACCTTCTTGCCGTTTGCATTGTGGGTCAGACGGCCATCAATATAGATACGCTCGCACAGACCCTTGGCGGACACCACGCCGGTATCGGGATCCATCAGCTGATACTTCAGGGAAGAGGAACCGGCGTTGATAATCAGAATGTTCATGGGAATCTGCCTCCTAAAATATTTTTGTTTTCTTGTTGGGAACTTTATGATATGATAACCATAGCTAGGGCTATTATATTGCATTTTTCCGGATTTCTCAACCCCTGAAACGCAAAAATTTCACAACGGAGGAAAAAATTCCATGATCGTGGGAATTGTCTGTGAATATAACCCCTTTCATCTGGGTCATCAGAAACAAATTGACCGTATCAGGGAAGAATTTGGTGCAGACACCGGTATTGTCTGCGCCATGAGCGGCAATTATGTTCAGAGGGGACACCCCGCCATTGTGGATAAAAGCCTCCGGGCGGAGGCCGCCGTCCGATGCGGCGCGGATCTGGTAGTGGAGCTGCCAGTGACCACCGCCCTTTCTTCCGCCGAGGGTTTTGCCGCAGGGGGCGTGGCCATTCTTTCCCGGCTTTGCGACGCTCTGTGCTTCGGGGCGGAGACAGCAGATCCGGTGCTTTTACAGGCGCTGGCCGCCGCACTGCTCAGTGACAGCTTCCCTCCCCTGCTGCGCCGGGAGCTGGACGCGGGCAAGTCCTTCCCCGCCGCCCGGCAGGCGGCGCTGGAAGCCATGGGGCTTCCGGGGCAGATTCTGGCCCAGCCCAACAACATTCTCGCTGTGGAATACTGCAAGGCAATTCTTTGTCAGTCCTCTCCCCTGCGTCCAATACCCATTCACCGGGCGGGCAGTTACCACGCGGAAGAAGCGGACCGGGAGAACCCCTCTGCCACGTCTCTGCGGGTGCGGATGCTCCGGGGGCAGAGCGTTTCCGACTTTCTGCCGGAAGATGCGCAGCGGGTCTTTGCAGATGCGCCCCTGCACACCCTGGATGCCGGAGAGCGCGCTGTGCTTGGCCGGCTGCGCACCATGACGGACACAGAGTTTGAAGCCCTTCCCTTTGGCAGCGAAGGACTCTGGCGCAAGCTGATGCACGCAAGCCGCCGGGAAGCTTCTCTGGAGGACATCATTTCCGCCACCAAGTCCAAACGCTACACCCGCACCCGGATTGACCGGATGATTCTGTGCGCTTTTCTGGGCATTACCCGGGAAATGATGGAAATGGACATACCCTACGTTCGGGTACTGGCCTTCAATGACAAGGGGCGGGCAATTCTCAGCAGCGCAAAAAAAGAAGGCTTCTTTCTGAATATTGGGCAGAGCGTTGACCACCCCCTGCAGGCGCTGGAACAGCGGTGGGAGGATCTTTACGGCCTGTTTCGGCTGCATAGCCCCGGCGCACCCGGTCAGGCGCATAACCGGCGGATTTTCTACCTGCGCGATGGATTGTTCACAAATCCGTTATAGACTTTTCCCGGGTTTACTGATAAAATGAATGGCATATTATGACTGGAGGTTCGCTGCATGAAAAACCTTCGCAGGAATTTTGAAGTGTACTGCTATAAAAACCGGAATAAGGGCATTCCCAATCTGATGCTCTACATCGTTCTCGGCACCGCCGTGGTATATGTGTTGAGCCAGATGTCAGGGAACAACTACCTGTATTATCTGCTGTGCTTTGACAGGACATCGATTCTGCATGGCCAGATCTGGCGTCTGATTACCTACCCGCTGACCTACAGCGCCGGAAATCTGCTGCTGACAGCTGTGGCGCTGTTCTGCTATTATTCGCTGGGACGGGCTATGGAAAATATCTGGGGCACCCTGCGCTTTAACCTGTACTATCTGTCCGGCGTGGTAATGATGGACGTTTACTGCATGCTCTTCGGCGGCACTGCCAGTGTGGCTTACCTGAATATGAGCCTGTTCCTGGCCTACGCCACTCTGTTCCCCGATGCCCATTTCCTGCTGTTTTTCATCATTCCCATCAAGGCCTGGATTTTCGCGCTGATCGATCTGGTGATGGTGCTGGTGGGACTGTTCTCCTACCCCTTCCCCTACAATCTCTTCTCCGTGATTTCCCTTGCCAACTACTTCCTGTTCTTCGGCAAGGATGTGCTCAACGTGATTCCCATGTCCTGGCGGGCAAACGCCGCCCGGCTGTTCCACAGGAAGCCTCCCATGCAGAAGAAAGCTAAGGTCATCCGCTTTGACGCTGGCTCTTACGAAGCCAGCCAGGCTTCGGTGAAAGCGCCCTATACCCACCGCTGCACCGTATGCGGACGGACGGATGTCAGTAATCCGGAGTTGGAGTTCCGCTACTGCTCCCGGTGCAAGGGGTACTACTGCTACTGTCAGGATCACATCAACAATCACAGTCATATTCAATAAGCACCGAACCCCCGGCACGACAAAACCGTGCCGGGGGTTCTTTCAACTGTGTTTTGCCTGCACAAGCCGGAAGAGCCACAGAAGATCGTCCTTCCCGAAAACCTGAAACAGGGTCAGCAGGCAAAACAGCAGAAGGAAAAACACGATACACTGTATGGGAGCCGTAGTCACACGGCTGGCGCCCCAAACCGCCGCCAGCGCCGCGGACAGGGAAAGCATGGGAATGTGGGCGGGAATCCGTTCGCCGGTGATCTTCAGCAGCCGCCGCAGGCTGAGCACGAAATTCACCAGATGGGTAACCAGAAAGCTGGCAAAATACCCCTCCATCCCATATCGGGGCAGCAGAATGTACAGAAACGCCACGTCCATGGCGGAAGTGAGAATATTGTAGCGCACACAGGCCTTTTGCTGTCCCAGTCCCTTGGTCATGGCGTCTGTGATGGCATCGCAATATAGCATGGGAATCAGCGGGGCGTAAAGCCGCAGATACCGCCCGGCTTCGCTGTTTCCATAAAACCGCTGGCACAGAGGCTGGGCCAGCAAGTACATCAGCCCGGAAAACACCAGCCCGTACAGCATGGCAACCTTCAGGCTCCGGCGCACCAGATAGGAAATCCGTTTTTGGCTCCCGGCAGCGGCACACCGGGCCAGCTCCGGAATCAGCAGCTCCGCCAGCCCATACAAGATACAGGCGGGAAACATGAGCACGGGAAACACCATGCCGCTGACAATGCCGAAGCAGGCCAGCGGGTCGGATACCCCGGGATTCCGGGCAAGACGCTTGGGAACCATGAGATTTTCCGTGGTGTTGATGCCGGATTTCAGAACATCCGCCAGTGCCAGCGGCACCGCTGCCTGCATCAACCGCCTGCCAATGGGGAACGCTTCTCCCTGTCCGGCACGTTCCCGGGTTCGGAGCAGCACCAGACAGCCCAGCGTCAGGCATCCTCCCAGACAGCTGCCCAGAATGACGCACTGACAGGCCCGCACCGCGTCCTCCCCTGCCCAGAGGGTCAGCGCAAGCATAGTGATCAACATGGAGCACAGCTGCTCCGCCACCTCCACCGCCGCCAGCGTGCCAATGCGGTTTGCCGCTGTAAAATATCCGGTCATCACGCTGCACAGGCAGTTCACCGGCTGAAACGCCGCAAACAGGCGCAGCGCCTGAGCGGTGCGGGGCTCGCCGATCCAGTTTTCCGCCAGCAGGGGCGCCATGGTATACAGCAGCGCAGAGGCCGCGCCGCTGCAAAGAATGCTGTAAAGAAAACACGCGGACAGCGTCCGGGCAACGTTTTCAGGGCGTTTGCGTCCCAGTTCCTCCGCAGTCAGGTACATGGTAGCCGTCCGCACACCGGCAATCCCCGCCACCATGGACAGCGATCCAACGGACATGACCAGCTGAAGCAGACCAATCCCTGCCGGGCCAATCCGTCCGGAAAGGTATACCTGGAAGGAGGTACCCACCAGCCGCAGCAGCAGGTTGACCCCGGTGAGCAGCAGCGCAGAATAGAAAATCGGCAGCCTTCTGGGCAAAGAAATCCCCCCTTGTCCACAGCCTATGCGGACAAGGGGGACGGTATGACGATGTTATGCCTCCGGGTTAAACTCCCGGCAGTACAGAGTCAGCGGACATTCGGCGCAGTTGGGATTCCGGGCGGTGCAGCAGTCCCGGCCAAACAGCACGATGCGGTGGCAGAAATCGCTGCTTTCCTCCGGGGGAAGGATTGCCCGAAGCTGGCTTTCCACCTTCTCCGGCTCCTTGCCGTGGGACAGACCCAGCCGTCCGCAAATGCGGATACAATGGGTATCGCAGACCACGCTGCCCGGAACGCTGTACAAATCCCCCAGCAGCAGGTTGGCGGTTTTCCGACCTACACCGGGAATTTTCAGCAGCTCCTCCATGGTGCCGGGCACCTTTCCGCCGTAATCATGCAGGAGCATCTGGCAGCCCAGCACAATGTCCCGGGCCTTGTGCTTATAAAAGCCGCAGGAGTGCACCAGCTCCTCCACATGGGAGATGTCCGCATTCGCCATGGCTTCCAGTGTCGGATACGCCGCAAACAGCGCAGGCGTCACCAGATTCACCCGGGCGTCGGTGCATTGGGCGGACAGACGCACGGCGATCATCAGCTCATAATCCTTGGTATAATGCAGGGCGCACAGAGCGTCGCCGTAGCGCTGTTTCAGAATCTCAATAATGGCATTGACTTTCTCTTCCATAACCACAATCCCTTTTCTTTTTCTTTTTTATACCACGAAAGTCCGGCAAAGACAATATGGTATTTCTGGATTTTTTATGGAAGCTGGGTCTCCGGTTCCAGCCGCTGGGCGCTCAGCGCCGAAATCTCATAGGCGGTTCGCTCCTCGCTGCCGGAATCCGTGACTTTGGTATAGGTCCGGCTTTGCAGCCGTCCGGAGATTCTTAAAACGTCCCGGGTATGGTACTGGGCGCACTCCAACGCCGTCCTGCCCCATAGAATGCAGGGCAGGTAATCCGCCCGCCGGAACGCCCGGGGAACCGCCAGCATCACATCGCAGATCTCCCGCCCCAGAGGCGTTCGCCGGTAGGTTGGCTCCCGACACAGCGGCCCTTCCAGCACCACTTCATTCAGCGGTGCGCCATCCTCGCAGACAATTAAGCTGGCGAACACAAAAATCAGAAGCCGCCGCTTCCCTTCCTCCCGGACGTTGTGGGAGCGCACTTGTCCGGTAACGGTGAGCATTTCTCCGTCGGACAGCTCCATGGCATTCAGGACAGCCTCCTGGGCAATCACCGGAAGGATGTCCACGGCCCCGGACAGCCGGGGTACCTCCAGAGAAAAGCGAAAAAAGCGACGGCCATGATTTTCATGGGAAAATTGGGGCATACAGGCCAGAGATCCCCGGAGCGTGATGTGGTTTGCAGTTTGTTCCATGGTACCACCTCAAAATCGTGATGTATGGAACATCCTATGCCGCAAAAGCGGAAAGAGAACTCCCGCTTCCCCACAGCGTCACCCCGGATCCACCGTGGAAAAGCGCAGCTGCCTGGGTCTACTGCAGCTTTTCCTGGATGTATTCTCCAATATTACTTGGGTTGATCTTCAGAGAAAATGCAAACTCCTGCTCAATCAGGCTTTCCGCTCTTCTCAGAATGTCCTGTTCGCCGGAAGAAAGCCCTTTTTCACTTTCCTTGGATTGCAGGTAGAGGCAGCTTGCCAGCAACAGCAGCTCCCGGGCATCCCGCCGTGACAAAATCTCCTGAAATTGCGTCAGCCTCTGCTTCCGGTCACTGACCCACAGCATCCGTTGATCCTTGACGCTGCGCAAAATCCCGTCGATTTCCTGAGGCGACAGCACCGGGCGTATCCGTTCCTTTGTCTTTGGATTGTCTACAGGCAGGTAAACCACCGCACTTTCCTGAGAAATCGGTCGCAAGACATAGTATTTTTGTGCGCCTGTTTTTGTCTGAAAATCCATGACGCGGATATCCGCAATCTCACAGATTCCGTAAGCGCTGTAGTTGACAAAGTCACCCTTTTGATACATAGCTCCACATCCTTTTGTGGCAAATTTCGTGCACTATAACACATGATTATCATACCAAAAATCCGGTCTGGTTTGCAAAGGCGATTTTTTCCCAAAGAAATGCCATGTTTTTGTTCAAAACGCCCTTTGAAATTTTTTTGGAACTGCGCTATAATGTCTGTGTAACGAGTGGCAGTTTGCGTAAATCCGGTTGCGCAGATGCCGCTTGTTTTTATTTTTTAGAAGGAAGGATCGGAAAATGAAACGAGTGAAAGCTGCCTGTATTTGTCAAACCCTCTTATTTTTGCTGAAGGAAGACATCGATCACGATCTGGCGGTGCAGCTGGTGCACGAAGAAGTCGCGCATTACAAAAAGAATCTGGAACGAAATCGCACCCTGTATAAGATTCTGGAAGAAACGGACCAGCCTGACGGTTCCGTCATGGTAAAGGTCATGAAACAATATAATTCCTGTCCGGTGGGCAACTATCTGGACTAATCAAAGCGTGTAGCCTGTGGCGTAAATCCAGCGTGCATGGGCTGCACGCTATTTTTTATGAAAAGGAACGGTGAAAGCCAATGGAACAGACAAATCAGTTTTTGGGGACAGAGCGTATTGGAACGCTTATGAAACGGTACGCAATTCCCTGCATCATCTCTCTTTTGGTCGGCGCACTTTATAATATCGTTGACCAGATTTTTATTGCCAACGCCAGCTATCTGGGCTCCTACGGCAATGCCGCCAATACGGTGGTATTTCCCCTGACGGTAGTCGCCCTTGCCATTGCCGTTATGATCGGCGACGGCTGCTGCGCCTTTGTCAGCATCAGTCTGGGCAAGCAGGAAGCCCAAACCGCTAAAAAGAGCGTGGGCAACAGCGTGACCATGACGGTCATCAGCGGCGTGCTGCTTGCCGCCATTTATCTGATCTTCTCGGATTCCATCATCGCCATGTTCGGCGGCACGGTCAACGCGGAAACCTTCCACCACTCTCAAGAATACTTCTTCTATATTTCTCTGGGAATCCCCTTCTATATGTTCGGCCAGGCCATGAATCCCATCATCCGCGCGGACGGCAATCCGAAATTTGCCATGATCTCCACTCTGGCCGGCGCGGTCATCAACATCATTCTGGATCCCATTTTCATTTTCATATTCCGGTGGGGCATGATGGGCGCGGCGGTGGCCACGGTCATCGGTCAGGTCGTCACCGCGCTGCTGGCGATTTGGTATCTGGGGAACATGAAGATCATTAAGCCGGAAAAAGGCAATTACCGGCTGAACGGTTCCATCTGCGCAAATACACTGGTGCTGGGTATTACCAGCTTTCTGTCCCAGATCAGCCTTGTGGCATCCATGGCGGCCATTAACAATATGCTCCGGAAATACGGCGCCATGGATCCGATCTTTGGTCAGGAACAGTACGCGCAGATTCCCATGGCCGTCGTGGGCATCGTTATGAAATTCTTCCAGATCGTTATTTCCATTGTCGTGGGTATGGCTGCCGGCTGCATTCCCATTGTTGGTTTCAACATGGGCGCAGGAAAGTATCCCCGGGTCAAGAAGCTGTTTACAAAGCTTCTGATTTCCGAAGCCATCGTTGGCGCCGTGGCGCTGGTTCTGGTGGAGTTCTTCCCGCAGCAGCTCATTCGCATTTTTGGTGCAGCCAACGAAAGTATCTACTACACGGAGTTTGCCATCCGGGCCTTCCGGATTTATCTGTGCATGATGATCTTTGCCTGCATCAACAAAGCCTGCTTCATCTTCCTGCAGGCCATGGGAAAAGCAGCCGCTTCCACCATCCTGTCCATGATTCGTGAGGTGGTTTTCGGCGTGGGATTTGCCCTGCTGCTGCCGGTATTTTTCGGTCTGAACGGCGTTCTGTACTCCATGCCGGTATCTGATATTCTGACATTCCTCGTTGCAGCATTCCTGATCGTTGGCACCTACAGAGAACTGAACAAGAAAGGAGCAAGCACGTTATGAAAAACCGCGTGATTACCATTAGCCGTGAATTTGGCAGCGGCGGACGTACCATCGGAAAAAGAGTTGCACAGGAGCTTGGCATTCCCTGCTACGACGCGGAACTGATTCACAAAATCGCTCTGGAAACCGGCTTCAATGAAAACTACATCAAGGAGGCCGGAGAATATACACCCGGCGGCTTCCTGTCCAATGTGTTTTCCAACCGGGCATACGGTCCCACAAATGAGGATTATCTCTGGAAAATCCAGTATCAGGTGATTACGGATCTGGCGCAGAAAGAATCCTGCGTCATCGTAGGCCGGTGTGCCGATTATATTCTGGAGGACAAAGCGGACTGTTTGAAGGTATTCATCCATGCAGATATGGATTTTCGTGCCAAACGGATTGTAGAAGTATACGGAGAACGGGATATCTCGCCGGAGCAGCGATTAAAGGACAAGGATAAGCGCCGGGCAGCATACCACCGCTTCTATACGAATCGGAAATGGGGGCATGCCCAGAATTACCATATTACGCTGGACAGCGGCATCCTTGGTCTGGATTCCTGCGTAGAAATTATTAAAAAACTGTACTGAAAACGCAGCAAACCGGCAGCCTCCTAAAGGAGGCTGCCGGTTTTTTGTATTATGGGCTTCTCTTTCGGCGTTCATTGGATTTCCGGAACTTCCAAGGCATTCCGAAGCCGCTGGGAATCGTAAAAGCGTTCTGTTACAGGTTGGTATAGCCCATCAGGTACTCATCCACCACGGTGGCAGTATCCCGGCCTTCCCGCAGCGCCCAAACCACAAGGCTCTGTCCACGGCGCATGTCGCCGCAGGTGAAGATCTTGGGCTTGCTGGCGGCGTACTTCACATCCGCCACAGTACCTCTGGGGGTCATATCCACACCGAAGGCCTCAGCAACATATTTTTCACAGCCGGTAAATCCGGCGGCAATGAGCACCAGGTCACACTCTATGGTAAACTCTTCCCCGGTGGGCACCATCATCCGGCGGCCTTCCACCACCTGACTTTCCAGCTTCGCAATCAGTGCGCCGCAGACCTGCCCGGCCTCATTTTTGTAGAATTCCTTTACCGTGGTCTTATACAGCCGGGGATCGCTGCCGAACTGGGCGATGGCTTCCTGCTGACCGTAATCGGTTTTCAGCACCCGGGGCCATTCCGGCCAGTCGTTGCCGGGGGCACGGGAGACGGGCGGACAGGGCATCATTTCCAGCTGGGTAACACCGGTGCAGCCCTGGCGGATGGCGGTGCCCACGCAGTCGTTGCCGGTGTCGCCGCCGCCGATGACAAGAACTTTTTTCCCCTGGGCGCTGACAGCCTTACCGTCGGCAAAGCCGGAGTCCAGCAGGCTCTTGGTCACGCTGGTCAGATAGTCCACGGCAAAATAGATTCCCTCAGCATCCCGGCCGGGCACGCCGATGTCCCGGGGCTGCTTGGCGCCGCAGCACAGCACCACTGCGTCATAGGCTTCCGTCAGCTCGTCGGCGCTGATATCCCGGCCCACATCCACACCGGTGATAAAGTCGATGCCCTCTTCCTTGAGGATGTCAACACGGCGGTCAATGACCCACTTTTCCAGCTTCATGTTGGGGATGCCGTACATCAGCAGTCCGCCAACCCGGTCGCTGCGCTCGTACATGGTCACCTTATGCCCGCGCTTGTTCAGCAGATCTGCAACGGACAGACCGGAGGGGCCGGTGCCCACTACGGCAACCCGCTTTCCGGTACGGGATGGTGGCGGCACAGCGTGGATCACGCCATGGGTATAGCCGTACTCCACCACGGCCCGCTCATTCTCTTTGACGGTGACGGGGAAACCGGTGGTCATGCCGCAGGTACAAGCGGCTTCGCACAGTGCGGGGCACACCCGGCTGGTGAATTCCGGGTAGCGGTTGGTGGCAATGAGCCGCTTCACCGCCAGATCCCACTGCCCCCGATAGACCAGATCGTTCCATTCGGGGATCAGGTTATTCAGCGGACAGCCGCTGAACATTCCGCCCAGCAGCATACCGCTCTGGCAGAAGGGAACACCGCAGTCCATGCAGCGTGCGCCCTGGGTCTGCTGTTCATCCCGGTGCAGGGGGATGTGAAATTCGTTAAAATTCTTGATTCGTTCCTCCGGCGGCAGCTCTATGCTGGTTTGCCGGCTGATTTCCATAAATCCGGTAGGCTTTCCCATTGTTGCCTGCCTCCTTTACTGAGCGTTTTTCATGGCGTAGAACGCCTCAATCTGAGCCTGTTCGCTGTCCTCGCCCTTTTCTTCCATCTGAGCAATGAGCCGCAGCATCTTGTCATAATCGTGGGGCAGAACCTTCTTGAACTTGTGCAGATACTCGCCGAAGTTGTCCAGGATTTCCTTGCCTCTGGGAGAACCGGTGGCTTCCACATGCTCCCGGAT
Source organism: Faecousia sp. (assembly GCA_051867285.1). GTDB lineage: Bacteria > Bacillota > Clostridia > Oscillospirales > Oscillospiraceae > Faecousia. Next base: position 61,591 of record JBJDYL010000098.1, on the reverse strand, counting down.
CAAATCCTTCAGCAGAGAAACGTCATACTTGTGCTCCACGGACTCCAGGCTGACCATGTCCTTGTTGACACGCTGGTAGAAATCCCAGTCCTCATCCAGCACATAGGCCACGCCGCCGCTCATGCCGGCCGCAAAGTTTTTGCCAGTCTTGCCCAGCACCACCACCGTACCGCCGGTCATGTACTCGCAGCCGTGGTCGCCCACGCCTTCCACCACCGCGGTGGCACCGGAGTTACGCACGCAGAAGCGCTCGCCTGCCACGCCGCTGATAAATGCCTTGCCGCCGGTAGCACCGTAAAGGGCCACGTTGCCGATGACGATGTTCTGGCTCCGGTCATAGGTAATATTTTTGGGGGGATAGACCACAATCTTACCACCGGAAAGTCCCTTGCCCAGGTAGTCGTTGCTGTCGCCGATCAGTTCCAGAGTCAAACCCTTGGGGATGAACGCGCCGAAGCTCTGACCGCCGTAGCCGGTACAGGTGACATGGAAGGTGTCATCGGGCAGGGTATTGCCGAATTTGGCGGTAATCTCGCTGCCGAAAATGCTGCCGAAGGCACGGGCGGTGTTCCCCACCTCCAACGTAACGGTGGAGGGCTTGGGCTGGGACAGGTCGAAGTTCTTCCGGAACTTCTTCATCAGCACCTGCATATCCGGGGTTTGCTCCAGAGCAAAGTCGTAAACAGCCTTGGGATCGAAGTGTACATTGGAGTTCTCCACCAGCGGATTGCGCAGCAGGGCAGACAAATCCATCTCGCTGGCCCGGGAACCGGGGGCGGCAGGCCGAACCTTCAATAGATCCGTGCGGCCCACCAGCTCGTCCACCGTGCGGACACCCAGCTTCGCCATATATTCCCGCAGCTCCTGAGCCATGAACTTCATGAAGTTCATCACATACTCCGGTTTGCCCTTGAAATTCTTCCGCAGATCGGGATTCTGGGTGCAGATACCCATAGGACAGGTGTCCAGATTGCACACCCGCATCATAACGCAGCCCATGGCAACCAGAGGACCGGTACCGAAGCCGAATTCCTCCGCGCCCAGCATGGCGGCAATGGCCACATCCCGGCCAGACATGAGCTTGCTGTCGGATTCAATGCGCACCCGGGAACGCAGGCCGTTCATAATCAGGCACTGATGGGCTTCCGCGATGCCCAGTTCCCAAGGCAGGCCTGCATTGTGGATGGAGGAGTTAATGGATGCTGCGCCGGTGCCGCCGTCAAAGCCGGAAATCAGAATGACTTCCGCGCCAGCCTTGGCAACGCCTGCGGCGATGGTACCGACGCCGGCCTCACTGACCAGCTTGACGTTGATGGCGGCCTTGCGGTTGGCACACTTCAGGTCATAGATCAGCTGCGCCAGATCCTCGATGGAGTAAATGTCATGATGGGGCGGAGGAGAGATCAGGCCCACACCGGTGGTGGAGTTGCGGCACTTGGCAACCCAGGGATAGACCTTTGCGCCGGGGAGCTGACCGCCCTCGCCGGGCTTGGCGCCCTGTGCCATTTTAATCTGGATTTCCTTGGCAGAGACCAGATACTTGCTGGTAACACCGAATCGGGCAGAGGCCACCTGCTTGATGGCGCTGTTGCGCTCGGTGCCGTAGCGATCCTCGGCCTCGCCGCCTTCACCGGTATTGGACTTGCCGCCCAGACGGTTCATGGCGATGGCCATGCACTCATGGGCTTCCTGGGACAGAGCGCCATAGCTCATGGCGGCGGTCTTGAAGCGTTTTACGATGGTATCAACGCTTTCCACTTCCTCCAGGGGCACCCCCTGCTCCGGGTAGTTGAATTCCAGCAGGCTTCTCAGGTGCATGTCGTCGCCGCCCTCGTTGGCTGCGGCAGCGGTGTACTGCTTGAACTTGCCGTAATCATCCGTCCAGACTGCCTGCTGCAGCAGGTGGATGGTCTGGGGATTATAGAGGTGCTGCTCTGCCGCCGGGCCGCTGCGGAACTTGTGGGCGCCGGTGCTGGGCAGATCCATGTAAATATCCAGTCCCAGCGGGTCGAAGGCCTGGCGGTGCCGGTCCTCCAGATCCTTCTGAATGTCCAGCAGGGTGATGCCGCCCACCCGGCTGACGGTGTTGGTGAAGTATTTGTCGATAACCTCCTGGCTGATGCCCACGGCTTCAAAAATCTGACTGCCCTGATAGGACTGGATGGTGGAGATGCCCATTTTGGAAGCAATCTTCACGATGCCTGCAAGCACGGCCTTGTTGTAGTCGCCCACGGCGGCATAGTAATCCTTTTCCAGCAATCCGTCATGAATCAGGCTGCCAATGCTCTCCTGCGCCAGATAAGGATTAATGGCGCAGGCGCCGTAACCCAGCAGGGTAGCAAAGTCATGGACAAGCCTGGGCTCACCGCTTTCCAGAATCAGCGCCATGGCGGTGCGCTTGCGGGTGCGAACCAGATATTTGGATACCGCGCCCACTGCCAGCAGGCTGGGAATGGCCACATGATATTCGTCAATGTCCCGGTCAGAGAGAATCAGAATGTTGGCGCCGTCCCGATAGGCCCGGTCCACGTCCACAAACAGCCGGTCGATGGCCTTTTCCAGAGAGGTGTTCTTGTAATAACAGATGGAGACGGTCACAACCTTGAAGCCGGGAACCTTCATGGCCTTGATTTTCAGCAGATCCGTTTCCGTCAGAATGGGGTTGTCGATTTTCAGCACCTTGCAGTTGTCGGCGGCTTCTTCCAAGAGGTTACCCTGGGCGCCCACATACACGGTGGTAGAAGTGACGATCTTCTCCCGCAGGGCGTCAATGGGCGGATTGGTCACCTGGGCGAACATCTGCTTAAAGTACTCAAACAGCGGGGGGTGGGTATGGCTGAGCACAGCCAGCGGGGTATCGCTGCCCATGGCGCCGGCAGGCTCGCCGCCGTTTTTCGCCATTTGCAGCATGATGGTGCTCACATCCTCATAACGGTAGCCGAAGGCCTTTTGCAGCCGCACCAGCTCCTCCCGGGTGTGCTCAGGCACCATTTGGTTCGGCACCTTCAGATCGTTCATGCTCACAAGGTTCCTGTCCAGCCACTCGCCGTAGGGCTGACGGCTGGCATAGTCTGCCTTCAGCGCCTCGTCATCCACCAGCTCGCCCTTCACGGTGTCCACCAGCAGCATCTTGCCGGGACGCAGGCGGTCTTTGCGGACAATATCCTCGGCAGGAATATCCAGAACACCTACCTCGCTGGACAGAATCAGGCGGCCGTCTTTGGTGATATAGTAACGGCTGGGACGCAGACCGTTCCGGTCCAGAACCGCGCCCATCACATCGCCGTCGCTGAACAGAATGGAAGCAGGGCCATCCCAGGGCTCCAGCATGGTGGCGTAATACTGGTAGAAATCCCGCTTCTTGGGATCCATGCTCTTGTTATTGCTCCAGGGCTCAGGAATGGTGACCATCACCGCCAGCGGCAGCTCCATGCCGTTCATCAGCAGGAATTCCAAAGTGTTATCCAGCATGGCGGAGTCGGAACCGCCCTGATTGACAATGGGTAACACCTTGGTCATGTCGTCTTTTAAGTATTTGCTGCTGATGGTCTCCTCACGGGCCAGCATGGTGTCCACATTGCCCCGGATGGTGTTGATTTCACCGTTGTGCAGAATGTACCGGTTGGGGTGCGCCCGGTTCCAGCTGGGTGCGGTGTTGGTGGAGAACCGGCTGTGCACCATGCCGATGGCAGACTCATAATCCTCATCCTGCAGGTCGGGGTAAAACAGCCGCAGCTCCTTCACCAGGAACATGCCTTTATAGACGATGGTCCGGCTGGACAGGCTGCAAACGTAGGTCTCCTGGTTGGACTGCTCAAAGACGCGCCGGGCTACATACAGCCGCCGGTCAAAGCTGATACCGGCATCCAGCCGGGGCGGTTTGCCAACAAAGGCCTGCCAGATGCTGGGCATGCAGTCTCTTGCCTTATGTCCCAGAACCTCCGGACAGGTGGGAACCTCACGCCAGCCAAGGAAGGGCAAGCCCTCCTTTTTACAGATGATCTCAAACAGCTTCTTCGCCTGATTGCGCAGCAGTTCCTCCTGCGGAAAGAAGAACATGCCCACACCGTACTCCCGCTCGCTGCCAAGAGCGATTCCGGCCTGTGCTGCCGCCTTGGTAAAGAATTTGTGTCCGATCTGAAGCAGGATGCCAACGCCGTCACCGGTTTTTCCCTCGGCATCCTTGCCGGCCCGGTGCTCCAAATGCTCAACGATCTGCAGAGCGTCATCAAGGGTTCGGTGACTCTTCCGGCCCTTGATATCCACGACAGCGCCAATGCCGCAGTTATCATGCTCAAACCGGGGGTCATATAATCCGGCGGGAGCAGTGCGCTCGGTGAAATTATCCATATCTTCTTCTCCTCTCATTTGCGTTGGATAAAAAAACGGCGTTCCCAAATTGGACGCACTTGTCCAATTGGGAACGCCTTTGCTCTCCGGGATACTATAACACATTCGGAGACAATTTACAATAGGAAATTACCCGAAAATTTCATTTTCCTGTTTTTTTCATCCTTTCGAGCCCCATGCAGCAGCATAATAATCCACAATTCAGGCACAAATCGCAGTGCAATGTCTTTGTTTAGCGGAGTCACATAGAATTATAACCGCTTCCATTGCATTTTTTTGCGGAAAATGACCCAATTTTTCCACAATCCGGATACCGTAACCAGCAGAATGGCGCCAGACGGATCCACCGTCCGTAACTGAGCCGTTTCTTGTTTGACTTTCTGTTCACTCTGCGCAGAAAGATAAATGTTTCGTCCCTTCCCCGTACCTCGCCGGATGCCATACAGCCCGCATGACACGCTTTTTGGGTCTTGACAAAGGAAAGAAAATCTACTAAAATACTGTCGCTTGCTCGGAGGGCAAATCATTCATGAGAAATGATGTGCTGGATAAGGCATCAGGCTGAAACGCCTGGTCTTATCCAGCTTTTTTCTTTTTTGAGCGGGTTGTACCGGGCATCGGAATCGCTCCCATTGCAAAGATCGGAGCAGGAAAGATGCCGGGGCGCAGTTCATGTATCAGGAGGATTTCAAATGGATTTTCTAACAAGCAAGGTAAGACCCATGTATTTTAAGTACCTCTCCGCCGCCTTTGGCAGCGCGCTGATCTCGTCTATCTATGGCATTGTGGATATGGCCATGGTCGGCCAGTATCAGGGGCCTTCCGGCACTGCCGCTATGGCAGTGGTCAGCCCCATCTGGAATATCATCTACAGTCTGGGTCTGCTCATGGGCATCGGCGGCAGCGTTCTGTTCAGCACCCTGCGGGGAGAATCAGAGCAAAACCAGTCCCGTTCCAACGAGTTCTTTACCGCTGCGGTAATGGGTACCGTCATATTGGCAGCCATCACCTGGATTGCAGTCATCTTCTTTGACCGGGAGCTTTTGCTGCTGTTCGGTGCGGAGGAAACACTGCTTCCTCTGGCGCAGCGTTATGTCCTTCCTGTGAAGTTTGCAGTGCCTAGCTTTCTGTTCACACAGCTGATGTCCGCATTCCTTCGCAACGACGGCAATCCCGGACTTGCCACGAAAGCTGTCATTTTCGGCGGTGTTTTCAATGTATTCGGCGACTATTTCCTTGTCTTTGTTCTTGACATGGGCATCATGGGCGCGGGTCTTGCCACCGTTCTGGGCAGTCTCTTCTCCCTGGTGATCATGTGCAGCCATTTCTTCAGCCCGAAGAATACCCTGCGCTTTGTAAAGCCCTCTGCCCTGCTGGACAAACTGAAACGCATCACTGTCACCGGCTTTTCCACCTTCTTCATCGACGTTGCCATGGGTATCCTGACGGTGCTGTTCAACCGGCAGATTCTGAGATATCTGGGAACCGACGCACTGTCGGTGTATGGCATCATCATCAACATCTCCACCTTTGTCCAGTGCTGCGCCTACAGCATCGGTCAGGCATCTCAGCCTATTATTTCCGTAAACTTCGGCGCAAACCGGGGCGACCGGATCCGGGAGGTTCTGAAATACGCGGTGGGTACCGCGTTTGCATTTGGGCTGATTTGGACAGGTGTCGCTCTGGCAGTCCCCAATTTGTTCGTCCGCGTCTTCATGACCCCCACGGACAGCATTCTGGAAATCGCCCCTGCCATCATCCGCAGCTACGGTATTTCCTTCCTGCTGCTCCCGCTGAACATCTTCTCCACCTATTATTTCCAGGCGCTCATGAAGCCGACAACCTCCTTCGTGGTATCCGTAGCCAGAGGCGCGGTGGTCAGCGGCATTCTCATTCTGGTATTGCCCGCTGTTACCGCAGCGGACTCCATCTGGTTTGCCATGCCAATTACCGAACTGCTTGTTGCTGTGTACGCCGCGGCCAGAATGGCGCGTTATACAAGGCAGCTGCCTGAAAACGGATAAATGGTATCGATTTTCTTAACCGTTCACATATTTTCCTGACAATCCTGTATAATGGTCTAAGCAGTCGAACCAAAGGGAGGGTTGTGTATGAATGGGGACGAAATTGAACGACTTGCCACTGAAATCAAAGCCTGTCAGGATGCGCTGCTGGCTCTGGGCGATGAAAACCGCCAGCATCTGATTTTGGAAATGATGCTGATCAAAGACTGCCACGGCGTCCGTGTTGGCGATCTGGCCAGAAAAAGCAATTTGTCCCGCCCCGCAGTGTCTCATCACCTGCAAATTCTCAAAAATGCCGGGATTGTGAAGATGCGGCGGGAAGGAACGAAAAACTATTACTATTTCGATCCCAGCGCGGACGCGATCAGCAGAATCATCGCCACGCTTCTCCACGCAAAAGCCATCATGGAATACGGCGGTAAAGAACCCATCGGGATGAATTCCCAGGCACAGCAGGAAACGAATTAACACCTGCATTTCGCAGGCACAGAACGGAAAAAGGAGTATCAAACTATGGATATTATGGAAGCCATGCGCGCTCGCCACAGCGTGCGGCAGTATGACAATCGGGCGGTTGACGCGGCAATTGTACAGGAATTGCAGACGGAAACCGATCTGTGCAATCAGGAGGGCGGTCTGCACATCCAGCTGGTCACCGGAGAGCCGAATGCTTTCTCCGGATTTATGGCTCATTACGGCAGTTTCCGGGGCGTTACCAACTACATTGCTCTGGTGGGCGCAAAGAGCAAAGCTCTTGAGGAAAAATGCGGCTACTATGGAGAACGGCTGGCACTGAAAGCGCAGCAGCTGGGGCTGAACACCTGCTGGGTGGCCCTGACCTATCGGAAAACCCCGGGCGCATTCCAAATTGCCGCCGGAGAAAAGCTGGCAGCGGTAATCGCATTCGGCTATGGAACGAATCAGGGCGTCCCTCACAAAAGCAAGGCCATTGGCGATGTCAGCAATGTCAGCGGCAGCACCCCGGATTGGTTCCGGGCCGGTGTGGAAGCGGCGCTGCTGGCGCCGACTGCAATGAATCAGCAGAAGTTTACCTTTACCTACGCTGAGGATGCAGTTACGGTTACGCCCGGGGTGGGCTTTTACACAAAGATGGATCTTGGTATTGTAAAGTATCACTTTGAGGCTGCCACCGGAAAAAAGCTGTAACTCTCTCAGGTGCACTCCCCTCTCCCGCCAGACACATGAAAAACCCGCTGACCATTGCCGTGATGGTCAGCGGGTTTCTGCTTCCGGTGGATTAGCCCACTTCGATCAAATCATATTCTCTGGTTCCATAGCCCAGCGCAGCAGCCGCTTCAATGGTATGGACACCATTCCGGCTTTCGATGCGCTCCAGAAAATGAGCCTTCCCGGGATCGGAGCAGGCATACACCAGGTCAATACATGCCTGGTCAATGGCCACGGGATCCGTAGATGCCAGCATGCCGATGTCCGCAATACAGGGATCCTCCGCCACGGAGCAGCAGTCACAGTCCACGCTCATATTTTTCATGACGTTGATATAGACCAGATTTCCCTGAAAAAAGTCCACCACGGAACCGGCTGCGTCCGCCATGGATTCCAGGAAAGAATCGTGATCCGCGGTCCAGATCTGGTTCGGGTCACCGGCGCCGTGAATGTAAGCCTTGCCAAAGGAAGAGCCGACGCCAATGGACAGCTGCTTCAACGCGCCGCCGTAGCCGCCCATGGGATGCCCCTTAAAGTGGGACAGCACCAGCATGGAGTCGTAGTTTGCTAGGTCCTTGCCCACATAATTCTTGTGGATAACCCTTCCGTTGGGGATGTCCAGCTCCAGGTCAGGGCCTTCCGCGTCCAGCAGATCCACAGGGAAATACCGGTCCCACTCGTGCTCCGCAATCAACTGCCGGTGCTTCCAGGTGGTGTTGCGGGCACCTTCGTAGGCAGTATTGCACTCCACCACGGTTCCGCCTACCGCATCGATAATGTTCTTCCAGAAATCGGGCCGCAGGAAGTTCTGATTTCCTTTTTCTCCGGAATGAACCTTTACGGCCACCCTGCCAGGCAGCTCCCTGCCCACCAGCTGATACAGCTCCAGAACCTTCTGCGGTGTGATTGTACGGGTAAAATAAACAGTTGCGCGCATATGTATCCTCCTCAAATGATTTCTATTAAATATCAGTATCATTCCATTGGGGAATCGCAAGGTAATTCTGCACAGGCACGCTCCGTACCGGCGGCCACCGCCGTCTCATAGTAACGGGCTTTGTACGAAATCACCTTCAGGTTTTCCTATAAAAAATGGATCTGGTCTTCAATGGATTTTTTCTGCTTCAGAATGATTTCCTGCCGCTGGAGCAGGCTGGCATCCCCCAGCTGACACAGCTCCATATACTGGCGTATCTCTTTCAGGGGCATCCCCGTATTTTTCAGGCAGCTGATCATTCTCAGCCAGGAAAAGTCCGAATCCTTGAATACACGTCTGCCATTCACCCGCTCCACAAACGGCAGCAGGCCTTCCTTGTCATAATAGCGGAGCGTGTAAACCGATACTCCCATCTTCTGTGCAATTTGAGAAATCGTATATGTCATCATACCACCTCTTGTAAGAATAGTATATAACCTAGAGTTCACTCTATGTCAAGTACCGACTTTCCAACAATTTCATACCGGCAAGGCCCCGGTGCCATTGTGTGGGCAAGCTGCATGGCGGATCAATCCCAGAGGCAAATGAAACCGCGTGTGCCGGGCCGGTACCTGAGTCACAGGTGTAGCTCTTGTTTACAACCCATAACGGCACGGATCCAATAGGACCGGATATTTCTGTCGGCAGATTGCATTGCGGTGTGGAAATAATTTACGGCGCAAGCAACTGGAAAGTCGCTTGCGCCCAGTTATTTCGATTGGGAAACGGTTGGTAATGGTGCTCCTATACGCTCTGACGCCCGGAACTTTCCATAGGGATTTGTCCATGGGATTGGATCATCTGGCCGATTGGAATTACCGTGCCTGTACCTGAAATTCATGAAGCTCCCGCAGCATCCAATTGGCGATGATGGTAATTACCGCCGCCAGCAGCAAAAATCCAACCATGCCGTAGCGAATCCAGTTCAGTGTACTCAGACTCTGCGTGGCAAGTTCTCCGTCATAGTGGGCCAATGTCAAGATCTGTGTTCCCAGGAATGCACAGATCCCCATGAGGATCTTACAGGTAAAGCTGCCCATAGCCATAACCAGCCCTGGAATTGCAACCCCTGTCTCCGCCTCAATATGATCTGACGTGGTGGCCCACAGCACACCACTGCAGGAGATGCAGAAGCCATATCCAGTTCCTTTGAATATCACAAACAGCAGCGCAGACCAAAATCCAGTAGCCAGCGTGCAAAACAGGGCTGAAACAATCATACTGAGGCAGCCAAGGAAGATGATTGTCTGCTTGCCTGTGCGCCTGCCAATTCCCGGCAAAGCCGCAGTGGCAACAATGGAGGTTATGGATGCGATGATACACAGCCCGGAAAGCCACTCCTCGTGGCCCAGATTATAAATACAAAAATAGGAAAACAGAACCGATTCCACGGTAGCCAACATAATCCCCGCATTCAGCAGCAGGACCTTCAGGAACATGCGGCTGTGCAGCAGGATTCTCAGTTTCTCAATGAGGGTCAGCTGTGTTCCATCCACATTCTCATTTGTCACATGGACACGTTCCCGCGTTCCAGAGAACCCGGCCAGACAGCATCCCAATGCCAGAATCGCAAAGAAAACAACGGCCGCACGCCAGCTTCCTATATCCCGGTAGTCTCCACCGCTCAGCGACAGGACAAGGGTCATGCAAAGCCCGTTGACCAGAAGATCGGATGCAAATTCTCCAATACTCCTCGCACTGCCCAGGCTCAGTCGTTCCCCTTCGTCGCTGCTGATCACGCTCAGCATGACATACTGTGGACAGAGGTAGCCGGTCAGGAACACGGGAGAGAGCAGGAAAAACCATACCGCCAGCCACAGGAGTTTTTGGTTCTCGTTCACCAGAAACGACGGATACCAGAACAGCAGCACCATAATGGCTGTCATCGGCACGCCAGTGAACAGAAGCCACGGACGATATTTTCCCCAGCGAGTATGCGTCCGATCCGCAATGTTTGTCACAAACAAATCCGTCACTGCGTCAAACACACTGCAAAGCATGACGATCATACCGATTTTTGCGGCGTTGATTCCCATAACATCGGTAGCAAATAATGTCAGATAGCCAACAATCAGATAATTGGGCAGATTGCCGCCAACAGAACTCAAGCCATAGCACAGCTTTTCCCACCATCGTACCTTCACCATATAGATTGCCTCCTTGCATTGCAGCAGTCTGTATCTCTCCAGAGCAGGGATATCACAATCTAAGCTGCTGGGATTTCATAAGTACCTAGGATTCCGAATCTGTTTCCCTTATGTCCGCAGCTTCCTGTATGGCTTAAAATGTTCCCGGAAACAGTTCACGGTTCAACGCGTCGATCTCCTGATCGATCGCTTCATAGACGCCCTCGAAAACGGATTGGGGTCCACCTACGGTCTGGCAAGGGATAAAGTATTTGTTTCCGCAGGCATTACAAGCCTTGCGAACCGCATTGCGGATTTCTTCCTGGGTCCAACCCTCATGATCCACATCAGACGCTTCAATTCCCGTCAGGAAACTGATCTGACCGCCATATTGCTTTACCAGTGCAGGAATATCGTTTTTACTGGTGCCGCCCTGCCAGATATCGATCCCCATATCAATCATCATGGGCACGTAGGTAGCTGCGAAGCTGTCGCAGTGATGGACGATCAGTTCAAAGCCGTTGTCCTTGTAGCACTGATACAGCTTTTTGTAGGGCTTCAGATAGAACTCCCGGAACATATCCTCGGACATAAAAGTGGAAGCGGAGGAACCCCAGTCGTCATGATGCAGCACCACATCCGGATGCAGGTTCTTTGCCAGCAGCTTGACATAAGCCATCTCCCACTCGCAGTAGGCCTCAATAATCTCGTGCATCTTTTCCGGTTCCGAATAGAATCCCATGAGCGCATCATCCATACCCATCAGACAATGGGTCTGTTCAAACAGGCCGGGGAAAAAGATCGGTCCGACGAACACTTCCTTACGGTCATACTGGGCATAGTCCTTGCGGGCTTCTTCCCACATCTCATCGGGGTAGTCCAGCGGTGCCAGCTGCATATTGCCGTCCCACTCTTCAATATCGGGGATTACCTTGTTGCCAGGTGTATGTACCGGAAACATTCCGGGGACATTGGCAGGCCAGGACCACTTCACGCCCCACAGATCCACTTTGTCCTCGTCCCCCGGGAAAAACGGCTGGGGGTTGGACATGGTATACGGATCGCTGTATGGCATGGCCATAAACTCATACTGCTTAACGAAACGGTCAGGCTTTCCTCCATGAATGGTTTCCAGCAGATTTTGCCTCGGTGTTAACATAGATTTTCAACCTTCCTTTCATTTCTTACCATAGGTTCGAATGGTATCGAACAGAGCCTCCACGTTCTCGCGCTTGGCATAGTCGCATGCACAAGTCGTCTCAAAGATAAAGCCGCCGCCAGGGGCACAGATATCGATGAGTTTTTTTGCTTCCTCACGGACCTGCTCCGGTGTGCCGAAATTCAGCAGATTAATTGGGAAACCGCCGCCGATGCAGGCTACACCACCCAGTTTTTCCTTCGCCAGCTTCATGTCAACATTCTCAAAATGATAATAGACCTTTCCGGGCGGCACATCCCGCAGGAAGTCCAGTCTGGAATTGTATGCGCCCTCTGTATAGATGTAGGGTGTCATACCCGCATCAATAATCGCACAGATAATCTTTTGCAGATCCTTCCAATAGAACTTCTCATACTGCTCTCTGCTCATGAACGAATCCATGCCTTTGTGCAGGGTCATTCCCACAAAGCGCCCCTGACCACCCAGGTATTCTCCCTGGGCCTTGATGGCCTCAAGGGTGATCTCCATTTGTTCTTCACAGTAGCGCTGGATCTCGCCCTCCCGCTCATACATATCTGTCATAGTATCCAACGTCCCGCGCAGGAAATCGCTGTAATCATCAAAGGGAACACTGGCAAAGCCCAGAGCGAGAACCGGATAACCGTCCGCCTCTACATCCATGGTCAGCTGCTCAAATTTTGCGTTCCGCTCTGCCTCCAGATCCGCCAGCTTCCAGAGCTTTTGAATCATCTCTTTGTGCTCCGGGGTGCTGATCGCTGCGGCAAAGGGACTATAGCCGCAATAAGTACCAAAATTCCGCAAGTCGAAATTCACGGTAGGTTCCATAATCTGGGAGGTCTTGGGCAGCCCCTTTCGCAGCATCCATCCAGAGCGGTCTGAGAAGAATTCTTCGAACTCGTCTTCTTCCAGCACAGGAAACTCAATATACTGGTGTATGGAATTCTTGTCGATTACGTCCCCCGGCATTCCAGCCCAGCGCAGGTTTTTCGGCATGGCCAAATCCAGAATCTGCCCCATTCCCTCGTTTACCGCTCCCATTCCAAACAGGGCATCGGGATCAAAATCATGCAGGTATTTGAAGATACTGTCTCTTGTTTTTGTCAGATCCGTATCGTATAGAATTTCGGCCATGGTATATCCGGCCTGCAGATACGGAAAGCAATTCATCTCCGGATGGAACGGAATCTGGTCCGGTTCTTTCAGGGCTATGGCATCTGCAAGCCGCTGAAATTTTTGAGCATACCGATCCTGGCTCATGTTCTGTCCTCCTCTTTATACATGTATTATTCCGCTTCTGTCAGGAAAGCAGAAGGTGCTTTATAGGTTAACATCGGCAGATCATTGACCATGACAATGCCGCCGGGGGCGCGAATCAGGTCGGGAAGCCGGTTCACCATGATGATGCTGGTCGTCACCTCGCCGTGGAAATCCTCCACCGTCATCTTAAAGTTAGGCTCACCCTCAATTTCCACGGTAAAGGAGTTCGTTTCCCCGGGCAGACCAAACTTGAAGTAGCTAACGGATTCAATATCCACGCCTTCAAGGGTGTGCAGCACCGTCCGCTCTGCATAGCCGGAAAGGGTTCCTTTGGGAATTGTAAAGTCCGATCCTTCACAAGGTTTCATATCGAAGGGCGCCGCCTCCGCTGTATTGAAAACTTCCAGACTGTCAAAATGCAGTCCTGCCTTTTCAGCAATCAGGCGGTCCACATGCTCCCAGGGAGACGGCTCGCTGACCTCCAGATAGGGGCCCCAGTTCTCCTCCGGCTCGCCAAAGCCCATGCCCTCGAAAGAACCCGCACCAAAATCATTCAGCAGTGCATTGAATTCCAGCTTCACACGTTTGATCGTATCGCTTAGGCCGCTGAGCACCAGGGGCAATGACTGCCAGCCCTCACCGGAGCCAGAGCCAAGGTAAGACGCACCGGTACGTTTTCCGATCTCGTCCAGCTCCTTTGCAATTTCCGGATCAGTCAGGAATGGGTAGTAGCAGCAGATGCCCACCGGCATGTAGTTGATGCCCCGCTCCATGCACGCCTTGGCATGGGGATAGATTTCTGTAACGGTATTCAGAGAGCAGTCCAGCGCGGCGTCGGGCCTGGTTTCATCCAGAACCTTCTCCATATCCTTTACAGAGGTGATGGTAACGCCAATGGGCTCCATGCCGATCACCTCACCGATGTCCATGCCGATGCCCCGGCGATTGCCAAAACCGGCAACAATCTGGGCATCTCGCTTCAGCAACGCCTGAATACATATCGATGCCACGCAGCCTGCGGCACCAAAAATTGCCACTTTCATAGGTCTCATACTGGTTTGCTCCTTTCTGCACATGACTGGCTCTCTTCAGCCTGGCGAATTGCCTTCAGTACCCGTTCTCTGGTGAAGGGCAGCTGGAACAGCTCTGCGCCGATGGCATCCCGGACCGCATTGGCAATTGCCGGCATAACGGGGTTCATCGCCACCTCGCCGATTCCTTTGGCACCAAAGGGTCCGTAGCGGTTTGGATTGTCGAGGAATTCAAAATGCAGGTTCGCGCTGCGCGGACCGTCCATAAAGGTGGGGATTCGGTAGTCCCGGAAGTTGGGGTTGATGTTCTTGTGCTTATCGTTAAACAGGCATTCCTCATAGATTGCCTGTCCCAGGCCCATGGAGAAAGCACCCTCTACCTGCCCTTCGCAGGCTTTCTGGTTCATCACACGACCTGGATCATAGCAGCCCTGCAAGTCCACCAGCCGGATTTCTCCGGTTTCGCGGTTTACAGCCACTTCCACGCCCCATGCGCCAATGGAATATGTCATGGGAACGCCGGAATCGAATGCTGCAAAGGCATCCGGATGCCGCCATGTTGCACGGCCCATAATAAATCCACCCTCCGGTACGCTGCCGTTTTCAAAGAACAGCTCGGAAAAAGGAATACAGTTTTCCGGATGGGCCTTTTCAAAAATGATGCCGTCTCTGGTATCCATTTCCTCCGGAGAAACCTTTAGCTTCTCCTGAGCGATTTCAAACATCTGCCGCTTGGCGTCCTGCGCAGCCATTATGGCAGCGTTGCCATTGACAAAGGTTCCGCGGCTGCAGAAGGTGCCTTGATCATGGGGGCAGACATCCGAGTTGCCGTACACCACATGGATCTTATCCGCCGTAAGTCCCAGCGTCTCCGCCGCCGCCATGGCGTCTACGGTCAGAGCACCCTGCCCCAGCTCCACATGGGAGACATACAGTGTTGCCGTACCGTCGTCCTCGATTTTACAGATGGCACCGGTACCGTTGGGATCCTCTACGCCCACAAATTTGTTGCCGATGGCAACGCTCTTTCCGTAGAGCCACAGTCCGTCAGACCCGCGCTTCTGGCTGAGCTGGATCTTCTCCAGAACTTTCTCCATACAGGCGACAGAGCCGTTGTTATAAACCTCCCGTCCGTCGCAGTCCACATCCCCGTCCCGCAGCAGATTTTTCAGTCTCAGCTCGCCCCGGTCCATTCCCAGCCGGTCGGCAGCAATATCGGTATTGCGTTCAATGGCAAACACCATATACTCCGAGCCAAGGGCACGGTAAGGCGCTCCGGGCGGCGTATTTGTATAGATGCCCCGGTTTTCCATCAGGAAATTGGGCACACGATAGTTGCCCACAGCTCCTTCGCCGGCACACAGGATCATGATCAAAGAATGTGTCGAATAAGCGCCGCCATTGCAGATGGCGCGGATGTGACGGGCGTGCAGCGTTCCGTCCTTTTTGTAGCCATCCTTGATCCATAAGGTTGCCGCATTGCGCAGTCCACCGGATACAAAGTTTTCCTCCCGGGTCTGGACAATCCGTACCGGCACTCTCAGTTTCAGGGCTGCCACAGCCGCCACATCGGTAATGGAAATGCCAGTCTTTCCGCCAAATCCGCCGCCCAGATAGGGAATGTGCATATGAATCTTCGAGCTGTCCAGCCCCAGATTATTCGCCAGATCATATTTCGCCGTGGTACCGGTCTGTTCACTGGCGTAAACCGACAGTCCGCCGTCCGCCTCCGGTATCACCACGCACTGATGGGTCTCCAAGGTGCAATGGCTGACAAACGGAACCTGAAAGGTGTTTTCCACGATCACATCGGACTCCCGGAAGCCCTGTTCCACATCCCCGACGGGCTGAAAGAACGAAACAAACTGATTGGGATACTCCGGGTCCAGCCCCAGTTCTTCAATGCCCTGAAAGCCGGTGGGCGCGTAGTCCATCACATTATCATGTACCCTGGCAGCCGGGTTTTTTGAAAAGGCTTCCACCTCTGAGAATACCGCCGGAAGCTCTTCATATTCAACACGAATCAGCTTTGCAGCCTCAAATGCTACAGCTTCGCTTGTTGCTACCACCAGCGCCACATAGTCGCCAACGTACCGGACATATTCCTTGCAAAGAATATGACGGTCACGAAGGTAGCCGCCGGTTCTCATATCCGGCACGTCTTTTCCGGTGAGGACTCCAAGCACACCCGGCAGCTGCTCTGCCGCGGAGGTATCTATGCTGAGAATTCTGGCATGGGCATAGGGGCTTCCCAGGATCTTTCCGTATGCCATACGGTCGGGTTTGAAGTCCCCGGCGTACATTGCTGCACCGGTTACTTTCTCAACAGCATCCACACGCTGCACGCTGGTACCGATGATGGTCTCTCTGTCCCCCATTTTACTCCGCCTCCTTTTGCTTCAGCATTTCCTTTGCCTGATTCACCGCGTCGATGATCTTGTTGTAACCGGTACAGCGGCAGATATTGCCCCGCAGATAATCCCGGATTTCTTCCTCTGTAGGATCCTGATTTTCCTTCAGAAGCGCAATGGTTGCCAGAATCATACCCGGTGTACAAAACCCGCACTGCATCGCAAAGCAATCCACAAACGCCTGCTGTACCGGATGCAGCAAATCGCCCTGTTTTACGCCTTCAATGGTCACAATCTCGTGATCCTGGGCCTCACAGGCCAATGTGGTGCAGGAAGGGATTGCCTTGCCGTCCATTAAAACCGTGCAGGCGCCGCAGTCACCATCATCACAGCCCTTTTTAACGCCTGTAAAGCGAAGTTCCTCCCGCAGAACATTCACCAGGGTTTCGTTTGGTTCCACTGCCAAAGTGTATTCCGTTCCGTTTACGCGGAAAGTCATAAGCTGCTTCATTCTGCCGTCCCTCCATCGTTGGTCTGCCGTACATAGCGCAGCGCATCCCGGACGTGGAGCCGAACCATTTCCCGGCGATAGTCCGCACTGGCGCGGATATCACTGATAGGACTGCAATCCTCCTGACTGGCAATCCGGGCCGCTTCCAATATACGTTCCTCGGTCAGCTCCTGACCAAGCAGAAGCTGCTCTGCTTTGGTCGCCCGTTTCGGCGTTACCGCAACCGCGCCCAGCGCCAGCTTCACGTCCTTCACCGTGGAACCTTCCATGGTAACATTGGCCGCGACGCCTATCATCGCCAGATCCAGTGCATTTCGTATGGAATATTTATAGTAGATGCTTCTTGCTGTCGGTTCTGGTCTGGGTACAATGATTTCCGTAACCAGCTCCTCCGGCTTCAGCACCGTGCGGCAGACGCCGGTGAAGAATGCCTCTACAGGAACTCTGCGAATCTCTTTTGTGTTGGCAATACAAACCAGGGCTTCATAGACCAGTAAAGCCGGGGCTGTATCCGCACTGGGAACGGCATTACAGATGTTGCCTGCAACCGTACCACGGTTTCGGATCTGGGTGTTGGCCATGCTGTGCATCCCCTCCCACAGAGCCGGGAATGTTTCTTTCACGCCGGGCATGGCTTCCAGGTCCCGCAGCGTGGTATTGGCGCCGATGTGCAGATTTCCCTCTGCGTCAATACTGGAGTACTTCAGTTCCTCAATCGCCTTCAAACTGATCAGATGGGAAAAATGGGTGATTCCCGCTTTCATTTTCGGAATCAGATCTGTGCCGCCTGCGATCACCTTGGCATCCGTGCCGTACTTTGCCATCAGCTGCAAAGCTTCACCCACCGTCCGCGGCACATGATATTCCAGATTGCTCATAGTGTGGTTTCTCCTTTTGCGTCAATTGTTTCTGCCTTACGGCAATGAACCCCGGGGAAAGGGCAGATACGGCATTTCCCGTCACAAGGAAAATAATAGCGTTCTTCTGCATCACCGTGTAATGCCGTATCTATGTCGGTGACGGCCTCCTTTTCTTCCCGCAAGGTTACTGCTCCTCGCCGTACATCGCGGCATCCTTCTGCGCATTGGCCGCAATGCACGCTTCGATCTGTTTGTCTGAGACCTTATGGAACAGCGTCAGCAGCAGCGCCATCAGCAGCATTCCGGCAGCAGGCAGGAAACCAGTGGCACGGGTCATAACCGCGGCGTCATGACCGGTCAGCAACGCTTCCTCGGAGAAGTTTGCCATGACCAGCACAGCGCCCAGGACAGGGCTAGCCAGCGCATAGGCTATCTTCGTACCGATGTTTGCCATGCCCATCAGGAAAGCCCGGGTATCGTTGCCGGTCTTGTCATACCAGTATTCGCCGGCATCCAGATACAAAACGGCTTCAATGGCATCGTAGATATTCTGCACCAGAACCGCGGCGCCAGCCAGAATGAAGAAAGCCACAACGGACTGACCGAAAAGGCCCAGCAGAATGTACAGGATACCTGCCACGATACCTACCACAATACCGGTGTGCTTTCTGCCGCCCAGCATAGGCACAATCTTCGGTGCCAGCAGATTGCCGACAACACCAACCACGGAAATCATGGTCAGGGCAATGGTCATATAATTGATATCGCCAAATACATTGCAGCACTGATACACCAGCAGGAAGTTAAACAGCGCATAGCACATGGTTTTAATGATGCCGACCACGGTAACACAAATCGCCGGGCCATTGCCGGAAAGGCTCTTGAACAGCTCGCCGACGGTCGGCTGGGGCATTTCCTCTTCTGCCGTTGCCGCGACATCATAGGGCTTGGAAATCTTCAGCAGGATGAAAATACCAACCAAAGCCAGAACGGCAAAAATAATCTGCGTCCCGAAGAAGCCGGTATTCTCGTTTTCTCCGCCAATGGCAAACACCAGGGGCAGCAGGATCAGCGAATAAATTGTGTAGCCCAAATTGCCGCCTGCAAACCCCCGGCCATTGTACAGATCCACAACATCCGACTTGCCCATGGCCATGTGTTCATAGAGCGTATATTTGGAAGTGCAGACAAAGTCCAACGCGACGTTGAACAGCAGATAACCCACCGTAATCACAATCAGGTTGACCTTGGGATTGGCGGAAAAAGTGGTCACCATCAGAACAGAACCGAGCACCAGGGTCAGACCGCCCACTAAGATCCACATGCGGTATTTTCCCATTTTGGATTTGGTTTTTTGGATGATGGTACCAATGAAAAGAGCCATCACAAAGCCAATGATGCTGACCACTGTCATGGCCACCGACATGGTAGTTGAGGACACATGCCCCAGGTTCGTGTAGCAGTAGTCGACATAAGACATTGCCATAATGTTGCCTGCGATGATCAATGCCTCAGCGATCAAAATCATCATACTTGTTTTCTTGACAGACATTGTTTTACCCATGATTTATCCCCCTCTTGACTGTTTGTTTTCTCCTGACCTGCGGCAAAGCACAGGTCATATGTCTACCGCACCTGGCAGGAGTCTGTTTGCCCTCCGTTCCCCCTTTTTCGCAAATCTTTGTTTGCAACTAAATTTCAGTCTTATTATACATATATATCGCTAATTTTTCAATTGTTTTAAGTCCTTAAATTGTAACTATTGCACAAATTTGAAGAAAAGTTGATTTTAACTAAATTTCATGCTAGAATAATTTCAAACCATTTGATAGGAGTTCTGATATGGGTACCTATGAAAACGGCGACGAGACAAAAGCACATATTCTGGATGCCTGTGAAAAGCTGTTCCTGGAAAAGGGTTACGCAGCAACTACGTTTCTTGATATCTGCAAGGAAGCGCATGTGAATCAGGGATCGATTTATTATCATTTTAAGGAAAAGAATGCATTGTTTCGCCAGGTCGCTGACAGGATCAACGAAAAGAACCGCGCTCTGGCGCTGAAGGTTCTGCCGTACGATGCTCCCGCATATATGCAATTTCTTCTGGATATTTATGTATACTGGTATCGTTTTTTTCACGATGAAAAATTCCGCAGATTTATGGCTTCGCCGGGTCCCACTTCTTCCAGTGACCTGGATCAGTATGAAGGATATTGGAAGCATTGCAGCGCCTTTATCCCCGATTTTAACCGCTTTTTTTCAGAGCATGCCCTTGACTTTATTGTGTGCACCGGGATTGACCGCCAATTGACGCTGTACATCTCCGGAAATATGGAGAAATACACCTGGCTGGAAATGGCCGAATACCATGTTCGTTCCATCGCGCTTATTTTTCAGTACGCACCGGAACAGATCGACAACATCCTGCTGCAGATTCAGGACATTTTGAAAGACGTCGATCTGCACACGCTGTTTGACCAGACATAAATTTGCCTTTCGCAAACAAACAGATGTTGTATCAGCGTTACCTTGTGCCGGAGTCGTGAAAATCTGATCTGGGGAATAACCGCATAACAAAAGCGAGGAGACAAGAGCCGATCTTGTCTCCTCGCTTTATTCTGTCCAGCAGGCAAACGCATTGCGCAGGCTGAGTGATACTGCCTGAGGAATCCTTGTATTTTTGTGTGCCTGCTTCAGGGCACTTCTTTTTTTATAATGCCGATACCCACAGCGTTCATGCCCACATGGCAGGCAATGCTGCACGGTAAATGCGCGTAGGGAAGGGTCATGCCGGGAAATTCGTTTTCCACGCACTGGAGCCACCTTTGTGCCTGTTCCTCGCTTTCCAGCGTTCCGGCTACGCCGATTCGCAGCTGGGAATCCGGTACATCCGCAAAGCGTGTAGTACGGTCTGTCTTGATGGCTTCAATCATTTTTTGCTCAGCCTGCTTCATGCCCCGCGCTTTTGCATAGGTATCCAGTTTGTCCCCCTGAATGGTCAGAACAGGTTTCAGATTCAGGACGGTGGCGAAGGCAGCCACTGCCGGCGTAATCCGTCCGCCCTTTTTCAAGTATTCCATGGAATCCACAGAAATGTAAATGCTCGCGTCAAAGGCCCGTTCCTCCAGAAAGGCTTTGATCTCCCTCGCGGAATAACCTGACCGCGCAAGCTGTAAGGCACTGTATACAGATTCTCTTTGCGTTACGGAAATTCGATGATTGTCGACGACCTGAACACGTCCATCATATTCTGAGGCGAACTGCATGGCATTCTGGCAGGAACCGCTGAGCCCGCTGGACATGGGAATATATACGATCTCCTCGAATCCCTCCCGGAAGATGCTGTCCCAAAGCTCCAGCAACTGGCCAGGGGAAGGCTGTGAGGTAGAAAGGTTTTTCTGCTGTCTCATGGCCTCATAGAGCTGATCGTTGCGAATGTCGGTACCTTCCAGATATACCTGATCCTCAATCAGTACCGGCATCGGCAGAACATAGATCCCCTTTTCTTTCGCTTTTTCCCGGGTAATACCGCTGTTTGTATCTGTTGAAATTGCAATCTTCATATTCCGCAAAACTGCCTTTCTTCGTGATGGTTAATCCTGCCGCCTGTCGCCCCAGAAGAACAATGCCATGGTTCCCGGGCCGGTATGACTGCCGATGGTAGCGCCAATCGGGAATATTTCCACGTTTCCCTGCAGCTTTGGAAATTGCTTTTCTACCATGGATGCAACCATCCGGGCATCTTCCATGCAGACAGAATGGCAGATATAGCACTTTCCGCTGTAGTCAAGCCCGTTTTCGGCATGGGCTTCCATTTTCTCAACGATTCTTTTTATCACGTTGCGCTTACCTCGTACTTTTTCCCTTGGAGCCAGATGCCCCTGGGCATCCATATTGAGGAGCGGACAAATCCCAAGCACAGTTCCGATGGTACCGGCAGTTTTTGAGATTCTACCGCCGCGTACATAAAAGGACAAATCCGTGGAGAAAAACCAATGGTGCATACGCAGCTAATTGCTTTCCACCCATTGGTACAGTTCATCAATGCCCATGCCGGCATCCCGAAGGTCTGCCATGGTCTCCATAATCAATCCATAACCGCTGGAGGCTCCCAAAGAATCAACAATATAGATTTTCCGATCCGGATACGTGTCCAGCAGTTCCTCTCTTGCAATGCACGCAGAATTATAGGTACCGGTTAGCCCGGTGGAAAGTGTGACGTGGATAATGTCCTTGCCCGCTTTCAACATCGATTCAAAATGGGTGATATATTCCTCTACACCAATCTGGGAGGTTTTTGTATCCGCACCGCCCGCCATCTTCTGGAACAGTTCTTCTGAGGACATGGAAGCACCCATATCGTCCAGGTATTCAACACCGTTAATCTGATACCGAAAGCACACATAACGAAGATTTCTTTCCTGCATCCGTTCCGGGGTTAAATCGACAGTTGAACAGCAGCTGATTTCGTAATCGTTCATAAGGGTATTCCTTTCGTTGACAAATGACGATCATGTGATAAAATGCGAGACAAGTGTATCACATCACTTGCAATACATCAACCGCAGATCGTGAGACAAAAATGCCGCTAACGTATCAGGTTCACTGGGAGAGAGCGTATGGATAAACGGAAAGAAGCGAATTTAAGAGTCAAACGGAATATAACCGCCGCCCTGTTTTCCTTAATTCAGGAAAAAAGCTTAACCGATATTCACGTCACCGAAATCATCCAAAAGGCCGGCGTGGCGCGAGCCTCCTTTTACCGGAATTATTGCTCCAAGGAGGATGTTCTGGTCACGCTGATTCGGGATGTTCTGGAGGAATATCGTACAGAAATCCATTACGATCGTGGAAACTTCTATACATATGAGAACATATTACTGAGCTTTCAGTATATCCATAGGTACCGGGATTATATCCTGGATTTATATCACTCCGGTTTCGCAGCGACTTTGCTGGAGGAATTGAATCTGTTTCATGAAAGTTTAGAAGGCACCATGCCCGCTTCTTCAATCAAGAAATACGAATTATATTTCTATATCGGTTCCTTGTTTAATACTGCAGTCATTTGGCTATCAGACGAAACGGAAATCAGCACGGAAGAAATCGCTTCATTTTTTTATCATTCTGTTTTGAAACTATTTAACAAGCAAATCGGCAATCAATAAAGCCGACGGCTGTGCCAGCAAGCCCGCACAGCCGATTTCCTTTTTTGCTTTCAATAATGGTACTTCTTCTGCTTTCCCAAAAGAAACAGGAGCGTCACAACCAGTGCCATTGCCTCAGCGCCGACAATCGACAGCCAAATGCCGTCCAGACCCCATAGTAAGGGAAAAACCAGCACAGCCAGAACCTGAAATACCAGCGTTCTCAAAAAAGAGATCAAAGCCGATACCACGCCATCGTTCAGCGCTGTAAAAAAGGAGGAACCGAAGATAGATACTCCCGAAAACAGAAACGAGAACGCATAGATGGAAAAGCCCCGGACCGTTATCTCCATCAGCCTCCGATCATATCCGACAAACAGCTTGGACAACGGCTTTGCCAGAAGCTCCCCAGCGCCAAACATGGCCAATGCACAGGTGCAGAGAATCACAAAGCTCTTTCTCAGGATTGCCTGCAATTCGTTATGGTTTTCTGCACCGAAATGATAGCTGATAACGGGAGCTGTTCCCACGGAATAGCCAATAAATACCGCCTGAAAAATCAGGCCAACATACATCAGCACACCGTAGGCAGCAACACCATCCTCACCAGCATACTTCAGCAACTGGATATTATAAAGCATACTGACGATGGACATGGACACATTACTCATCAGCTCTGAAAAACCATTGGCGCAGGTCTTACCCAGTGCCTTCCCGTCCCAGCGCATCCTGCCCAGCCGCAGCCGGCTTGGATTGGGGCAGGCAAAGTAAACCAACGGAATAAAACCACCCACACATTGGCTCAGTGCGGTTGCTGCTGCAGCACCTTTCAGGCCCCAGGAAAAAACCGCCACAAACAGCGCGTCCAGCACAATGTTTGTAACTCCGGCCAGAATCGTAACCGAAAGGCCCAAGCCCGGCTTTTCCGCTGTCGCAAACAGGCATTGGAACTCATATTGCAGAATATACGCCGGAATCGCCAGCAGAATGATGCGGCCATAGGTTACGCTGTCTTCCAAAAGCTGCCCCTGTGCGCCGAGCAGCGCTGCGATGGGACGAAGAAGCCAAATTCCCCCGACTGCCAGCAGAACACCGCTGGCAGCGGAAGTATAGATGATCAGTGAGAATATCTGGTTTGCCCTTTTCTCTTTTCCCTCGCCCATGGTCTTGGCAATCAGCGCCCCGCCTCCGGTTCCGAACATAAATCCAAACGAGCCAAGAATCATCAAAAAAGGCATAATGAAATTCACTGCGGTAAAGGGTGTTTTCCCTGCAAAATTGGACACGAAAAAGCCGTCTACCACACCATAGACCGAAGTAAACACCAGCATCACAATGGATGGCAGGGTAAACCGCAGGAGTCTTCTATAATTAAAATGGTCTGATAACCGAATCATCTTTCCGTTCTCCTAAACCAGCATGCTGCGAAGTCTGCCAGTGGTGCCGCCAACTCTTTTATGCTCCAATCGGTTGTATTCATCATCAGGTGATATGCCGTCCGGTCACCCCATTTACTCCCGGTAAGCAATTCTCTTGTCTGTGCCCGGCATCTGTCCATTCCGCGAATTCTCCGTTCCATTTCTTTGCGGGATAGATTTTCGCCTGCGGGGGCACGTTCCATACAGCGCCGGATTTTCGCCTCCATATCCGCACATACAAAAATATTGAACGGATCCTCCTTCCGCAATAAAACATCCGCATTTCTGCCGACGATCACGCAGTCCTTCCCAGCCCTGGCGATTTCCTCAATGACACGCTTTTGCTCCAGAAGCAATTCGGTCCGAGTAGAAGGCATAGCCGCAGACAAAGATCTGCGATATGTCAAGGGGTAGCTTTGCCATCCATGTTTGTCCAAAGCTCTTGCAACATACCCCTCATCCAATCCCTTACTGCATGCAATTGCGGTGATGATTTCTTTATCGTAGTAATCACAGTGTAAGATATCGGCAAGCCGTTTTCCCAGTTCCCGACCACCGCTGCCGAATTCACGGCTTATTGTTATAATTCTCATTGATGGATCCTTTCATATAGCTGCGCACCTTATTTTTTGAGAGTGGTTGCAGTATCACGCTGTACATGTCAGACACTAAGTTTCTTGATCTCATCTTTGAAGGAGATCAGATACCGCTGCGTCAATGCAAGATACAGTTCCTGTTCCTGGTTCGTCCACGAATGGAAAATGGTGTTTTCGATCTCGATCAGCCGGGCTGCAGTTTGATTCGCAATTGTTTTGCCTTTCTCCGTAAGGCAGACCTTTTTCCTTTTGCCGGCGAGCGCTTCCAAACGGATAATCCCCTCCCCTTCCAGCTTGCGAAGCGCGGAGTTGATGGTTTGCTTGCTGGTGCCGGACAGTTTGCAGATTTCACTCAGCAGGCACGCCTCTCCATAATTGCAGATGACATATAATACCTGCATGGCGCTGTCAGACAGACCAAGCCTTTGGCTCGCTTCATGGTAGGCTGCATTGATCTCGCTTAGTAAATAGTTGAGCTTTCGCATTTCTTCCAAAATATGTTCAGACATGATATCCTCCAGGGTTTGCAGTATTTTCACATTCAAACCGCTAAATTAGTACGAAATCAGACTCGTGTAGTATAGTATGAAATCAGACACAAGTCAAGGACAAATTCATTCGTCTCGATTATCTTTACCATTCACACTTTTTTTACAAAGGGAATGGTATACTGGTTTAAGTAAACGAACCATGGCAGGAGCTGATCCTGTGCGCACAAAGAAGGTATATTGTGCTCGATTGAAATCCGGGTACGATCCGGTAACGTTGGATGGGGGTGTCGTTTTGTGATCTTGTATTTTAGTGCTTCCGGAAATAGTCGTTTTCTGGCGAAGGCGGCAGCGGAAAGCCTTCGGGATCGCTGCATTTGTCTGAACGAGAGAATCAAAAATGAGGACTTTCAAGAACTTCATTCTGATACGCCTTTTGTCCTGGTCTGCCCGATCTATGCATGGCGCATTCCCAGGATTGTTGAGAAGTATCTTCGGTGCGTCAAACTGTCCGGAAACGAGAAAGTGTATCTATTGGTAACGACCTGCGGCTCTTCCGGGAATGCAGGAGGTTATGCAGAACGGCTTTTTCGGTCTTTCAAAAAGCAATGGATGGGATGGCACACTTTCTATATGCCGGGAAGCTATGTCGCGTTTCTGGAAAACCCGGATTTGGAACATGCGGAAGAAATGAACCGATCAGCAAAATCCCAATTAGCGGAACTGATTCCTCTTATAAGGCAGGAAGCGCAACTGCCCCAGCCCCGGGTAACTTATGCCGGAAAGTTCATGAGTCTGGCAGCAAATCCATTTTTCTACCGCTTCATTATTGGCAGGCCTGGGTTTTACGCAACGGATCCATGTGTAGGATGTGGGAAATGCGCCAGTGTATGCCCGCTGAATAACATTCAAATGATTGACGGTGCCCCGAAGTGGGGAGATACCTGCACCCATTGTATGGCGTGCATCCATCAATGCCCGAAATGGGCAGTGGAGTTTCGGAAAATCTCTATTGGAAAAAACCGGTATTACAATTCAGGAGATTGGGATTGACAGGCAAAGGAGGGCAAACCCATGTTGGAGCACAGAGAAGAAATCAACTGTTTGGCAGAAGAGTTTGAAAGCTGTCAGAAGATCCTGCTGGCGCTTGGGGATGAGAACCGCCAGCACCTCATGCTGGAAATGATGCGGATGGACCATTGCGGCGGTACGCGCGTTGGTGCGATCACAGAGAAAACAAATCTTTCCCGCCCTGCCGTATCGCATCATATCCAGATTCTGAAGGAAGCCGGAATCTTAAAAATGCGGCGGGAAGGTACAAAAAATTATTACTACTTCGACGCGGATCTTGAGGCGATAAACCGGCTCATCCATATGCTTGAACATGCGAAAAGCATTATGGAACGGCTGCCGGATCGAAACGGCAAGGAATGATCCGCGTGCCCATTCCTTATAATCAATAAAACAGGATTCCATGGAGGTATTTGAAATGAATCTTACAGAAGCAATGAAGGCCCGTCACAGTGTCCGGCAGTATACAGACCGGCCACTGGAGGCTGATGTCCTTTCCGCACTGAGAAAAGAAATCGACGCCTGCAACAAGGAAAGCGGGCTGCATATCCAGCTCGTCACAAATGAGCCGAGAGCCTTTGACGGCTTTATGGCGCACTATGGAAAATTCAGCGGTGTAACGAACTATATCGCAATGATTGGTAAGAAAGGGCCTGACCTGGAGGAAACCTGCGGTTACTATGGGGAAAGGCTTGTCCTGTTTGCCCAGCAGTTGGGCTTGAACACCTGCTGGGTCGCGATGACCTACAGCAAAATTAAAACAGCGTTTATACTGAACAGCGGCGAAAAGCTGTGCATTGTCATAGCACTGGGATATGGTGCAGCACAGGGCGTGCCGCACAAGTCTAAGTCCATACAGGATGTGGTAACGGCAGAAGGAGCTCTCCCTGATTGGTTTCAGGATGGGGTCGAAGCCGCCCTGCTGGCGCCTACCGCTATGAATCAGCAAAAATTCATGTTTACCTTGAAGGACAATCAGGTATCGGTCAAAGCGGGCGTAGGATTTTATGCAAAGATCGACCTGGGTATTGTCAAATATCATTTTGAAACAGGTGCCAGTGAAACCGGCTGGGTATGGAGTGAATAAAGGAGAAATGTATGGCACGCTACACACAGAAAGCAATCATGCAAACCTTTCAGGATATGCTTGAAAGAATGCCGTTTGACAAAATCACAGTCTCAGCCATTGTTGCAAACTGCGAAATCAGTTCCAACACCTTTTATTACCACTATCAGGACATCTACGACCTGCTGGATGCCTGGATTGCCATCAAGATGCAGGCATATAAAGCGGACGTATCCTCTGGAATTTGCTGGCAGGATGCATCGAAAGCCATGCTTCAGGATTTGAAAAGCCATCCGGAGATTGTGTATCATTTGTTCAATTCCTTATCCCGGGAGCGTATCGAGCGATTTATCTTTGAGTCCACAGACGATACGTTTTATAAACTGGTATGCCGGAAAACAGCAGGCGTGGCAATTCCCGAACAGGAACTGCGGAACATTGCGGAGTATAACAGCTATTCTTTTTTGGGCTTTTTCCTGAAATTCCTCTGGAATCACATGAACGATGACATCGATGCCGGTATTGAAAAGATCAGCCGTATCTTTGAGGATAATATTCAGTGGATCATTGCGAAGTATCAATAATTTTTTAGGACAATTTCGAGACTTTCCTCAAAATTGACGAATTTAAGCGGTTTCCCCTAATTTGGGGGAAACCGCTTTTTTTCTCCGTTTTATTCTCAGCCAGGATTTAGTAAACTTCTTAGCGTAAGACATCCTTCGACAAGTTCCCTACGGAAACCGCAAATCATTGCGGCATTGATTGCAGTCCTTGGAAAGGGACTTAAAATACTACTACTATATCACGAGAGGAAGAATCTTATGAAAAAAAATGATTTCACATCCGAATCCGTTACCTGCGGTCACCCCGACAAGGTCTGTGATCAGATCGCCGACAGAATTCTGGACAGTCTGTTGGAGCAGGATCCCCACTCCAGAGTCGCCTGTGAAGTGACCTGTGCCACAAATTCGGTGCATATTTTCGGCGAGGTCACCACCACGGCGGAGGTGGATTATGCCGATGTGGCGCGCCGGGTAATCAAGGAGATCGGATATACCACACCGGGTCAGGGCTTCGACGCGGAGACCTGTAACATCCAGGTGGATCTGCATAAACAGTCTGCGGATATTGCCAGAGGAATTGACCGCAGACTGCAGTCTGAAATTATGAACAGCGGCGCCGGAGATCAGGGAATGATGTTTGGGTATGCCTGCAAGGAAACGCCAAATCTCATGCCGCTGCCTATTGAGTTGGCTCATTCCCTGGCAAAGCGCCTGGAACAGGTTCGCCGGATGAATGAGCTGGATTACCTTCTGCCGGATGGAAAAACCCAGGTCACGGTGGAGTACGATGAAAAGGATCAGCCGAAGAGAATCGCTTCTGTCATCGTTTCCAGCCAGCATCGGGACATCGTGGATATCAAAAAGCTTCGCTCCGACATCCTCGGGCATGTGATTCTGCCAACTCTGCCAAAGAATCTGGTGGATAAAGACACGCAGTTCTTTATCAATCCCACTGGACGCTTTGTGCTTGGAGGGCCGGCAGCGGATTCCGGTCTCACCGGCCGCAAACTGATCACCGATACCTACGGCGGATATGCGCGCCATGGCGGCGGTGCTTTCTCCGGCAAGGATGCCTCCAAGGTGGATCGGAGCGGTGCATATCTGACAAGATATATTGCCAAGAACATCGTAGCCGCAGACTTGGCTGACAGATGCGAGGTTCAGTTGGGGTATGCCATCGGTCTGGCAGAACCGGTATCCTTCCGGATCGATACCTTTGGCACGGAACATCTGGAAAAGGGCAAGATCTATGACGCCGTCCTTCGGACTGTGGATATGCGGCCCATGGCGATTATTCAAAAATTTGGACTAACAAATCCGATTTTCTCCCGGGTATCCTGCTATGGCCATTTCGGGAGCAATGCGGCGCAAATGCCCTGGGAAAAGACAGACCTTGCACTGTCAATTTGACAGCTGTCTTGTATTGTATGCCTGGTTTTACTACACAATTTGGGATCAAGCATCGGCTGGCGGCAAACAGGGCAAAAATACTGCGTGCTGTCCAAAAGGGTATTCTGATCCTAATATGGGTTGGAATCATTGCTTTTTGTTTTCTCCATCGGAAAGAAATTTCTGCGGAAGGAATCGCGCGCTATACGCCTCGGAATCCTTGGCTTGCTGCCATGGTGATACTGATCCTTTTCGGGCTGAAAAGTCTGAGCATCGTGGTCTACTGTGGGCTTCTGTATGCAGCCAGCGGAATTCTCTTTCCCCTCCCCGCGGCGATTGTTCTGAATCTTTGCGGTACTGTGATCATGGTGACACTCCCATACCTGATTGGAAAGAAACGGGGAAGCGCCGCCGTGGATGCCATTCGAGAGAAGTATCCCAAAGCGGAAGTCATTTATAAACTACGTTCCCAAAATGACCTGAGCTTCTCCTTTCTCATCCGCATCGCCCGCCTGCCCTGCGATATTGCCAGCTTGTACATGGGAGCCGTGGGGGTGGAGTACAGGAAGTATCTTCTGGGGAGTCTGCTTGGATTGCTTCCACATACAATTACCTACCCGATTATGGGTATGAACATCCGGGATACGCATTCTCCGGAGTTTCTCATTTCGCTTTGTGCAGAGATTGCCTATATCCTGGTTACTTCCGCAGTGTACACACGATATCGCAAAAAGAATCAGGCAGACCAATAAATGGATGTGAACGGCATGATACGCCGTTTTTGGGGGTGAACCCTGACATATAAAGGAGACAAATATGGACGAAAAGATTGCAGTCTTGACAGACACAAACAGTGGGATTAACCCCGACCAGGCAGCCCAGTATGGAATCCATCTGGTTCCAATGCCGGTAATCATCGATGATGAAACCTATTTTGAGAATGAATCCATTTCTCAGGAGGAATTCTTTCAGCGCCTGCGCCAGGGCGCGTGTGTCAGTACCTCTCAGCCGGCACCGGGTATGCTGATGGATTGTTGGGACAGTCTGCTGGAGCATTATGACCAGATCATTTACCTCCCCATGTCCAGCAGTCTTTCCGGCAGCTGCCATACGGCTGCCATGCTGGCAGAGGAATACGATGGACGAATCCATGTGGTAGATAATCACAGAATATCGATTACTCTGAGGCAGTCGGTTCTGGAAGCAAAGTATCTGGCTTGCCGTGGGAAACAGCCTCAGGAAATCGTGGCCTATCTGGAACAGAAGGGATTGGAGTCCAGTATTTATGTTGCAGTCAATACGCTGGAGTATTTGAAGAAA
The DNA here is from genome assembly GCA_051867285.1 of Faecousia sp. Classification (GTDB taxonomy): domain Bacteria; phylum Bacillota; class Clostridia; order Oscillospirales; family Oscillospiraceae; genus Faecousia. Next base: position 30,679 of record JBJDYL010000098.1, on the reverse strand, counting down.
AGCGGCCGGGTTACGGCTGCGGGGGCCGCTGTCGGAACGGTTCTGAACATCAAGCCGGTGCTTCAAATCCAAGGCGGCAAGCTGGATGCCTACAGGAAAGCCCGGGGCATGCGGCCGGCCATGCAGGCCATGATCGACGGACTGAAGCAGGATCAGGCCGGACGGTTTGCCGGACAGAAGCTGACCATCCGCGCCGCCTATTCCGGGGATGCTGAAGCCGGGGCGGTCTGGCAGGCAGAACTGCAAAAGGCATTCCCGGAAATGGCCATCGGGCTGGATCCCCTGCCCATCAGCATTTCCTGCCATATAGGCGACGGTGCCCTGGGCGTTGGCATGATGAAAGATATTTTATAAGAAGAAAGAAGTGGAAAAGAGCAGATGAAAACTGGCGTGGTGGATGTAGGTGGTGGCCTGCGTGGGGTATATGCAGCGGGCGTTTTTGATTATTGTCTGGATCAGGATATCCGGTTTGACCTGGGCATTGGTGTTTCCGCTGGAAGCGCCAATGTGGCCTCCTACATAGCCGGACAAAAGAAGCGGAATTATTCCTTTTATACGGAGTATCCCTTCCGGAAAGAGTATATGAGCGTTCGCAATTTCCTCCGAAAACGGTCCTACCTCGATTTGGATTACATCTACGGAACCCTCAGCAATTCTGACGGTGAAAATCCGCTGGATTACCGGAGGATCATGGACAGCCCCACAGAGTATCTCGCCGTGGCGACGAACGCAGAAACGGGTGAGGCAGCCTATTTTGACAAAAGCGATCTGCATCCGGATGACTTCAGCGTGCTGAAAGCGTCCTCGGCGATCCCCTTTGTATGCCATCCTTACGCAGTGAACGGTACGCTCTATTACGACGGCGCTTTGGGAGATCCCGTTCCCATTGAAAAAGCATTCGCCTGGGGCTGTGATCGGGTTGTGCTGATTCTGACGAAGCCCCGGGATCTGATCCGTGTATCCGGAACCGACGAAAAATTTGCCAGGATGATCCAAAGAAAATACCCTCTGAGCGCAGAGCGGCTTCGCCATCGGGCAGAGCAGTATAACCTGGGTGTTGCCAAGGCAAAGGAATATGAAGCCCAGGGGCGCGTCCTGATCGTGGCCCCGGACGATACCTGCGGCGTGGATACGCTGACGAAGGATCAGGATGCCCTGAAGCAATTTTACGAAAAGGGCTACGGGGATGCCAACAAAATTTCCACATTCTTGAACAATTAGATTACGAGGTGTAACGATCCAATACGAACCTTTGATGAAAAGTACACTTTTTATTAAAGAAATCTGAATCATCTAGGATTCTGATTCGCTGCGGGTCGCACCACGCCTGACGGCACTGTTGCTTTTGTGATTTATCAGAAAAGCAATCAGAAAAATACATCTCACAGAAACGCCTTGCCCTTGGGACAACTAAAATGTCTTTGCGACATTTTAATGAGAGTTCAGTATAACAGCATTACTTTGAAAAATATAAAAAACATATATGAAGGAGAAATCAACATGGGTATCGCAAATCAAGTAAAGAAAACAGCATTACGGACAGCCTTTGGCTATCTGGAAAAGGATCCGGAGGAAAATGCCCTCAAGCTGATGAGCTGGGTGGACAAGCTGGCAGGGGAAGGCCCCGACAGTTTTCCGAGCCAGCGTGCGGCAATCCGCAAAGTCCTGGAGGACCCGGACAATAACATGTACCAGCTCATTATGAGCATTTTGAAGGATATCGACAACGATGTGCTGAAAGCCACCTTTGAAAACTTCTTCCTGAATGCCAACATCATTGGCTGGCCCCGTCAGGAGGAGTGCCGCAAGAAATACGGCTGCAACATCCCCTGGGCAATCCTCCTGGACCCCACCTCTGCCTGCAACCTGCACTGCACCGGCTGCTGGGCAGCAGAATACGGCAACAAGCTGAACCTGACCTTTGACGAGATCGATTCCATCATCCGCCAGGGCAAGGAGCTGGGCGTTTACATGTACATCTACACCGGCGGCGAGCCTTTGGTGCGGAAAAAGGATCTCATTGCCTTGTGTGAAAAGCACAGCGACTGCCAGTTCCTTTGCTTTACCAATGCGACGCTGATTGACGAGGCTTTTGCCAGCGAAATGCTGCGGGTAAAGAACTTTATCCCCGCCATCTCCCTGGAGGGCTTCGAGATGGCCACCGATGGCCGCCGGGGCCAGGGTGTCTATCAGAAGGTTATCCGGGCCATGGAGATCCTGAACGCAAAGCATCTGCCCTTCGGTATCTCCGCCTGCTATACCAGCGCCAACCTGGACTCCATCAGCTCCTACGAATTCATGGATCACATTATCAAGCTGGGTGCCAAGTTCATCTGGTACTTCCACTATATGCCTGTGGGCAACGATGCCAGCCCCGAGCTGCTGCCCACCCCTGAACAGCGGGAATTCATGTACCACCGTATCCGGGAAATCCGGGCCACCAAGCCCATCTTCGCTATGGACTTCCAGAACGACGGCGAGTATGTGAGCGGCTGTATCGCCGGCGGCCGGCGTTACCTGCACATCAACGCAAACGGCGATGTGGATCCGTGCGTATTCATCCACTACTCCGACTCCAATATCCGGGAAAAGACCCTGCTGGAGTGCCTGCAGGGCCCCATCTTCATGGCTTATCACGATGGACAGCCCTTCAACGACAATATGCTGCGCCCCTGCCCCATGCTGGAGAACCCGGAGAAGCTGCGGAAGATTGTTGCCGAAACCGGCGCCCATTCCACCGATATGCAGTCTCCCGAAAGCGTCGAGCATCTGTGCGCGAAATGTGACGCTTATGCCGAAAACTGGGTCGGTACGGCGGACAGACTGTGGGAGTGCAGCTGTAAGCGCAAGGCAGAAAAGAAGCAGTAATCCTTCCACCGCGAACAGGGTTGCTGCATAGGAATCCGTTGACAGCTGGCTCCTGCAGCGAAAAGTGCTCCGGATAGAATACTTGCATGTTGGACAGGCGGCTTTGAGTCAGGTCTCTTTTGCACAGAAGGATACATAAGCAGTCTTACAGGAAGCCGCCGTCCAGCATTTTAATGCGTCCCCAATCCAGAACTTCTGTGCGATTTTCTCTATCGCAAAATATGTCAGAAAACAGGAATCCATCGACGTTGATTACGTTGAGATGGAATAAGATACCAGTCATGCCTGATGAGTGGTTCCATTGGGATAAGTGATGCAATCAAGTCAGGAGACGTTTTGCTTCAGTTGATTGCATCGCTTTTCTGCATTTTCCGTTGCTCGCGTATGGAAAGCGGGAATAGGAGCAGCATCGCACATCTCATCGCTTCCTGATTTACAGTGCGTCAACCTGCTGTATCAAGCGCATGGAAACGGCTCCTAAGAATAGACGGTTTTTGCTTGTGCATGATCAGCATTCACATTTTTACAAAAGAAAGGAAAGGATTGCGATGAAAACAGAATCCGGCGATGTTGGAAACACCAGTGGGAAATATTCCGCAGAACTTAAAACAAGAGTCAGAACAGGGACTGTGCTTGCGGTAATCGGGATTTTCGTGCTTAACCTTTCGCATATTCCCTATACTCTGAATACCGTAGCCGCATTCTTAAGTATTTTCGGAATTTATGAGCTGCTCTGGGCGGTTAAAGCAATGACCCTTATGAGAATGTTGGTTCTTTCCCTCGTTTCGATTATGATTTGCTTTCTTAAGATACCCCACTACCCTATCATACTATCGATTGCCTGGGCAGTATCTGTGATTGCTTTTCTCATTTTCATGAAGCGCATTGGTATATCTCATTTTACATCTTTTACCAGTATATTACCATGTACCCTGATGCTTCCACTGTTTTTCCGCAGCATTGCAGAAATCAGGCAGACAGAACAGGGATTCTATTATTTGGTGATAATGGTTTTCGTCTGTGTTTTCAATGATGTGGCAGCCTTCTTAGTGGGGAAAGCGATCGGTGGGCGGAAATTGGCACCGGCGATCAGCCCAGGAAAAACGGTTGCGGGCAGTCTCGGCGGATTGGTTTTCTCTACCGTGCCGCTGCTGATCCTTTCGTGTATTCTCTCATATTATACGGGAATTCAGGTGCAGTACGGTGTGCTGACGCTTTACCTGATCCTCGCCTCACTGGTCGGACAATTTGGTGACCTGTCAATGTCAGTAATCAAACGATCAGCGGGAATCAAGGATTTCGGCACGATTCTTCCCGGGCATGGCGGTATTCTGGATCGCTTTGACAGTCTCCTGTTCGTCGCTCCATTTTCCGTGATTTTCTGCTATTTCACCAATGGTTTTTTCACATACTAAAGAAAGGAATACTTCCCATGGAAAACAAAATGAGAAAAACAATGAAATACTCAGCAATTGCAGTTGCAGCAACTGCTGCCGCATCTGTGACTGCGTTTGTAACAACGCGCTATCTAAGCAGGGTTGCTCTGGATCGTGAGGAGCCGAAAGCGTTTCAAAAAGCAGGCAATCTGATTTCCGGTTCCCAATCTGGCAATGCGTTTCAGGAGGAACTGCGGATTGCCGCCGAAAAACTGGCGAATCAGGAAAATGAAACGGTTGAAATATCCGGTCATGATGGAGTTTCTCTGATTGGGCATTGGATACCCTGCGAGAATGCAAAACGGGTCATCATTGCCATGCATGGCTGGCGCTCGGCATGGTACAAGGACTTCGGTATGGTTTCCGAGTTCTGGGAAAAGAATGGATGCAGCGTTCTGTACGCAGAGCAGCGTGGGCAGGGAAACAGCGGCGGTGACTTTATCGGGTTTGGTCCGATTGAGCGGTACGATTGTCTGGATTGGGTACGCTGGGTTACTGACCGGTGCGGCAGCAGCATTCCGATCTATCTGTGCGGTGTATCAATGGGTGCAACTACGGTTTTGATGGCGGCAGGTCTTGCGCTGCCGGAAAATGTCCACGGTATTATGGCGGACTGCGGATTCACTTCACCCCATGCCATCTGGAAGCATGTTGCGAATCACAACCTGCACATCCCCTTCCGGCTTCGGGGTATCATGGCTGATACGCTTTATGAAAGAAGGACGCAGACGGATGCGGCATATGCGTCCACCGTTGATGCACTGCGCAATTGCACAGTTCCGGTCATGCTGATTCACGGAACCGATGACCATTTCGTTCCGCTGGAAATGACCTATGAAAATTACACTGCCTGTGCTTCTCCGAAGAAGCTCCATATTGTTCCCGGAGCCGATCACGGCATGAGTTATTTTATCGACAGAGAAGGGTATGAAGCTGCTGCCCTGGATTTCTGGCGGCAGTATGACCAGCCATGGGATCGATTATGAAAAAGAGAAAAGAAGCATCCCTACCAGAGTCGACGGAGTCTCAAACTGCCGTACGTTATCTGGCAGACATCACAACCGGTCTCACGGAGGAACAGGTGCAGGCGTATATCCGCAATGGATGGACCAATGAAGCAGTAACGCCGGACTCGAAATCCATCGGGGAAATCATCCGAAACAATCTGCTGACCTATTTCAATCTGGTGTTTGCGGTGCTGGCAATTCTGGTCATTGCCGCAGGCTCCTTCCGCAGCCTGACCTTTCTTCCCGTTGTGATCGCCAACCTGCTTATCGGCATTGTGCAGGAGGTTCGGGCAAAAAAGGTGCTGGACAAGCTCTCCATGCTGAATGCACCCAAAGTACAGGCTGTCCGGGATGGAATCATAGCCGAGCTTCCGGCAGAGGATCTGGTGCTGGACGATATTGTGCTGTTCCGGGCAGGAGATCAGATCTGCGCAGATGCGGAAGTGCTGGAAGGGATTGTCACTGTCAACGAGGCGTTGCTGACAGGTGAATCAGATGATCTGCGGAAGGAACCCGGCGATATACTGATGTCCGGCAGCTTTGTGGTGTCCGGGGAATGCTATGCCCGGCTGGACCGGGTCGGGTCGGATTCCTACATTTCCCAGCTGACGCTGGAAGCCAAGGCCATGAACCGCAAGGAGCGTTCCGAAATGCTCCGAACACTGGATAAGCTGGTGGGTGTCATGGGTATTCTGATCATTCCCATTGGTATTCTCCTGTTTGTGCAGCAATTTGTTCTTTCAGGCGCGACCTTCCAGAGCAGTATTATTTCCATGGTGGCAGCCGTGATTGGGATGATTCCGGAGGGACTGTATCTGCTGGCCAGTGTTGCGCTGGTGGTCAGTGTCATCCGTCTGGCGTCTCGAAAGGTGCTTGTCCATGACATGAAGTGCATTGAGACACTTGCCAGAGTGGATGTGCTGTGCGTGGACAAAACCGGAACCATCACGGAAAATGAGATGCAGGTATGCGGTGTAATCCCTATGGATGGCTTTGACCCGACCCAGGGCATTGGATTAAAAGCGCAAATCAGCAGTCTGGTTTTCGCCATGCCGGAAGGCAATCTGACCATGCAGGCGCTGAAGCGCTTTTTCAAAACCCCTTCTGTCAAACAGGCGGAGTCCATGATACCGTTTTCTTCCACATATAAGTATTGCGCTGCCGTTTTCCCGGATGGAGCCTATGTCCTTGGCGCGCCGGAGTTTGTCCTCCGGGAGGATTACGAAAATCATCGGGCAATGATTGACAGCTACAGCTCTGACGGCTACCGGGTGCTTGTATTCGGCAAATACGATGGTGTGCCAGATGGAGCCGCTCTGACGCAGGCGATGATCCCCATGGGGCTGATTCTTCTGGCAAATCCCATCCGCCGGAATGCCCCCGACACCTTCCAATACTTTGCCCGGCAGGGTGTGCAGATCAAAGTCATCTCCGGCGATAACCCATTAACGGTCTCTCAGATTGCCTTGGAAGCAGAGATCGACGGGGCGGAAAACTATATCGATGCCTCCACGCTGGACACAGAAGAAGCGATCCGGAATGCGGCAATCCAATATACCGTATTTGGGCGTGTCACACCGGAGCAGAAGCGGCAGCTGGTTCGCGCATTGCAATGTGCCGGTCATACCGTTGGCATGACCGGAGACGGCGTCAACGATGTGCTTGCACTCAAGGATGCTGACTGCTCCATTGCCATGGCCTCTGGCTGTGATGCGGCGGCGCAGGTTGCCCAGCTGGTTTTGCTGGATTCGGACTTTTTTGCCATGCCCTCAGTGGTAGCGGAGGGGCGGCGGGTAGTCAATAATATTGAACGGTCCGCCAGTCTGTTTCTGGTGAAAAACATTTTCTCCTTCCTGATGGCGGTGTTTTCTGCCTGCTTCGTGATCAATTACCCCCTGGAGCCGTCGCAGATATCCCTGATCAGCATGTTTACCATCGGAATCCCCGGCTTTTTCCTTGCCCTGCAGCCTAACGAGGATGCCATCCATGGCCGTTTTCTGTCAAATGTTCTGATCAAGGCCCTGCCTGCCGGACTGACGGATTTTCTGGTGGTGGGCGCCCTTGTGGTATTCGGCAGGGTCTTTGGCGTGAACGAGACGGACATTTCCACCGCCTGCACCATGCTCCTTGCCATTGTGGGATTCATGATTCTCTATCATATCAGCAAGCCTCTGAACCCGCTTCGCTGGATTGTCTGGACAGGCTGCATCGCCGGACTGCTCATTTGCAGCGTCTGGCTGGGGGATATGTTTGGGATTGCGCACATGTCGCTGGAATGCATTTTACTGTTTGTGGTCTTTGCCATTGTAACAGAACCCACACTTCGCTACAGTACAATTCTGATTGAGAAAATTGGAAAATTCATTCTTGGAAGAATTGAGAAAAGACGTGCACGGCGATAGGAACACGAAGATTCTTTGCTTGGCATTCCTGAGATACCCATATCCACTCATTCAGAAAAGGTGGCAGTGATACCAGCCATAGTCAGGCAGTCCGGTAAAGCCGTCATATTGGAAGGTATCGGCTACCTACCTGGTTTTTGTGTGGGATTTTCCGCTGAAGTGAAAAAAATGGGCCTGCCGTATCGGCAGGCCCAATCGTTATTTACCACTCAGTCGATTGTAATACTCCAATCATTGGTATACTGGTTTCCAACTGGGAGATGGATCTTATTGGGATCGTCGCTATATTCTTCAACTACACCAACCCGGGCAGCAATACCAGTCCATGGCTCTATGCAGCAATAGGGAGCTTCTGTTCCCAAACACTTCCAGATTCCCAGATAGCTCATCTGCGGATAGCGGACTGTCACCTGCTTCTTGCCTTTGGCTGCACACAGGGTAACCTCCTTTGGCATATCCGTGAGGATCAAGACCCGTTCGGCAAACAACTCATGGGACAGCGCAATGGCACCGTTTTCCAAGGGATACTCCACAATCTCACCTGTCATGCGGCAGTCGCCTGCCGTACACATGACCCGTTTCACTGTATCCGCACCGGAAAACTGCAGCCGGTAGTCACCATAGGACAGCCCATCCTCCAGAGGAAGCAGGAAGCCCGGATGCCCTCCAACCGCAAAGTGGATGGTCTGGCGGTCAAGATTATCAACCGCCACATGGACGTTCAGGCAGTTTTTTACCAGCTCATAGGTGATGGTATAGCGGAAGGCTGCCGGATAACATTTCCGTGTCTCTGGAGAATCGGTCATGGTAAATACGATCCGGGAATCCGTATGCTCCGCTACCTGCAAAACCGTATCCTTGACAAAGCCGTGGATGTCCATGGGATATTCCTTCCCGTTCAGGGTGTACTTCCCATCCGTACACAGCCCGATCTGTGGAAACAGATTCGGCGCACGATCCTCCCAGTAGCGAGGATCCCCCTGCCACAGATATTCCGTACCATCCGGCGTCTGTATGGACCAGAGCTGTGCACCCTTTGCATGAATGGAAATGCGAAGGAAGTCATTGGCAATTGTGTACAGCAAGCTCAGCCCTCCTGCAGTGCCAGCAGCTGCTCACGGGTGGCATACAGCTTAGCCGCCGCTACCATTGCCTCCATATTCTCAGGCTTGGTGTTGGCTCCAAGGGCGCAGCCAGAACTGATGATCAAACCGCGACCCTTGGTCTTTTCCACCATGTCGCGAATCTGGCTCTTGACCTGCTCAGGTGTACCAATACACATGGGGTCGCTGGGGTTGATGTTACCCATAAGAACCACATCGTCCGGCAGGACACTGCGTGCGTAGCCCATGTCCAATTTCCAGTCGATTTCCAGAATCTTGGCACCGATGGTGCCCATATCCGCAATGATTTTATTGGTGTCGCCGCAGATATGGACCGCGTAGGGACGACCGTATTCCTTCATCGCCTCTGCCACAATCTTTTCATAAGGCAGCGCATACTGGCGGTACATACTGGGAGAAATCAAATTGGGGCTGGCATAGGCGTCACCCATGCTGGTTGCGTGGGCACCCGCCTCCATCTGCGCTCTGGCAAACCGAATGTGTGCCTCCGTAGCGAATTCCAGAGCATGGCAGATAACGTCTTCATCCTCGGTCATCAGGTCCATCATAAATTCCTGCGTACCGCGAAGCAGAGACAGCAGGCTGAAGGGGCCCTGGTCAGCACGTCCCATGATAAAGACCTGGTCGCCCACCATTCCCTTCAGGCGCTCCACCGTCTCCAGCCAGTCGCAGATGCGGCCGTCCTTCAACGGATCAGGCAGCTTCAGGTTGTCGATCTCCCGCAGGTCATTCAGCGCGGGGTGCTTTTCGTCCACAGCAGCCACGTCCCTGTCACGGAATGTGACCTTTGCGCCGCAGGCCTCAGCCAGAGTCGCATCGTCCACGTCAATAATACAGCCATCATAGCCGTACTTTTCCTGGCTGATGCGATGGCTCTCCGCCATCTTTGCGGGGTTACGGTTGATCTGGCCGATATCATATCCAGCGGTCTTGGCAGCAAACATAAAGCCCTGAGGCAAAACGGGCAGCCGGTCGGGAATCCGCCCTTCCAATACAGCTTGTACTCTTTCCAATGATGTCATTTCACTCATAATTTCCATTCACCTTCCATTGTTTCCTGAGAGATTGGGGTTATTTTGCAGCCGGATACTCGTTGCACAGCAGCCGGTAGGGCTTTTCATCCTCCTCGATTGCCGGGAAACGACCGGCCGGGGGATTGAACCGGTTGTCGGTGTTGTCGTCGTTGCATTGACTCACTTCGCCCAGAAGCACAGGACCCGTGCCCGCCTCCACGGAGAAATCGTGGTACATACGCTGTCGGACAAAGATGCTCTCGCCGGGCTTCAGGCGGATCTGGGTACCTGCGGGCACATAGCGCGCGTAGCCGTCGGTCTGCACCAGCACGTCGCTCTCGTAGTCAATCTCTTCGTTGGGTAAGGAATTGTAGACACGGATGAGGACATTGCCGCCGCCGCGGTTGATGATGTCCTCGGTCTTATACCAATGGAAATGGTTCAGGGAATACTGCCCCTCTTTCAGATACAGCAGCTTCTCGGCATAGACCTTGGGGTACTTGTCTACCATCTTCCGGTTGCCGTTGCGGATGGTGATGAGAGAAAAGCCCACCTTGTCGAAATCGCCCTGACCATAATCGGTGATATCCCAGCCCAGCATGCAGTCCCGAACTTCATCGTACTCGTGTCCCTTGGTCTCCCATTCCTCCGGCGTAAAATGGCAGAAGGGCGGCAGATAGCAATGGTGCTTTTCACACATGGCCTCCAGTTCCCGGAGGGCCTTGTTGATCTCAGAACGCTTCATATTCCGTTACTCCTTTGCTGCGTGATTACGCCTTAGCCTTAGCCTGGAAAGTGGCCATCAGCACGGCAAAGAACATGATAAGACCGCGAACCACGGACTGTTCGTAAACACCCACGTTCAGGATGGTCATGGCATTGATGACAACGCCCATGAACAATACGCCCATCAGGGTGCCCCAGGGCTTGCCGATACCGCCGGCCATGGAAGTACCGCCGATGACAACGGAGGAGATGACGTCCACTTCCCAGCCCTTGCCAAAGCTGTAGGAGCCGGAAGCCACCTGCGCCGAGTGCATAAAGGCGGCCAGCACGCACATGACCTGCACGGAGGCAAAGACGATAAATTTGGTTTTGAACACATTGATACCAGACAGTCTGGCAGACTCGGGGTTGCCGCCAACGGCGTAGATGGAACGGCCCGTTGTCGTATACGTCATGACAAAATGCGCCAGCAGGAATACCAGAATCAGAATAATCGCCGGAATAGACACAACGCCGCCGATTTTTCCGGTACCCAGATAAGTAAACCACTGGGGAAATACATTGGCAATCGGGAAGCCGCCGCAGATCATACCGGCCAGGCCATACATCAGGTTCAAAGAGGCCAGGGTGACAATAAAGGCAGGCATTTTGAACTTATGCTGGGCAAAGGCGTGGATATAGCCCATCAGAATGGAGGCCAGAATTGCCACAATGATGCCGATGATGCAGGCCGCGGTAACACTCATACCGGTGGCACCGGGCAGATCGCGGCAAAAACGGGCCACGATAACACCGGCCAGGGCCACCTGAGAACCGACGGACAGGTCAATCTGACCGGAAATAATGACCATTGTCATACCGAAGGCGATTACGCCCTTCAGCGCCTGGTTATGGAGAATATTCATCAAATTGCCCACAGTGAAGAAGGTATCGCTGATGCAGGCCATGACCGTAACCAGAATGACCAGAAGGATCTCTATGATATGATCCAGCAGAAAATTTTGTACCCGTTTCTTATTCATGCTTTTCATCCCCCATGCTCAAGGCGTAAAGTTGATTGATATCCACATCCTCCGGCCGGACTTCCCCGACGATTTTGCCGCCGCACATAACGAGGATGCGGTGGCAGACCTCCAGAAGTTCTTCCAGCTCCGAGGATACGAAAATCGTGGAAATACCGTGACGAGACTCTTCCCACATAATTTCAAAGATCTGCTGCTTGGCGTTGACGTCGATGCCCCGGGAAGGTTCATCATACATCATGATCGTGGGCTTGGTATTCAGCCAGTTGCCCACAACCACCTTCTGCTGGTTTCCGCCAGACAGAGAGCTGACCGGGGCTTCGATATCCGGTATTTTGATCTGCAGATCTTCCACCTGACGGTTCGAGACCTGTATCCGGGCCTTTTTGCTCTCCAGCCAGCCATGGGAGGTTTTATCCATGCTGGCATAGCACAGGTTGTCCCGGATCGAGTGGATGAGGATGAGTCCTTCCAGCTTCCGATCCTCCGGCGTCAGCGCCAAACCCAGTTTCTTCATATGAATGGGGCTGGCTTTCTGGGGCGCCTGCCGGCCGTTGACCACAATCTCGCCGGAATCATAGGGATCCGCGCCGAAAATGGATTTGAGCAGCTCCGTTCGTCCGGCACCCAGCATACCGGCGATACCCAGGATTTCACCGCGCTTAAGCTGGAAGCTGACATCGGTAAACTTTCCCTTTCTGGTCAGGTTCCGCACTTCCATGATGGTCTCATCGCCAGCAACCACATCTGCCGGGCGTGTACGGATCTGTGTATCGCCGAACATCATGGAGATAATGCCCGCATTGTCAATTTCCGATGTGTTGACTGTTCCGATAAATTTTCCGTCCCGCAGAACCGTGATTGTATCGGTAATCTGCGGAATCTCATGGAGCTTATGGGAGATGTATATAATAATGATATCCTGCTTCTTCAGCTCCCGGATAACATTGAAAAGGCACTCTACTTCGCTGGCAGCCAGAGACGAGGTCGGCTCATCCAGCATCAGAACTTTGGGATGGTAGCTCATGGCCTTGGTGATTTCCACCACCTGACACTGCCACATGCTCAGCCGGGAGACAATTTGCCGCGGATCAATGTCCACGCCCATTTTGTCCAGCAGCTCTTTCGCCATAGCGTTGGCCTTGCGCCAGTCAATGAGGCCGCCTTTTTTCGGCATACGCCCCAGAAAAATGTTTTCAGCCACCGTCAGGCTGGGGACCAGGGACATTTCCTGGTACACCGTTGCAAAGCCCTTTTCATTGGCTTCGCTGGTGGATGAAAACTTCAGCTTCTCATCATCGAGATAGAATTCGCCTGCCGTCGGCACAATGGCACCGGAAAAGCATTTCACCAACGTGGACTTTCCCGAGCCGTTTTTACCCAGCAATGCGTTGACTTTGCCACTTTCAAAGGAAACGGATACATCATCCAATGCCAGACAGCCGGGGTACTGTTTGGAGATGTGTTCGGTATGAAGTACACTCATCTTTTTCAACCTTTCATCGTACTCTTACCAGAGCATAGCATCATGGGAACCCAAACAGCGGCGTAGCGCCGCCCTGTTGCGCCCCAGGAGGGGCTGGGGAATCCCCGGAGGGATTCCCCAACGATTCACTTACTTGATTTCCGCGTAGCCGTTATCCACACGCCAAGCGTTGACCGCATCCTTGTCGCTGGAGGAAAGGATGATGCCGTCGAGGTACTCGGTCTTACCCTTGGTAGCGGAGTAGTCCTCACCCTTGATGGCATTGATCAGAGCGGTCATGGCCTTGTAGCCCTGGCCATAGGGATCCTGAGCGATAACTGCCTTCAGCGGGCAGGCATCATCCAGAACCATGCTGGAAATCTGATCAGAGCCGTCATGGCCAAAGACCATAACCTGCTCGGACTTGGAGGCATTCTGCACGGCCATGGTAGAACCAATGGTGCCGCCGTCATTAACCGTAATGATAACATCCAGATCGGGGTTAGCAGTCAGAATACCGGAAGCGGTTTCCAGTGCGGTATCCTGCATCCAGGCATCCTGATCGGCAACAACCTGATAGTTGACGCCGCCCTCAGTCAGAGCGTCCAGATAGCCATTCACACGGTTAGCAGAAATCTCAGGCAGCTGGGACTTGAACTGCACGATGGCAATTTTGATTTCCTCATCGCCGTGAGCTTCCTTGATGATTTTTGCAGCTTCCTCACCAGCCAGGTGGCAGTTGTTGTAGTCATTGGAGGTGTAGCCAGCAACGATAAAGTCGGCATCGGACAGATCGATGTTGGTCAGAGCTACCTTCATGCCCTTCTCGTCTGCGCTTCTCAGAGCCGCCACAGAAGCAGCGCCGTTCAGAGGAGCAATGGCCAGACCCTGCACGCCCTGATTCAGGTAGGTGTTGATCAGTTCAGTCTCTCTTGCCTGGTCGTTATTGGTGTTATCCGTCATGATCTCCACACCGGCATCCTTGGCAGCGTCCACAAAGCCCTGGGTCATCATGTTCATAAACTGATCGTCCTGGAACACGATGCCGGCAACCTTAATGGTTCCGACCGCATCTTTCTCCGGGGTCTGTGCTGCTTCCTGACCGGCTGCGGCGCTCTTGTTGGATCCACAGGCTCCCAGAGAAAGGACCAGCACCAGCGCCAGAAGTAATGCGATGTACTTTTTCATTGTGTTTTCCTCCTAATAATTTTGAAACTAAAAAACTTTTTAGTTTCTTACATTGTTACAAAGCGTGCCAATATCTTATCTTCCATGTACTCTGATCCTTGCAACGATGTAAAAATTTTTCTACATTTTGCAAAAAAATCAGTGTCAAAGTGCATCGATATTTGACATCTTTGTGAGGACATAATATAATATATAAAAATAAAATGCAATAAATACCGTATGTAATATTATTTCAATAGTCGTAAAAGCTGACTATCCCAAGTCGGATTACAGGCAGTGGTTTCCCTGATACACAGAAGGAGGTTGTTTGTATGAATCCCGAAAAAGCCATAAACTGGAAAGACCGCTTTTTTGTCTCGGATCGAAGAGTCGTCATGACCAACGATCAGCTGAGGATTCCCGGTGTCCGCACCTTTGGCTGGCATGACATGAAAACAGCCGTGCCGGCTCTGAATCAACACTATCACGAGAATGCCATTGAAATTACCTTTGTAACGAAGGGACTGATCGTCTTTGGCATTGACGGGAAAAAAAGCGCCGTTGCCGGAGGGGATGCTTTCCTCACACAGCCCAATGTTGTGCACAGCACCGAGGAAGTTCCCATGGGCATCGGAGAAATCTGCTGGATCCAGCTGGACATATCCGATGAAGATAACTTCCTGTTTCTGCGGAAGGACGCTGCCCATGATATGATTCAGTCCTTATCCTCTATTCCAAACGGCTGCATTCATACGGACAACAAGGAATGTACCCGGATCCTGAAGGAAATCATTCGTGACATTCTGGAGGTACCCGTCGCATACTCCCCTTTCCGCATGGGAAGCTATCTGAGTGTGTATCTTGATATGCTGATGCGTTTTACCAGTGCCTCAGCGCCGCGCATTACCCCGGATATTCAGCGAGTGTGTACCTATATAAGTAAAAACATTACCGAACCACTGACTCTGGAACAGTTGGCCGATGTGAGCGGTCTGTCATTGCCACAGTTCAAAAACAAGTTCAAACAACAAATCGGCACACCGCCACGGCGGTATGTGAATCAAGAAAAGATTTCCGCCATTAAACCATTGCTGACAAAAGGTTGTTCCATCACCGATTTGGCAATTGAATTTGGCTTTTGTGACAGCAGTTATTTTTCCGCTGTTTTCAAAAAACACACCGGGGTAACACCCAGCAATTACATGAAACTGCATGACAATTTGCGCATAAGTAATGATCCTGAACTGACCTCTCATTCAGATGTTTCCTTTTCGCTCTGAAAACATCCATGGAGCCTTCGTAAGCGGTTCCCGGCTTCCGGCCACATCCTTCCGGGATGCGTTCCGGAGCCGAAAGACCTCCCACTTATCCAGAAAGTGTCCACCAGTCCTCGCTCAGGCTGCCCTTTCACGTTCCGTCAGCAGCAGAAAACCGGATGTCCTTTTGGGCATCCGGTTTTCTCTGCTTATTAAGAACTTCAAAGTCAAACAGCTCTATGCGGATTACAGACGATTTCTTCAATCCAATCGCAAACCTCCCCCGGGTAGTCTGCCTCACAGTGCGGCAGGTCCCATACCAGGGCGTAGTCAACCTCTTTTCCGGCTTCCGACAGCTTCAGAGCCAAGGCCATGGAAATCACAAAGGCGGTATCCGCATCGCAGGCTCCCACACGAATACGGAAGAAGTTTGCGGCCGTACTCTGGCTCGAACCGACAAAATACATCGGATTGATGAGATTCCGCCGCTCCGCCAAGGCCTCATCATTGACAGCCTTGGCATAGGCCTCATAGTAACGGGCATACTCGTCCGGGAATTGCTCTCTCAGCTCCGCGATGGCAGGGGCAATGGATTCATTAAAGTGCATATAGTCCTGCTCAGTGGTGCCGAACTCCTGATTCTCACCGCTGTCCATGCCCAAGGTATCGAAAGAGGTGCAGGGCTTCATGCGGCGACGGTGATTCAGGAGATAGTCGTCCAGGCCCGAAATCCTGGCACGCCTGCCGTCCCAGCTCAGCCAAGCGCGCTTGTCCGTACCAGGGGCCTCCATCTTTGGAAATTGGAGCCCAACATAGGGTACACCCTTGGGAGGTCGGGAAACCAGGTCACCCAAGCTCGGGGGACCCTTGGGCTTTTCCCCTTCCGGGAGGCCCTCCGCAGGAGGCATCATGACGGCAGCACCTGCGTGATGCAGACCCACGTCATCCTTGGGACCGGGGCCTTCACCCGACTTCGGCTCTGGAGGCGGCGCATCCACCAAACGGGTATAATTCCCCAACAGATAGTCCTCGGTGCTGTACTTCGCCGGCAGCCTGCCGGCGTCCAGCCGGGACAAAAACTCCGTTGCGGACTCCTCCAGCTTTTCCATCAGGTAATCATAGCCGGAGCCGCTGCGGCCGTCCGCATTCAAAGTCAGCGGGGCGCCAGTGTTGGGGTGCTTCAGCCCAAGGCTGTTGAAATAATCAACATAGACCGCCGCCAGCTTTTTAGACAGGGCAGCCTGGAAAGGCGTCATTGTGCCTGCGGGACCGGCTGGGGAAGACTCGTTCTCCGGGTCATTTTGGAACTGCCACTCGTAGGCTAAATCGGCATGATCCAAATCGACAATGGGGCAGTATACCTGGGCAGCATACACATCGTCGGTCTCCTCCATAAAAGCGCCGTTGCGCTCCAGGAACGGGAGATACCGGGGATCGTTACCGGTCAGGCCAACCAAGCTGGACATGGCGCCGCCGGCGCTCCAGCCCACGGAAATCATACGGTTAAAGTCGCCGGGAAGTACTGAAGCATTATGACGCAGGAAGCGGATACCGGTCTTTAAGTCCACCAGCGTCCAAGGCGACTTGGCGCAAAGCTTCCCCTCCTGATCCCGGCTTTCCCGACCGCGGCAGCCGCAGGTTACATAGACCATGCCCCGGGAGAGATACTTGCCGGCCTCATCCCGTGGACCGCCCAGCCAGGTGTGGGGCATCTGCATATACCCGGCGGAATTGTTCTCAAACACCACCGGGGCGGTTTTGGCGTTAAAACAGCCCATAGTGCCGCTGGGATTGACGGTTCCGTCTGCGTTCAGATACGGAGCCGGAGCAAAAATGCTCATACGCTGAAATTTGGGGGTAGTGGCGCGGAATGTGTACAGGATATCCTCCAGGCACCAGCAGTTATAGGCTTCATCAAAAAACCATTGTTCTCGGCAATCCGCCAAATCTAATGTAGTGTTAATAACCGGGATGTATTGCTTCACTAAAAATCACTCCTCTTCGAGCTGAATATTTATTATTTTAGCTCATAGCAGGAGGCTGTGCAATTCTTTTTCGTTCACTGTTTCTTGCTCATTTCGAATTGATCGCCTTCGTATGGATACAATGCTCCACAAAGCGGGATGCAGCAGGAGAAAGCGGCTTGCTTTTGAGATAAGCGAGATAGATCGTCGTCCAGATTTCCGGCTCGATGGGGACAACAGCAAAAGGAGGCGCGATGGAGAGTACAGAGTCAATGGGGTATTCCACATGGTTGGAGAAAAGAAGTGCCACGCAGTTTCCTTTTGTAACCATATCCAGAATCCCATCGATATGGTGACTGGAAAAGATAACATGGGGTGAAAAACCGGCACTTTCGCACGCACGGATACAAAGCTTATAGGGCATTGAGCCCTGCTTGATGAGCGCGAAATTCTCATTCGCAAGCTGGGATAACTCCAAATGGTCAGCACCTGCCAACGGATGATTGTGCGGCAGTACAGCCACGAGTTTATCCTGACAAAATTGCAGCTTGACCAGCTGAACCTCTTTGTCCGGATCATGCTCGACATAAAGCTCGCTGTCCCGTAGAAACGCCAGGTCGCATTTGTTATTGATCAACGCTTCCCGAATAATGAAGCTATCATCTTCCATGGTGTAGATCTGAACGGATGGGCATTCCAATTGAAAGTTGAGCAAGGTATCCGTGATATCATACTGCGCCATGGCTGGAATGGAAGCAATCCTTAGGTTCTGGATTCCTACATGGAGATAATTGTAAGCCGTCGTCTGATATTCATGCTGCAGTTTGCTGATAGACTGGGCGTAGGGCAGCATCATACGGCCAAATTCGGTCAGCTCCACCTTCCGGGAATTCCGGTCAAAGAGCGGTGCGCCGAGATGCTTTTCCAGGGCCTTGATGTGTTTTGACAGGGAGGATTGACCGATAAAGAGCCGGTCAGCCGCTGCCCAGTAGTTTTTCGTTTCTGATAGAATGATAAACTCCTGAAAATAAGAAATGTCCATACCACCGCTCCTGTTTGTTTGATTCCTTTCTGGAATTAATTATAGCATTAAAAAGAATTGCTTGTCAATGCTTGATGAAATATAATTGAAAACACAGCTGTTAAACCAGCAAAATACACAAAAGGAATTATTGGAGGTCAAGCTATGAACGAAAACGCGAAAATCCCAATGTGGAAAAAAATCTGCTATGGCTGCGGCGCCGGCGGCGGAAATGTTATGAGCACACTCCTTGCTTCTTTCCTGCTGAGCTATTACACGGATACTGCGGGAATCGCTGCGGCGGCTATCGGCACTATGTTCGTTGTCTGCCGTCTTCTGGACGGTATTACTGACTTTGCAATGGGCGGCATTGTCGATAAGACCAACACAAAAATTGGTAAAGCCCGCCCCTGGCTGATCATTTGCGCTCCCCTGATGTTCATCGGTATTATTCTGATTCTTTGTGTTCCCCAGGGCTGGAGCCAGGCTATGAAGCTGGTCTATGCCTATGCAACTTATATTTTCCTCAACTGTATCGTTTACACAATCTTCGGCATCGCCCATGCTGCTCTGCTGGCCCGTATGACCCGTGATTTCAAAGACCGCAACACGACCTCCACCGTCTCCTCCATCCTCAACAACGCGGTCGGTCTGATCGTGGGCACCATGATTACGGCGCTCCAGTTGAACTTTGGCTGGACGATGACCGGCGTTATTCTGGGTGTCATTGCTGGCGTGCTGATCCTGATTCCCGGCCTGACCTGTAATGAGGTAGTCGGTATGGAAGAGGTTCCCGGCAAGCCCAAGGATACGGTTCCCATGAAAGAGCAGCTCCCCGCCGTTCTGAAGAACAAGTACTTCTGGATCGCCTTGGCTCTGGGTGCCCTGACTCTGTTTGTCAACGCCAACGCCATCGGCGCGCAGATCTATTATTGCAACGAAGTACTGCATGATCCCATGTACATGACCACCCTGATGAGCTTTGGCATGCTGCCCGGTATCATCATTCTGTTCTTCATGCCGTACTTCTCCAATAAATTCTCCAAGCGTATGTTCATGTCCTTCGGCGCGATCCTGATGATCCTTGGTTTTGCCCTCGTGGGCGTGGCCGACCAAAACCGCACCTTGATCCTTCTGGGCACGATCCTCCGTTCCGTGGGCATTGGTCCTATGTTTGCCGGCTTGTACGCCTTTGTGGCTGACGCCGCCGACTATGGCGAGTGGAGGTTTGGCGTCCGGTCCGAAGGCCTGTTGGCTTCTTCCCAGTCCATCGGTTCCAAGATCGGTATCGGCTTTGGCTCCGCCTGCACCGCGTGGATCCTGGGCGCCGCCGGCTATATCCAGCATGGCCCGGCTGACATCGTGGAGCAGCCTGCCAGCGTGGCCACCGCCATCCGCTTTGACTATGGCTGGTTGGGCGCAATCATCAGTGTGATCCTGCTGATCGGCGTTCTGATGATGGATGTGGAGAAATATCTGCCCCAGATCCGGGAAACCCTGGGCGATAAGAAGCCCGCAGGTCCGATGTAATCATACATAATCATTATACCCCCCATTTCCGCTGGGGCAGCCAGAAGGTTTCCTCCGGCTGCCCCAGCCTTTTATGAAAGAAAGGATTGCCATGCGTAATACACCAAAACCTTTTTCTACCGAAGATTTTGCCAGTTTGGACAGCTCTTTGCAATTTGGTGCAGAGGGACCCGGTGGTCCTCCTGCCGGTTTTGAGATCAAACTGGCTGACATCAGCTGGGTCAACCGGAAGTTCCTGGATATCCCCTATGCCAACGAATCCCCTGCCCAGCGGCTGGACTTATACCTGCCCGACGAAGGCGAAGGACCCTTCCCGCTGGTGGTGCATATCCATGGCGGCGGCTTTGGCATGGGTGACAAGCGGGATGACCATATGGACACCTATCTTCAGGGCCTGCATCACGGCTATGCCATCGCCTCCGTGGAATACCGGCTCAGCGGTGAGGCGATTTTCCCTGCCGCGGTTCTGGACTGCCGGGAGGCTTTCCGTTTCCTGCGGCGCAATGCGGCAGAGTATTCCATTGATCCGAACCGGATCTGCGCGCTTGGCGGCAGTGCCGGCGGTAATCTCTCTGCACTCATGGGTATGAACATTCCCAATGGTCAGTTCCCTGGCGAGGAGGGAAAGATCTTTGACGGCTCCTGCAAGGTTCAGGCCTGTGTGGATCAGTTCGGTCCCATTAACTTCCGCACTATGGACGACCAGGCTCGGGCAAACGGTGTCAGCTTCGCAGATCATGATCAGGCGGGTTCCGCGGAAAGCAGCTATATGGGCGGCCCCCTGCCGACGCTTTCCGACGAATGGCTGGCGAAAGCGGATCCCACAACCTATATCAGTGAAAATATGGCACCGATGCTGGTGGAGCATGGCGTTGTAGATAAGCTGGTACCCTTTGCACAGAGTGTCAACTTTGTCAACGCTATCTACCGGAAGCTGGGCCAGGGCTGGGTGGAGTTTGTGCCGCTGCCCAGCGCTGACCACGAGGACAAGGAATATTCCAGCGAATGGAACATGAAGGTGCTGTGGAGCTGGCTGGATCTACATCTTAAGTAATGGGAACAGGAGGATGCGATAATGGATCTTAACCTTCTGAAACAGAAGCCGTTTTATTTGAACGATACGCAGATCACCTGGGTATCCGATACCTTGCGTCATATGACTACGGAACAAAAGGTCGGACAGCTTTTTTGTGTGTTGGGCGATGCCAACACTCCGGAGGGGCTTGCTGATCTGGTGGAGCATTGGAACGTGAGCGGCGTGCTGTTTCGTCCCAATCCTCACAAAGAGGTAAAAGATAAGTATGCAGCGCTGGCTGCCCTGGCCAAGATTCCCCTGCTCAACGCCGCCAATCTGGAAGAGGGCGGCGCCGGGGTGCTCAGCGACGGGACGTACTTTGGCTCCCAACTGCAGGTGGCCGCTGCGGACGATTTGGAATGCACAGAGGCATTTGCCAAGGTCTGCGCCGCTGAAGGCCGGAGCGTTGGAGTGAACTGGACGTTCTCCCCGGTGGTGGACATTGATTGGAATTTCCGCAATCCCATCACCAATGTGCGCACCTTCGGCAGCGATCCGGAACGGGTACTGTCCAATGCCAGAGTCTTTGTGCGGACCATCCAGAAGTATGGCATCGCCGCCGCATGCAAGCATTTCCCCGGTGACGGTGTGGACTTCCGCGACCAGCACCTGCATCCCACTTACAACGATCTTTCCGCGGAGGAATGGTTTGCGACCTTTGGCCGAATTTATAAGACTCTGATTGAGGACGGCCTGATGAGTGTGATGGTTGGTCACATTGTTCAGCCTAACGTTATCCGGGCTGTCAATCCAGCTGCCACAGAAGCCGACCTGCTGCCCGGAAGCCAGTCTAAGGAGCTGTTGACCGGCGTGCTCCGAGAGCGATTCGGCTTCAATGGGGTCATCATTACCGATGCGACAATCATGGGCGGCTATACCATGACCATGCCCCGAAGGGAAGCCATTCCCACCAGCATCGCCGCCGGCTGCGATATGCTTTGCTTCGGCACCGACATCCGGGAGGATATCTCCTATCTTCTGGAGGCACTGAAGGATGGCCGGCTGACACAGGAGCGGCTGGATGACGCTGTTACCCGGATCCTCGCCTTGAAAGCGAAACTCAGTGAAAGCTATCCGGTTCCCCAGGTGGATGCCGCCGCAGAGCAGCGGCGTTGTGCAGACAAGGCCATAACGCTGGTTAAAGATACCCAAAGCCTGATCCCTGTGCAGCAGGAGCAGTACCCCAGCATACGGCTGGTCACCTTGGGGAAGGACGAAACCTATGACGGCTCCATGACCGAGATCGCGGCCAGTTTCCTGGAAAAGCAAGGCTTTTCGGTGGAACGGTACAATCCCTATGAGGACGACCTCCATGGCACCCGTGAGCTTCCCCCGAACCGGCTGACTCTGATCCTCTGCAATCTGCCTGCGGCCAGTAACCAGACCTCGGTTCGCATCAATTGGTGTTCCAAACATGCTTTGGAAATCCCGCGATTTGTCTGCGAGGAACCAAGCGCCTTTATTTCTTTTGCGAACCCCTATCATTTGCAGGACATTCCCCGGGTACGCACCTTTATCAATGCTTACACTGCCACCCGGTCCACGATTACCGCCGCACTGGAAAAGCTTTTGGGCCAATCCTCTTTCACAGGTAACAGCCCTGTGGATCCCTTCTGCGGCATGATGGATACCCATTTATAAGGAGGCTTTATGGATCATCGTACAGAGATTTTAGATTTGCGCACAGCACTGGAAGTGCTTCGGGAAACTCCCGGCCAGCTGGTGGAGACCCATGTGGAGGTAGATCCGGAAGCGGAGCTTTCCGGTGTATACCGTTATGTTGGCGCAGGCGGCACTGTTATGCGCCCCACCCAAGTGGACGGCCCGGCCATGCTGTTCCACAACATCAAGGGTCACCCCAGCGCAAGCGTCGCCATTGGTGTGCTGGCCAGCCGGCAGCGGGTAGCCAACCTGTTTGGGTGCAAGAAAGAGGAACTGGGCCATCTGGTACAATTCTGTGCGGCCAACCCTGTCCCGCCTGTGGTTACCGAGGCTCCCTCCCCTGCTCAGGAGGTCGTTCATCTGGCCACTGACCCGGACTTTGATTTGTTTAAGCTGGTCCCAGCTCCCACCAATACGCCGGTGGACGCCGGTCCCTACATCACTCTGGGTATGTGCTACGCCACCCACCCGGACACCGGCCTTTCGGATGTGACCATCCACCGCATGTGTATCCAGAGCCGGGATGAGCTGTCCATCTTCCTGCAGCCCGGCTCCCGGCACATCGGCGCCATGGCGGAGCGGGCTACGGAGCTGGGGCAGCCCTTGCCCATCTCCGTCAGCATTGGCGTGGACCCGGCCATTGAAGTGCTCTCCTGCTTTGAGCCGCCCACGACCCCTTTGGGCTTCAACGAGCTGTCCATCGCGGGAGCGCTGCGCCAGCGTCCTGTGGAACTGGTGAAGTGCGTATCCGTCAAGGAGCACGCCATCGCCAACGCCGAGTATGTGATTGAAGGCGAGATCCTTCCCGGCAGCAATCATGTGGTGGAGGATCAGAACACCCATACAGGTTTCGCCATGCCGGAGTTCCCGGGCTATAACGGGCATGCCAGCAATGAGTGCTGGCTGCTGAAGGTCAAGGCTGTGACGCACCGCCGTAATCCCATTATGCAAACATGCATCGGCCCCAGTGAGGAACATGTCAACATGGCGGGCATCCCCACCGAAGCGTCCATTCTGAGTATGATTGATAAAGCCCTGCCTGGAAAGGTATTAAACTGCTATGCCCACCGTGCAGGCGGCGGCAAGTACATGGCCATTCTGCAGTGCAGGAAAACAGTCCACACAGACGAGGGCAAGCAGCGTCAGGCGGCACTGTTGGCCTTCTCCGCGTTCCCGGAACTGAAGCATGTCATTTTGGTGGATGAGGATGTGGATATCTTCGATACCAACGACGTTCTCTGGGCCATGAACACCCGGTTCCAGGGGGACACGGACATCATCACCATTCCCGGTGTCCGGTGCCATCCGCTGGATCCCAGCTCCAATCCGGACTATACCGCCTCCATCCGGGACGTGGGCATTTCTACAAAGACCATCTTCGACTGTACCGTTCCCTTTACACTGAAGGACAGCTTCCATCGCGCACCCTTTATGGAGCTGGATCCGGAGAAGTGGCTCCATGGGTAAGCGGCTGGTCATCGGTATGAGCGGGGCCTCCGGGGCTCCTCTGACGGTGGAGCTTCTGCGGCAGCTCCATGACCGGCATCCGGAGGTGGAGACCCATCTGATTGTCACCCATGGTGCGGAGCTGACCCTGGCCCAGGAAACGGATGTTTCCATGGCGCAGTTACAGTCCCTGGCAAGCGTCATTCACAGCAACAGCAGCATCGGAACCGCTCCGGCCTCCGGCAGCTTCAAGACCATGGGCATGATCGTGGTTCCATGCAGCATGAAAACCGTGGCAGGCATTGTGTCCGGGTATTCCGATAATTTGCTGCTGCGTGCCGCTGACGTTGTGTTGAAGGAACGTCGAAAGCTGGTTCTGGTGGCACGGGAGGCTCCCCTGTCAACCGTGCATCTGCGGAATCTGTATGATGCCAGCCAACTTGGGGCCGTTATTCTACCGCCAATGCTGACCTACTACAATCATCCTGCTTCTCTGGAGGACTGCACACGACACACAGTGAACCGCATTCTCTCCCAGTTTGATTTGGATCAGAGCAGCTATCAGTGGGAGGGCATGGATGATCCGGTTTGAATTGCACCGTTCCTTATACGGCGAAAGAATCACAGCCCAGGTGCTCCAATTGGCGGAAGGCATCCATATTTCCGTTTTCGGCGGGCAATGCCCCCATATTGGTGCGGTGAGTATTTCCGACCCGCAGGGAGCGTGCAGCACCGTACAGTTTCCTGGACACAAGGACGGTGCTGTCAGTGAACAGTGGTTAACTGCCCTTACAGGGGTCGGATACCGCCCCGCCGTGGTTGAGGCTGGCATTCACTATGACAATTTAAGCAAGCAAGGAATTGCTGCGGTTCTGGCCCTGACCAATGAAATGCTGACTGAAGTGCTGGAGCGATTGGCTGGCGCGCAGTAAGGTATAAACAACAAATGTGGATGCCGGAATTCATGCGGTATCCACATTTTTAGGAGGAACAATATGAAACATAAGGCATTGTTGTTTGATTTGGATGGTGTTCTGGTCGACACCGCGAAATATCACTTCATCGCCTGGAAAGAACTGGCGGATGGTTTGGGAATTCCCTTTACGATTCAAGATAACGAACGGCTAAAAGGCGTCAGCCGCCTGCGCAGCTTGGAAATTATCCTTGAGCTAGGGAACCGAACCATGTCCGACGCGGATAAGATCGCCTGCTGCGAAAAGAAGAACAATATCTATGTCCGTTACATCCAAAATATGGCCGAAGATGAGATCCTTCCCGGCGCAAAGGATTTCTTGCTGGATGCAAAGATCCAGGGATATCGCGTCGCATTGGGAAGCGCCAGCAAAAATACCGCGCTGATCTTGAAACGACTGCATCTGACAGAATACTTCGATGCCGTCATAGACGGCACTAAAGTCAGTAAGGCAAAGCCAGACCCGGAGGTGTTCGTGCAAGGCGCAGTCGCATTGGGCGTTTCCCCGGAAGACTGCATCGTCTTTGAGGATGCGGCAGCCGGTATTCAAGCAGCCCATGCCGGAGGTATGGCAGCCGTGGGTATCGGCTCCAAAGAAGCGCTGCCTGAAGCGGATTATCATTTACCTGGGTTTGCCGGTGTAACGATCAAAGACGTGGAAGCTGGACTTGCAAGATAGAAAAATCCCGACATCACAAAAGGAGGTATGCAAAATGAGTATGAACTATTCAAAAATCAAGCAATGGATTATAGCTGAGGATTCTTTGGACGCTGCGCAGCTGGGAAAGTGCGAGGCAATTATGAGCCTTGGCAACGGCTATATGGGATTGCGCTCTGCCACAGAGGAGCGGTATCTGGGCGAAACCCGCAATCTGCTGGTGAATGGTACCTTCAACAAATTTGATGAGACAGAGGTTACGGAATTGCCAAATGCGGCAGATGTGACAGCAATTGAACTGTGGATCAATGGTACACGGTTTTCTTTGGATCAAGGGAGTTACTCGGATTACAGCCGCGAGTTGAATATTAAAACAGGAGAACTGATCAGGAAGGTTGTATGGACCTCCCCGAACCAGGATCAGGTTGCGCTTTGTTTCCGCCGTATTGTATCCCTAAAACGGCTCCACGATATCGCCATGCAGGTGCAGGTGACACCGCTTAGCGGACCGGTTCAGATAAAGGTTCGGTCCGGAATCGATGCCCGCGTAACCAATACGGGCAGCCAGCACTTTTCCGAGGGAGAAAAGCGGTTTTATGATAAAAAATATCTCCAATTGGTGGAGACCACCACACAAAGCGGCATCTCCTTTGTTGTGAACGCGACCCATGCATTCTATCGCAACGGAATACCGAACGACCTGGCTACTGACGTAAATCTGGACCGAAGGGTCATCTATGCGGACTACATCGCAGAACTGAGCCGAAATGAGACATTTACTCTGGAGAAGTTTGCCAACGTCAGCACTACACGGGACCTGGATATGTCCGGGCTGACATTGCCACAGCTGCAGGAAAGGTCCCTGGAGGCTCTGAAGGAGTCTACAGCTCTGGGATACCGTGCTTTGGCGGAGGAATCCGCCCTGCAATGGGAGAAGGAGGTCTGGCAGTCTGCTCCCATTGAGATCGAAGGAGATCAAGACAGCGAGTTGGATCAGTTTTCCATCCGCTTTGCCCAATACCATATGCGTCTCATGGTGCCCAGCCACGACAACCGCATGAACATCGGAGCGAAGGGCTTGTCTGGTGAGGGCTATAAAGGGCACTGCTTCTGGGACACAGAGATCTTCCTGCTGCCTTACTACATATTTACCGATCCCGCCGCTGCACGCAAGCTGGAGGAATACCGGTACCTCTCCCTGCCTGGAGCACACCGGAAAGCGCAGGAGAATGGCTATCATGGCGCTATGTTCCCCTGGGAGTCCGCTTGGCTGGATGACGGGGAGACCTGCCCGCTGTATATGGGGACGGACATTTTGACCGGTACCCCCATCAAGGTCTGGTCCGGTATTATTGAGCAGCACATCACCGCCGACGTGGCCTTTGGCGCCTGGCAGTATGCGGTCATCACAGGTGACCAGGACTTTATGGATCGGTACGGCTATGAACTGATCATGGACACTGCCATTTTCTGGGGCTCCCGGCTGGAGGAAGGAAAGGACGGCTTGTACCATATCAACGATGTTGTAGGGCCGGATGAATACCACGAACATATCAATGACAATTCCTTCACGAACTATATGGTCTGGTGGAATATGAAGAAGGCCATGGAATATCACGATTCTCTGAAAAAAGAGAAACCGGCGCTGTTCCAGGCTCTGTCCGAAAAACTCAACCTGGCAGAATACTATCCCAGGTGGCGCGACGGCGTAGCCCGTATCTTCCTGCCAAAGCCCACTGCAGAGGGCATTTTACCCATGGACGACCGCTTCATGACCTTGAAAGAGATCGATTTGAGCAAATATAAGAAACAGGAATTCGTGGCCGGCATCATGAAGGACTATAACCTGGAGCAAATCCAGGGTATCCAGGTCTGTAAACAGGCTGACTGTCTGGTACTGTTTTACCTTCTGGAGGACCTGTTTGCCCCCGAGGTGAAAAAGGCGACCTTTGACTACTATGAGGCGCGCACCCTCCACGACAGCTCTCTGTCCCTGTCTACCCACTCCGTCCAGGCCTGCGACCTGGGTGAGGATGCGATGGCCTATAACCTGTTCCGAAAAGCGGCCATGATTGATCTGGGCCCCTACATGGGATCGTCTAACGCAGGCATCCACGCGGCATCCTTCGGCGGTGTCTGGCAGTGTGTCGTCTACGGTTTCGGCGGCCTGCGAATGCTGGACGGCAAGCTCCGCATCCGTCCCAGACTGCCGGAAGGCTGGCAGAAACTAAGCTATACCTTGATCTGGAAAGGTCAGAAGCTTCGAGTTACTGTGACGAAGACACAGGTGATGGTTCAGAACCTGACGCAGACAGCCGCAGTAGAGGTAGAGCTGAATGGCGAAATCTGCACACTGCTGCACGATTCCGTAACTGTGCAGATGGAATCAGGCACAAAGTAAGCTGTTTTCCGTGCCTGCGCTAAGCCCTGCCTGTGGCGGTTACGTTCTATACGCCTGGGAAATGGGCAGGTACTTGTATGCATGGCAGCGGAACTGATGGGGCTATCAGTTCCGCTGTTTTGCTGGAGTCCTTCCCCACCATGGACCGGCATCCCATAATAAGCGGGTCACCCAATCATCACTGCCCATGGCAGAAGAAACCGAAGCCAAGTCAATGGTCGGGGCTTCGGTTATATCCACATGCTGTGATGCAGAATCTCTCTCGATCGCTTCATACAGATTCATTATGCTCGCGCTGTGTATCAGCAGCCGTCTCAAAGCGGGTTGCTCTCCACCAGTAATAAGGCTGGGATCCCATGTAATACCGGGCATATTCGTCCATGCTGTTTTCAAAAAACTGTTTCAGTTTATTCATTGTTATTTCCTCCTTATATGCGTGTTCATGACTACTGTCTGCTATCTTGTCGGGAGTTCCGCTCCCTTGGGACGCGTATATCCTACCCCTTTTTCTTCCATTCCAAAAGGCATGAAATTGGCTTAATTGGGGTTAATATTGACCTTATGCCTGACAAAGTGCAACTTTGAGATATTTCAAGGAGTAAGTTTATGCAATATTAGTGAATTAAATATTATTTCAAACAAAAAGCCACCATATGTTACGGTTTTATATGAATAAAACCGCTGCATATGGTGGCACAAATGAATATTCGGCGTTGTATCCGATTTCAGACTTCAAAACCAGGATATCAGCCGTTTGATTCAGAGAATGTTCAGAAGGTCAGAAAAATGCGTCAGTACATAATCTCCATAACTTTTGCCTGCTGCATCTCCTACTACAGCCGCTTTCATACCGCCTGCGTGGGCTGCGTCAACACCAGAGGTGGCATCTTCCACTACGAGGCATGCCTCCGGTTTCAGTCCGAGGAATTCGGCAGCTTTCAGGAACACCTCGGGGTCTGGCTTGGACTTGGAAATATTCGTACCGTCAGAGACGGCATCGAAATAGTCCGCCAACCCAATGCGCTCCAGAATATACTTCGCGTTTTTGGAGGAAGAACCGATGGCCAGCAGATAGCCTCTGGCCCGAAGGGCATCCAGCGTAGCTTTCACTTCATCAGCCAGGTCTGTCGGGGACATTTTTCCGAGCATGCTGCGGTAATAATCATTTTTCCAGGCCGCATAAGCAATCTTTTCCGGCTCGGTATAGCATTTGCCGCCGATTTCCTCCAAAATATCCATACAAGCCATGCGGCTGACACCCCGGAAGCGGTTATTGACCTCCCGGCTGAAGGGAATGCCCAGCTTGTCCGCCAATGCCTGCCAGCCCAGGTAATGCTGCTCGTCTGTGGAGACAATGACGCCATCCAAATCAAAAATAAACCCTTTCATATAGATACTCCGCTAAAAATCCTGTCCTTGTTATAGACCACATTGCCAATCCCGCCATCCATTCGAACATCCCGCTGGGTTTCCGCCTTGGCCAGGAAGCCTCTGGAATCCTTAAAGCCAAAAGGCACATCGTCGGTCTTGCCCACCATGATATCCTCGCAAACCTGAATGACTCCGTCGATCAGTCCCACGCTTCCGCCGCCGGGGCCATGAGAAAGGTAGACTGCGTCGTACTTTCCCTCCACCTGGGGTTTGATCGCTTCCAGATTGGCTTTGTATTCTTGTACGGTGGTAGAATAGGGCTCATGGAGGAAAGTCAGATAGTTACAGGCATCCCCCAGCAGAAGCACCCGCTCCTCCCGGATCAGCATGACCACGCTGCCTTTGGTATGACCGGGCAGATCATAGA
This sequence comes from Faecousia sp., assembly GCA_051867285.1. GTDB lineage: Bacteria > Bacillota > Clostridia > Oscillospirales > Oscillospiraceae > Faecousia. Next base: position 665 of record JBJDYL010000098.1, on the reverse strand, counting down.
TGTCAATGTGCAGTCCGCCCAAATCGAAGCTGTCGCCGCCTGCCATCTGCCGGATCTGGGACAGATCCTTTGCCGGAATGATCTCCGACTCCTCTACCTTCTGAGGACACAGGGACAGGCCGTTCCTGCGTAGGCCCATATCCGCATGCTGGACATAGATATAATCGTCGGCATGGTTCATATACACTTCTTCAAATTCCCCGGCGCCCATGGCGTGATCCACATGACCATGAGTCAGCAATACCAGGATAGACTTGTCGGTTAGCTCCTCAACATAGGTTCTCAAAAAGCCCAGACCACTTCCGGTATCGATCAGCGCCGCTTTTTCTCTTCCTTCCACCAAATACATCAGCTCCATCCCAGGCGCTCGGATGCGGGTGGTGGTGGGCGAGATCTTTTCGTGCTCGAAAGTAACCATAGTTCCTCCTTCCGTTACGGATGCATTGCCTTGGTTCACAAATTGGTATCGGGAAGGCCACAGAAGGCGTCCACAGGGCTGGTACCCTGGAACGGAGATTTCCCCATGAGCTTGTCAATGGTCAGCCGGATCGTGGTCCTGGTTGCGGTATAGGCGTTGATATAGGTGCGGACTCTTGGCACATCCTGCAAACCATAGGGGTTCGCCAGAGAGACGAAAACACTCACTTCCTCGTTGACAAACCGGG